>DATKIV010000043.1:0-84278 GCA_035543935.1 Allosphingosinicella sp.
GGCTGAAGCTGTAGAACAGCGCCTCCTGCATCACCGTCCGCTCGCCCATCATCGGCTCGCCTCCCGTCCCGTGCAGGACGATTGAATCAGAGGCGAGTCACCGGCGCAAGGCCGAGTTTTTCAACACTATCGGCGGAAAGCTGCCATTGATCCTGGGGCAGCGATTGGCATATCGGCTGCCCGGCGATGTCCAACCCTTCCCCGGTTCATGACGACCCTATTCGCAGCTGACCTGTTCACTGTTGCCTGAATACGATTCCCTGTTTGGTTCGCCAGGGAAATGGCTAGAGAATGCGCGGAAAACCGACCTCTAGGAGGTCCCTGGAGCCACAGCCACCTGCAAAAATGGAGGTTTTCCCTGTAGATTGCCGGATATCAGGGAAATTGCCTCGGAGAATTGTTATCTCCATACTGCGCCCACCTCCACTTTTCCCTAACCCTTGCCGCGCTCGCCGCCCTCGCGGTCCGCTTGCCGGCGCGGCGCGGGCAAGGTGAAGCAGACTCGCGCGCCGTCTTTTTCCGGCTCCTCGGTCCAGATCCGTCCGCCGTGCGATTCGATGATCGTGCGCGAGATCGAAAGGCCCAGGCCGAGCCCGGATTCCTTGGTCGTCGCGAAGGGCGAGAAGCGCTCGCGTTCGGGCTGGCTGAAGCCGGCGCCATTGTCGGAAACGCAGATGACGATGCCGCCCGCGCCATCGCTCCGGCTCGTGACCACGATCTCGGGCGCGGCGAGGCCTTCGGTCGCATCGACGCTGTTGCGGAGCAGGTTGATCATCACCTGCTGCAGCTGGATGCGGTCGCCGCGCACCGTCCTGGCATCGGGGGCGATCCGCTTCACCACGTTCACCTTGGCCGACGGACTCGCCATCGCGATCAAAGCGACCGCGTCGTCGACGATCCGCGACAGCGACGCCACGACCACCGCCTTCGGCCGGTTGGAAACCATGTCGCGAACCCGGCGGATGATGTCGGCGGCGAGGTGGACCTGCTGCTCGGCCGCGGCCAACCCCTCCTCCGTCTCGTCGAGCGCGTCCTCGCCATCGCTCCTCAGCCGTCGCCGGCTGCCGGACAGATAGTTGGAGGCCGAGGTGAGCGGCTGGTTGAGCTCGTGAGCGAGCGTCGCCGCCATCGCGTTCATCGCCTCGAGCCGGGAGAGATGCGCGACATGGGTCTGCAGCCGGTCGAGTTCCTTGCGCGCGCTGATGTCCTGATCGGTGCCATGCAGGGCGAGCGTCTTGCCGTTCGCGTCCAGCTCGGGGATCACCGCGCTCCAATGGTAGGATTCGGTGCCGCTCGGCAGCCGTATCGCATATTCGACCTCCTGCGCCGCGCCGGTCCGGATCGCTTCGGCATGGACCTGGTCGATCGCTGCCTGCCCGTCCGGCGTGAGGAAGGACATGAACTCCTCGAAGGTCGGGCTGCCGAGCGTCTCGCGCTCGTACATGGCGAGAAGCTGCGGCGACCAGACCGTCTCGCCGCTGCCGAGATCGTAATGCCAGTCGCCGATCTGGCCGATCCGCTGGGCCTCGCGGAGTCGCCGGTTGGTGGCCTCCATCTCGGCGGCGCGCCGCTCGCGCCGGTCGAGAAGCACGGTGAACAGGGTGGCGAAGGCGATCAGGAGCAGGCTGAGCAGGCCGGCGCCGGCGAAGAAGATGCGGGCGCGCGGCAGCCGGGGGGCCAGCACCTCCGCCTCCGGGACGCCATAAGCGACGAACAGCGGATAATCGCTCAGCCGGCGATGGCTGACATAGCGCATCACCCGGTCGCGCGGGCTCGCGATGAGCGCGGTGCCGCTGGTCTGCCCGCCGATCTGGGCGCGGGTGATCGGGCCGTTGCGCGTCTCCTCGCCCGAGGTCGAGGTCCCCCCGATCCGTCGCGCCCGCACGACCCCGTCGAGGCCGGTCACCACCATCACGTCCTGCGGATTCACCTCGGCGTCGCGATAGAAGGCGGTGAATTGCTCGGGCAGGATGTTGATCCCGATCACGCCGGCGAAGGAGCCGTCCGGATGGTTGAGCCGGCGGGTCAGCCAGATCACGTTCTGATTGACCAGCGGCGCATAGACCGGCCGGCTGACGTGCAGCCGGCCGTCGTCGCGGCCGAGATGGGTGCGGAAGGCCGGATGGTTGGCGAAGTTGATCCCCGGCAGCGGCCGGGCGATCGAGGTCGCGACGACATTGCCTTCGGGATCGAGAACGTTGACGCTGAGAAAGGTCCCGTTGCGCGCGACATTGCCGGAGATAATCGCCGGCCGTCCGGGCAC
Organism: Allosphingosinicella sp.; assembly: GCA_035543935.1. Lineage (GTDB taxonomy): Bacteria > Pseudomonadota > Alphaproteobacteria > Sphingomonadales > Sphingomonadaceae > Allosphingosinicella. The sequence continues at coordinate 2,264 of DATKIV010000043.1, forward strand.
GCCGCGGAACTCGCTGCCGACGTCGCCGCGGGCATAGCGGTTCCCCACATAGCGGGTGACCAGGTCCGCCGCCTCCAGGGTGCGGCGGACATATTGCTCGAAGGCGATCGCGCGGTTGTTGTTCTGGATGATCGCGTCGTCGATCGCGAGCTGGCGCTCGAACGCGGTCTGAGCGACGACGAACCACCATATGCCGGCGACGAGCAGCAGGCAAAAGCCCCAGACCAGCCACTTCAGCGGCCGCGCCCGGGCGGGACGCGCCGATTCGGGCAGGGGCTGGGCGATTGCGGACGCCATGCGCCCGCTTATGGCTGGGCGCGGCTGTGCGCAATCGCGCATCACTAGGGACGTGAAATGACGGGCGCGGACCGAGGCGGGATGGGCGCCTAGCCCTTTTCGGCGCAGAGCTTCTCAACCGCCCGCTCGGCGACGGCGGCGATGGTCTTGGACGGATTGAGGCCGATCGGGCGCGGGATCGTGCTGCCGTCCATGACGTAGAGGCCGTCATGGTCGAACACGCGGCACTCGTCGTCCACCACGCCGCCCGCCGCCGAGGCGGCCATGTTGCAGCCGCCGAGCGGGTGCGGCGTGATCAGCGTGCGCAGATATTTCCAGGCGAGCGGCGGCAGCGCCTTGCCGCCGGTCGCTTCGCTGAGCTTGACGTGCATGTCGGCCATGCCCTGGACGCTGAGCACCGAGCGGTCCGGATTCCAGTCGAGCTTGAGCCGGCGCCGCCAGGGCCGCAGCCAGGAACGGCCGAGATAGAGCTTGCCGTCGGCGCCGTCGATCGCCTGGCCGAACCAGGGCATGATATGATCGCGCAGGCTCCCTTTCTGCATCTTCTTGAACCGGCGCATCGCGAAGGCGGCGAACACCGAGGCGGAGCCGAGGCGCTTGTTGATGTAATGCTCCAGCAGGTTCGGGAAGCCGCCATCCTCGACGAAATAGCGCGCGCCGTTCGAGTCGCCGCCGAGGAAGTCGATGGCGCCGGTGATGGTCGGGCCCTCGCTCGCATTGACCAGGCGGTCCTTGTAGATCGCCGGCGTCAGGAAATCGCCGTTCGAGCTCCAGCCGCGGCCGAGGTGGCGAGAGAGGCGCGACAGGGTCCGGTACTGGTCGCGGCAGCGCAGCAGCACCTCGGTCGAGCCGATCGAGCCGGCGGCGAGGATCACCCTCTTGGCGTCGACATAGGCGGATTCTCGGGTTCCGGCGGCGCTGTCGATATGGTCGTAATGGACGCGCCAGGTCGATCCGAGGCTGGAGACATGGGTGACGAGGCTGTTCGGCTGGATGGTCGCGCCGGCGGTTTCGGCCGCGGCGAGATAGTTGAGGTCGAGCGTGTTCTTCGCGCCCGCCGGGCAACCGATGTCGCACAGGCCGAGATGGACGCAGGTCCCCTGCTCCTTGCCCTGCGCGTTGATCCATTTCTTGCTGCTCGCGACGTCCCGGGCATTTTCCTTTTGATAGGTCCATTCCGGGTCGAAGGTGACGGCGAGCTCGAGCGCCCGCAGCCGTTTCTCCTCGCCGATCGCGATCGCGGCGTCGCGCATCAGCTTGAACCGCTCGGTCCACTGATTCTCGGGCACCTTGGCCGGCTTCAGCATGTCGGCGGCCATGTCGTAATAAGGCCGGAGCACATTCAAATTGATCGCCGAGGGCCAGCCGCTCTGGAACACCGATTCGGGCGCGTCGATCGAGATGTTGGCGTAGATCAGCGAGCCGCCGCCGACGCCGGCGCCCTGCGCGACCCACATCTGGTCCATGATGCGCAGGTCGATCCAGCCGTTGCAGCGCTCCGGCGCGTCCTGGTCCCACACCCACGCGCTCTTGGCGTCGCGCGGAAACTCCTCCGGCGTCCAGCGCCGGCCGCGCTCGAGGACCAGCACTTTCTTGCCGCACGCCGCCAGCCGGCAGGCGGAGACGGCGCCGCCGAAGCCGCTGCCGACGATCACATAATCCCAGCTCATGACGCACTCGCTCCCCGGATCGGAATCAGCCCCTCGAGCGCATGCGGCGCGAGCGGCTCGCGGAGATCGGCGGTCATACGCGCCTCCGGGTGATATAGTGGCGGACGAGCTGGCCGGTGAAGAAGCGGAAGAAGGAGAACACCGCCCCCAGCCGCTGCCCGATTCCGACGCAGCCGGCGCTGTGGAAGGTCTTGGCCAGGCTGATCAGCGCCGGCACGCCGAGGCTGAGGATTCCGGCGGCGACGATCGGCCCGGTTTCGTCCTCGCCTTCGTGCAGGGTGACGTAGAGCGTGGTCGTCGCCTTCCACATCTTCCAGGGGCCGCCCATCCGGACATGCTTGCGGCCGTTGAACCAATAGCGCTTGCCGCCGATCACGACGCCGATCGCATAGATCATGTAGCTGAGCTTGGGATCGTCGCGCGCCGGCGTGAACAGCCCGATCACGCCGCGCGTCGCCGGCAGCCAGCCGCCGCGGCGGTGCAGCTCGAGATGGCCGGAGAGCAGCCCCATATGGTCCGGATCGCGGACGAAGGCCTTGATGTCGTCGATGTCGATGGTGGCGTGGATCGCGACCGGCATCGCCGCCAGGCTGCGAAAGCCGGTCCTGGGGTCGGTTTCGCCGAAGGCGATGCGGCCGGTCATGGTTTCGCGGAACTGGACGCCCCGGTTCGGCTCGCGCATCTTGGTCGCGGTCGGATCGAGCGGGCTGCCGGCGGCCGAACGGCGCTCCAGATAGGCGGTGGCGTCGCGATAGCCGTAGGCGACCAGGGTTCCCCCATCGATCTTGCCGGTCAGGAAGTCGGGGTCGAGCGGAAGCGGGATGTCGGGCCGGATCATATGGACGGCGATCGGCGCGTCGTGGCCCCAGGGCCGCTCCCCGGCCGCGATCCGCGCGTTCAGGCGGGCGATCTCGGCCAGCTCCTCGTTGAGCGTGCCGATCGCGGCGATCTCGATCATGTGGACATATTGTTCGAGCAGGCCGTCCTTGAATGCGGGCGTGTTACCGATCAGCCATGCCACCCACAATTCATTCGCCCCGGCGGCGACCGCGGCGAGCAGATTGGCGTCCCTTATCCAGACCGCGTCGGTCCAGGTCTTGCCCTGCCAGCGCACCGGCGGGGTTGCCAGCGGCAGCGAAATGCCGGCGAGCAGCAGCTCGTGACTGATCTCGCGATGTGGAATCGCCCTGACGATCTTGTCGTCGAAATCGCAGACGTTGAAGGTGGCCTGGATTCCTTCGGCCTTGCGCACCCTGGCGGCGTCGATGCCGAGATGGGGGAAGACGCGCGCCTCGATCGAATCGAAGTCGCCGAGCGCGCCGGTCTGCGGGAAACGGGCATAAGCGGCGAGCGGGCGCCGCGAGACGAAGCCGGTGACGTCGAGCGTCCGCCAGCGCGCGCACAATTGGTCGGGGCTGGCGCCGCCGAGCAAAGCGGCGAGGTTCATGGTGCCGCCGGACGCGCCGTCGGCAAAGGAGAAGCGCAGCCCGGAATCGTGCAGCGCCTTGAGCACGCCTGCCTGATAGGCGACCCGCATGCCGCCGCCGGGCAGGATCAGCGCGCGGCGGTTGGGCGCCGCGGGCGCGATCGGGACCTGGCCGGGTTCAACCGGCATGACGGCGCCGCAAATGCAGGAGGTAGATGACGAGCACGATGCTCTCGAGAACGAGATGCGCGATGAACAGCCAGGACGGGCGCCCGTCCGCCACCCAGGCGATGCTGCGCGCCGCCACGCCGCCGGCGACGATGACCAGGAACGGCCAGGCGGCGACTTTCTCGCCGTCGAGGATCGCATGCCGCTGCATCAGGCAGAAGACCCCCGCTCCGAGCTCCACCGCCTTGAGGAAACGATATTGATTGAGGAAGGTGGCCTCGTCTGGCACGATCCCTCCGGTGTCGACGCCGAAGACGGTCAGCAGTTCCCAGCGCGCCGTCACGATGCCGATGAGGCCGACGCAGAACAGGACCAGGCCGTAGGCGACGACCGCAAGGAACGCCACCGACCTCATTTGGAAAGCCGCGCCAGGAAGATGAATGCGAGGATGCCGGTGAGCAGGTCGAAGGCGGCGACGCCCAGAGCGAGCCCGCCGAACAGCCCGGCATAGACCCCCCAGCCGACCAGGGCGGCGGCGGCGAGCTTCTGAACCCCGATCCACAGCGGGATCGAGGATTCCTTCGACTGGCTCAGCAGCGCCTGGAGGAACATCGCCCCGGTGATCAGCATGAACATGCCGACGGTGCGGAACAGATGCTGCGAGGGAGCCGACGCGTCGGCGCCGATGATCCCCAGCACGAAGCCGGGCGCGACCATCTGGACGAGGCCGCTGATCACCGTCGACACAGCGGTGAGGATGAGCAGCAGGCGAATGAAGGTGTCGTTCATCGGTCAGCCCTCGCCAGATATGCCATGCGGTAGAACCAGTACATCATCGCCACCCAGGAGACCGTCCACAGCGACACCCTGATCCGGTTCAGGTCCGCCCATTTGGAGAACACATATTTGAGCCGTTCAGGATCCGAGATGCCGTCGTTCAGCTCCTTGTTGTAGGGGAAGATGAACAATATCGTCAGGGCCGTGGACGCCACCACGGCCGCCAGCACGACGATCGGCACCCAGCGGATGCCGGTGAACCATTCGGTGAACAGCATCACCGCGCCCGTCACCAGCATGACGATGGTCATGTAGGTGAAGAACTGGGTGGCATAGGTCACCGGCTCGACGAAGATCATCGCGTAATTGTCGGGCGTCAGCCGGGGCTCGAGCGGGAATTGGAAGAAGACCAGCGACACCCCCGTGCCGATATAGATCGAGCAGCACAGGAACAGCACGACGTGGTTGAGCAGCAGCAGCCGGGGCATGATCAGTCCTCATCCAGGTTGAAGGAAGAGTCGCGCGTCGGCGGCGGCGGCCACTCTTCGCTATAGCCGAGGGGATAGGTGGTCTCGAGCCCCTCCCCGATCGGCGCCTCGGGCCGGGTCGGAGGCGTGACGAACCAGCAGTCGAAATAATCGTCGAGCACGCCTTTGACCGCCGGCAGATAGGCGGCGAACAAGGCGTCCTCGGCGAAATCGAGGCCGCGCAGCCAATCGGCGCGCGGGGAATCGCCGAGCACGAGCCGGGCCCCGCCCTTCTTGAAAAGCTGTAGCCCGGCCTTGCCCCGGAAATAGATGAACGAGCGGTAGATCATGCCGCGGAACGAGCAGTAATTGGCGGCGCCCATGTTGACCGGGAACCAGGCCTTGGCCGGCCTGCGCACGTCGAGCCGGGTCACCATCTGCCCGTCGAGATCATATTGGGCGCTGACCCATTTGCGCCCCTCGCGATAGTCGAGCGCGGCCTGGTGCTTGGGCATGCCCCAAATGCCCTTGCCGCCCTTCACCGACACTTCGGACGAGACCGGCAGATCGACGACATATTGGCCGGTGCCGTAGCGGTCGATGAGCAGCCCCCCCAGCAGGCGCGGCGCCGGCCTGGGCCCCTTCGTGCAGGCGATGGCCAGGCTGTATTCGATATAGCTGCCGATATCGGTCTTGCGGTAATCGATCACGGTGAGGACCAGCAGCGCCTTGTTCCACAGGCGGAACGGATGGACGTCGCCGGCCGGAAACAGCTTGCGCGCCGCCTGATAGTCGCAGGGGAAGGCCGCGACCACCGCCGACGCCTCCGACGCGTCGACCGGCATGACGTAGCGGATGCCGTCGACATAAGCGTGGCGCCCGGCCAGCCGCTTCTGGCGTTTGGGCGGGCCCATGCTCAGGCCCTTCCGAGCTCGTCGACGATCAGCGGAAAGATGTCGCGATGGGCGTTCTTGCCGATGAACACGTCGAGATGGCCATAGCCGGCGAGCTCCTGGAAGCCGTGCTTGCCGGGCGCGTAGCGCTCGAAATAATCGTAGGTGCGCGCCATGCCGGCCGAGGTGAAGCATTCATTGTGCTGGCCGCCGAGGAAGACGAAGCGCGCGTCCGTCTTCGGCGCCTGGGCGACGAAATCGGCCGGGAGCTGGTCGTATTTTCCGGTCGAGACGAGATTGCCCTTGGCGATGCATTTCTTCATCTGCCGGAAGAAGGCCATCGGCACATGGGCGAATTCGCCCTTCAGCCATTCATGGGTGTCGTCGCTGAGATTCTCGTGCAGCCACAGGGTCGGAAAGGCGGAGCCGTAGGTGAAGCTCGCATGCTTGCAGACGGGATTGCGGCACTCATGGTGCATGGCCCGGACCCACAGATCGACCATCCGCGGCCAGAAGCCGGTGACGTAGAGGCCCCATTGCGGATTCACATAGTCGATCATCGCGCCGATCGTGTTGGTCGCGAGGATCGACTTGAGCCGGGACAGCGGCGGCACCAAAGTGTGGAGGGCGACGGCGTTGCTGACTACCGTGTCGACGTCGGGCAGCAGGCCCGCCGTGATCGACATCATGAAGCTGGTCGAGCCCTGGCAGTGGATCACCGCCTTGATCGTGTCCGCCCCGGTCATTTCGCGGATCTTGGCGACCGCCGCCGGGTAATCGTGGACCGCCGCTTCATCCAGCGTCCAGGGATTGGGGGGCGTTTCGATGCTCCCGCGCCAGTCGAGGTTCCAGACGTCATAACCGGCGCGGCCCAGCATCTGCGGAAGCGTGTCGTCATTGGGCGGGTTGAAGATGTTGCTGCGCACGCCGGCGCCATGGACCAGCACCACCGGGCCTCTTGTCGGCGGCGACGGCGTCTTCAAATTGTGCAGCATGAGGCCGAGCGAATCGCCCGCCGTGAACGGCACGTCCGCGAACTGATCGCGATGGGTCTGCTCTCCCGCTACGCTCTCCACCTTGTCTTTTCCGAAATCGAGACCAGCATCAAGTCGAGCTGGTTTCAGGGTAGAAACAAAGACAAAATTCGTACCGCGCCTGACCGGGTGCGGTCGCGATCAAGTCGGCCGATCCGGCCGTTCAGGACAATAGCGATTCTTGCCCCGGTCCCCAGCGGGAGACTACAATAAACGACCGCGGATGCAAATACGCAAATGGGGGTCCAACTCGACTGGAGGCGCCGGCTTGGCGGACCCGCCGGCGCCCGCGCGACTCCGGCGGCCGCGCGCAAAAGGCTGGATTTCGCCGCGAACTCGCGACTATCAGGGCGGCCTCATGACCGCTCGCTTCATGTCCGGCTTCGGCAGCCATTTCGCCAGCGAGGCCGTGCCTGGCGCCTTGCCCCACGGCCGTAATTCGCCGCAGCGCCCCGCTTTCGGCCTCTATGCCGAGCAGCTGTCGGGCACCGCCTTCACCGCGCCGCGCGCCGAGAACAGGCGGTCCTGGCTCTACCGGACGCGGCCCTCGGCCGCGCACCCGCCCTACCGGCGCTTCGGCGGCGGCCGGCTGTTCGCGCCGGGTACGGCCGACGACCCGCTGCCGCCCAACCGGCTGCGCTGGGATCCGCTCGCTGTGCCCGATGACGGCACCGACTTCATCGACGGCCTCGTCACGATGATGGCCAATCGCGACCCGGCCGACCTCGAAGGCGTCGCCGTCCACATCTACCGCGCCAATGCCGACATGGCCGACCGCTATTTCTTCGACGCCGACGGCGAGTTGCTGCTCATCCCCGAGCGGGGCCGGCTCGACCTCAGGACCGAGATGGGACGGATCGAGATCGCGCCCGGCGAGATCGCCTTGATCCCGCGCGGGATCCGCTTCCGCGTGCTGCTGCCGGACGGGGCCGCGCGCGGCTATGTCGCCGAGAATCACGGCGCGCTGTTCCGGCTGCCCGAGCTCGGCCCGATCGGCGCCAACGGGCTCGCCAATCCGCGCGACTTCCTGACACCCGAGGCCGCTTTCGAGGATCGCGACGGCGCCTTCGAGCTCGTCCAGAAGCATCTCGGGTCGCTGTGGGTGACGAACCTCGGCCACAGCCCTCTCGACGTCGTCGCCTGGCACGGCAACCTCGCCCCCTGGAAATACGACCTCGCTTCGTTCAACGCGATCGGCACGGTGAGCTTCGACCATCCCGATCCCTCGATCTTCACCGTGCTGACCTCGCCCAGCGACGTGCCGGGGCGGGCCAATGCCGATTTCGTCATCTTCCCGCCGCGCTGGATGGTCGCCGAGGACACGTTCCGGCCGCCATGGTTCCACCGCAACGTGATGAGCGAGTGCATGGGGCTCATCCACGGCGCCTATGACGCCAAGGCCGAAGGCTTCGCGCCCGGCGGCCTCTCCCTGCACAATCTGATGGCCGGCCACGGTCCCGATCTTGGCAGCTGGACCGCGGCGAGCGAGGCCGACTTGAAGCCCCACAAGATCGACGGCACCCTGGCCTTCATGGTCGAGACTTGCTGGCCCTATCAGCCGACCCGCTTCGCGCTCGACCACGCCCAGCCGGATTACGACACCGCCTGGGACGGGTTTCCCAAGGCGCGGCTTCCCTGACTCAACCTCGTCACCCCGGACTTGATCCGGGGTCCACCTTCCTTCGCCACCGCAGCAAGAAGGTGGATGCTGAATCACGTTCAGCATGACGGCGGCGCTACGGCCCCTTCGCCAGGAACGCCTTCACGCCCCGCGCCGCCTGGCGGAGGCGCTGCTCGTTCTCGACCAAAGCGATGCGGACATAGCCCTCGCCTTCCTCGCCGAAGCCGACGCCCGGGGCGACCGCGACCCCCGCTTCGGCCAGCAGCCTTTTGGCGAATTCCATCGAGCCCAAATGGCGGAAGGGCTCGGGGATCGGCGACCAGGCGAACATCGAGGCTTGCGGCGGCGGGATCTCCCAGCCGGCGCGGCCGAAACATTCGACCAGGCAGTCGCGCCGGCCCCGGTAGAGCCGCCGGTTGAAGTCGACGATGTCCTGCGGCCCGTTGAGGGCGGCCACCGCCGCCGCCTGGACCGGCGTGAACGCGCCGTAATCGAGATAGGATTTGACCCGCGTCAGCGCGCCGATCAGCGCCCTATTGCCGACCGCGAAGCCGATCCGCCAGCCCGCCATCGAATAGGTCTTGGACAGGCTGGTGAACTCGACCGCCACATCCTTAGCCCCCGGCACCTGCAGGATCGAGGGCGTCGGCGTCTCCCCGAAATAGATCTCCGCATAAGCAAGGTCCGAAATCACCCACAATCCATGCGCGCGGGCGAAGGCGACGACCTGCTCGTAAAAGCCAAGATCCGCGACATAAGCGGTCGGGTTGGACGGATAGCCGATCACCAGCACCTTGGGCCGGGGCACGGTATAGCGGACGGCCCGGTCGAGGATCTCGAAGAAGTCCGGCCCCGGCGCGGCCGGGATCGAGCGGATCGCGGCGCCGGCGATGATGAAGCCGAACGTGTGGATGGGATAAGAGGGATTGGGCGCGAGCACGACGTCGCCGGGCGCGGTGATCGCCTGGGCGAGGTTGGCGAGCCCCTCCTTGGAGCCCAGGGTCACGATCACCTCGCTGTCGGGATCGAGCTCGACGCCGAAGCGGCGGGCATAATAGCCGGCCTGGGCGCGGCGGAGGCCGATGATCCCCTTCGAAGCCGAATAACGATGCGCGCGCGGATTGCGGGCGACCTCGGCGAGCTTCTCGATGACATGGGCGGGCGGCGCCCCGTCGGGATTGCCCATGCCGAGATCGACAATGTCCTCGCCGCGCGCCCGCGCGGCGGCCTTCATCGCGTTCACCTCGGCGAAGACGTAGGGCGGCAGGCGGCGGATGCGGTAGAAATCGGGAGCGTCGGTCATGCCGCGAGCCTCTGGCCTCGGGGCCGACGAAGCGCAACCCCGCCGCCGCGAATCGGTTCAGGAAGCGAGCGGGGAAGCTGACTGCAGTTCGTGCCTCCGCATCGCGTGGCTGCCCACGTCAGTATAGCCTTTTCATATTGGGCGAGCGCGATGCGCAAATCGGCGCAGTCGTCGCGGACGTGGGCGGATAGCAGCAGCGTGGCTTGCGATTGCGCGACCGCAATAGTCGCAGTGCCCGCGGCAGTCGGAGCCCCGAGCATTCGGGGCCCTCCCCCCGGTCAGCCCGCTAGCTCATGGGATGGTGCGGGGTCATCCGGACATTGGGCGATGCGCCGGATCATGTTACGCTGATCGCCGTCGCCATGGCCAAGACACCCGTCCTCCGCCGCCTTGCCCTCGCCTGTCTCGCGTCGGCGCTCGCCCAGCCCGCTTTTGCCCAGCCCTCCCCCGAACAGGCCGCCGCCGCCGCGATCGCCGCCGGCGATGCGCGGCCGATCCGGGGGGCGGGGACGCATGCGGAGGGGATCACCTGCTTCCTGGCGCCGGTCGACGACGCGCCCCCGGGACGCGGAGCGCTGGCGTTTCGGGAGGCGGTGCCGCGCCGGGCCTCGTTCGAGGCGCAGCGCGATTACGCCGCGCGCTACAATAGGGCGGTGCTGGCGAGCGCGGTTTTTCCTTATCCGGACGTCTGCTCGGACGTGCCGGCCGAACGCGGGATCGATGCGCAGCGCGCCGCGCTTCGCCCGCCGCGCGACGACGGCAGCCTGGTCGGCGCGATCCGGACCGACCGGATCGATCTGGTACGCGTCCGCCTCGCCGCCGATCCCGGCGCGGCTCTGCGCCCCGATCCCGATTTCGGCAATTCGCCCATGGCCTGGGCGGCCGCGCGCGGACGGCTGGACATGATCGAAGCGCTGGTCGCGGCCGGCGCCGATCCGCTCCAGCGCGACGAGACGATGGTTTCGGTCCCCTATATGAACGCGTTGATGTGGGGGCGGCGCGAGGCGGCCTTGTGGCTGATCGCGCGGGCGCCGCGCTGGACCCGCCTGCGCCACGGCGAGGATTTGGTGCGCGCCACCGTCTACGCGCTCGGGCCCGAAGTCGCCTTCCGCCTGGTCGACCGCTTCGCTCGCGAGGATCCGGCCGCGCTCCCCGAACTGGCGTGGCAGGCGATCAACTGGAACTCGCCGAGGCCGCCCGCATTCTGGCTCGGCTTCCTCGCCGACCGGCGCTGGCCGGCCGGCTGCGCGGCGGCGCCGCTGACCTGCGAGCAATTGGCGATGGAGCTGGCGCGGATCGGCGACGATGCGGAGGTCCGCAGCTTCTTCGGCCAAGGCTGGCGGCCGCCGCCCGCCACCATGTCGCGGGTCATCGCCGGCACGGCGCGCGCAACGCAAAACGCCGAACGGGTGATATTGCTCGGCGCCTTCCCCTACGACCGCGCGGTCCTCGCCGGCCTGCCTTTGGTCCAGCCGCGGCAGCCCGACCTCCCCTTCCCTCCGGACATGGATCCCGAACGAAGGCGCCGCGCCGAAGCGGCGCGGGCCGTTCACCACCGCAATCGCGCCGCCACGCTGGCCGCGCTCAGGCGGCTCGGCGTGCCGGCGGGCAGGCTGCTGGATTGAAGGGCCTCGGCGGCCTGGATTCTTGCCGTTCGATTTGAGACACCGTCATTCCGGCGAAAGCTGGAATATCTTTTTCTCGGCAGGACCGAAGAATCGAGATTCCAGCTTTCGCTGGAATGACGATTCAAATCGGATCGAAGCGACCAGCTCGCGCCTTCGCCGCCTCGACTTGGCGCTCGCCCAGGCATGATCTCGCCGGCGAAGGGAGACGGCGATGACGAGTCGGCGCGAGCCGTTCCACTTGCTGATCGCCGCGGCGGTGGCGGGCCTTGCCGGCGCCGCGGGCGCGCAGACCCGAACCCGCCGCAGCACCCCGCAGCGCCGCCGGCCGGAGGGGGCGAAGGGCGGAAGGCTTGGGAAAGCGGCGAATTAGATATCGTGTCAGATGAGTGGCGCCCCACCAGGTCAAACCGGGGTCCGACCGTTCAACCCTGCAGCTCGTGCCTTCGCATCGCATGCCTGAGCTGGTCGTAGGTCAGGCCTAAGGCCGCCGCCGCCGCCCTCTGGTTCCAGCGGCATTTTTCCAGGGCCGAGGCGAGGATCGCCTTCTCATATTCGGCGACGGCGATGCGCAGGTCGGCGCAGTCGTCGGGGACGTATCGGGTGAACGCCGCCGGTTCTTGGGGCTGCTCCGCCACGACGGTGGCGGTGCCGGAGAAGGCCGCGGCGGGCGTGCCGGCGTGGGTCGGGCTGCCGTGGGTGGCGAGCGGGCGCCAGGGGCTTTCGAAGGGGTCGAACTGGATGTCCTCGATCGGGCCCTCCTGGCCGGCCCAGCGATAGACGGCGCGCTCGACGACGTTGCGCAGCTCGCGGACGTTGCCGGGCCAGGCATAGCCCTGCAGCCGCGCCATCGCCTCGACGCTGAAGCCGGGCCAGTCGAGCTCGATCTCGACCGCCATGCGGCGGCCGAAATGGTCGGCGAGGACGGGGATGTCGCTCTGGCGGTTGCGCAAGGGCGGCAAAGTGACGACCTCGAAGCTCAGCCGATCGAGCAGATCGGCGCGGAACCGGCTTTCCTCGACCAGCCGGGGGAGATGCTCGTTGGTCGCGGCGACGATGCGCACGTCGACGGTCAGCGGCCGGCTCGATCCGATCCTCGTCACCTCGCCATATTCGATCGCGCGCAGCAGCCGGTCCTGGGCCGGGCTGGACAAAGTGGCGAGCTCGTCGAGGAAGAGCGTGCCGCCATTGGCCTCCTCGAAGCGACCCGGGCGCGCCTTGGTGGCGCCGGTGAAGGCGCCGGCCTCGTGGCCGAACAATTCGGCCTCGATCAACGTTTCGGGCAGAGCGGCGCAATTCATGATGATGAGCGGCCCGTCCCAGCGCGAGGACAGATGGTGGAGGCGCTCGGCGATCAGCTCCTTGCCGGTGCCGCGCTCGCCGATCACGAGGACCGGCCGGTCGAGCGGCGCCGCGCGGCTGGCGCGCTCGACCGCGTCGAGGAAGGAGGAGGATTGGCCGACGAGATGAGTGTTGCGCTCCATTCCCGAACATTGGCGTATTTCACCACCAATTGGCAAGTCTTATATGGTCGGATCGGGAGTGAAACCGTGCGATCTTGGCGGATTTCCGCCGATTTTCGCGATTGGCACGAGCCCTGCTTAGGATTTTGCGTTACCGTCGGCACGAGGATCGGCGGGGCGCAAAAGACCAGGTTCAGGAGACCCGCAATGTTCACTTCCGATCGCTTCGCCCGGGTCGCCACCGCATTGGTCGGCGCCCTTGTCATTTCCACCATCTCGATCGGCGCGACGGTCGGCCCGGCCAGCGCGGCCGACGGCCAGTCGTGGATCGCGCAGCTCCCCCTCGGGGCGCCGGCGCATGGCTGAGCTGAAGCCGGTCAGGATCAAGGTCGGGCCCGGGGAGCTGATGCGCATCACCGCTCCCCGCACCCCCCGTGATTCCCGGCCGGCCCGGCCCTATATCTCAACCAAGGAGTCCTTTCCCATGGGCATTTTTTCGCGGACGCGCGATATCGTTGCCGCCAACATCACCGACCTGCTCGATAAGGCGGAAGACCCCGCCAAGATGATCCGCATGATCATCCTCGAGATGGAGGAAACCCTGGTCGAGGTCCGCGCCTCGGCGGCGCGCACCATCGCCGACCAGAAGGAGATGCGGCGCCAGATCATCAAGCTCGACCGGCTCCAGGAAGGCTGGGTCGAGAAGGCCGAGCTCGCTTTGTCCAAGGGCCGCGACGACCTCGCCAAGGCGGCGCTCTACGAGAAGCAGAAGGCCGGCGACATGGCCGACCAGCTCAAGGGTGAAATCGAGTTGCTCGACGACGCCCTGCGCTCGTCGGAGGCCGACATCGCCAAGCTGCAGAACCGGCTGCGCGAGGCCCGCGCCCGCCAGAATGCGGTGATGACCCGGATGGAGAGCGCCCAGAACCGCTCGCGCCTCAGGGAGCTCTATTCCGGGCCCAAGGTCGACGAGGCCTTTTCGCGTTTCGACGTGCTCGACCGCCAGGCCGACCTCGCCGAGGGCCATGCCGAGGCGCTCGGCCTGGGCGCGCCGCCCAAGACATTGGACGAGGAAATCGCGGAATTGCGCAGCGCCGACAAGGTCGATGCCGAGCTGGAGGCGCTCAAGGCGTCGCTGGCCAAGCGCTCCAACGGCGGTGAAGCCAAGAAGCAGGACGATTGACCATGCACGAAATGTGGATCCCCGTCATCGCCATCACCGCGATCTTCGTGGTGCTGCCCTGGATCGTCTTTCACTATATCAGCAAGTGGAAGACCGCGGCCACCTTGACCACCGAGGATGAGAATCTGCTCGACGAGCTGCACGAGCTCGCCCGGCGGCTCGACAACAGGATGCTCACGATCGAGCGCATCATCCAGGCCGAGAATCCGAACTGGCGCGCGCTCGGCCAGGATCCGGTCGAGACCGCGCTCGAGGATCGCTCCGAGCGGCTCTACGAGGCTGCGGACCGCTCCAACCGGCCGTCGCGGAGGAAATCATGACCAGCCCACGCACCAAATTCTATCTCGACAAGCAGAACGGCAAATGGGCGGGCGTCTGCGCGGGCATCGCCGATTATACCGGCATCGACGTCACCGTGGTCCGGATCGCCTTCGTGATCGGCGGCTTCGCCAGCGGCTTCTCCTTGCTCATGGCCTATTTCATCATCGCCTGGATGGCGCCGAAAAAGCCGAACAGGCTCTATGAGCACAGCAAGGAAGAGCAGAAATTCTGGCAGGGCGTGCGCGCCAATCCGCGCCGCATGGCCCGCGACGTGCGCTCGCGCTTCCGCGAGCTCGACCGCCGGCTCGCCGACGTCGAAGCCTATGTGACCAGGCCCGAAAACCGGCTCGCCCGCGAGATCGAGCAATTGCGCTGAGCGCGCGAAAAGGGGACGAACTACATGGACGGGGAATTCGCCATTTTCATTCTTCTGCTGATCGCCCTCGTCGGGGCGCTGGTGATCGGCCTCACCTGGGTCAAGCACCGCGCGCCCAGGGGTGCCGGCGGCGAGCTGGCGGCGAAGCGCGAGGTGGAGCTGCTGTCGAACGAGAATGCGGGGCTCAAAGGCCAGGTCGGCCGGCTCGAGGAGCGGATCGCCGTGCTCGAGCGGATCGCCACCGATCCCGCCGAGCGCACCGCCCGCGAGATCGAGCAACTCCGCTAGGCCCGGGACAATGGAGGGATTTGTCATGGAATGGGGTGGACCCGCATTCGTCATAGCGATCATCGCCATCTCGACCTTCGGCTGGGTCGCATCCACCTGGATCCGCGCCCGCCACGGCTATCCGATCGAGAATGAATGGTCGGGCCTCGCCCACAAGGGCGAAAGCCCCGAAGCGACTCGCAAGATCGAGCTGCTGGCAGGCGAGAATGAAGACCTCAAGGGCAAGATGAGCCGGCTCGAGGAGCGCCTCGCGGTGCTCGAGCGGATCGCCACCGATCCCGCCGAGCGCACCGCCCGCGAGATCGAGCATCTGCGGCTTCAGAAATAAGGAAGGAAGACAATGAACCCCGACAAGATTCAGATCATCAGCACCATCCTCCCGTTCGTCGCGATTTTCGTAAGCGTCGGCGTCGCCGGCTGGGTGATCACGACCTGGCTCAGGATCAAGCACGGCTACCCGCTCGACGGCGCCTGGGGCCAGGCCGTCTATCCCAAGAAGAACGAGGAAGTGATCGAGCGGGTCAAGCTGCTCAGCCAGGAGAATGCCCAGCTCCGCGCCGAATTGGGCGCGGTCAAGGACCGGCTCGCCAATGTCGAGCGCATCGTCACCGACGACGCCCACCGCCTGACCCAGGAAATCGACGCCCTGCGCCTGACCAAGAATTGAGGAAGAGATCATGAACGGCTGGACAATCGCTTTCTTCATGGTCGTCGTCGGCATCCCCGTGGTGCTCGGCATCGGCGGCGACGTCTTGAAGCGCTGGATCAAATATAAGGAGCGCGAGCTCGAGCTGACCAGCGCGCAGACCGCCGAGAAGGCCGCGCAATATGCCGCCCATACCGAACGGCTCGAGCAGCGGGTCAGGGTGCTGGAGCGGATCGTCACCGACAAGGGCATCGTCGTCGCCGAGGAGATCGAGCGGCTGCGCGACGACCGCCCCAATTGACCGCGCCACGAAAGGACGCAGCATGCAAAGCAGCCACATAACCGCGATCGTCATCGTCGCCATCGTGATGATCGCGAGCGTGCTCCGCGCCAGATATACGGGCGGCCGGCATCGTCATCGCGACGGCGCCGCCTCGCTCGCCCAGGACAATGCCGAGGCGGCGCGGCTGCGCGAGGAGATGAAGGCGCTCAAGGAGCGCCTCGCAGTGCTCGAGCGGATCACCGTCGAAAAGGAAAACAGCCTCGCGCACGAGATCGAGCGATTGCGCGACGATCGCTGAACCGAACGTCCCTTTCGGAGGAGCTGAGAATTGAGCATCAACAACCCCTTCGCGATGGTGGTGCTGATCGTTCTGATCGTCACCGTCGCCAGCCTGATCCGCGCCAAGCTCGGCATCCGCCGCGACCATAAGGGCGATGAATTTGCGATCCGCGACGATGCCGAGACGGCACGCCTGCGCGACGAGGTCAAATCGCTCAAGGAGCGGCTCGCTGTGATCGAGCGGATCACCGTCGAGAAGGAAAACAGCCTCGAGCGCGAGATCGAGCGGCTCAGGGACAGGTAGGAGGCGGGGATGGACGGCACGGACAGCTTGCTGATGGTGGTGGCGGTGCTCGTGGTCGCGCTCGCCATGCTGAGCCTCGCCGCCTTGCGCGGCTGGGAGGGCTGGCTGCAGCTGCGCCGGATCGAGCTCGCGCAGGGGCGCGGGGCGCGGCGCGCGCCCAGCCCCGCCGCCGCCCGCCTCGAGCTCGCCGACCTGAGGGACCGCGTGCGGCGGCTGGAGGCGATCGCCAACGGGGTTGAGGGCTGAGCCCGTCCCCGTCATTCCAGCGAAAGCTGGTATCTCCCTGCCTTTCCGGCCCCCGTCACAGAAAAAGAGATTCCAGCTTTCACTGGAATGACGGATTGGGGTGACGCGTGGCGCGGGGACGGATTATGGCCGTCCCATGGCCTTCACCTCCCTCGGCGCCGTCTATGAGGATTATGCCCTGCTCGAGGCGGATGACCGATATCGGCTATTGATCGATATCGGGCGCGCGCTCGAGCCGATGCCCGACGCGCTCAAGACGGACTCGACTTTGGTGCGGGGCTGCTCGGCCGCGGTCTGGCTCTACCCAGTCGTCCGCGGCGACGGCCGGCTCCATTTCCTTGCCGATTCGAACGCTGCGATCACCAAGGGCATCGTCGCCTTGATCCTGCTCGCCGTGCAGGACCGCGCGCCGGCCGAGATCCTCGCGCTCGACATCGAAGGCGCGCTCGCCCGCTTCGACCTGTCCAGCCAGCTGAGCTCGAACCGGACCCAGGGCATTCCCAACATGATCGCGCTGATCCGCGAGAGCGCCGGGCGGCTCGCGGCATGAGCGCCGATCCGCGCGCGGAAGGGACGCGTTTCGATCCCGAACGGTTCATGTCCTACGTCCGCGAGGTCGGCCATGGCGGCGCGATCGGCATCGCCTATCACGCGCATGGCGACGACTGGGCGGAATTGAGCCTGCCCTATGATCCGCGGCTGATCGGCATGGCCGAGACCGGGATCATCGCGTCGGGCCCGATCATCAGCCTGATGGACATGGCGACGAGCCTCGCCATCTGGATCCGGCTCGGCACGTTCCGCCACCAGGCGACGCTCGACCTGAGGGTCGACTATCTGCGCCCGGCGACCCCCGGCCGCACCATCATCGGCCGCGGCATCTGCTACGGCACGACCCGCAGCGTCGGCTTCGTGCGCGGCATGGCGCATGACGGGGATGCCGAGGATCCGGTGGCGAACGTCACGGGGACCTTCATGTTCACGGAGTGACGGCGGAATGGGGACAGTTACGGCGGAATGGGGACAGTTACTATTTTTCCGGCACGCCAGCGGGGCCGCGTTCGCGCTGGGGAAAAATAGTAACTGTCCCCATCTCTAAGGCGACAGACTCGCGCGCCGCTCCTCGGCGCGTTTGAGGACGTCGTAGCTGGCCTGGATCATCTGGAAGCGGGTGGCGGCTTCGCGGTCGCCGGGCCTGGCGTCGGGATGGTTGGCCTTGGCGAGGCGGCGCCAGGCGGCCTTGATCTCCTCGAAGCCGGCGTCGGCCTCGAGCTCGAGCACGTCCAAGGCGCGCATCTCGTCGCGGCTTCGGCTGCCGTCGCCGGGGCCGCCCCAGCCGTAATGATTGGCCTGGCGGAAGGCGCTGGCGTCGCGTTGCTCGTCGGTTTCGCGCGCGGCGGCGTCCTCGGCTGAGAGGCCCTCGAAATAATTCCAGTTTCGGTTGTACTCGGCGGCGTGGCGCTCGCAGAAATACCAGCGCTCGGGGCTGTTGGGCGATTTGGGCGCGGGCCGGTCGCCCGGCTCCTCGCAGCCGTGGCGGTCGCAATGGCGCACGGGCTCGGCGTCGCGCGCCGACCCGTAGGCGCGCCAGCGCGGGAACCCCCAGTCGTTCGATCTCTTCGGTCTGGCCATAGGTCCTTGCAGGATAGCGAAGCGGCGCTCCGAGCGCCACCTAAACGAACGAAAAAGGGGACAGTCACCGTGACTGTCCCCTTTAAGTGCCAGAGGGTCTGTAAGCCGGGTTCTGTCCCCCGCGTCGCCGAAGCTCAGCGGATGTGCGGCCATTCCTCTAGGAGGCGGATCGCTCCGCCCCTCAAGCAACCAACCCGGGCGACGAGCGGGAATGCGCTCATATGCCGCCCCTATTCGGTCTTGCTCCCGGTGGGGTTTGCCGTGCCGCTTCCGTTACCGGAAACGCGGTGGGCTCTTACCCCACCCTTTCGACCTGGCCGGGCCGGAGCCCGGTGGACTATTTTCTGTGGCACTTTCCCTGGGCCAGAAATCGCTCTCTGGCCCGCCGGCCATTAACCGGCACCGTCATTCCATGGAGCCCGGACTTTCCTCGCCTCGGCATACGCCAAGCCGCGGCCGCCCAACCCTCTGGCCCGGCCTATATACTGATCCCGCGCTCGCGATCCAAGAGCAGCTGGAGCAGGATGGCGCGGCACTCGCCGTCGATCGTGCCGTCGATCAATTCGGGGCGGAAGCGGCGCTGGAAGGCGACGGTGGCGGCGAGCGCGTCGCGCACGTCATAGCCCCAGCGTTCGAGCGCGAGCAGGAAGCCGCCGTCGGTCCAGTGCGGATCGACCAGGTTGCGGGTCGGCCGGGCAATGGCGAGCTTGTGCCGCGCCAGCTTGGCCCAATCGAACAATTCGCCCGGATCCTGCTTGCGCGCCGGCGCGACGTCGGAATGGCCGACGACGTTGGCGGGCGCGATATTGTGGCGCCGCACGACGGCGGCGAGCAGCGGCAGCAGCGATCTCATCTGGTGCGGGGTGAATTGCTTGTAGCCATATTCATGGCCGGGATTGACGATCTCGATGCCGATGCTGCAGCCGTTGACGCGGTGGACGCCGCGCCAGTAGGACTGGCCGGCATGCCAGGCGCGCTTCTCCTCCGCGACCATGCGCAGGATCTGGCCGTCCTCGGCGACCAGATAATGGCAGGAGACGCGCGGCTCATTGGGGTCGCGCAGCCGGGCGATCGCGGTCGCCGCGTCGACCATGCCGGTATAATGAAGGACGACCATCGAGATGGCCTGGTCGCGCTCGTCGAAATTCGGCGAGGGGGTGTCGATGATCTCGTCGTCCACGATCCCACCATAGTCATTCCGGCGCAGGCCGGAACCCATGAACACCGAGGCCCGCAATGGGGACACGTACTTTTTCGCGAAAAAGTACGTGTCCCCTTTTGCTAGGCGACGCGCGCCCGGGCGGCGGGGGCCGCGACCGGCTTCGGGATGTAGAGGCCGCGGCAATCGGCGTCGGAGATGAAGCGCTCGGTCTGGCCGAGCACGGTTTCGCCGGCGCCGAGCATCAGCGCGCCGTCGGGCGCGATCGCTTCGGCGAGCCGGTTGAAGGCGAGCCGGCGCATGTCGGGCGCGAAATAGAGGAGCAGGTTGCGGCACAGGATGATGTCGAACTTGCCAGGGCGCGGCGGCGTCTCGGTGATGTTACGCGCCTCGAAGCGGACCTGGTCGCGCAATTGCTGCGAGATCCGCCAGTCGCCGCCGCCCAATTCGTCGAACCAGCGGATCATCTGCATGACCGGCAGGCCGCGCTGGACCTCGAACTGCGAATAGATTCCGGCCTTGGCGCGGGCGATGGCGGCCTTGGAAAGGTCCGTGCCGACGATCTCGATCGTCCAGCCCTGCCAGCGCAGCCTCTCGTCGGCGAAGCTCATCGCCAGCGAATAGGCCTCCTGGCCCGACGAGCAGCCCGCGCACCAGATCGACAGGCGCTTGACCGCGGCGCGGGCGCGTTCGAGCCGCTTGACCGGGCCGCCGAGCAGGAGATCGAACGGCAATTTGTCGCGGAAGAAATAGGTTTCGTTGTTGAGCAGCGATTCGATGACCAACTCGGTCAGCGCCGGATCGGCGCGCGAGGCGACGCGCGCGATCAGCTGATCGACCGATTCGAAGCCGCGCTCGCGCACGATCGAGGCGAGCGCCGCCTCGATCCGCCAGCGCCGGTTGGTGGCGAGCTGCTGTCCGGTCCGCGCTTCCAGGAGGCTGGCGAGGATGCGCCGCGCGCCGTCGCTCACTTCCATGCCGGGACCTCGGCGCGCTGGGCGACCTTGCGGGCGAGATCGGCGGGCGGCAGCACGGCTGAGGCGAGGCCCGCCTCGGCGACGACGCGCGGCATGCCCCAGATCGCCGCGCTCGCTTTGTCCTGGGCGAACATGACGCCGCCGGCCTCGACGAGGCGGCGGCTCCCGATGAGGCCGTCGCGGCCCATGCCGCTCAGCATCACGCCGACGCCGTCGCGCCCGTAAGCGGCGGCGACCGAGGCGAGCATCGGATCGACCGAGGGCAGGCAGCCCGATGGCGCATGCTTGCGGTCGAGCCGCACCCGAATCTGGCCGGCATGGCGCGCGACGCACAGATGGGCGTCGCCGGGGGCGACGTGGATCTCGTCGGAGCGCAGCTTTTCTCCCTCCTCCGCGACGCGGGCGACGCGGCCGGACGCCGCCTCGAGCTGGCGGGCGAAATGGGGCATGAACAAAGCGGGCAGATGCTGGGTGACGAGGATCGGCGCGCCGACATTGGGCGACAGCGCCTGGAGGAATTCGAACAGCGCGCCGAGGCCGCCGGTCGAGGCGCCAAGAGCGATGCAGCCGAGCTCGCCTTCGGGCATGTCGCGCAGCTTGAGCGGCGGCGCGGCAGGCGTCGCCCCGGCCGCCTCCTCGCGCTCGACGCGGCCGAGACGGCGCAAGCGCTCGGCGAGCACCTTGGCGAAATGGCCCGCGAAATTGCCGATGCCGGGCTTGGGCAAAGCGTCGGCGGCGCCCTGGGCCAGCGCCCGCAAGGTCGTCTCGGCGCCATGCTCGGCGAGCGAGGAGACGATCAGCACGCGCGCGCCCTGCCCCGCCGCGAGGATGTCGGGCAAAGCCTCGAGGCCGCTGGCGCCGGGCATCTCGACGTCGAGCAGGATGACGTCGCAGCGTATCGCCCTGAGCGCGTCGAGCGCATCGCTGGCGTTGCCGGCGGTGGCGACGATCTCGAAATCCGCATGGGCGGCGACCATGCGCGAGAGCACGGCCCGGGCAACCTCCGAATCATCGACGATCATCAGGCGAATGGGCGGATCGGCCAGCCTGTCGAGCCGCCGCCGCGCAAGTGCGGTGGCAGCTCTCACGCGACGCCGACGATCTGCAGCTTCGAATGGAGCGTGTCGCGATCGAACGGCTTCATCACATATTCGTCGGCCCCGGCCTCGATCGCGGCGCGGATATGGGCGATGTCGTTCTCGGTCGTGCAGAACACGACCTTGGGCTGGGCGGAATAATCGATCTGGCGCAGCGCGCGCAGGAACTCCATGCCGCTCATCACCGGCATGTTCCAGTCGAGCAGGATGACGTCGGGCAGACTCGCTTCGCAGCGGTCCAGCGCCTGGCGCCCGTCCTCGGCCTCGTCGACCGAGAAATCGAGCGTTTCCAATATGTGGCGGGCGACCTTGCGGATCACCTTGCTATCGTCGACGATCAGACAGCTTCTCATGTCATCCGCTCCGTTGCGCCGGTGGGCCCGGCCTTGCGAGAATAGAGGCGAGAGGTAAGCACAAGCTTAAGGCTCAGGCCGCGCGTGCCGCAGGGCCGGCGATCAGCGCATGGGGGTCGACGAGCAGATAGAGCTCGCCCTCGGCCTCGACGGTGCCGATCGCGACCCGGTCCCAGCCCGCGCCGAGCGGCGCGTTGAGCGGGGTCGGCGGCGCGGCGGCCTCGATCACGTCCTCGATCTCCTCGACCATCAACGCATAAGTGTGGCCGCCGGACGGGACGACGATGGCGTCGCGCCCGGCCTCGCCCGAACGGCCGGCCTCGAGCGCCGCGAGGCCGTCGATCACGGTGAGCACGCGGCTTCGGAGCGCCGAAAGCCCGGCGACATGGGGCGCGGCGCGCGGCGCCGGGGTCACCCCTTCGAGCTCGACCACCGCCTCGATCTCGGCGGCCGGAAAGGCGATGCGCCGGCCGGCGAGGCGGGCGATGAGCAGCAGATCAGCCATGCGCGCGCTCCCTGGCGGAGGCCAAGGCGCCGATCAAAGCGGCGCGGTCGTAGCGGTAGATGCCGTCCTCGCCGTCGGCCGACGCGCGCAGGCGGACGACATTGGCATCGGCCGGCGCGTCCTCGTCCTCGAGCGCGATGACGATGTCGGCGGCGTCGCCGGCGCCTGCGATTCGATAGCCGAGGCTCTCGATCAGCGGACGCAGCATATTGTCGATCCAGGGATCGCCGACCGGCAAGGCGCAGACCGGGGGGTCGTCGTCCCCGGCCGCGGCGGCGCCGGCATGAGCGGCGAACAGCCAATAGGGGTCGAGCAGCTCGACCTGGGCGCCGTCGACCAGGAACACGCCGGCGACCTCGCCGGGCGCGGACGCGGGCTGGAGCTCGACGAGGAGCGAGCGGATGTCGACCACCTCGGCGAAGCCATAAGCGATTTCGGTGCTGCCGTCGGTCAGGCGCAGGATGCGCAGCTTGCCGCTTGCCGGCGCGGCGGCGCAGCCGGCGAGCGGCAGGATGCGCTCGCCGACGGCGGCGCGCAGGCGCCCCGCGCTGAACCCGACCGCGTCGGCGGCGACGTCCTCGATCCGCTCGACGAGAGCGACCGGAACGGCGCGGCGGACGCCGTCGAGGGTGCGGAACAGCAGCAAATTGGTCTCGCGGCGCGCGGCCTCGGCTTTGTCGGCCTCGGCCGAAAGGTCGATGCCATCGCCCTCCTCCTCGAAGCGGATGCCAGCGCATTTCGCCAGGCCCGACGGATCGAGCAGCAGGATCGGGCGGCCGTCGTCGGCGAGCGTCGTGCCGGCATAGAGGCCGGCCGCCATCACCGCGGGCGCGGCCGGCTTGACGACGAGTTCCTCATGATCGTGGACCGAATCGACGAGCAAGGCGAAGGCGTCGCCGCCGGCTGGCTTGAGCAGGATCAGCTTCTGCTCGTCGCGCCCGAAACGCCCGTCGACGCCGAGCAGCGCGGCGAGGCCGATCAGGGGCACGCGGCGGCCGCGCACGGTGGCGACCTCGGCGTCGCCGACCGCATCGATGCGCACGGCGCCGCCGCCGACGCGCAATATCTCGTCGATCGCCGAGCGCGGGATCGCGAAGCACTGGCCGTTGACGCTGACGGTGAGCGCCGGGATGATGGTGAGCGTCAGCGGCACGCGGATGGCGAGCCTGACCCCTTGCGCGGCGCGGCTGTCGACGTCGACGACGCCGCCGATCCGTTCGACATTGGCGCGGACGACGTCCATGCCGACGCCGCGGCCGGAAATCGCGGTGACCTCGCCCGCGGTCGAGAGGCCTGGCGCGAACACCAGAGCGGTCTTCTGCGCGGCGGAGAGCTTTTCAGCCTGTTCGGCGGAGAGGAGCCCCGCGGCCCGCGCTTTGCGGACGAGCGCGTCGCCGTCGATGCCGCGGCCGTCGTCGGCGACCTCGATCAAGATCTGGTTGCCAGCCTGGCGCGCCGAAACCTTGAGCGCGCCCGCTTTGGGCTTGCCGGCCGCCGCGCGCTCCTCGGGCGCCTCGATGCCGTGGTCGATCGCGTTGCGGACGATATGGGTCAGCGGATCGCGGATCATCTCGATCATCTCGCGATCCAGCTCGACGTCGCCGCCGTCGGTCTCGAGGCGGACCTGCTTGCCCAATTCGGCCGAAAGGTCGCGGACGAGGCGCGGCAGGCCGGCGAACAGGCTGTCGATCCGCTGCATGCGCGTGCGCGTGATCGAATCGCGAATCTCGGCGATGCAGGCCGAAACCCGCTCGAACGCGGCCTCGACGGCGACGTCGCGAGGCGCGTCGCGCAGGCGGCGGGCGAGCTCGTTCCTGGCCAGCACCGCGTCCGAAACCCCGTTCATCATCCGGTCGAGCAGATCGACCGAGAGGCGGATCGAGCGAACCGATTTGCGGGTCTCAAGCTCGGGCGCGGCCGGAGCGAGCGGCTGCTCGGCCGCGGGCACGTTCTTGTCGAGCGCGGCGATCAGCGGCGAATCGTCCTCGCTGGCCAGGGATTCGCCGGATTCGAGCGCCTGGACCAGCTCGCCGATCCGGTCGATGATCGCGAGCACGGCGCTGACCAGCGGCGCGTCGGCGGCGCGGCTGCCGGCCCGGACCTCGGCCAGCGCCCCTTCGGCGGCATGGCTGAGCAGCTCGAGCCGCGGCAAGTCGAAGAAGCCGCAATTGCCCTTCACGGTGTGGACGAAGCGGAAAATCTCGTCGAGCCGCTCGCGGTCGCCGGGATGCGCCTCCCACGCCACGATCGCGCCCGACAGGGCCTGGGCCATGTCGCGCGTCTCGGCGATGAAATCGTTGATCAGCTCATCCATGTCGGGAGAGCTTATGGGAGCCGTTGGTAAAGGGGGCGTTAACCGCGGCGGGGAATGGGGACAGTCACTTTCGGCTGCGCCGTGCCCGCGTCCGGGCGCCGGCGCGTGAAAGTGACTGTCCCCTTCAGGCCGGCAGGCTGGCGCCGATGATGAGGATGCCCTCATCGCCGTCGGCGACCTGGATCTGGCCGCCGCCTTCCTCGACGAGGGCGTGGGCGAGCCAGGCGGCGGCGGCGCGCGGCGCGACCTCCTCCTCGGACATCTCGCCGATCAGCACCTTCTTGAGCTCGGGATCGAGCACGATCCGGCTCCCTTCCGCGCGCACGACGATGTCGAGGCCGGCCTCGTGCTTCTCGGCGCCGACGGCGAGGCTGCCGCCGCGCACCAGAGCGTCGCCGGCGATCAGGACGACGTTCAGGAGCACCTTCAGCGCCGCCTTGCTCATTGTCGGCTCGTCGACCATCCAGCCCAATTGGATGCGGCCGTCGCCGCCGAACAGCCCCTCGATCGCGCCGCGCGCCTCGCGGGTGTCGACGACGTCGGCGAAACCGCCGGCGGCGCCGAACGCCAGCCGGAAGAATTTGAGCTTGTTGGCCGACGCCCGCGCGCTCTCGGCGAGCAGATCGAGACAGCGCGCCCGCATTTCGGGATCATGCTCGTCGGCGAGCAATTCGATGCCATTGTTGAGCGCGCCGACCGGCGACAGCAAATCGTGGCACAGGCGCGAGCAGAGCAGGCTGGCGAATTCGTGGGATTTCATGCGCGTTGAGCCCTCTCGGCGGCGACCGGAACTGCGATCCCTATTGGCCTCTCGGATTCACGGATGCAAGGCTCCGCCCCGCATGATCGCCAAGTTCAAGCGGCCTCCGATGCAGGCGCACATTCCTCGATCTTCATATGAAGGCCAAGCGCGCGCAGCACTTTAAGAACCGTGTCGAGCGTCGGATTACCATCCTCACTCAACGCCTTGTGTAAGGCTTGTCGGCTCAAGCCGGCGTCACGGGCCAGCTTCGCAATGCCACCTCGCGCGCGGGCAACGGCACCTAGCGCATAAGCGACATAACGAGGATCACCGGAATCGACAGCGTCGCTCAACAAATCCGCTTGGTCGGCCGCGCTATCGAGGTAATTGGCCGCATCGAACGGCCGTAGTTTGATACTCCCCATTTTTGTCCCTTCCGTCGGACTGCGTCTGTCAGTTTCGCGGCTCAGCCAGCTGAGTCGCTAGTCCCTTTGCCTTCGCAACGTCGCGTGCCTGCGAATCCTTGTCGCCACCGCAGAGAAGCAACACCAGTTCCTCACCCTGGATCGTGTAATAGACTCGATAGCCCGGGCCGGTATGGATTCGCAGCTCGCTTACGCCACTGCCGATGCCTGCATGATCACCGAACTCATCCGATATAGCGATCCGGGCGATCCGGCGAAGGACCATGCGCCGTCCGATCGGATCGCGCAGGGTCTTAAGCCATTTCGTGAAGAGATCGCTTTCGACGACTTGCATTGCTTGTCGCTTCTAGGCGACAGCGCGGACTCTGTCAACTACAAGCGACAGGTTGAAATTAAGCGACCGATCCCCATCTCCACTCTCCAATGTCGGGGGGGCATTCCACCATCATCGCCAGGATCGCCGAGGACGCTTTTGGCTGGCGGCTGGACCGCGCTCTGGCCGCCGCGGTGCCGACGCTGTCGCGCGAGCGGCTGAAGGCGCTCATTGCCAGCGGCGCGGTGCTCGGCCCTGAGGGCGCGCCGGTGCGCGATCCGGCGGTGAAGGCGGTGCCGGGCGGCGCCTATGAGGTCACGATCCCCGAGCCCCGGCCGGCGCATAACGAGGCGCAGGAGATCGCGCTCGAGATCGTCTTCGAGGACGACCACCTGCTGGTGGTCGACAAGCCGGCGGGGATGGTCGTCCATCCGGCCGCGGGCAATTTCGACGGCACCCTGGTCAACGCCTTGCTCCACCATTGCGCCGGCCGGCTCAGCGGCATTGGCGGGGTGGCGCGGCCGGGGATCGTCCACCGCATCGACAAGGACACGTCGGGGCTGCTCCTGGTTGCCAAGACCGACGTCGCCCATGAAGGGCTGGCCGCGCAATTCGCCAGGCACAGCATCGACCGACGCTATCTGGCGATCGTCGGGGGCGTGCCGATCCCGGCCGCCGGTACGATCGACGCGCCGCTCGCGCGCTCCTCGGCGAACCGCAAGAAGATCGCGGTCGTCAGGGACGGGCGCGGCAAAAGGGCGGTCACCCATTATCGAATCGTGCAGCCGCTGAGGGAGGCCGCTCTGGTCGAATGCCGGCTCGAAACCGGCCGCACCCACCAGGTGCGCGTCCACATGGCCTCGATCGGCCACCCCCTGCTCGGCGACCCGGTTTACGGCCGGTCGCGTCCGGCGCATAGCGAGCTGTTGAAAAGGCTCGATTTTCACCGTCAGGCCCTGCACGCCGCCGCGCTCGGCTTCGTGCATCCGGTCTCAAAAGAGAACTTATCCTTCAAAAGCGCCCTTCCCTCGGATATTCAGGAACTGTTCGGGGCGCTTCGTGTATAACAATCGTGTGCCGACCAAGGGTCGAAAGCCCGCTTTAGGCGCCCAGGGAGTGAAGTAAGCATCATGGCAGGTAGAAACGTACCGGCGACGATCCCGGCGGCGGGCGGTGAGGCAGGCCTCAACCGCTACCTTTCGGAGATCAAGAAGTTTCCGATTCTGGCGCCGGAAGAAGAATATATGCTGGCCAAGCGCTGGACCGAGCATCAGGACACCGATGCGGCGGCCCGTCTGGTCAACTCGCACCTCAGGCTCGTGGCGAAGATCGCCATGGGCTATCGCGGCTATGGCCTGCCGACCGCGGAGCTGATCTCCGAAGGCAATATCGGCCTGATGCAGGGCGTGAAGAAGTTCGAGCCCGAAAGGGGCTTCCGCCTCGCCACCTACGCGATGTGGTGGATCCGCGCCTCGATCCAGGAATATATCCTGCGCTCATGGTCGCTCGTGAAGATGGGCACGACCGCGGCGCAGAAGAAATTGTTCTTCAACCTCAGGCGGATGAAGAACAAGATCGACGCCTTCGAGGATGGCGATCTCAAGCCCGAGGACGTCACCAAGATCGCCACTGATCTCGGCGTTTCCGAGGATGACGTAATCTCGATGAATCGCCGCATGGCGATGGGCGGCGACACCTCGCTGAACGTACCGCTGCGCGACGACAGCGAGGGCAGCTGGCAGGATTTCCTGGTCGACAGCGAACCTTTGCAGGACGAGCGCGTCGCCGAGGCCGAGGAGACTCGGATCCGCCACGATCTGCTGATCGAGGCGCTCGGCGCCCTCAACGAGCGCGAGCGTCATATCCTGACCGAGCGTCGGTTGACCGACGAGCCCAAGACGCTCGAGGAATTGAGCCAGGTCTACGACGTCAGCCGCGAGCGCATCCGCCAGATCGAGGTCCGCGCGTTCGAGAAGCTGCAAAAGGCGCTGATGAACCTGGCCGGCGAGCGGCGACTGCTCAACGCGGCCTGATCGACGCGCGGGAAGGAGATCAGCGGGTCGTCGACTGGGTCGCGTCGGCCGGCGCGGGCTCCGGCCTCGCCGCCCCCGCGCTCGGGCGGCGGCGGACCCCCTCCAGCTCGACCGGCGGCGCCGGGCGGGCTTCCTGGCGGCGGCCGAGCGGGGCCTGGGTCGAGGCGCTATTGTCGCCGGTCAGCGCCCAGCGCTGGCTCCTGGTCAGGCTCGGATCGGCGCGCGTGCGCTCCGAGATCACCGCATTGGCGCTCTCGCGCTGCATCGGCTCGTAGCGGCGCAGCACCGAGCGCTGGAAGCTGTCGACGCTGGCGTGCGCCGCCGGGTCCCCGCCCATGATCGCCGCCTCGGCCGCGGCCGCGGCCTGGGCGTCGCGGCTGCCGGCGACGGCGGCCTGGGCTTCGGGCCGGAGCGGCTGGCCGAAGCCGCCGCGCCAGGCGATGGCCGGCTCGGCGCCCGCATAAGCGTCGCTGAACGCCGCCGGCCGGCCGAGCCCGCCGCGCCAGCGGTAGAAGATATGGAGCCCGACGACGTGCGATTTGACCAGGGTCGCCGACCAGTTGGGCACGACATAATTGGCGTGATAATTGAGCGCCAGGCCGACCGGCGCATAGACATAGCCATTGAGCGCCTGCTGCGCGATCGCGCGGGCCCGCTCCCAATAGACCGGCATCGGCGCGCGCCTTAGCGCGCCGCCGCAGGTGAAGCTGAACTGGCAGCCGCTGGCGCGGCGCGCCCCTTCGAAGACGACGCCGCAGACCGTGTTCGGATAGGCCGGGTGGCGGACGCGGTTGAGCACAACCTGCGCGACCGCGCGCTGGCCGTCGGTCGGCTCGGTCGCCGCCTCGTAATAAATGGCGACCGTCAGGCATTCGAGCGAGCGGGCGCGGTCGGCGGCGCTGGCATTGGCGAGGCTGAACGGCGGCGCCGGCGGATTGGCGCCCTCGACGACCGGGATGGCGGCGTTGATGGCGACCGCGCTTTCGGGCGCGATGTCGGTACGGATCTGCGTGGCCGACATTTCGGCGGCCTTGGCCTGCAGCCGCGCCTGGGCGATGGTCGGCGCGGCATTGCGCCCGGCCCCGCTCGCCAGGCCGCCGGCGCCGAACAGGCTGACTATCGCGGCCAGCCATAGCGCCGCCATCACGCCGCAGACGAGCAAAGCGCGCCAGTCCCGGCGCATCGCCGCGACTCCGCCCGCCCAAGGGCTGGGGCCGGCTTCGGGCTCGGGGCCGGTGGGGAGGGCCAAAGCGGTCATCTCGTCCTTGCCAATTCCTTCGAGGTGTATCAGATACCTAATACACGTTCATCGTGCAATCCTGCACTTTCGTCTCGGCACCAACAGGCGGGCGCCGCAAAAGTCGCGCGATCCTGCGCCTTCGTCTCATCTTCGTCGCGGCGGCGCGGGGGTCTTTCTAGGCGGCCGCCATCACCAGGTCATCCACTCTCAACATTGGGGCTATCATGACGAAAACAAGCTTTTTGAGCGGCATCGCCGCGTTTGCCACCCTTGCCGCGAGCACGACCGGCGCGGTGGCGCAGCCGCGCCGGGCCGCGCCCGCCGCTGCCTCCGGAGGCACCGCCACATACTGGATGTCGGCGGAAACCACCAGCGGCCTCGCCGCCCAGACCGGCATGGCACCCGGCGCGCCCACCAGCGGCCGCTCGCTGCTCGGCGCGATCGGCGCCGGTCGCGGCCGCGGCGCCGCGCAGGGCGACCCCTATATCCACAATCTCAAGCTCGAGCTCGGCAGCCCGCGCCGCGCCGCCGCGCCCCAGGCCGATCACTTCATCCCGGCCGGCCTCAACGCCGGCCCGTCGCTCCCCCTCGTTTCGCCCGAGCCGGCGCGCCCCGTTCCGGTCCGCCCCTATCAGGGTCCGGGCGGCGGCGATGGCGGCGCCAGCGGCCGCATCCTCATCTATTGGGGCTGCGGCGAGCATGCCCGCTCCGGCCAGCCCTATGAGATCGACCTTTCCCGCATGGCGCGCGGCCAGGCGATGCCGGGCATGGCCCAGCTCGCGGTGCGGGCGATGACCCCGCCCAATTCTTCGACCTCGGCGACCTTCGGCGAATGGCCCAACCAGCGTTCCCGCACCACCATTCCGGCCAACGGCTCGCTGGTCGGCGCGCACCGCATCGCCGGCAATTACAGCCCGGAGATCAATTTCAGCCTCGCTTCGGGCCAGGACTTCCTGGCGCCGATCGCCATCACGTCCAACCAGCGCGCCGCCTCGGGCGCGGTGCCGATCGCCTGGCGGCCGGTCCAGAACGCCACCGGCTATTTCCTGATGGCGGTTGGCTCGCGCAGCGACAACACGATCGTGATGTGGAGCTCGAGCGAGATCCAGTTCAATCAGATGGGCGCGTTCGATTATCTCTCGCCCGAGGAGGTGGTGCGGCTGATCGCCCAGCGCGTCGTGCTGCAGCCGTCGACCACCCAATGCGCCGTGCCGGCCGAGTTCACCCAGGGGGTGCAATCCGCATCGCTGATGATGACCGCCTTCGGCCCCGAGGCCAATTTCGCCACCCCGCGCCCGGCCAGCGCCGCCCGCGGCTGGCGCCCCGACTGGACGGTGAAGCTCAGGACGCGCTCCACTTATGCCGGCATCCTCGGCCAGGACGTCGCAGCGATGATGCGCGGCGAGACGGCAAGCGGGGATTCGCGCCAGGAGCAGCCCCGCCGCCGCCGCGGCGGCGGCCTCGGCGGCCTGCTCGGCCGCGTCGTCGGGCAGTAGCGTCCAAAGGGGACACGTACTTTTTCGCGAAAAAGTACGTGTCCCCTTTTCATCCCAGCCGTAGCGTCCGCACCGACGAGCGATTAGGGAGGGGGGATGGCCGAGCTCATCCCCCCTCCCGCCGCCGCCACCCGGGACACCCACTGCACGCCCGCGCAATATGAGGCGCTCTACGCCCGCTCGCTGGCCGATCCGGACGGCTTCTGGGCCGAGCAGGCGAAGCGGATCGACTGGGTGAAGGCGCCGGCCAGGGTCGCCGGCTGGTCCTTCGATCCGGTCGACATCAGATGGTATGAGGACGGCATCCTCAACCTCTGCTTCAATTGCGTCGACCGCCATCTCGAGGCGCGCTCGGCCGAAACCGCGATCGTCTGGGAAGGCGACGAACCCGGCGTCACCCGCACCCTGACCTACGGCGAATTGCACGCCGAGGTGGTGCGGATGGCGAACAGTCTCAAGGCCTTGGGCGCCGGCAAGGGCGACCGGGTCACCCTCTATCTGCCGATGATCCCCGAAGCCGCGGTGGCGATGCTCGCCTGCGCGCGGATCGGCGCGGTCCACAGCGTCGTCTTCGGCGGCTTCTCTCCGGAAGCGCTGCACGGCCGCATCGAGGATTGCGCGAGCCGGCTCGTCGTCACCGCCGACGGCGGCATGCGCGGCGGCAAGATGGTGCCCTTGAAGGCCAATGTCGACGCGGCGATCGCGCGCGGGGCCGAGGTCGACGGCGTCATCGTCGTCCGCCATCTCGGCAGCGACGTCGCCATGCAGGCCGGCCGCGACCATGTCTATGACGAGCTCGCCGCCACCGTTCCCGACGACTGCCCGTGCGAGGCGATGAATGCGGAAGACCCGCTCTTCATCCTCTACACGTCCGGCTCGACGGGAAAGCCCAAGGGCGTGCTGCACACCACCGGCGGCTATGCGGTGTGGACCGCGACCACCTTCCACTACGTCTTCGACTATCGGGAGGGCGAGCTTTTCTGGTGCACCGCCGACGTCGGCTGGGTGACCGGCCACTCCTACGTCGTCTACGGCCCGCTCGCCAACGGCGCGACGACCCTGATGTTCGAGGGCGTACCCAACTTCCCGGATTTCTCGCGCTTCTGGGACGTGGTCGAGCGCCACAAGGTCGCCATCTTCTACACCGCGCCGACCGCGATCAGGGCGCTGATGCGCGAGGGCGAGGCGCCGGTGACGAAGCACGACCGCTCCTCGATCCGCCTGCTCGGCACGGTCGGCGAGCCGATCAACCCGGAGGCCTGGCTCTGGTATCATCGCGTCGTCGGCGAGGAACGCTGCGCGATCGTCGACACCTGGTGGCAGACCGAGACCGGCGGCATCATGATCACCACTCTTCCCGGCGCCCATGCGATGAAGCCGGGCTCGGCGGGGCGGCCCTTCTTCGGAATCGTCCCCGAATTGGTCGACGCGG
Source organism: Allosphingosinicella sp. (assembly GCA_035543935.1). Lineage (GTDB taxonomy): Bacteria > Pseudomonadota > Alphaproteobacteria > Sphingomonadales > Sphingomonadaceae > Allosphingosinicella. The sequence goes on from DATKIV010000043.1 coordinate 34,652, forward strand.
ACGGCGCGGTGATCGAGGGCGCCGCCTCCGGCAATTTGTGCATCGGCCGCTCCTGGCCGGGCCAGATGCGCGGCGTCTACGGCGATCACGAGCGCTTCGTGCAGACCTATTTCAGCGCCTATCGCGGCAAATATTTCACCGGCGACGGCTGCCGCCGCGACGAGGATGATTATTACTGGATCACCGGCCGGGTCGACGACGTGCTCAACATCTCCGGCCACCGCCTCGGCACCGCGGAGATCGAAAGCGCGTTGGTCAGCCACCCCCTCGTCGCCGAGGCCGCCGTGGTCGGCTATCCGCACGACATCAAGGGCCAGGGCATTTATTGCTACGTCACCCTGATCGCCGGCGAGGAGGGCAGCCCCGCGCTCGAGGCCGAGCTGAAGCGCCAGGTCCGCACCGAGATCAGCGCGATCGCGACGCCCGATCTGATCCACTTCACGCCCGCATTGCCCAAGACCCGCTCGGGCAAGATCATGCGCCGAATCCTGAGGAAGCTCGCCGAGAACGACTTCTCCAACCTCGGAGACACGAGCACGCTGGCCGAGCCGGCGCTGGTCGACAGCCTCATCGAGGGGCGGCGGAACCGGTAGCGGCGATTCTGAACCGGATCGGCATCACCGGCGCGCCCGGATGCGGCGTGACCACTCTGGGCGCGGCTCTTGCGGCCCGTCTCGGCGCGGTTCCCATCGACACGGACGACCATTATTGGGTCGACACCGATCCGCCCTACCGGGACAAGCGCGATGTGCCCGAGCGGCTGCGGCGCATCGCCGCCGAGCAGGCGCGAACGGGACGATGGGTGATGTCCGGCACGCTGCAAGGCTGGGCGGAGAGTGCCATAAGAGATGCCCAGCTGATCGTCTTCCTGGAGGCTCCGACCGACATTCGCATGGAGCGGCTCCGGCGGCGCGAGCAGGGCCGGTTCGGCGACGCCCTGCTGCCGGGCGGGGCGATGCACGACATCCACCGCGCTTTCATCGAATGGGCGGCGCAATATGAAGAGGGCGCCCAGCCCGGCCGCAGCCGGCCGAAGCACGAACGCTGGCTCGCCGGCCTCGAAATCGCCGTGCTGCGTCTCGACTCCACCCAGGCCACGGACCAACTCGTGGCCCAGATCCTGCGGCGCCCCTAATGCGAGCGGCCCATTGCGGAGATCGCGCCCGAGCTTATGCTGGCGAGGGGTTGAGCGTGCAGCCCAGAGCAGGACCGATGGACCCCTTCCACCTCCAAAGCGGCGCCATCCATTGCGAGGACGTTCCCCTCGAGCGCATCGCGCGCGAGGTCGGCACGCCGGTCTACGTCTATTCGACGGCGGGAATGCGCGCGCAGGCCAAGGCGCTCAAGGCCGCGCTGGCGCCGCTCGGCGACCCGCTGATCGCGTTCGCGGTCAAGGCCAATCCCAATGCCGCGGTGCTGGCGACCCTGGCGGCGGAAGGGCTCGGCGCCGACGTCGTCTCGGGCGGCGAATATCGGCGCGCCCGCGCCGCCGGAATCGCGGCGGAGAAGATCGTCTTTTCGGGGGTCGGCAAGACCGGCGAGGAGATGGCGCTCGCTTTGAACGGCGGGCTCTGCCAGTTCAACCTGGAGTCGGTGGCGGAAGCCGAGATGCTGTCGCAGGTCGCCGTGTCGACGGGCCGGACCGCGCCGGTCGGCTTTCGCGTCAACCCCGACGTCGCGGCGGGAAGCCACGCGAAAATCTCGACCGGCGCCGCCCACAACAAGTTCGGCATATCGATCGAGGACGCCGCTTGGGCCTATGCGCGCGCGCGCGCATTGCCGGGCCTCGAAATCAGGGGCGTCGCGGTCCATATCGGCAGCCAGCTCACCAGCCTCGCCCCGCTCGAAGCGGCGTTCGCGAAGGTCGGCGCGCTCATCCGCCTGTTGCGCGCCGACGGGCACGACATAAGCACAGCGGATCTCGGCGGCGGGCTCGGCATCGCCTACGATCCGGCCGCGCCGCCGCCGCCGAGTCCGGCGGATTACGGCGCGATGGTCGGCCGCGTCGCCGGCGATTGGGGGTGCCGGCTGATCTTCGAGCCGGGCCGGATCATCACTGGCAATGCCGGCGTCCTGCTCGCCCGGGTGATCCGGGTGAAGCCCGGGCCCGATCACCCGTTCGTGATCCTCGATGCGGCGATGAACGATTTGCTGCGGCCGAGCCTTTACGACGCCTGGCACGCGATCGAGGCGGTGGTGCCGGCCGGCGAGCGGATGATCGCGGACATCGTCGGCCCGATCTGCGAAACCGGCGACACCTTCGCTCTCGCGCGCAGCATCGACCGCGTCGCGGGCGGCGAGCTGATGATCATCCGCGCCTCGGGCGCTTATGCGGCGACCATGGCCAGCACCTATAATTCGCGCCCCTTGCCGCCGGAGGTCCTGGTCAATGGCGGCGACTGGGCGATCGTTCGGGAGCGGCAGGATGTGGACGCATTGATCCAGGCCGATAAGGTGCCGGCATGGCTCGGCCGCTGACGAAGCTCGCGATCGCGTTCCGCGCGGCGGCGCTGATCCTGGCGCTCGCCCCGGTTTTGCCGGCGGCCGCGCAGGATTCCGGTCTTCAGCAGCGCGTCGAATCGCGGCTGCGCGAGGCCGTGCCCGGCACCCGCTTCGGCCTCGTCGTCGCCACCGAGGACGGCAGCGAGCTCGTCGCGATCGCGCCCGACGCGCGCTTCATCCCGGCGTCGAACACCAAGATGTTCACCACCGCCGCCGCCTTCGCCGCCCTCCCTGGCCTCGACCGGCCCGACACCGGCGGCGGCGCCGCGGTCCGGCTCGAAACGACAGGCGGGCCGGCGCCCGACGTGGTGCTCGAAGGCCATGGCGACGCCCGCCTCTCCAGCGCTCCGGATTGCGCCGCCAATTGCCTCGCCGCGCTCGCCGACGCCGTCGCCGCCAGAACGCGGCGGGTCCGCAACGTCATCGGCGACGACAGCTATTTCCCGGACCAGCGCTGGAGCCCGGGGATGAGCTGGAACAATATCGGCACGCGCTCCGGCACCGCAATCTCCGCGCTCAGCCTCGACGACAACGAGCTGCCTCTGCGGGTCGCGCCGACCGCGCCCGGCCGGCCGCCCGCGCTCGATCTGCCGCTTTATTTCACCGTCGACAATCGCGCGGCGACGGTCGCGGCCGGCGGCGCCACCAACCTCGACTTCGAGCGGCTTCCGGGCAGCAATGTCCTGCGCCTGACCGGGACGATCGCGATGGGCGCCGAGCCGGAGCTGCTGCGCCTCGGCATCGACGATCCGGCCCATTATGCGGCGTGGCGCTTCAAGGCCCTGCTCGAGGCCCGCGGCGTGCGCGTCGCCGGCGCGGTTTCAGCGCGCCACCGTGCGCAGGTGCCGGCGCCGCCACGGGAGCCGCTCGCCCGTTTGGTCCCGCCCCCGCTCGGCGAGGACCTCATTGTCATCAACAAGGTCAGCCAGAACCTTCACGCCGAGCTCCTGCTCAGGCGGCTCGGGCGCATCGAGGGCGCCGGCTCGATCGCAGACGGCGTCGCGATATTGCGGGCGATGCTGGAGCGGGCCGGCCTGCGCCGCGCCGATTACGATTTTTCCGACGGCTCGGGCATGTCGACCTACAACCGCGTCGCGCCGCGCGGCGTCGTCCGCTTCCTGCGCTGGGCCGCCGCCCAGCCCTGGGGAGCCGCCTGGCGCGCCACCCTGGCCGTCGCCGGCGTCGACGGCACGCTCGCCCGCCGCTTCCGCGGCACCGTGCTCGAATCGCGGCTGTTCGCAAAGACCGGCGGGCTCAACGCCACCGCCGCTCTGTCCGGCTACATGATCGCGCGCAGCGGCCGCACCCTGCTCTTCTCGATCTACGCCAACGACATCCCCGACGGCGCCTCCGCCACCTCGGCGATGGACGCGGCTTTGGTCATGATCGCGGAGCAGAATTGACGCTCCGAACGATTGCGGGACGCCCGTTCATCGGGTGGGGGTGACAGGCTTGTTTTTTGGTGCCACGTACGGCGCGAGGTTTTCGGGGGGAAATCAAAATGCTCGATAAGACGTCTTTCAAGTCGGTCCTGGTTTCGGGAACCGCTTTCGCCGCGCTCGCCTGCGCATTTGCAGCGCCGGCATCCGCGCAGGTCACCGAGCCGGACACGGCGGCGCTGCCGGCGGCGGCCGCGCCCGAGGACGAGGACACCAACATCCTGGTGACCGGCTCGCGGATCCGGCAGGATCCGAACAACAGCGCGCTTCCGCTGCAGATCATCACCAACGAGGAAGTGCGGCGCAACTCGATCAGCAGTCCCGAGCAATTGCTGATGTTCCTGCCCTCGAACGCCAGCGGCGCCGACAATCTCGCTTCCAATGCCGACGTCGTCTCCGGCGCCCAGCGCGGCACCAACGGCCTGTCCTCGGCCAACCTTCGCGGCCAGGGCAATTCGTCGACCTTGGTGCTGCTCAACAACCGCCGCGTCGCCGCGCACGGGCTCCAGGGCTCCGCGGTCGACGTCAACCAGATCCCGTTCGCGGCGATCGACCGGATCGAGATACTGAAGGACGGCGCCTCGGCGATTTACGGCACCGACGCGATCGGCGGCGTGATCAATTTCATCACCCGCACCGATTATGAGGGGATCGGCGTCCAGAGCTTCGCCGACATGACCGAGCGGGGCGGCGGCAATATCTACCGAATCTCAGGCATCGCCGGCTATGGCGACCTGGGCGACCAGGGCTTCAACGTCATGGGAGCGGTTGCCTATAGCTGGAACCGCATCCTGCGCGGCTCGGACCGCGATTTCGTCAACGGCAACCAGCCCAATCGCGGCCTCTCGATCGACACGCGCGGCGCCCCGATCGCGACAGCGTTCAACATCGGCGCGAACGTCAACCAGACGCCGGCCGGCACATTGCTCACCGGCCTGACGCTGACCCTGCCCAACGGGACGAACGGTGCCGCGGGCGGCATCAACATCCTCGATCTTCCCGGCGGCGCCGGCTGCGAGTCGATGGACGGCGGCATGGCCTATGACGAGGTCCTTTGGGCGGTGCCGACGGCGCAATATGCCTGCGCGTGGGATACCGGCCGGGCGGCGGTGATCCAGCAGCCGATCCAGACGCTCACTTATTACGGCCGCGGCGTCGTCCGGATCACCGGCGATCATTTGCTCTCGCTCGAGATCACCGGGTCGGATGCGGATTCGTCCAAGCAGTTCTCCGCCAACCAATACTCGGCCAGCGCCACGACCCTGCCCTGGGCTTATCCCCGCAACGCGCTGACCCAGGCCACCTATGATCAGGTGTTCAACGCGATTCGCGCCGCGTTCGACGTTCCGACCAACCCGAACCGGGCCGCGCAGGTTGCGGCGCTCAACGCGCGCTTCGGGCTTCCGATCGCCGGCCGCTGGCGCTGCATCGCGTGCGGGCCGCGCGAATACGAAACCAACACCAGGACCTTGCGCGCCGCGCTCGGCATCGAGGGCTCGCTCTGGGCGGATTGGAATTATCGCGCCGGCGCGTCCTATGCGAGGAGCGAATCCTCGTCCGTGCTGGGGACCGGTTATCATTTTCGCGGCGTGCAGCTCACCAACAATCCCGCCACTGCCATCAACGACGTCGGCGCCTACGACCCCCGCGCGCCCACCGCGCCGGGCGCCGCCGGCCCGGGCATCATCGGCCTGATCAACGCGGGCATCCTCAATCCGTTCTCGCTCACCCAGACTCCGGAGGCGATGGCGGGGCTCGAGGCGGTATCGGCCGAAGGCACCGTGCTCTACGGCGGCCGCTATCAGGTGCGCCAGTTCGATGCCTCGGTGTCCGGCTCGCTGTTCCACATCTGGGGCGGCGACGTCCAGCTCGCCGCCGGCGTCGACTATCGCCGCGAGAGCTACGAGTTCAACGGCTCGCCAGCCGCGGCCGCGGGCACGCCGGACATCTTCAATGTGGCGTTCGATAATATCAACGCGCTGACCCCGAAGCACCGCCGCGTGCTTGCCGCTTATGCCGAGGCCCTGTTTCCGATCCTGCCCGAGCTCGACATCATCGTCGCTGGCCGGATCGACGATTATACCGGCTTCGGGAGCACGACCAATCCGAAGGTCTCGTTCCGTTTCCGCCCGTGGGAACCGCTCCTGTTCCGCGGCTCCTATGGGACCGGTTTCCGCGTCCCGACGTTCAATCAGATATTCAATGGAACTACGATATCGCCCAATCCGGGCAACACGCTGGTCGATCCGACCTTGTGCCCGACGGGCAACACCACCGGTCCGCAACCTGCCTGCGCTCCCATCACCCCCGAATCGTTGAGCGGAGGCAATTTGAACCTGGAGCCCGAAACCTCCGAGCAATTCAGCGTCGGCGTGGTTATCCGGCCTTCGCGCCGTTTCAGCCTTTCGGTCGACTATTGGTCCATCGCGGTCGACAATACGATCGGCACGATCACCATTCCGCAGCTGCTCGCGAATATCGCCGCTTTCCCCGAACGGATCGGGCGCACCAATGGCCTCATCACCACGGTCGATCTGCGGACGGGCAATTTCGGTTCGCGGCGGACCGAGGGGATCGACGTCGCGCTGCGCGGCGAGGTGGATGGCTTGGGCGGCACCTTCAGCGCCGGACTGGACGGGACCTATCTGATCGACAAGCGCGAGAAGCTGTTGCCCAATCTGCCCTATTCGGATCTGGTCGGCATCTTCACCTTCACCGGCGACCTCGGTCTCCGCTGGAAGCACAACGCTTTCATCAGCTTCCGGAACGACGATTGGAACGTCACGTTCACGCAGATTTTCCGGAACGGCTACAGGAACTTCGCCTTGCCGGCCTCGGCGACGCGTCCCGACTACAACACGCGGGTGAGCGATTATATCATCTACAATCTGTCGGTCAGCTATACCGGCTTCGCGCCCCATTTCAGGCTGACCGCGGGCGTCCGGAACCTCTTCGACCGCGATCCGCCCTTCGCGATCACCTATGACAGCAATACCGGCGCCGGCAGCTCCTGGGAGCCGCGCGTCGCGGATCCGCGGGGTCGCTCGTTCACCTTGGCGGCGGAGGTCAGCTTCTGACCGAGGCGTCGCGCGACACGAAGCCGGCATCGCGCCCGATCGGCGCGTTGCCGGCTTCGATCGTGTAGACGGTCCGGCCGCCGGGCGCCGCTTCCAATGTAGGATTTCGTCTGTCACCCTCGCGCGATGCCGTTCCCGCGAATCACGACCTTGCCGGGCCTGTCGAACCTGCCTGCCGCGCGCGGCCTCGGCCGCCGCCGCTTCGCCGTTGCGGGAGAACACCCCCCGCGATTCCATGTGACATTCGTGCCAGTCGTGCCAGTCGTGCCGTTTGCGGCATCCGTGGCGGCACAGATGGCATGTGTAATCTTTGTCATCTTTGCTGAGCCCGGCCGAAGGAAAGGCAAAGCCTGATGCAGATCGTCGCGGCGGACATTGGCGGCACCCATGCCCGCTTCGCGCTCGCCGAGCTGCGCCCCGGCGCCCGCCCCGCGATCGGCGAGATGCGCAAATATCGGACTCGCGAATATGCCGGGCTGGCCGAGGCCTGGGCCCGGTTCGCGCGCGACAGCGGCGGCTTCTTGCCCCGCGCCGCGTCGCTGGCGGTGGCGGCGCCGATCGAAGGCGATGTGCTGACCTTCGTGAATTCGGATTGGCGCATCGGCCGGCCCGGCCTCGCGGACGCGCTCGGTCTGGACGAGCTGACGCTGCTCAACGATTTCGGCGCGGTCGCGCACGCCGTTTCGGTGATGGGCGCCGACGACCTGATCCCGCTCTGCGGCCCGGGCGACTTGCCCGGACGCGGAATCACCAGCGTCATCGGCCCCGGCACCGGCCTCGGCGTCTCGATCCTCGACCGGCGCAAGGCGCAGGTGAGCATCATCGAGACCGAAGCGGCCCATATCGGCTTCTGCCCGCTCGATCCGGAGGAGGAGGATCTCGCCGACGCGCTGACCGCGCGCTACGGCCGCGCCTCGGTCGAGCGAATCGTCTCCGGCCCCGGCCTCATCGACATCTACCGCTTCCTCGGCGGCGGCGACTGGGACCCGGCCAGAGCCGGCGCCCTCTGGGAGGCGGCCATAGAAGGCGCCGACCCGCTGGCCGCCAAGGCGCTCGCCATCCTCGTCCGCTGCTTCGGCGCCGCCGCCGGCGACATCGCGCTCGCCCATGGCGCGACCGGCGTCGCCATCACCGGCGGCCTCGCCAACCGCATCGCCGATCTGCTCAAGAGCCCCGCCTTCGCCGCCCGCTTCACCGCCAAGGGCCGCTATCGCGAGCGCATGCTGCGCACGCCGGTGCGCCTGCTCACCTATCCGGAGCCGGGCCTGCTCGGCGCGGCTCTTGCGTTCGAGCGGGAGTGGCTGATGCCCTGAGAGCGATGGGAGCGAAGGCCGCGGTGAACCCCGCGGCCAGCGCCAGCGAGGCCGAGACGTCGCTCAGATAATGGACGTGATCGAAGATCCGGGCCAGCGCGATGAACAAGGTCGGGATCGCCCAGAGCGGCGTCAGGCGCGGGACGAGCAGCATCAGGGGGAGGAACAGGCCGGCATAGGAAGCGGCATGCCCCGAAGGAAAGGAATCGGAGCCCGCGTACCAAGTGTCGATGCCGCCCGCCTGAAAGGGACGCAGCCGGCCGAACGGCGGCTTGGCGTTCTCCGCCACCGTCGCCGTCACCAGCTGCACCGCGCCGACATAGAGGGTCAGCCAGCCGGCGTTGCGGGTTGCGCGGATCGCCAGCAGCAAGCCGGCGGCGGCGAGCAGGATCATGCCGAGCCAATAGGTCGACAAGCCTTTCAGCGTGACGAGATCGAGCAGGGCCGTGCCCCGGTCCCAGAGCGTGTCGTCGTCGGGCAGCGCCGCCGTCCAGCGCAGCACGGCCGAGTCCAGGCCGAGCAGGCCGGCGGCCGCGACCAGGGCGAAGGCAAAAGCCGCCCACCAGAAAAGGCGCGGCGAGGCCAATTAGCGCGGCGCCATCCGGATCGCGCCGTCGAGCCGCACATATTCGCCGTTGAGATAGGTATTCTCGGCCATGAACAGAGCGAGCCGCGCATATTCCTCCGGCTGCCCCAGCCTTTTGGGGAAGGGCACCTGCGCGGCGAGCGCGTCCTTCACCTGCTGCGGCATCATCGCCACCATCGGCGTCTCGAACACGCCGGGCAGGATCGTGTTGACCCTGATCCCCTCGCCCATCAAATCGCGGGCGATCGGCAGCGCCATGCCGAGCACGCCGGCCTTGGACGCCGAATAGGCCGCCTGGCCGATCTGGCCGTCCTGCGCGGCGACCGAGGCGGTGTTGACGATCAGCCCCTTCTCGCCATCCTCCATCGGTTCCAGATCCGCCATGCCGGCGGCCGAGGCGGCGAGCACGCGGAAGCTGCCGATCAGATTGATCTGGATGACCAGCTCGAACTGGTGGACCGGATAGCGCCTGACCGCGCCGGTGGTCTTGTCGCGTCCGACCGTCTTCATCGCGTTGGCCACGCCCGCGCAATTGATGCAGATCCGCTCCTGGCCGTGCACTGCGCGCGCTTTCGCGAACCCGGCGTCGACCGCCTCGTCCGAAGTCACGTCGACCTGGCAAAAGACGCCGCCAATCTCGCCGGCGACCTTTTCGCCGCGCTCGGCGTCGCGATCGAAGATGGCGACCTTCACGCCCTTGCCCGCCAGCGCCCGCGCCGTCGCCTCGCCGAGGCCCGAAGCGCCGCCGGTCACCACCGCGGCGATGTTGCTGTCGAGTTTCATCCGGATTCTCCCTGAAATGATTTGCGCCGCTCCTAGAGGGAAGCGCCCATTCCCGGCAAGGGTCCCCCGGGGTGTACTAGAGGCGCAGCCTGCAGCGCCGGTTCATCTCGTCCAGCATCGGGCCGGGATCGTCATAGCGGAACGCCATCTCCTGCCAGCCGCGCCTGGGGCCAAGCGCGCTGAGGCGCACGGAGCGCGTGCCCCGCAGGCGGCGGAAGAAATCCTCGAACGCGCCCATCCGCCACCCACCGACGACGATGACGCCGCCGCCGCCGGCGGCGCGGATCCATCGGCCGCGATATTCCGGGCCGGTGTCGAAGCTGTAGCGGATCTCGCTGCGCACCGGGCCGCTGACCTGCTCCGTAAAGCTGGCCGCGACCATGCCAAGCCGGTTGCGCGTGTCGCACAAGACCCTCAGCAGGGTTCCGGGCGTTTCGCCGGCCACCGACATTATGACCGAAGGGTGCTGCGCGTCGTTCAGGCGCAAGGTGAAGGCGCCGGGCCGGACCGTCTCGCCGGGCGGCGGCTCGGCCGGAAGCCGGTCCTGCGACGCCACCAGCGCCATGGCCGCGAGCAATGAGCCGAACATCCCGGCAGCGTTCCAGCTTCGGCGCCGGCGGTCAAGCGCGGGTGGCTAGGCCGCTTCGCCATATCCGGCTATGATCGCGCACGAGATGAACAGCGTGACCGATTTCGACCTGATCATGATCAAGCCGTCCCACTATGACGAGGACGGCTATCCGATCACTTGGTGGCGCACGTTCCTGCCGTCCAACTCGCTGGCCGCGCTGAACGGCATCGCGCGCGACTGTCAGGAGCGGGAGGTGCTTGGGCCCGAGGTGGCGATCAACCTCTTCACCCATGACGAAACCAACGACCATGTCGTCCCCGAGCGCATCATCCGCGCCATCGCAAAGCGTGGATCGAAGGCGCTGATCGCCTTCGTCGGGGTCCAGTCCAACCAGTTCGGCCGGACGATGGACATGGCGCGGCCGTTCCGCGCGGCCGGGCTGCCGGTGGCGATCGGCGGCTTCCACGTCTCGGGCTGCCTCTCGATGCTGCCGGACATCCCGCCGGAGATCCAGGAGGCGCTCGACCTCGGCATCTCGATCTTCGCCGGCGAATGCGAGGAGGAGCGGCTCGATGCGGTGCTGATCGACGCCTTCCACGACCGGCTGAAGCCCATCTACGACCATCTCAAGGATCTGCCGAGCATCGCCGGGTCGCCAAGGCCGGTCCTCCCCAAGGAGGCGATCGCGCGCAATTGGGGGCAATGGTCGAGCTTCGACCTCGGCCGCGGCTGCCCGTTCCAATGCTCGTTCTGCACGATCATCAACGTCCAGGGCCGCAAGAGCCGCTTCCGCACCGCCGACGATCTCGAGGCGATCATCCGCGAGAATCTGGCGCAGGGGATCAAGGCCTTCTTCATCACCGACGACAATCTCGCCCGCAACAAGGATTGGGAGGTCTTTTTCGACCGGCTCATCCATTTGCGCGAGAGCGAGGGGCTGAAGGCCAACCTCCAGATCCAGGTCGACACGCTCTGCCACCGAATGCCGAACTTCATCGACAAGGCGGCGCGGGCCGGCGTCAACCGCGTCTTCATCGGCCTCGAGAACATCAACCCCGACAACCTCATCGCCGCCAACAAGCGCCAGAACCACATCACCGAATATCGGGTGATGCTGCAGGAATGGCACGCGCGCGGTGTCTTCACCTTCGCCGGCTACATATTGGGCTTCCCCGCCGACAGCCGCGAATCGATTCTTCGCGACGTCGAGATCATCAAGCGCGAGCTGCCGCTGGACGTGCTCGAATTCTTCTTCCTGACGCCGCTGCCGGGGTCGCAGGACCATAAGGACCTCTACCTCAAGAAAGCGTGGATGGATCCCGACCTCAACAAATACAATCTCAACACCCGCGTCACCCACCATCCGACTATGTCCGACGCCGAATGGGAGGCCGCCTATCGCGACGCCTGGGCCGCCTTCTTCACCTGGGACCATATGGAGACGGTGGTCCGCCGCCACGCCATGCTGCCCAAGGGCCGGCCCAGGAAGGCGGCGCAATATATGAACGAGTTCAAGATGATGTTCGAGATCGAGCGGCTCCACCCGCTCGAGGGCGGCATCGTCAGGCGCAAGCGGCGCAAGTCGCGGCGCGCCGATTTCCGGCGGGTGCCGGCCTTGCTCTTCTATCCGCGCTTCGCCGCCGAATGCGTGGCCAAGGCCTGGCGCTATTGGCGCTATCTCAGGACCGAAAAGGCGATCGTGAAGCGCGTCTCGGCCGATCCAGCGCGCTGGGACTATCAGGACGTCGCGCTCACCAAGGCGAGCGAGGAAGAGCTCGAGACGATGGGCCTGTTCCAGCAAACCCGCGGCGGCGTCGAGGCGGTCGAGAAGAAGCACCGCCAGGACGCCCGCCTCGATGCGGTAAAGGCGGCGCAGGCCTCGAAGGCGGCCTAAGGCGACCCTGGGTAAGACAAAGGCAAGGATGGCTGGATCGGCTCGACGATACCGATCACGTCCAAGAACTCCTGATAGCGCGGCGCAATTTCGTTGAGGATCGAATCGCCGTGAATGAACGGCTTCGAGACGAACTTTCGTCGGTCGTCATAGAATCGCTCGCAAAATATCTCCAGCGGGCCCCAACTGACACGCCGGCCGTCGCCCCGGCTGTAGAGCGCGACCTTGGCCTGTTCGAGCGATCCGTGATGGAGGGCCGATATCCAGAATTTGGGATAGTGGATGCCGCCAAGCACCCCCTTCAGCTCCTCGCCGCCGCTATAATGCACGCTGAGGCGATCGGTGAAGCCGACATCCTCCGCGCCTTCATCTTTCGGGAAAAACGGCTCCGCCAGCAGCCCCAGCGTCGCAGCCTTCCTCCGCATCTTCACCCGCGACTTGGCCAGCACATAGGCCACGTCGAGTCCGATCGACATCTTCCGCGCCGACGCAAACCCGCAAATCCGGAAACCGACATCGATGCCCGGGCCGATGAAGTCGGCGGTGGGCGGGGCTTCGCAGTCCTCCTCGTCGCTTTCCGTGTAGAAGGCGGCGAGCTGCTCGAGCATCTCATGCCCGGGCTTTCGCTTGCTGACGAGGTCGAGAACCACCCGATTGCGGACCGGGAAGCCGGCAATCCACGCGGCGCATTTCACGTCGAGGCGGTTTGCGGATTCGTCGCGATGGCGAGGAAAGAACTTGCGCACGCTTTCGATCGTTTTGAGCCAGCAGGCCAGCGTGAACCAGACCTGCAGCGAATTGGTCAGCTCCTTCCAGAACACGACTTCATCGCCGATCGTCTTCCAGAATCGCGGTCGCGGCCCGAGCAATAAGGCGGCTGAGCCCGACCGCGCTTTCGGGTTGCTTTTCAGAGTGTTATAGGCATTCTGCCAGTGCTCGCCAAAGGCTTCGTCGATGGTCTTGTAGAAGCCCTGAATGATGTCGGCCCACAGAGCATGGTCTTCGGGCGCGTCCTTAACGATGTCGAGCGGCTGCTTGTAGGCGGTCGAGCCGATGATGTCGGCGCTGAGGAACAGCTTCAGACGCGGATAAAAGACAGGGTCTATCCGCGAGAGATCGAGCTTCGGCACGGTCCCGGCGTCCGCCCTCAATCGTCCGACTCGTCCTTCGGCCTGAGCGTATCCCGCCGAATGCTCGCAAGCTCCTGAGGAACGGCGTAGCTATCCGCGAGCGGGCCGATCCTCCACTCGAGCCGTTTTCCCCATTTGCGAAAATCCTCGGTCGGCATGAGCACGGCGGCCGCGACATAGTCCACTTTGGACCCATCCCTCTCGGTCGCGGCGACGAAGTTGCAGAGCTGGGATTGACGGGCGCGATCCTCCTTGGTCACGGGGCAGCTGGCGGCGATCTTTCGAAGCTGCCCGCGCGCGAGCCGGCGCGCAACCTCCAGCCTCATTTCCCGGTCGGAATAAAAAGCCGGCACCGGAATGATGTCCTGCCGCTCCACGCTTTGGCCCCGCTGGATTCTGAAGCCCAGGCTCTTGGCGAGTCGCTCCACGTTCAGCTTTTTCGGGAGGCCGCTGCCTGTCTCGGCGGCCGCCTTAATCTCACCTTGTATATCCTTGAGAACCAAATCGATTATTCTTGCGTCCACGGCGTCTTTTTTATCGCGAGCTGAAGTCATGACTTCGCCGTGCCTTGCCATAATTGCCCCCCACGCAGAATCGGTCTTCGGCCCGCCCCGCAGGCATGCGACAGATTCGGGAGCCGCGCAACCCAGGGTCGGTCGAAGCGATTCCGGCACAAGACCAGCCGCTTCGGCCACTGATTCAACCCGTCGTCGGGACCGATGGAACGGCGCACCTTCGCCGATTCCCGGCCCGCTGGAACGGATCGGTTGGACGCGCTATGGCCGCCCGGAGCGAGGCAGGACGACATGGCGCATAATCCCTTCACCCATCACCCCAGAGAAGTCGGCGAAAGCTATGGCGCGCATTTCCTCAACGCTTCGGCCTTCGGCTTCAGGATGCTCGCGGGCGGAATTGCCGTGCTGATCCACGCCGTTTTCCCCTTCCTGTTCGTCAAGACCGGCAGCCACACGATGGACAAATTGCACCGCCGCATGAGCGGCCGCGCCAGCAAGGCCGACTGGGAACGCGACCCGATCATCTAGGCGCGATGCGCAAGGAGAGTGTATGAGACAGGTTTTGTTGCTTACCGCGGCGCTGGCCGCGATCCCGCTCGCCGCCGCCGCTCAGAACGACGCCGCGCCGGCCGCGCCGACGACGCCCGAGGAATTCCACCACGCGCGCGAAACCAGAATGGGCGAGGGCCGGCGCACGCTCGGCGCGCTCAAGCAGGCGGCGGATTCGGGCGGCGACCTCGCCGCGCTGACGCCGCGCATCGAATCGCTGATCGCCTGGTCGGACGAGCTGCCGGCGTTGTTCCCCGAGGGGAGCGCGGCGGGCCACGTTCGGCCGGAAATATGGTCGAACCCGGCCGGCTTCGCCGCCGCCGCGCAGCGTTTCCAGTCCGCGACCCGCGCGCTCGCGGCCCCCGCCGCGGCCGGCGACCGTCCCGCCTTCCTGACGGCCTGGACCGCGGTTCGCGCGAGCTGCGGCGGCTGCCATGAAGGGTATAAGGCCGACTGAACTCCCGCTTTCGACCTCTCTCCCGTTCGGGCTGAGCTTGTCGAAGCCCTGCCTTTCTGTTCTTCTCCCGGGGTCATGGGCTTCTGGGCTTACATGCTCCATTGCGCCGACGGCCATTTCTACGTCGGCCACACCGACGATCTCGACGCGAGGATCGGCGCCCATCAATCAGGCTTGATTCCGGGTTACACATCCACGCGTCTCCCGGTCACGCTGGTCTGGTCGGATGAATTCCCCTCTCGCTACGAAGCCCTTCAGGCCGAGCGCCAGATCAAGGGCTGGAGCCGTGCCAAGAAGCTGGCCTTGATCCGGGGGGACTGGAAGTTGATCAGCGCCCTCGCCTGCAACTCGAAAGAGGAGAGGGCTTCGACAAGCTCAGCCCGAACGGACGTGGGTGCCAGCGCCCCCTGCTCGAGCGAAAGCCACGGCGACCGCTAAAGCTTCAGCTTCCTCTTGTCCGCCAGCACCGCTTTGGCGGCATTGTGCCCGGGCGCGCCGGTGACGCCGCCGCCGGGATGGGCGCCGGCGCCGCACAGATAAAGGCCCTTCAAGGGCATGCGGTAGTCCGCGTGGCCCAGCATCGGCCGGTTCGAGAAGAGCTGGTCGAGGCCCATCTTGCCGTGGAAGATGTCGCCGCCGATCAGGCCGAAGCGGCGCTCGAGATCGAGCGGGCTGAGCGCGAGCCGGCCGATGACGAGATCCCTGAAGCCGGGCGCGTAGCGGTCGACATGGGCGATGACATGGTCCGCGGCCTCATCGCGGCGCGCGTCCCAGCCGCCCGCAACGTCATAAGGGAAATGCTGGCAGAACAGGCTCGCCACATGCCGGCCTTCGGGCGCGAGGCTGTCGTCGAGCGTCGAGGGGATCAGCATCTCGACCACCGGCTCTGTCGACCAGCCTTGCGTGCGCGCGGTGAGATAGGCGCGGTCCATATAGCCGAGCGACGGCGCGGTGATGATGCCGGCGGTGAGATGGTCGCCGGGTTCCGGCAGCGAGGTGAAGCGGGGCAGGCCGGAGAGCGCGACGTTCATCCGGAAGGTCGCCGATTCGCTCGCCCAATGCGCCATCCGCCGGGCCGGGTCCTCGGCGACGGCGCCCGCGGGGAGCAGATCCTGGAACAGTCTCTTGGGGTGGACGCCCACCACCACCGCTTTGGCCCGCCGGGCCTTGCCGCCGGCGACCACGCCGACCGCCTTGCCGCCTTCGACGATGATCTCGTCGACGGGCGTCTCGAGGATGATCTCGACGCCCGCCTCGCGCGCCGCTTCGGCCATCGCCTCGGTGATCGCGCCCATGCCGCCGATCGCGTGGCCCCAGGCGCCCTCGACGCCCGCCGCCTCGCCGAAGACGTGGTGGAGCAGGACATAGGCGCTGCCCGGCGCAAAAGGGCTGGCATAATGGCCGACGACGGCGTCGAAGCCGAACAGGGCCTGGACGAGCTCATGGCCGAAATAGCGCTGAAGCACGTCGGCCGCCGATTTGGTGAAGAAATCGACGAGGTGGCGCTGCGGCTCGATGCCCAGCCGGCCGACGCCGCCGCCGAGCTTGAGCAAGGCAAAGAGATCCCCGAGGCCGCCGCCGGCATTGGGGGGCGCGCGCAAGAGCCATTGGCGCAGCACGCCGACGACATTGTTCAGCGCCTCGGCATAAGCGTCGTAACGCTCGGCGTCGGCGGGCGAATGGCGGGCGATCTCGCTTTTGGTCAGCCCGCCGCGGCCCGAGAGCAGATAGTCGGGCCCCACCGTCGGCAGGAAATTGTCGATCTTGCGCAGCACGACCTTGAGCCCGTGCTGGTAGAGCCGCATGTCGCGGATCACCTTTGGGTTGAGCAGGCTGACCGTGTAGCTCGCGGTCGAGTTGCGAAAGCCGGGATGGAATTCCTCGGTCACCGCCGCGCCGCCGACGATCGCGCGGGATTCGACCATCGTCACCTTCAGCCCGCGCTCGGCGAGATAGAAAGCACAGACCAGGGCATTATGGCCCGCGCCGATAATCAATATGTCCGATTGTGCCTTCACGTTATCCCCCGCCGGTCCGCCGCCCTCCTGTCACCAAATTCTGGCAGGCGCCAGACGGCGGCTATTTCTTCTTGCGCAGCACGAGATAGAGCGCGCCCGCGCCGCCATGGCGGGGATGGGCGTTGCGGACCGCGGCGATGTCGGCGGCGTGGCGCGACGCCGCCAGCCAGTCGCCGATTGCGGCGCGGATGCGGCCGCGCTTGCCGGTGCCGTCGCTGGGCGGCTTGCCGGTGATCAGGAGCATCAGCCTGGCGCCCTCGGCGATCGCCTGCTCGAGCCGCCGGTCGAGCAAATCCCAGGCGTTGGCGAGATTGTGGCCGTGCAGATCGAGGCTTCGGTCGGGCGCAACCAGCCCGCGCGACAGCCGCCGGTCCCAGCTCCCGTCGAGCGTCGTGCCCGGCACCGCCCGCTTTGGCTGGGGTGCCGGAGGGGCGGGCGCTGCTTTCGGGCGGGCGACGGCGGGTGGGGGTGTCTCCTCAGGTTCCGGCGATTGGGCACTCTCGCCGTGCAGCGGCCTGACGCTTTCGACGACTCGGCGCCAGAGCGCCTGCTCGTCAGCGCTGAGCCGGCGCGGCACGGGCGCGGATCCTCTCGATCGCGCCGCGCGGCAGCAGGATCCAGGCCCGGCCGCGCGCCGCCATTCCGCCGGCGATCGTGGCGGCCTCTGGCCCGGCGCCCCAGAAGGTGTCGAACCGGTTGGAGCCCCGGATCGCGCCGCCCGTATCCTGTGCGATCCACAGGCCGTTGGCGCGCGGATTGTCCATGTCGAACATGAAGATCGGCGCGCCCAAAGGCACGAACCTGGGATCGGTGGCGACCGAGGCATAAGCGGTGACCGGCAGGCCGAGCGCGCCGAGCGGCCCCGCCCCGGTCAGCTCGCGGAAGAAGACGTAGCTCGGATTTTCGCGCATCAGGGCGCGGCCCGCCTCAGGATCGGAATGCAGCCAGTCGACGATTTTCTGCATGGTGACCGGCGGCGCGACGATGCCGCGCTCGCGCAGGAGACGGCCGATCGGGACATAACCGTGCCCGTTCTGGCTGGCATAGCCGATCCGCATCACCCCCCCGTCGGGCAGCCTGAGCCGCCCCGAGCCCTGGATCTGGAGGAAGAAGAGATCGACGGGGTCGGCCGCCCAGGCGATCTCCAGCCCGCGCCCGGCAAGCACGCCCTCTTCGATCGCGGTGCGGTCGTGATAGCGGAGGTAATTGCCGCCGGCGTCGACCCGGCCCCTGCCCCCCGTCCCGGTGCGCGGATTGGCGTCGAGCAGGTCCGGCGGGCGGGCATAGACGGGCACGTCATATCCGGGCGCCCGCGTGCGCGAGCCCCGGATCTCGGGCTCGTAATAACCGGTGGCGAAGGCGGCGCCGTCGCCGACCTGGACGAGCTCGAACTCGCGCTCAAAGAAGGCGGCAAGGCCCGGCTGCGTCATGTCGATCGGAATCTGGCTGCAGGCCGGGCGCCAGTCCTCCTGGCGAGTCAGCCCACTCACGTCCCTGCGGCGGAGCAGCTCGGGGCAGGAGATCCGGAACGCGGCATAAGCGCGGGCCGCCTGCGCCGGATCGAGCGCGAGGCGCGGCGGACCGGGGCGGACACCGGCCTGCAGCGCCGACTCGGCCGAAGGCTGGGCCGGGATCGGGACGGGCGTCGGCTGAGGAACGGGAGCGGGTTGCGGCGGCGGCTGAGGCAGCGGCTGCGGCGCCGGAACGGGCGGCGTCGTGCGCGGCGGCGGGATCGTCCGCGCGCAGCCGGCAAGGACCAGGACGGCCAGCAGGGCAAGATAGGGCGCGCGGCTCATCGCGCCGGCGCTCAGGCGGCTTCTTCGGTCTCGACGAGGCGCCAATTGGGGTCGCGGCTCTTGAGGTCGCGCTGGAAGGTCCAGATGTCGTTGGCGGGGACGGCGTCGCTCATCGAGCCGCCGACGAGAAGGCCGTCTTTGTCGCGGGTGATGGCGGCGACAAAGGCGTCGAAGCGAACCTCGATCTCGGCGACCTTGCCGCTGAGCCTGGCATCCTCGATGGCGGCGCGCTCGATCGCGACCAGCCTGTTGTCGAGAACGTGCTCCGCGGCCTCGCGCTCGGCGATCGCGGTCTCGAAGGCGGCGCGGACCTTGTCGCCCGTCAGCGAGGCGAGCTCCTCGCGGTCGCCCTTCCAGAACGCCTCGAGCACCATCCGATAGGCTGCCTGGGCGCCCTCGATGAAACGGGCGACGTCGAAATTGGGATCGGCGGCGATGATCGCGCGGATGCCGGAGGCGGCGCCCTGCTCGTAAGCGAAGCCGGTCGGCTCGGCGGGATTGGCGCTGACGTCGGCGGCGACCTGGGGCCGCGGCTTCTCGGCGGCCGGCTCGGGCCGAATCACCGGCTGCTGCTCGTGGCCGGTCCGAGTGCCGAGGACCGAATAGAGCCTGAGGCCAACGAACAAAGCGATCATGGCCAAGAGGACGATCTCGACGGTCAACCAAATTCTCCCGGGGACGCTACCGGCCCTACATAGGCCCGATACCCTTGCGATTCAAATAAGCATATTCCGCAACGAACGGAGGGGCCGGATGTTGCGCCCGCGACACGCCCCTGCTACCCGCCCGCACGACCGGCGCCCGCTCGCGCCGCCACGCATTCATTCCGAAACGAAAGACGACGAACATGGCCGAAGACGCGCCCGCCGACACCAACGACCTCGCCTCCAACGGCAATGACAGCATGCCGCAGGTCGGCGTGCTCGCCCAATATGTGAAGGATCTCTCCTTCGAGAATCCGAATGCGCCCGCCGTCTATCAATGGCAGGGCCAGCCGCAGATGGACGTCCAGTTCAACATCGGCACCCAGAATGTCGGCCAGGACGTGCACGAAGTCTCGCTCAAGATCGAGATCGAGGCCAAGGGCAGCGAGGGCGTCGCCTTCCGCATCGAGCTTCTCTATGCGGGCCTGTTCGCGCTCCGCAACATCCCCGCCGAGCAGCTCCAGCCCTTCCTCCTCGCCGAGGCGCCGCGGCTGCTCTTCCCCTTCGCCCGCCGCATCATCGCCGACGCCTCGATCGACGGCGGCTTCTCGCCTCTGCTGCTCGACCCGATCGATTTCGCCAGCCTCTATCTGCAAAGCGCCGCCCAGCAGCAGGGCGGCGAGCCCGGCGGCGGCCTGGTCGCGGACGAGACCGGCCAGGCCTGAGGCGTTCCTTCGATACGGCATTTCGACTTCGCTCAATGCCTACTCAGGATGAGCGGATTGTGTTTAGTCTCCACCGCTCATCCTGAGTAGCGGCTGAGCCTGGCGCAGCCGCATATCGAAGGACCGGGGAGGATTAGCACTTGAATCTCGTCCGCTCCTTCTCCTCGGTCGGGTCGCTGACCCTGGTCAGCCGCATCCTCGGCTTCGTCCGGGTGATGCTGATGGCGCGGTTCCTCGGCGCCAGCTTCGCCACCGACGCCTTCCTGATCGCGCTCCGGCTGCCCAACATGTTCCGCGCCCTGTTCGCGGAAGGGGCGTTCGCCTCGGCCTTCGTGCCCTTGTTCAACGGTAAGATAAGCGAGGATGCGGGCTCGCTCGAAAAGGCCCTGCGCTTCGCCGACCAGGCGCTCGCCGCCCTGCTCCCCTTCCTGCTGCTGTTCACCGGGCTGATGATGCTCTTCGCCGGGCCGGCGGTGCTCCTGCTCTCGGGCGGGTTCAACGATCCGAGCCCCGCGCAATTCGCCTTCGCGGTCGAGCTCGCGCGGACGACCTTCCCCTATCTCCTCTTCATCTCGGTCGTCTCCTTGCTCGGCGGCATCCTCAATTCGCTGCACAAATTCTGGGTCAACGCCGCCGCGCCGATCCTCCTCAACCTGTGCATGATCGGCGCGATGCTGTTCTTCAACGGCCCGACCGACGAGGATACGGCACGCGCCATGGCCTGGGGCGTCACCCTTTCCGGCGTGCTGCAGCTGGGCTGGCTGATCCTCGCCTGCGCCCGCGCCGGCGCGATGCCGCGCCTCGTCCGGCCCCGCTTCACCGCCGACGTGAAGAGGCTCTTGAAGCTGATCTGGCCCGCCGCCGCCGGCGCCGGCGCCATGCAGATCAACCTGCTCGTCTCGACCATGCTTGCCGCGAGCCTGCTCCCGGTCGGCTCGGTCACCTATATCGACAATGCCGACCGGCTGAACCAGCTTCCTTTGGGCCTCGTCGGCATCGGCCTCGGCACCGTCCTCTTGCCCGCCATCGCCCGGATGATCGCCGCCGGCGACGAGGCCGGCGCCCGCAATTTCCAGAAGAAGGGGCTGCAGCTCGCTTTGTTCCTCAGCCTGCCCGCCGCCGCCGCCTTGATCGTCGTCGCCGAGCCGATCATCCATGCCCTTCTCCAATATGGCGCGTTCGACGCCGCCGACACCGCGGCCACCGCCGGCGCGCTCGCCGCTTTCTCGATCGGCCTGCCCGCCTTCATCCTCGTCAAGGTGCTCACCCCGGCCTTCCACGCCCGCCAGGACATGAAGACGCCGCTTCGCTACGCCCTCGTCGCGATCGCGGTGAACCTCGCCCTCAACCTGATCCTGATCGGGCCGCTGCGCCATATCGGCCCGCCGCTCGCCACCGCGATCGCCGCCTGGGTCAACGTCTTCCTGCTTTACCGCGCGCTCGGCGCCCACGGCTATTTCTCGCTCGACCGCGTTCTCGCCAGCCACATCATGCGGCTCGCGCTCGCCGCCGCGCTGATGGCCGCCGCTCTGTTCTTCGCCGAGCCTTTGGTCGAGCCCCTGCTCGCTTCGGGCTTCGAGATGCGCGTCACCGGGCTCGCCTTGCTGGTCGGCGGCGGGATCATCGTCTATGCCGCCGCGGTCTTCGTGACCCGCGCTTATACGCTGAAGGAGCTGAGGGCGGTGCTGAAGCGCAAACCGAAAGGATCGAAAGTCTGATGCGCGTGGTTTCCGGCATCCAGCCGACCGGCAATCTCCACCTCGGCAATTATCTCGGCGCGATCAAGCGCTGGGTGAGGATGCAGGACGAGATGGAGTGCGTCATCTTCCTCGCCGATCTGCATTCTTTGTCGGAATATATCGATCCCGGGATCCGGCTCCAGGGCGTGACCGACATGGCGGCGGGGCTGATCGCCTGCGGCATCGATCCGGACCGGGCGATCCTGTTCAATCAGGCGCGCGTCCCCGCCCATGCCGAAATGTGCTGGCTGCTCAACGGCACCGCCCGCATGGGCTGGCTCAACCGCATGACCCAGTTCAAGGAGAAATCGGGCAAGAATCGCGAGGGCTCGTCCGTCGCCCTGTTCGATTATCCGGTGCTCCAGGCCGCCGACGTCCTTCTCTACCAGGCGACCCACGTCCCCGTCGGCGAGGACCAGAAGCAGCATGTCGAGCTGATGCGCGATATCGCGCTCAAGTTTAACGGCGATTACGGCGTCGACCTGTTCACCCTGCCCCGGCCCCATATCGGCGACACCGCGGCGAGGATCATGAGCCTGCGCGACGGCAACGCCAAGATGTCCAAATCCGACCCCAGCGACATGAGCCGGATCAACCTTCACGACGACAGCGACGCGATCGCCCAGAAGATCAGGAAGGCGAAGACCGACGCGGAGCCTTTGCCGGATTCGCTGGACGCCCTGAAGGGCCGCCCTGAAGCGCTCAACCTCGTCACCATCTACGCCGCGCTCACCGACCGGACGGCGCAATCGGTGGTCGACGATTATGCGGGCAAGGGCTTCGGCGCCTTCAAGCCCGCGCTGGCCGACCTGCTGGTCGAAACCATCGCCCCGATCCGCGCCAAGCTGAAGGATTTCGAGGCCGACCCGGCGGCGCTGGAGGCGATCCTGGCCGCGGGCTCGGCCAAGGCCGCGGCGCTGGCGGCGCCGACGCTGGAAGGCGCGTATCGGGCGCTGGGGCTGCCGCGCTAGGACGGTTAATCCCCCTGACCACGATCCACGATCAAAGGGGACAGTTACTGTGACTGTCCCCTCTTTCTTAGCCTCTACAATTTAGGCCGGTGGAAAAGGGGACAGTCACTGTGACTGTCCCCTTTTCCGGTACGTCACGGACCGACTGGGTCGCCGGCCGATGCGGCGGCCACCCGGGATTTGCGGTTCAGGCTGCCTGCGGTGCGAACACGCGCAGTCGATGACCATCGGGATCGAGCGCGACGAACGTGGTGCCGAAGCTCATCCGCGTCGGGGCCTGGATGATGGTCAGACCGCGTCGGGTCCAGTCTTTGTGCGTCGCCTCGACGGCCGTCGCGTCGGCAACGGCGAAGGCGATCTCGCTCGCGCCGGATTGGCCCGTGCTTTCCGGTTCGACCGTTTCGCGTGACCACAGGCCCAGCATCACGCCGTCGCGGAGCGGCAATATCGCGATATCCGGTTTCCGCTCGACGATCGGGATCCCCAGCAGCTCGCTGTAGAGCGCGGCACTGGCTGCATGGTCTGCGACGTGCAGGAGCAGGAAGTTGAAGTCTGGCATGAAACCCTCCTCGCATCGGCGTCACGGGATCGAGCGCCGGCTGGAGAAGGGTTACGACATCTTGCTGTCAGTTTATGTCAGCAGTCATTGCTCAGGGACGCCCCGGAGCGTGCGCCACTCCTTGAGCAGCGAGGCGCGACGGCGCGGATATCGCTCGACCGTCGACTCGAGCGCCGCGATGCGGTCGGTCCTGAAATGGCGGTAGCCGTCGCGCAGTTCGCACCATGCGACGACGACACGCACGCGATCGTAAAAGGCTAGCGCAACGGGCCAGATGATCCGCTTGCTACCGCTCCCTTGTTCGTCCGCATAAGCGATCTGCAGCTTGCGCTCGGACCGGATCGCCTGGCGGATCGCGGCAAGCTCGCCGTCGCCGGCCGCGATCGGCTCGCCGGGCCCGATCAGCAGGCCCGATGCATCGATCCCGTGCTTGAGGTCGTCCGGGAGGACTGCGCCGATCTTGGCCAGCACGTTGCGCGCGGCCTTGCCCAGCGGCCCGTCCGCCCGTTCCGAAACCCATCGCGAGCCGAGCACCAAGGCTTCGATCTCCTCCTCGGAGAACATCAAAGGGGGCAGCATGAAGCCCGGGCGGAGCACATAGCCCACGCCCGCTTCGCCATCGATATGCGCGCCTTGAGCCTTCAAACTCTCGATGTCGCGATAAAGGGTGCGCAATGACACGCCGAGTTCTTCGGCCAGCCTTGCGCCCGCGACCGCTTGGCGATGCCGACGCAGCAGCTGGATCAAGTCGAGGAGGCGCTGAGCGCGAGACATGGAGGCTGCTCTCCCGTGATTTGCCAGGCTTAAGGCATGCTGCCATGATCTGGCAGTAGATCGACACCAGTTCAGATTTCAAGACTGATCGGTTTCGAACGACCCGTTTCGCTCACCCCACGTCACCTTTTGCTACGGGGTTGTCACCGCCGCAGCGCTTCGAGCGGCAGATATGCCGGTTCCTGCTCAAACGGGATTCCGAAATCCCCCGCTTCCAAACCCTCGCACCGCCTCTGATGTCGGCTCCGGCCGCCCGAACGAATGACCGCTTGCAGGTGACTTTGCAAGCGCCGCCGAACGTCGCGAATGGGCGCGGAGCTGTCGAACGTTACTAATTAACTCACTGAAAATAAACGAATGATCCTGCAACACAATTGCTGAGACTGTTGCAGGCACATAACGGCGACACACCGATCCTCCGTCTCACCAGATTGTTGGATATATGTAGGATTTGACCTGTCAGACTCGCCGCGACTCGGGCCTTGCCGCCCGTCCGGCTCTTTCAGATCGTCCGCCACCCCTCGATCCGTTCCGGCATCGGCTCAATCGGCGCGCCCCGTCTGGCGCTTCGGGGCAGAGCACCCCCCGCGAATCCCTGTGACATTCGTGCCAGTCGCGCCATTTGCCCGAAGGGGACAGTCACTGTGACTGTCCCCTTTTGCTTCGCGCCTTCGCGCCTGAGGGGCTCGAGGGGACAGTCACAGTAACTGTCCCCTTTCTCCCCTTTTGCTTCGCGCCTTCGCGCCTTAGGGGCTTGAGGGGACAGTCACAGTAACTGTCCCCTTTCTCCCGCTTGAAGGCCGCCGGGCCGTCCTTGGCCTGACTTTTCCCTGACCTTCGGCGCGTCCCCGGCCTCACGGCGCGCCTGAATACCGCCGCGCCGGCCCGCCCCGATGGGACGGTTCGCAACCGTCCCCGCTCTCGAGAGTCCGAATGACCGGGGCGTTCGCGACACCCTCTCTGGTGGATAGCTTGTATAGTTTTGCGCCCCTTCCCCGCGCCGCACCCTGAACGCCGGCCGCGCAAGTCCGCCCCGTAAATCCTTGGTTCAGCGGAACTTTGCGAAACGAGGCAAGTTGTTCTATATTCAGGACAAAGCTCTGTCCGCTCGAATATGGATCCGGCCGAAAAAGCGCCCGTACCGAAAGGCTTGTCCCATGTCTCTCAAGAAGAAAATCCTGACGCTCGCCGCGACCGGCGCATTGCTCGCGCTCGGCGCCTGCACCACGGGCCTGTCGACCCGGGTTTCACGCTTCCAGGCGATGCCGGCGCCGCAGGGCCAGAGCTTCGTCATCCGCGCCGAGGACCGCGCCAAGAATGGCGGCCTCGAATTCTCGCAATATGCCGAGCAGGTCCGCCGCAACCTCATCGCTCTGGGCTATAGCGAGGCGCGCTCGGAGCGCGACGCGACCCTGATCGTCACCATGGATTACGGCGTCGACCAGGGCCGCGAGCGCGTCGTGGCCACGCCCGATCCGTGGGGCGATCCCTGGTGGGGCTGGAGCGGCCGCTATCGCGGCTTCGGCTACCGGCCCTTCTATAGCCGCTTCGGCTATTATGGCCGCCGCAGCCCCTTCTACTGGGGCTGGCACGATCCGTTCTGGGGCGGCGGCTACGACGTCTCCAGCTATACCGTCTATACGAGCGAGCTCGACCTCGACATCCGCCGCGCCGCCGACGGCCAGTCGGTGTTCGAAGGCCATGCCGAAGCCCGCTCGAACACCAACGAGCTGCCGGCGATCGTGCCAAATTTGATCGAGGCGATGTTCACCGGCTTCCCCGGCAATAATGGCGAGACGGTGCGGATCACCGTGGCGCCGGAGCGCGAGCAGGCGCGGCGCTAGAAGCGGCGCGAGAATGGGGACAGTTACTTTTTCGCGCGGTCGTGTCCGGATTGGCCATGCCGGCGGTGAAAAGTAACTGTCCCCTTATCAGCTCTCCAGCTGTCGCGTCAGCAGGCGGATGTCGGAATCGAGCTCCGGATCCTGGGCGCGCAATTTCTCGATCTGCTTGACCGCGTGGATCACCGTGGTGTGGTCGCGGCCGCCGAAGCGCCGGCCGATCTCGGGCAGCGAGCGCGGGGTGAGCTGCTTGGAGAGGTACATCGCTACCTGGCGCGGCCTGGCGACCTCGCGGGCGCGGCGCGCGCTGGTCATCTCGGCCTTGCGGATCCGGTAATGGTCGGAGACGCGGGTCTGGATCTCGTCGATCGAGATGCGGCGCTGGTTGGCGCGCAATATGTTGGCCAGCACCTCGCCGACGAAATCGAGGTCGATGACGCGGTTCTGCATCGTCGCATAAGCGGCGATCCGGTTGAGCGCGCCTTCGAGCTCGCGCACGTTGGAGCTGATCCTCTTGGCAAGGAACATCACCACTTCCTCGGGCACCGAGATGCCGGGAAGCTGCTCGAGCTTCTTGGTGATGATGTTGAGCCGAAGCTCAAGGTCGGCGGCGTTGATGTCGGCGACCAGGCCCCAGCTCAGGCGCGACAATATGCGCGGCTCGATCCCGTCCAGGTCCTGCGGCGCCCGGTCCGAGCTGATCGCAAGGCGCCGGCCGGCCGAGATGATCTCGTTCATCGTGTGGAAGAATTCTTCCTGGGTCGATTCCTTGCCGGCGATGAACTGGACGTCGTCGATCATCAAGAGGTCGGCGGAGCGCAGCTGCTGCTTGAACTGGATCGTCTCGTTGGCGCGCAGCGCCGCGACGAACTCGACCATGAACTTCTCGGCCGACATGTAGATGATCTTGGCGCGCGGCCTCAGGCGATGGAATTCGTGACCGATGGCGTGGAGCAAATGGGTCTTGCCGCGCCCCGTGCCGCCATGGAGGAAGAGCGGGTTGAAGGCGACCTTGTCGGCCACGGCGAGCGTGTGCGCGGCCTCCCAGGCGACCTCATTGGCCTTGCCGACGACGAAATTCTCGAACCGGTAGCGCGGCTCGAGCGCGACCGAATAGAGGCCCGGCGCCACCTTCGACTCGCGCTCGACGGGCGGGGCCGGGATCTCGACCAGAGCGGCGGTGGCGGGGGCGCCCGGCCCGACGCCGATCCGGATCTGGCGGACCTGCGGCACCTTGGCCTTCCAGGCCAGAGCGAGGCGCTCGGCGAAATGGGTCTGCACCCAATCGGCCATGAATTGCGACGGCAGCTGGAGCCTGAGCGCGCCGGTCTCGGCATCGAAGTCGCCGAGCGCGATCGGGCGCAGCCAGCCATCGAAGGTGCGGGCGCCGCAATCGCGGCGGAGCCCCGCGCGAATCGATTCCCACGCCGCCGCGATCGAATCGATCACCTCGGTTCCGGCCTCCGTCCGATCCTCTGCAGCCCTCTGCACCGCGCGCGCACCCCTCATCTCTCGGCCGCTCTGTGGCGACTCATCATTATTTTCGGCGCAAAATTCCCCCGCGCGGAAAGCCGCCTCCGGCAAGCCGCTGCTCATGTTGATTTTGCTGTTGCGCCAGCGAGAGAGTCTCCCGCCGAAAGGCCGTTGTGGAACCCCGATGCGGCGGGATCAAGCGGAAAAAAAGCGTCACAGAAATTAAACCATATTGACACGCAGAAAACCGCAGAACTGCGTTACTTTGTGATTAATGGTGTTTTATTTCAACATTTTACCGAGATCGCGCCAGAAGGCCGCCGTACGAATCGGCGCGCGAATCGCGGGAAATCCTAGGGTTTCTCCAAACCCCCTTCGCGGGCACATGGCGGGCACGAAAAACCCGCTGGCGCGGGCCGGCGGGTGGCATGTCCAGACTATAGAAAGGCTTAGCCGAGCGTGGCGAGACGGCGTGCCAGACGCGAATATTTCCGCGCCGCGGTGTTCTTGTGCAGGACGCCGCGGGCGACGCCGCGGAAGAGCTCGGGCTGGACCCGCGCGAGCGCGGCTTTGGCCTGGTCCTTGTCGCCGGCGGCCAGCGCCGATTCGACCTGCTTGACGAAGGTCCGGATGCGGCTGACGCGGGCGCGGTTGATGTCGGCGCGCTTGGCGTTGCGAAGGATGCGCTTCTTTGCTTGCGGCGTATTCGCCATCTGAATGCCTCGTAACTGAAAAGAAAAGGGCGCGGCTTCGAACCGCACCCGCTCAAGCGCCGCCCTGTAGAGTGGCGCGGTGCACGGGTCAAGCTGTCAGCGCTGGCATTTCGGGCAGAAGAAGGTCGAGCGCCCCGAGTCGGTCCGCCGGCGAATCACCCCGCCGCATGACGGACAGGCCGCGCCCTCCCGCCCATAAACCCGCCACTCCTTCGAGAAATAGCCGAGCTCGCCGTCGGGCCGGACGTAATCGCGCAGCGACGAGCCGCCCGCCTCGATCGCCGCCAGCAGCACCGCCTTCACCGCCTCGGCGAGCCGGTCGAGCCGGGCGCGGGCGATGTGGCCGCCGGCCCGCCCCGGCGCGATCCCCGCCATGTTGAGCGCCTCGCAGACATAGATGTTGCCGAGCCCGGCGACGATGCGCTGGTCGAGCAGCAGCGCCTTGACCGGCGCCGCGCGGCCCTCGAGCGCTTGCGCGAGATAGGCGCCGTCGAAGTCCGCGCCGAGCGGCTCGGGGCCCATCGTCGCGAACGGCTCCGCCGAATCGCGCGCGTCGGTCCGCACGATGTCGAGCGAGCCGAACCGCCGCGGATCATTGAGCGCGAGCCGCCGCCCGTCCTCGGTCTCGATCAGAACATGGTCGTGCGCGCCGATCACGGCGGGGTCGATTCGCCAGTGGCCCGACATGCCGAGATGGAAGACCATGGTATCGCCGCGGTCGGTCTCGATCAGCCCATATTTGGCGCGCCGGCCAAGCCCCGTCACCCGCGCACCGGTCAACCGCTGGCGCAGATCCGGCGGAAACGGCCGCCGCAGATCGGGCCGCCGCATCTCGATCGACGCGATCCTTCGGCCCTCCAGGATCGGGCGCAAGCCGCGCACGGTCGTCTCGACCTCGGGCAGCTCAGGCATTTAGGGACCTGCACATCATCCCCCACCCCTGCTAGAGGGCGGCGCGATGGACAAGGTCTCTTTCGGTCATGAGGACGTCGCGCCCGATGAAAAGACGCGGCGCGTGCGCGGCGTCTTCTCGTCGGTCGCCTCGCGCTACGACCTGATGAACGATTTGATGTCGGGCGGCCAGCATCGCCTCTGGAAGCACGCCTTCGTCCGCCGGGTGCGCCCGCGCGACGGCGAGGAGATCCTCGACATGGCCGGCGGCACCGGCGATGTCGGCTTCCGCCTGGCCGGCGCCGGCGCACAGGTGACGATTGCGGACATCAATCCGGAGATGCTCGCCGTCGGCGTCGAGCGGGCCAAGGCGCGCGGGATCGAAGGGCTGGTCTGGGCCGAGGAGAATGCCGAAGCGCTCAGCTTTCCCGACAAATGTTTCGACGCCTACACGATCGCCTTCGGCATCAGGAACGTCACCGACATCCGGGCCGCGATCGCCGAGGCGCATCGCGTGCTGAAGACTGGCGGCCGCTTCTTCTGCCTCGAATTCTCGCAGTCGCGCTGGCCGGGCTTCCGCACCCTCTACGAAGCCTATTCGCGCCGCATCGTGCCGCGGATCGGCGCGATGGTGGCCAAGGACGAGGACAGCTACCGCTATCTGATCGAATCGATCGAACGCTTCCCCGACATGGCGGCCTTCGCGAAGATGATCGGCGCGGCGGGCTTTGCGCAGGTCAAGGCCGAGCCGATCCTCGGCGGCCTCGTCGCCATCCACAGCGGCTGGAAGATCTAGTGCGCGCATTTTCCCTTCGTCACCCTGAACTTGTTTCAGGGTCCAGTCGGTCACCCGTCCGGGCGGCGGAAGGCTGGATGCTGAAACAAGTTCAGCATGACGGGTAGGCGCGAATGACCGCCTCGGTGACCCATGTCTGGCGGCTCCTGAAATGGGGCCGGGTGCTGGCGCGGCACGGCGCGCTCAGGGGCATCGAGCGCGATCCGAACACGCCGCCGCCGGTCCGCCGCCTGTGTCGGCTCGCCCGCTTCGGTGCGCGCGTGCCCGAAATCCCCACTTATGCCGAGGCCTTCCGGTCGATCGGCCCGGCCGCGATCAAATTGGGCCAGGCGCTGGCGACCCGGCCCGATCTGGTCGGCGAGGAAGCGGCGCACGATCTCGCCTTGCTCCAGGACAGCCTGCCGCCCGCGCCGTTCGAGGCGATCAAGGCGGCGATCGAGCAGGGGCTCGGCCGGCCGATCGGCGAGGTGTTCCGCGAGGTCGATCCGGAGCCGGTCGGCGCCGCTTCGATCGCCCAGGTCCACCGCGCCGTCACCCTCGAGGGCCGCCAGGTCGCGGTCAAGGTGCTGCGCCCCCATATCGAGGAGGATTTCGCCGCCGCGATCGAAACCTATGAATGGGCGGCGGCGCAGGTCGAGGCGATGGGCGGCGAGGCGGCGCGGCTGCGCCCGCGCCTCGTCGTCGCCACCTTCCGGCAATGGACGCATCGCGAGCTCGACCTCAGGCAGGAGGCCGCCTCCGCCTCCGAACTGCGCGAGAATCTCGTCGCCGAGAGCGGCTTCTTCGTCCCCGAGATCGACTGGAGCCGGACCAGCCGCCGGGTGATGACGCTCGAATGGATCGACGGCATCAAGCTGACCGATCGCAAGGCGCTGATCGCGGCGGGCCACGACGTCAAGGCGCTGGCGGCCATCCTCGTCCGCGTTTTCCTGCGTCAGGCCGTGGTCGACGGCTTCTTCCACGCCGACCTCCACCAGGGCAATTTGTTCGCTTTGCCCGACGGCCGGCTGGCGGCGATCGATTTCGGCATCATGGGCCGGATCGACCGCCAGGCGCGGATCTGGCTCGCCGAAATCCTCCATGGGCTGCTGACCGGCAATTACCGGCGCGTCGCCGAAATCCATTTCGAAGCGCAATATGTGCCGCCGCACCACAATATGGAGGAGTTCGCCACCGCTTTGCGCGCCGTCGGCGAGCCCATGCGTGGGTTACCGGCAAAAGATGTCTCGCTCGGTCAAATGCTCGAGGGCCTGTTCAAGATCACCCGCGATTTCGACATGCCGACCCAGCCCCATCTCCTCCTCCTCCAGAAGACGATGGTGATGGAGGAAGGCGTCGCCACGTCGCTCGATCCCGACATCAATATGTGGGAGACGGCCGAGCCCTTCCTCACCGAATGGGCGCGGGCCGAATTGGGCCCCGAGGCGCGGATCGCCGACGAGATCATCCGCGGCGTCCGGCTGCTGCGCAAGCTCCCCGATTTGATCCGCCGTCTCGATTTCTATTACCCGCCGCCGGGCGCCGCCCCGCCCGCGCCGCCGCTCCGGGATATCGCGGTGGTGCGGCCACATCGCTACGGGCTGGTGGCGTTCACGGCGGTGATGTCAGCCGCAATCGCGATCGCCGCCACGCTTTGGCTCACCTGACTTGACCTTCAGACATCATGCGCATAATTTATGCACATGAATGTCCAGAGCCGCAAAATCGCCGCGCCGAAGCGCGCCACCAACGTCTCGCTTCGGGCCGACCTGATTGACGAAGCGAAAAGGCTGGGCATCAACGTGTCCGAAGCCTGCGAACAGGGTCTGGCGCAAGAAGTTACCCGGTCGCGCAGGGAAGCCTGGCTTGAGGAAAACCTTCCCGCGCTCGAAGCCTGGAACGAATGGGTGCGTGAAAACGGCATTCCCTACGCCGAATATCGCCAATTTTGATGGCTAGATTCGACGTTTATCCGGGCGCGCGCGGCAAAGGATATCTGCTCGACTGCCAAGCGGACGTACTGAACCATCTGGACACGAGGGTGGTCGCGCCTTTGCTGCCGGCAGCCGGCCTGCCGGTAGCGACACGCCTCAATCCAATATTCGAGGTAGGAGCAGCCGAGGTCGTCATGAGCACGCAGCTGATTTTCGCAATTCCGGTTCAGCATCTCGATCGGCGGATCGCTTCGCTTTCCGACCATCATACCGAGATCATGAACGCCCTCGATATGCTGCTGACGGGATATTGACCTATGCGAGGCAGGACAATCCTCCTCATCGTCGGCGGCGGGATCGCGGCCTACAAGGCATGCGAGCTGATCCGGCTCTGCCGCAAGGCGGGGATCGCGGTGCGCTGCGTGCTGACGGCGGGCGGCGCGCAGTTCATCACGCCGATGACGCTGGCGGCGCTCAGCGAGCACCAGGTCTTCACCAGCCTCTTCGACCTCAAGGACGAGGCCGAGATGGGCCATATCCAGCTCAGCCGCGAGGCGGATCTGGTCGTGGTCGCCCCCGCCACCGCCGACCTGCTGGCGAAGATGGCGGCGGGCATCGCCGACGATCTCGCCACCACCTTGCTGCTCGCCACCGACAAGAAGGTGCTCGCCGCGCCGGCGATGAACGTGCGGATGTGGCAGCACGAGGCGACGAAGCGCAACGTCGCCCGGCTGCGCGCCGACGGCGTCACCATCGTCGAGCCGGACGAGGGCGAGATGGCGTGCGGCGAATATGGGCCGGGACGGCTGCCCGAGCCCGAGGCGATCCTCGCCGCGATCGAAAAAGTACTGGGCGGGCCCGGCCCGCTCAACGGCAAGCATGTCATCGTCACCGCCGGCCCGACCCATGAGCCGATCGACCCGGTCCGCATGATCTCCAACCGCTCCTCGGGCAAACAGGGCTTCGCCATTGCCGGCGCGCTCGCCGCTTTGGGTGCGCGGGTGACCCTGGTGGCCGGCCCGGTCAGCCTGGACAGTCCGGACGGGGTGGCTCGGGTCGACGTCGAGACGGCCGCCCAGATGGACTCGGCCGTGCAGGCGGCGCTTCCAGCCGACTGCGCCGTGCTGGTCGCCGCCGTCGCCGACTGGCGGGTCGAGCCCACCACCGCCAAGCTCAAGAAAGAGGCCGGAGCGCCCGCGCTCGACTGGCAGCGCACCGCCGACATCCTCGCCAATCTCGCGTCGAGCGCCCGCAGGCCCGGCCTGCTCGTCGGCTTCGCCGCCGAAACCGCGGACGTCGCCGCGCAGGCGGCGGCCAAGCGCACGCGCAAGGGCGCCGACTGGATCGTCGCCAATGACGTTTCCGGCGACGTCATGGGCGGCGACGACAACAGGGTTCATCTGATCACCGCGAGCGGAACCGAAAGCTGGGATCCCATGTCCAAGACGAAGGTCGCCCATCGCCTCGCCGCACGGATCGCCGAGGCGCTCGCATGATCCATATCCGGGTGAAAAGGCTGCCGCACGGCGAGGGCCTCGCCCTCCCCTCCTACGGCTCCGCGCATGCGGTCGGGCTGGACGTGGTTTCGGCCGAAGAGGTGACGCTGGCGCCGGGCGCCCGCCATCCGGTGAGGACCGGGATCGCGATGGCGATTCCCCATGGCTACGAAGTCCAGGTGCGCTCGCGCTCGGGCACCGCCGTGAGGAATGGCATCACCTGCCTGACCGGCACCATCGATTCGGACTATCGCGGCGAATTGATGGTCGTCCTCGTCAATCTGGGGAGCGAGCCCTTTGCGATCGCCCGCGGCGATCGTATCGCCCAGCTCGTCCCGGCCCCGGTGCTGCGCGCCGCCTTTGACGAGATCGATGCGCTGGACGAAACCGCGCGCGGCGGCGGCGGCTTCGGCTCCACGGGGAGATAGGAGAATCGCTCATGCTGAGTAGGGACCGAGCTTGGCGAGGGCCCGTATCGAAGCACGTCCTTCGATACGCCGGTTCGACAAGCTCACCGGCTACCCAGGATGAGCGGGGGCAGGTGTGGCGATGTCGCTGACCAATGCCCAGCTCGACCGCTATGCCCGCCATATCGTCCTCAAGGAGATTGGCGGCGAGGGGCAGCGTCGGCTGCTGGCCGCGACGATCGCCA
The DNA here is from genome assembly GCA_035543935.1 of Allosphingosinicella sp. GTDB lineage: Bacteria > Pseudomonadota > Alphaproteobacteria > Sphingomonadales > Sphingomonadaceae > Allosphingosinicella. The sequence goes on from DATKIV010000043.1 coordinate 68,469, forward strand.
TAATCGGCGCGGGCGGGATCGGCGCGCCGGCGATCCTCTATCTGGCGGCGGCGGGCGTCGGCACGCTCAGGGTGATCGACGACGACGCGGTGGCGCTCGACAATCTCCAGCGCCAGGTGCTGTTCGGCACCGACGATGTCGGGCGCGCCAAGACGGCGGTGGCAAGCGAGGCGGTCGCGCGGCTCAATCCGGACGTCCGCTTCGAGGCGCGGCCCGCGCGCCTGACCGGGGCCAATGTCGCCGCCCTCCTCGACGGCGCCGATCTGGTGCTCGACGGCTCGGACAATTTCGCGACCCGGCTGATCGTCTCGGACCATGCCACCGCCAGGCGCATCCCGCTGGTCTCCGCCGCGATCGGCCAGTTCCAGGCGCAGGTCGGCACGTTCCGGGGCTGGGAGGCGGGCAGGCCCTGCTATCGCTGCTTCGTCGGCGACGCCTTCGACGCCGAGGATTGCGACAGCTGCTCGGAATTGGGCGTGCTCGGCGCCATGGCCGGGATCGCCGGCAGCTTCGCCGCATTGGAGGCGGTCCGCGCCATCGCCGGCTTCGGCGAGGATCCCGCCGGCAAGCTCCACATCTTCGACGGCCTCAAGCCCGCCATGCGCACGATCCGCATCGCCAAGGACCCGGCCTGCAAGGGCTGCCGCGGCTAGCCTAGCCGCCGAGGGCGCGGAAGGTCTGGGTGAAGAAGCGGGCGGTGGTGTCGGGCTGGACGGCGAAGGAGAAGGCGATGCCGACCACCAGGCTGAACAAGAGGAAGCGCCAGCTCAGCATCCGCCCGACCAGCGAGGGCCCGCGCTGCGGCGCCCGCGGCGCCGCGGGGACGAAATGGACCGGGGCGGCGCCTTCCGCATATTCGGCGGCGCGGCGGCCGAGGATCAGCGCCTTCTCCTCGATGAACTCGTCGACGGTCAGCGCGCCCTGCTCGTAGAGCCGGGTCAGCCGCTCGAGCGAGGTCAGCCGGTGCTCGACGAGATCGTGCCGGGGCGCCGGCGCGGGCTCGGCCCCCGCCGGCACCAAAGCGAGGTGGGGCGGCTCGGGCGAGGGATGGCCGCGGCTGATCGCGAGCTTGCCGGTACGCATGGCCCGCATCTAGCGGCGTCACGGTAAAAATAGACGGAGAGTCTATCCTTAACAGGCTGTCAACCAAGCGCTTTTCAGGGCTGCGCCGGGATGGCGATGAGGTCGATGGTGAAGATCAGGGTGGCGCCCCCGGGGATCGGGCCGCGCCCGGTGGGGCCGTAAGCAAGCGTGTAGGGAATGGCGAATTCGTAGCGGTCGCCGACGGCCATCAGCGGCACGCCTTCCTGCCAGCCGCGGATCAGGCGCGGCAGCGGGAAGGTCGCCGGCTCGCCGCGCGCGACCGAGGAATCGAATTCGGTGCCGTCGATGAAGCGGCCGACATAATGGATGGTCACCGTGTCGGCGGCGGCGGGATGGGGCCCGCGTGCGGTGCCGCTGATCTTGCGGTAGCGCAGCCCGCTGACCGTCCGGCGCCAGCCTTGAGCGGGATCGAGCCGGTTGAGATAGCGGAAATGGAAATCGGCATTGGCCGGGTTGGGCGGCGCCGGCGGCTCCTGAGCGGCGGCGGCGAAGGCGAGCAGCAAGGTGGTGATCATTTTTTCGATGCCTTCTTCTTCGCGGGCGCCTTGCGGCCCCGTGCCTTCTTCGGCACCGGTCCCTTGGCGGCGCGTTCGTCGAGCAATTGCGCCGCTTCCTCGAGAGTGAGCTGATCGGGCGCGAGCGACTTGGGCAGGGTCGCGTTGGTATTGCCGTCGGTGACGTAGGGGCCGAAGCGTCCCTCCATCAATTTGATCTCGAGCTCGGTGCGCGGATGCGCGCCGAGCACCTTCAAAGGCTCGCGCGAGCCCGCCTTGCGGCCGCCGCCTTTGGCCGCGTCGGCGAGCTTGGCGACCGCCGCGTTCATGCCGATCTCGAACACTTCGGCGGTGGACGAAAGCTTCGCATATTTGCCGTCATGGGCGAGATAGGGGCCGTAGCGGCCGATGCTGGCGGTGATCGGCTTGCCGGTTTCGGGATGATCGCCGACGGCGCGCGGCAGCGACAGGAAGCGCAGCGCCGTCTCGAGATCCGCGTCCGCCGCCACGACATCCTTGGGCAGCGAGGCGCGTTTGGCCTCCTTGCCGTCGCCGAGCTGGAAATAGGGACCGAAGCGGCCCGAGCGCAACGTCACGTCCTGCCCCGTCTCGGGATCCTGCCCGAGCAGCTGCGGCCCCGAATCCTCGGCCCCGCCTTCGGCACCCTGGCCGAAGCGGCGGGTGAACTTGCACTCCGGATAATTGGAGCAGGCGACGAAGGCGCCGAAGCGGCCGCCGCGCAGCCCGAGCCGGCCTTCGCCGCAAGCAGGGCAGAGCCTGGGATCGCTGCCGTCGCCTTTGTCGGGGAACAGCCAGGGCGCCAGGAAATCGTCCAAAGCGGCGGTGATCTCGCTCGGCTTCTGCTCCATCACCTCGGCGGTCTTCGGCTTGAAATCGCGCCAGAAGCCCTCGAGCACCTGCTGCCATTGCATTCGCCCGCCCGAAATATCGTCGAGCTCGTCCTCCATATGCGCGGTGAAATCGTAGGAGACGTAGCGTTCGAAGAAGCGTTCGAGAAAGGCGGTCAAGAGCCGCCCGCTCTCCTCGGGGAAGAAGCGGTTCTTCTCGAGCCGGACATAGTCGCGGTCCTTCAGCGTCTGCAGCGTCGCCGCATAAGTGGACGGCCGGCCGATGCCGAGCTCCTCCATGCGCTTGACCAGGCTCGCCTCGGAATAACGCGGCGGCGGCTGGGTGAAATGCTGCTCGGCCTGGACCGATTTCTTGGCGGGCGTATCGCCCTCGCGCAGCCGCGGCAGCCGGCGGCTGTCCTCGTCCTCGGCATCGTCGCGGCCCTCTTCGTAAAGCGCGAGGAAGCCGGGGAAGAGCACGACTTGGCCGGTCGCGCGCAGCGCGTGCTGGCCGGTACCGTCGGCAAGCTCGGCACTGGTCCGCTCGAGCCGCGCCGACGCCATCTGGCTGGCCAGCGCGCGCTTCCAGATCAGCTCGTACAAGCGCGCATGATCGCCCGAGCCGGCGCGGTCGCGGGAGAAATCGGTCGGGCGGATCGCCTCGTGCGCCTCCTGCGCATTCTTGGCCTTGGTTTCGTAATGGCGCGGCTTGTCGGGGACGTAGCCGGCATCGTAGCGCGTTGCCACGGCCTTGCGCGCGGCCGAGATCGCCTCGGGCGCCATCTGCACACCGTCGGTGCGCATGTAGGTGATCGCGCCATCCTCGTAGAGGCTCTGCGCGACCCGCATCGTCTGGCTCGCCGAGAAGCCCAATTTGCGCGCCGCCTCCTGCTGGAGGGTCGAGGTGGTGAACGGCGGCGGCGGATTGCGGGTCAAGGGCTTGGTTTCGACCGAGACAATTCCGAAGCGTCCCTCCTCGACAGCGCGCTTCGCGGCCAGGGCGCTGCCCTGGTCGCCGATCGTCAGCCGGTCGATCCTGGCGCCGTTGTAGCGGACGAGGCGGGCCGAGAATTCGGTGCCGTCCGCCTCCATCAGGGCGGTGACGCTCCAATATTCCTGGGCGCGGAACAGCTCGATCTCGCGCTCGCGGTCGACGATCAGGCGCAGGGCGACCGATTGGACGCGGCCCGCCGATTTGGCGCCGGGCAGCTTGCGCCACAGCACCGGCGACAAGGTGAAGCCGACCAGATAATCGAGCGCGCGCCGCGCCCGGTAGGCGTCGATCAGATCCTCGTCGAGCCCGCGCGGCTTCGCCATCGCGTCGAGCACGGCACTTTTGGTGATCGCGTTGAACGTCACCCGCTCGACATGAGCGGGCAGCGCCTTCTTCCTGGCGAGCACCTCCCGGACGTGCCAGGAGATCGCCTCGCCCTCGCGATCGGGGTCGGTGGCGAGGACCAGCGAGGTCGCGCCTCTGGCCTCGTCGGCGATCGCCTTCAGCTGCCGTGCCTTGTCCGGATAATTCTCCCAGGTCATCGCGAAGCCGTCGTCGGGATCGACCGATCCGTCCTTGGCCGGCAGATCGCGGACATGGCCGTAGGAGGCGAGCACCCGGTAGCCCGGGCCGAGATATTTTTCGATGGTCTTGGCCTTGGCAGGCGATTCGACGACGACGAGCTTCATGTTCCAAACTTACCCTTCACGCGTACGCGTATAGGGTGACGAGCCCCGGGGAGGGGCGTCAAGCGCCACGTTCGCGCGCGCCGCGACGGCGGTGCGAAGCCTGAAATCGAGCGAGAAGATGACAAAGTCGACACTTGCCATTTCATGTGTCACCCCACCCCTCGACGCAATCGGCGGCAGGTTCACGGATGCCTCGAAAATCGCGCGATTCCCGAAGCCGATGCGCGGGGAAAACGGCTGAAACGCTCGGCTTTTCGATCCTACGGGACTGCGAAAGGCGTTCACGAAGTTCACGGTTTGTCGACTCCTTCATCGTCGTCGCTCCGTTCGTGTCGCACCCAGTGCCTGGACGGAGCGAGTCTCGCGCTTGGCAGATCAAATCCTACATTGATCCAATAAAACGCGCCCGGAGGCCGGGGATGGAAAAAGAGTGACAGTCCCTATTTATCGAAAAGAGTGACTGTCACTCTTTAACCGGAGACCAAGGTTGGGAAGCGTCACCAAGACCGGGCTAGCGCTCCTGGCCTGCCTCGCCGCTTCGACGGCGCGCGCACGGGCCGATGCGCAGCCGGGCCCCGCGGCGGGGATCGTCGCCGAGATCAACCGGGCGCGAGCCGATCCGCCCGGCTATGCGCGCGAGCTGCGGCGCTACCGGACCTATTATCGGAACGGAATCGTCTGGATGTCCGGCAGGCGGGTCGGCCTCAGGACGCTCGAAGGCACCGCCGCCGTAGACGAGGCGATCCGCTTCCTCGCCCGGCAGGCGCCGCTGCCGGCGCTGGATCAGGCCTCCCACCTGAGGCGCGCCGCCGCCGATCATGTCGCAGACCAGGGGGCGAGCGGCCGCCGCGGCCATCAGGGCCGCGACGGATCGAGCCCCGCCGAGCGCATCCGCCGGCACGGCGGCGGACCCTATGGCGCCAGCGGCGAAGTCATCGCTTACGGGCCCGAGGACGCCGCCAGCTTCGTGCGCGAGCTGATCATCGACGATGGCGTGCCGGACCGAGGCCACCGCATCCTGCTGTTCAGCCCGCGCTTCCACTTCGCCGGCGCCGCCTGCGGCCGCCATCCGGGCTGGCGCTTCATGTGCGTGGCGGATTTTTCCGACAGCGTGCCGGGGCGGTAGAGTTGCTTGGTCCGATTTGAATCCCACGTCATTCCAGCGAAAGCTGGAATCTCTTTTCCTTTTCGACGGCTGGAAGGAAGCGAGATTCCAGCTTTCGCTGGAATGACGACCAATTCCCATGGACAGACCAGCCCTCAGCCCCGCTCCACCGGAGTCACCCGCCAGGCGTGGACGAAGGCGGCGGCGAGGAGGGCGTCGATCGAGGCGAATTCGAGCAAAGCCGCCGGGATCCGCCCCTCCGCCCACAGGATGAGCACGGGCAGGAAGAAGGCCGTCTTGGCGAGCGCGCAGAGCGGCATGAGCGGGCGCAAGCGGACCGGATCGCGGGCGATGGCGAGATAGACAAGCTGCATCACGGTCGCCGCGCCGAGGAAGCCGTAATAATATTCGACATGGGTGAGGCCGCCCGGCGTCGCCTGCGCGATCCAGCGCTCGAGGAAGAAGAAGGGAACGAGCACGATCAGCCCGTAAATCCCGGCCAGGCCGAAGGTCAGCCGCGCGGTCCGCGCGTTCATGCCGCGCTGACCTTGCCGCCGGCATGGCGCTCCAGGCGCCCGGCCAGCTCGAGCTCCAACAAGACCGTCTGCACCGTCGCCGGCGAGCAGGCGGACTGGCGGACGAGCTCGTCGACCGGCACCGGCGTCGGGCCGAGCAGGTCGGCGACGGCGCGGCGGGCGGCCTCGCCGGCGTCGGCGCCGGGGCCGGGCGCGGCATAATCGAGCTCGCGCTGGCGGAACGGGCGGATGCGCGACGGGCTGATCGCCTCGAGCACGTCCTCGGCGGTCTGGACCAATGTCGCGCCCTCCCGGATCAGATGGTTGCATCCCTGGGCGCGCGGATCGAGCGGCGAGCCCGGCACCGCCATCACCTCGCGTCCATATTCGGCGGCGAGGCGCGCGGTGATCAGGGAGCCCGATTTGGGCGCAGCCTCGACCACGATCGTGCCGTGGGTGAGGCCGGCGATGATCCGGTTGCGATAAGGGAAGTGGCGGGCGCGCGGCTCGACGCCCGGCGGCTGCTCGGCGACCAGCAGGCCGCGTTCGGCGATCGCGCGCTGGCGCGTCTCGTTCTCGGGCGGATAGACGATGTCGATGCCGCCGGCGATGACCGCGACCGTGCCGGTATCGAGCGCGCCGTCATGCGCCGCCGAATCGATGCCGCGCGCGAGGCCGGAGACGATGACCGTGCCCGTCTCGCCCAGCGCCAGAGCGAGCTGGCGGGCGAAACGGCAGGCGGCCGCCGAGGCGTTGCGCGCGCCGACGATCGCGACCGCGGGCCGGTCGAGCAGGCCAAGGTCGCCCTCGACGATCAGCGCCGGCGGCGCCGTCTCCAGCTCGGCGAGGAGCGGCGGGTAGAGGCCCTGGCCGAGGAACAGATGACGCGCGCCGAGCGCCGCCACCTGCGCGATCTCGCGCTCGGCCTCGGCCCGGGAGGCGAGCCGCGGGGCACGGCCGCCGCCGCGCGCGGCGAGATCGGGAATGGCGTCGATCGCCGCCTGGGCCGAGCCGAAGCGGGCGAGCAGCTGGAAGTAGGTGATCGGGCCGATATTGTCCGAGCGGATCAGGCGCAGGCGCGCGACCTGATCGGCGGGCGCTTGCATGTCAGGCGGCGCTCCGCCCGATCCTGGGCTCCTCGCCGCGGGCGAGCCGGCCGATATTGGCGCGGTGCTTCCACAGCACGAGCAAAGCGAAGCCGGTCAGCAGGATGGCGAGGTCGACCCGGCCAAGCAGGAAGGCGCAGACCGGCGCGGCGAGCGCCGCGACCATGGAGCCGACCGACGAATAGCGGGTGAGCGCGAACATCGCGAGCCAGACGAGCATGATCGCAAGCCCGCTCTGCCAGTGCAGGGCCAGCACGATGCCGATCAGGGTGGCCATGCCCTTGCCGCCCCTGAAGCCGAGCCAGGCCGGATAGAGATGGCCGAGCAGGGCGCCGATCGCGGCCAGCCCCGGGCCTTGCGGAAGCTCCGGCCAGATCGCCCTCGCCAGCAGCACCGCCGCGGCGCCCTTGGCGGCGTCGAGCAGGAGCGTCGCCACGGCCAGCTCCTTGCGGCCGGTCCTCAGCACATTGGTCGCGCCGATATTGCCCGAGCCGATCTCGCGCACGTCGCCCGCGCCGGCGGCGCGGGTCAGCAGCAGCCCGAACGGAATCGCGCCCAGCGCATAGCCGAGCAGGAGACTAAGGATCGGCGGCACCAGGATTTCGAGCGTCACGATCACCCCCGTCGCCCTGCCTAGCCACGCCGGAGAATCCGCGCAACAAATTGCGGCAAAAGCGGTGGATTTCCCTCATTCGTCATCCCCGCAAAAGCGGGGATCCACCTTTCTTATCCGGGCGCAAGGAGAAGATGGATTTTCCCGCTTTGGCGGGAATGACGGAGTGGCTCGCAGCCGCTACATGCCTCACCATGACCGCCGCCCAGCCCCTGCTCGTCTTCGATTCCGGCGTCGGCGGGCTCTCCGTGCTGGCCGAGATCCGCAAGCTGCTGCCGGACGCGCCGATCGTCTATGCGGCCGACAGCGCCGGCTATCCCTACGGCACCAGGAGCCCGGCCGAGATTGCGGCGCGGGTGCCGGCGCTGCTCGGCCGGCTCGCCGAGCGCTACGATCCGGCGGCGATCATCATCGCCTGCAACACCGCCTCGACCATCGCGCTGGACGCGGTCCGCGCCGCGCTCGATTTGCCGGTCGTCGGCACCGTGCCCGCGATCAAGCCGGCGGCCGCATGCTCGAAGACGCGCACGATCGGCGTGCTCGGCACCGACGCCACCATCGTCCAGCCTTATGTCGACCGGCTCGCGGCCGAGTTCGCCGCCGACTGCACCGTGATCCGCCACGGCTCCGCCGAGCTGGTCGACCTCGCCGAAGCGGCCATGCGCGACGAACCCGCCGACCCCGCGGCCTATGCCCGCATCCTGGACGGTCTCCTCGCCCTGCCCGGCGGCGAGCGCATCGATACGATCGTGCTCGCCTGCACCCACTTCCCGTTGGTCGAGCGCGAACTCGCCGCCGCCGCGCCGCGCCCGCTCGCCTTCGTCGACGGCAATGAAGGCATCGCCCGGCGGGTCGCCTGGCTGATGCGCGATCGCATCTGGCCGGCCACACTATCCCAAGGCGTGGCGGTCTTCACCGGCGTTATGCCCGAAGCCTATCGCCAGGGCCTCGCCCGTTTCGGCCTTACCCGGATCGAAACGCTTTGAGACAGACGCTTATTGCGAATCGTTCGCACTGGCCTTTCGGGGCCGACATCAATTATTGATGCTTCGAAGACACCGGGGAACAGCTTTGGACTATCAGCGTATCTTTGCCGACGCGATCGAGCGGCTGCACGCCGAGGGCCGCTATCGCGTCTTCATCGATATTTTGCGCAACAAGGGCAGCTATCCCAATGCCCGCTGCTTCGCCGGCCATAACGGCCCCAAGCCGATCACGGTCTGGTGCTCGAACGACTATCTCGCAATGGGCCAGCACGAAGACGTGATCGCGGCGATGGGGGAGGCGCTGCACGACGTCGGCGCCGGCTCGGGCGGCACCCGCAACATCTCCGGCAACACCCATTATCATATCGATCTCGAAGCCGAGCTCGCCGACCTCCACGGCAAGGAAGCCGCTTTGCTCTTCACCTCGGGCTATATCTCGAACGAGGCGACGCTTTCGACGATCGGCAAATTGCTCCCCGGCTGCATCATCTTCTCCGACGCATTGAACCACGCCTCGATGATCGCCGGCATCCGCAGCTCGGGCTGCGCGAAGGAGGTCTTCCGCCACAACGACCTCGCCCATCTCGAGGCGCTGCTCGCCGCCGCCGATCCCGAGGCGCCCAAGCTGATCGCCTTCGAAAGCGTCTATTCGATGGACGGCGACGTCGCCCCGATCGCCGAGATCTGCGACCTCGCCGACACATATAACGCGCTGACCTATCTCGACGAGGTCCACGCCGTCGGCATGTACGGCCCGCGCGGCGGCGGCATTTCCGAGCGCGACCGGGTCGCGCACAGGATCACGCTGATCGAGGGCACCTTGGGCAAGGCGTTCGGGGTGATGGGCGGCTATGTCGCGGCGGACCGAAACATCATCGATGTGATCCGCAGCTACGCGCCCGGCTTCATCTTCACCACCTCGCTATCGCCGGTGCTGGTCGCCGGAGCGCTCGCCAGCGTGCGCCACCTCAAGGCCTCCGGCGCCGAGCGCGAGGCGCAGCAGCTGCGCGCGGCCGAATTGAAGGCGATCTTCGCCGGGGCGCGCCTGCCGGTGATGCCGTCCACCACCCATATCGTGCCGCTTTTGGTCGGCGACCCGGTCATGGCCAAAAGGATCAGCGACATCCTGCTCGCCGAATATGGCATCTACGTACAGCCGATAAACTATCCCACCGTCCCGCGCGGCACCGAGCGCCTGCGCTTCACCCCTGGCCCTGCCCACACCGCCGAGATGATGCGCGACCTCGCCAAGGCTTTGGTCGAGATCTGGGACCGCATGGAGATGCGCTGGGCGGCCTAGGATCGTGCGCAGCCGGCCCCTCGCGTTGATCGCATCCGCGGCCTTCCTGATCATCGCTCCGGGGACTGTCGCCGGCTATCTCCCCTGGCTGATCACGCGCTGGCGGTTCGGCTTGGATTTCGGGGACTCGTCCGCGCTCCGGGCCGCCGGCCTCGCCCTCATCGCGATCGGCGCGGCGGCGCTGCTGGAATGCTTCGTCCGCTTCGCCTGGATCGGCCTCGGCACGCCGGCGCCGGTCGCGCCGCCGCGCCGCCTGGTCGTCTCCGGGCTCTACCGGCACGTGCGCAACCCGATGTACGTCGCCGTCGTGACCCTGGTGATCGGACAGGCCCTGTTCTTCGGCGCGCTTGGCCTGCTCCTCTACGCCGCCGCCGGCTGGCTTTTCTTCCACCTGTTCGTGCTCGGCTATGAGGAGCCCGCGCTGCGGCGGCAATTCCCGGACGATTACGAGCGATTCACCCGCGCCGTCCCCCGCTGGCTGCCGCGCCTGACGCCCTGGCGGGGCTGAGAAGAGGCGCAGGATGGGGACACGTAGGCGCAGAATGGGGACACGTACTTTTTCGCAAAAAAGTACGTGTCCCCTTTTCCAGCGTGAGCCGATCTCCTGCCCCGGGGGCTCTACGCCCGCGCCATCGCCGGCATGCCGGTCCCTATGCGCTATGCGGGCGCATCGTCGCAACGGAGCGCCGCTTCGACGATGCGGCGCTGATTCACCTACTCGGCATAGTCAACGCGTTCGACGCAAAGCGATGAAGGCAGGGAGGGAGATAATTTTGCCTATGGAACGCCGAAACTTTGTCCGCTTTCGCGACCATTCGGCCTTCAATCGATGGTGGCGAATCCGGGCGGCAGGGCCTAGGGGGTGACCATGCGGATCGCTATCGCTTCCGATCATGCCGCCGTCGCGCTCAAGGCCGATCTCGTCGCCTGGCTGGGCGCGGAGGGCCATGAGGTCGCCGACCTCGGCCCCGACGGCGTCGATTCGGTCGATTATCCCGATTACGGCTACAAGCTCGCCGAGGAGATCGCCGCCGGCCGCGCCGAACGTGGCGTCGCCCTGTGCGGCTCGGGCATCGGCATCTCGATCGCCGCCAACCGCCACCCCGCCTGCCGCTGCGCGCTGGTCTCCGAGCCGCTCTCGGCCCGTCTCGCCCGCGAGCATAACGACGCCAACGTCATCGCCATGGGCGCGCGCCTGATCGGCGTCGAGATGGCCAAGGCCTGCGTCGAAACCTTCCTCGCCACGCCCTTCGCCGGAAACCGCCACGAGCGCCGCGTCGAGAAGCTCAGCCACCCCCATTTCGCCAAGGAAAATGCATGAGCAGCCGCCCCCTCAGCGACGTCCAGCCCGACGGCTTTTTCACCGACCGGCTGCGGCAGGCGGATAGCGCGGTCGCCGACGCCGTCGCCGCCGAGCTCGACCGCCAGCAGAACCAGATCGAGCTGATCGCCTCGGAGAATATCGTCAGCCGGGCGGTGCTCGAGGCGCAGGGCTCGGTGCTCACCAACAAATATGCCGAAGGCTATCCGGGCCGGCGTTACTATCAGGGCTGCGGGCCTTCCGATTCGGTCGAGACGCTGGCGATCGAGCGGGCGAAGCAATTGTTCGGCTGCGGCTTCGCCAACGTCCAGCCCCATTCGGGCGCGCAGGCCAACGGCGCCGTCATGCTGGCGCTGACCAGGCCGGGCGACACCATCCTCGGCATGTCGCTGGACGCGGGCGGCCACCTCACCCACGGCGCCAGGCCGGCAATGTCCGGCAAATGGTTCAACGCCATCCAATATGGCGTCCGCCGCGACGACGACCTGATCGATTTCGACGAGGTCGAGCGGCTCGCCAAAGAGCACCAGCCCCGTCTCATCATCGCCGGCGGCTCCGCTTATCCCCGCCACATCGATTTCGCCCGCTTCCGCGCCATCGCCGACCAGGTCGGGGCGGTCTTCATGTGCGACATGGCCCATTTCGCCGGGCTGGTCGCGGCCGGCGAGCACCCCTCCCCGTTCGGCCACGCCCATGTCGTCACCACGACCACGCACAAGACCCTGCGCGGGCCGCGCGGCGGCATGGTGCTGACCGACGACGAGACCATCGCCAAGAAGATCAACTCGGCGGTGTTCCCGGGCCTGCAGGGCGGCCCGCTGATGCACGTCATCGCCGCCAAGGCGGTCGCGTTCGGCGAGGCGCTGCGGCCCGATTTCAAGTCCTATGCCAAGGCCGTCATCGCCAATGCCAAGGCGCTCGCCAGCCGCCTGAAGGAGCGCGGCGCCGATCTCGTCGCGGGCGGCACCGACACCCATCTCGCGCTCGTCGACCTGCGCCCGCTCGGAATCACCGGCAAGGACGCCGACGAGGCGCTCGAGCGCGCCGCGATCACCTGCAACAAGAACGGCATCCCGTTCGATCCTTTGCCCCCGGTCAAGACCAGCGGCATCCGCGTCGGCTCGCCCGCCGGCACCACCCGCGGCTTCGGCGTCGCCGAGTTCCGCGACATCGCCGACATGGTCGCCGACGTGCTCGACGGGCTGCGCCAGAAAGGCGAAGGCGGCGATGCGGAGGTCGAAGCCGGGGTCAAGAACCGCGTCCGCGAACTCTGCGCCCGTTTCCCCATTTACCCCGAGCAGTAAATGCGCTGCCCGTTCTGCGCCCATGAGAACAGCCAGGTGAAGGACAGCCGTCCCACCGAGGACGGCTCCTCGATCCGCCGCCGCCGCCAGTGCGAGGATTGCGGCGCCCGCTTCACCACCTTCGAGCGAATCCAGCTGCGCGAGCTGACGGTGGTGAAATCAGGCGACCGGCGCGAGCCGTTCGACCGCATGAAGCTCGAACGATCGATCGCCACCGCCTGCCGCAAGCGCCCCGTCTCTTCCGAGCGCATGGAGCGCCTTGCCTCCTCGATCCAGCGCCAGATCGAGACGTCGGGCGAAAGCGAGATGCCCTCGGCCCGCATCGGCGAGATGGTGATGGAGGGTCTGAAAGCGCTCGACCCCGTCGCCTATATCCGCTTCGCCTCGGTCTATAAGGACTTCCGCGAGGCCAAGGATTTCGAGGATTTCGCGGGGACGGTTGGGGAGTAGTGGATTTCTACGCCTATCTCCTTCGCTGTGCCGACGGCCATCATTATGCCGGCCACACCGACGACCTCGATGCATGCATCGCCCAGCACCAAGCCGGGGCAATTCCGGGCTATACCCTGAACCGCCGGCCACTGACCCTCGTCTGGTCCGGCCATTTCCCTGACCGGGATCAGGCATTCGCAGCCGCGCGCCGGATCAGGGGTTGGAGCCGCGCCAAAAAGGAGGCGCTCATTCGCGGCGACCCAGAAGCCCTCAGCGCGCTCGCAAAGAAACCGGCCCTGCGATACGCCGGTTCCCCCGGATCAAGTCCGGGGTCACCGGCTGCCGAGGATGAGCGGGTTGGGGTGGTATTGTCCGTCCCTCCGCCCGCCATCGTCCTCGTCCGCCCCCAGCTCGGCGAGAATATCGGCAAGGCGGCGCGGGCGATGCTCAATTTCGGGCTGACGGACCTCAGGCTGGTGAGCCCGCGTGATGGCTGGCCCAATCCCAGCGCGGGGCCAGCCGCGTCGGGGGCGGATGTGGTGCTGGAGCGGGCGCGGGTGTTCGACAGCGTCGCCGAGGCGGTGGCGGATTGCGCTTATGTCTACGCCACCACGGTCAGGAAGCGCGGGCTGGTCGTGCCGGTCGTCTCGCCCGAGGAAGCGGGCCTGGAGGTCCATCGCAATGACGGGCCGTCGGCCTTCCTGTTCGGCGCCGAGCGGTCGGGGCTGGAGACCGAGGAGGTGGCGCTGGCGGGCAAGATCGTCACCGTCCCGGTCAATCCCGATTTCCGCTCGCTCAACCTGGCCCAGGCGGTGATCCTGATCGCCTATGAATGGTCGAAGCACCAAAGCGGGCTCGCCGTCCCCACGGAAAGCGAAACGATCGAGCCGCGCGCGACCCAGGCCCATCTCGAAGGCCTGATCGCCCAGCTGGAAGCGGCGCTCGAGGCGGCCGATTATTTCCACCCGCCCGACCGCACGCCTGCGACCCGCAACACGATCCGCACCATCCTCACCAAGGCCGGCTGGTCTTCACGCGAGGTTCAGGCTTTGCGCGGCATCGTCCGCGCCTTGGCCGAGCCGCGCCGGAAGCCATGCTGATCGCTTGACTTTCCGGCCGATCTTCGCCCATTCAGAGGTCGAATTCTGCCCCGGAGAGACGATCGTGAATCTACGCGCCCTTGCCGCCGCCATCGCCGTTATCGCCGTTCCGATCGCCGTCCAGGGCGCGGAAACACCGCGCTCGTCCGCCCAGCCGCGCGTCAAGCGCACCTGCGAAGTGACCGTGCCGATGGGCAGCCGGCTCGGCGGCGTGCGCCGCTGCCGAAGCGCGCAGGAGCGCGAAGAGCACAAAGCGGAGGCGAGGGACGTCGTCGACCGCGTCCAGCGGATGAAGCCGACCCTGTGCCCGCCTTATTGTTAGCTGCACCGGACCCGTTCAAATTCCCAGCGCGGCCCCAGTCATGATCGCCCGCATCATTTCGGCTCTTGCCGTCATCGCGGTTCCCGTGGCCGTGCAGGGTGCCGAGGGTCCGCGCCGGACCGGGCCCGCCGCGCAAACCAAGCGCACCTGCGACGTCGAGACGCCGACGGGCAGCCGGCTCGGCGGCGTCCGGCGCTGCCGCACCGCCGACGAGCGCGAGGTCCACAAGCAGGAAGCGCGTCAGACGGTCGACCGGATCCAGGCCTGGAAACCGTCCTTCTGCGTGCCGCCGCTCTGCTGAAGCATGCGTCGGCACTCCATCCAATCAACCGAGAGCCCGGGAGCATTATCGTGATCGCTCGTATCCTTCTTTCCGCACTCGCCATCATCGCCGTTCCGATCGCCGTCCACGGCGCCGAGGGCCCGCGCCCCGCCAACCCGCAGGCCAAGCGCACCTGCGAAGTCGACCAGCCGACGGGCAGCCGGCTCGGCGGCATCCGCCGCTGCCGCACCGCCGAGGAGCGCGACGCGCACAAGCAGGAAGCGCGTCAGGTCGTGGATCGCATGCAGGCGTTCAAGGCGACGATGTGCGCACCGCCCCGGCCGGCCTGCTGAGCGGACCGCGCGGCGGCGCCGCCGGGCGCCCTTCACCTTGACTTGCGCGCCGGCAGCGGCCATGTGCCCGCCTTCGCAATTGGCCCCGCACCCCTGGTGAAGCGGTGGCCGCGCCGGACGCGTTCGGGTCCGGCGGTGCGGTTCCAGGGACTTTAGCGACACGCGAATTGGAGTTTTGAATCATGACGAAGCGCACCAGCGCCAAGTATAAGCTCGACCGCCGCATGGGCGAAAACGTCTTCGGACGCCCCAAGAGCCCGGTCAACCGCCGCGAATATGGCCCCGGCCAGCACGGCCAGCGCCGCAAGGGCAAGGTCTCGGATTTCGGCATCCAGCTGCGCGCCAAGCAGAAGCTCAAGGGCTATTATGGCGACGTCACCGAGAAGCAGTTCAAGCGCGCCTACACCGAAGCCGCCAAGATGAAGGGCGACACCGGCCAGAATCTGATCGGCCTGCTCGAGCGCCGTCTCGACGCCGTCGTCTACCGCGCCAAGTTCGCGCCGACCATCTGGGCCGCGCGCCAGATCGTCAATCACGGCCATATCCGGGTGAACGGCAAGAAGCTCAATATCGCTTCGGCCAAGATCAACGTCGGCGACGTGGTCGAGCTCGGCCCCAAGGCGCAGGAAATGGCGCTGGTGATCGAGGCGCAGGGCCTCGCCGAGCGCGATGTGCCCGAATATATCGTCCAGGACGGCACCACCAAGATCGTCTTCAACCGCGTCCCGACGCTGGACGAAGTCCCCTATCCGGTCCGCATGGAGCCGAACCTGGTCGTCGAGTTCTACTCGCGCTAAGCGCCGATTTCAGCGTCTTTCCGGAAAGGCCTCCACGCGGAGGCCTTTTCCATTTCGAGCTTCGCAATCGAGCCCGAGTCGTGCCTCACGCGGCGATCAGCACCTCGTCGAGCGGACGCCGGGCCGCGTGCGGCGGCATGGCGACGCCTTCCTTCAGGTAGCCAA
>DATKIV010000044.1:0-57749 GCA_035543935.1 Allosphingosinicella sp.
GCGCGAGCAGGAGATGGCGAACGCCCGAGCGCAACAAATTGCGGACCATCACCCGGTAGGACAGGCCGGCGCCGGCGGCGAGGATCGTGGTTTCGCGCCACCGCCGGAAGACCGCCGACCAGTCCGGAATCTGGTCCTTCAAATAACCGATGCTCCCGGCATAAAGCGCCTCGACGTCCGGGCCGAGCGGCGAGTCCACCCGATCGGGGACCATTTGGATCATCCGCTTGCGCTCGAGCTCGGCCAGCAGAAGCCCGAACAGGGGACGCGCCTTTTCCGGGATGATGGATTCGATCGCCGCCACCGTCTGGGTGCCGTCGAGAAGCGATGCCATGCGCGTCACCAGCGGAAAGACGCCGCGCGCCTTGAGGAGGAAATTGTCCTGACCGGCTTCGAAATAGACGCCGTCATCGACCGGGACGGACACCACGTAGGATTTGAGCAGGGGCCTCACGCGGTCTGCTGCCTTGCGGCCTTGCGAACGGCGCGGTCGGCGCGCTCCATGAGCTCGGGAAAGCTGGTCTCGACGGTCTGCCAGATCAGGTAGCAGAGGAAGGCGCGCTCGGCCGGCTTGAGCCCGATGAGCGGGAACAGGCCATAAACGAAGTTGATCATCATCCGGTATCGCAAGTGGGTTTCGGTCGACATCAGCGCCTTCAGGCTGGCGCTGTCCCAATCCAGAAATGGCCGCGGGTTGCTACCGGAATCGTACATGGCCGCCGCTTCGCGCAAATCGTCGCGCCGCTCGACCAGCGCGGTAAGCCCCGCGTTCATATCCGCGAGCGCGGCCAGCCAATGCCGGAGGTCCGGCGAACCGGACGCGAAGCCTAGCCGCTTCTCGCCGGCGAGCTCGATGTCGCGCCAATGCTGCTCGAGCGCGGGCCGAAGCTTGGCCGTCAGGCTCTCGAAGGAGCCGCGCAGGCTTTCATAGCCGGAGAGGAATCCCTCGTAATGGGCAAGCATGGAGATCGGCCAGAAATCGAAATCCTCGCCGCCGCTGAGGCCGGCCGCGGCGATCCAGGTCGCCAGCTCGACCATGAAGGCGGGGCGGGATTCGAGGCGCCGTCCGACCAGCTTCAGGGCAAGATCGAGCGTGCGGACCTGGAACTCGTCCCGGACCGCGCCCAATTCGGCGATCCCATAAGGAGGCGGTCGCTCATACCGGGCCAGCTCGACCATATTGTCTTCGGCGAGGCGGTCGGGGCCGGGAGGCTCTCCCTCCAGCGCCGAAAGCTGCAGGACCCGCCGGCGATATTCGACCGGATCGAGCCGGGTACGGGACGGGTTCGCTCGGAGCCAGCTCTCGATGCGGTCGCGGCACGGTTCATAGAGTTCGCCGGCAAAGCGCCCCTCGTCGACGTCGAGGGCCACGAGCAGGTGCGGTCCGCCGCTCCAATGCGGCCTCACCAGGATGCGCACCCCTTCCCGGGCGCGCACCTCCGCGACCAGCGGCGCGACCGCGTCGCGCAGAAGCGCGCCATGATCGGGGCAATGATGATTGATTCGCAAAGCGGGCCAATGGCTCATCGGGCGAGGCTCCTGGCCAGCGCTCCGGCCCACATCATCTCCACATAAGGCGAGAATCCGAGCCGGTTGTTCATCATGTGGGTCTGCGACATCAGCATGTCCGAAACGGCCGCCTCGCACGCCTCGCCATCCGTGACGATCGCGCCATCCGCCGGGGCGGCGAGCTTGCCGGCCGCGGCAAGCTCCTCGAACGTCCGCCTGGCCTGCGCCAACGCCCTAACCCAATAATGCGAAGGAGTCCCGGGGCTTGCGTCGGACCTCGCAAAGTCGCGCAACCGGCGGAGCCTGACCTCGACGGCTTCGATATTGGTCGCCCGGCTCCCCTCCGGCACCTCATCCGCCTCGAAATATTGCCGGCCCCAGAATCGGGAATAGGCTTCGAAATATCCCGCCAGCCGGGCCTCGTCCGCCACCGCCACCGTCGCCGCGGCGAGCATGAGGTCGATCGCCAGCTTCGCGCGCTTCGGCCGATCGCCCAGGGTCGCGCCGATCACCTGCACCGCAATGGAGGTCGAAAGCGCGAACAGCGCTTCATTCTCGGGCAGAGCATCGGGACCACCATAGCGCTCCGTCTCGGGCACATAGGGGATTTCGACGGCCGATCCGGGATAATGGAAATGCTCGCGCTCGTCGGGGACGCCGCCCGGCGGGACGCTTGAATGAGCCAGCGGGGCCTCGGCCAGGGTCCAGGCCTCGCCGCGCAGGCGCAAGGCGACCTCGTCGAAGCCGGCCGGATTGTCGCGAAGACGGAAACGCAGGTGCATCCCGCCGATATTGTAGCGGATGAAGAACCAGCGTCCGGCATCCGCCGCCAGCGTGCGGACCAGCCTGTCCGCTTCGACGATGAGCGGATCGGCATGCTCCTCATCGAAGTAGAACAGATGAAAGGCGCGCCACGTCATCGCCGGTCGATCTCGCTTTCGGTCGGCCGGCCCATGGCTGGACTCTGAGGCGCCTCCCTCGCGGACGGGCGCCGAGATCGCAGTCCTCAGACGATCCAGGGATTTTCGCGGCAGGACGAGGATCCGCACGCGAACCAGACGCAGCAGGACGCGCCCGTCTCCGGAATGCCCATCACGCCCGCGGTTTCGACGATCTCGATGTCGAGCAGGTCCAGCTCCGACATGTCGATGCCCTCGAAAGTGTCGGCGCCGAACGAGTTCATCTTGGTCATGATTATCCTCCCCACTCACACAAGATCAGTGCCAGTAGAGACAGCCTAACATGGCCGCCTCATCATGCCAAGGTGTGAGGCGGCAGCGCAATCGAGCGGGCGCGAGGCCGGGCCGGGACGCCGCGACGGGCCGCGGATCAGGTCGGGTTAATGCAGCAGGACGAGCAGGCGTGGTTCGCGCAGCAGGACGCGCCAGTTTCCGGAATTCCCAATATCCCTCCAGTTTCGACGATTTCGATTTCGAGCAGGTCCAGCTCCGACATGTCGATGCCGTCGAACATGTCTTTCGGAAAAGAATTGGCGTGGGTCATGGATCGACACCTCCCTTTTGGGTCATCGGAGAACGAAGATCAGTCGGGAACCTAGCACCGACACGGCGGAACACAATATGGATTGTCGCCCCGCCCGCGATTGCTTCCCGGCTTCGTGCGGTGCGGCCCGGATCGGGATCACGTTCAATCGCTCTCGTTCCGGGCCCGAAGTCGGGCTAAGACTTTCGCGGCGCAGCAAGCCGGTCGCCGCCGGCAAGAGGGGAGTGGGTGATTCTGATCTCGTTTTTCCCTCTTGCCGGCGAGTCGGACGAGGATCGGCCGATCGCGCACCCGCGCTTCGTGTTGCGCGTTGCCGGCGACCCGGTCGATGCGGTCGCCGGCCTCGGCGACGGCGCGACGGTCAAAGCGCTGGAGAAAGCGGCCGCGGCCGTCGCGGAGGCGAAGCGGCTCGCGCCGGCGACCTGCGCGCTGCTAGAGGGTATCCACCCGCGGATCGAGGCGCGCGACGAGGCCAATGCGCTGCTGAAGATCAAGCGCGATTTCTACAATCTGAGGTCGCCGCCGGAAAAGGCGCTGGACCTCCTCCTCCCCCGCCTGACCCCGGCCGAGCGCACCGCCGTCGAGACCATGTTGGCCGCGCTGGCGGAGCTCGCGGCGCGCGAAGCTGCCGCCGGGCAGGCCTATGGGGACGAAATTCAACGCACCTTCCGGGCGCTCGAGCAGCGCTTCTCCAGCCACAATCTGAGAGACGCCCTGCAGCGCACCAATCCCTTCCTCGTCGGCCAGCTCGATCGGCTGCATGCCGGGGAAAGGATGTCGGCGCGCGATACGATGGCCTTGAACATGGCGCTGTTCGCCTATCTCAACCGCGCCGCGCTGAAGACCAGCCCGCGATCCTCGCTGACGCTTGTCGCCGCCGGCACTTGGGTCGCCCGGCGCAGCGGAGATGAAGAGGCGTTCGCTTTGCCCTCTTGGCGGATCGAGCGGTCGATCGCAGCCAGGTTCGGGCTGGTCGAACGGCTGTTCCAGCCGCTGCTGCGCGATCTGGACGCGCTCGCCCCCGAAGCCCGGCTGCGCTTCAACCCGACCGGCCGCGTCGACCAGGGCGCGCTCACCTGGCGCCGCGTCATCCATGGCGAGACGGTCGAGCAGGAAACCTACGGGATCGGCGAAGCCACGTCCAAGGTACGAGTGAACCGGGGGCTGGACCTGCTGCTGCGGGTGGTCGGCGAGGCGGGATCCGGCGGGCTGTCGCTGTCGGCGCTGACCGAGGGCCTCAAGCGCTCTTTGCCCGAACAGAATTGGCCGGCGATCCCGAATTTGCTTCAGCGCGCGCTGACCCACGACATTCTCGACGCGGCGCCTGCGGTCGGCGAGCAGGTCGACAAGCTGGTCTGGGCGAAAAGCGCGGTTCGCCAGCTCCATGTCGGCCGCGCGGCGCCGCTCGGCGCGGCGCTCGACCGGTTCGCGGCGGCGATCGAAACCTGCAAGGCCGCGGCCGGAGCGCTCATCCTGCCGGCCTATCGGGAGCTCGAGCAGGCGTTCGCGGCCCTGGCCGCCGCCGCCGGCGCGCCGCTTAGCATCGAGGCCGCGCGGCCGGTCGTCCACGAGGATTGCACGATCGACATGCCCTCGCTCGCGCTGCGGCCCGACGATCTCGGCAGGCCGGCGCAGGACCTCCCCTGGCTGCTGCGGCTGCTGCCGCTGCTGCGCGGCTATGGCTGGCCGCAATCCTGGCTCACCGCCCGGTTCCTGGAGCAATTCGGTCCCGCCGGCCGCTGCGACGATCCGGAGGCCTTCCTCCTCGCGGCGGCCAATGAGCTGGCGCCGCTGGAGAAGGAGGATGGGCCCGGCGGCGATGGCGCGCAGCTGGGCAGCCCGCCCGACCACCCGCTCGCTCTGACGGCCGACCGCGTCGCCCGATCCTTCGCCGAGGCGCTCGCCGCCGCGAACGACGGGCGCGAGGAATGGCACGTCCCGCATGACCTGATCCGCGATCATTATGCCGCCTTGCCCGAGGCGCTCCGCCGCCGCGCCCGCTCGCACTGCATCAACGCCCAGTCATTCCGCGATCCGGACGGCGACCGGCTGATGATCAATGCAATCTATCCCGGCAATGCCCGGATCATGGCCCGCTTCCTCGGCATGGAGCCGGCGCGGCAGGCGGACATCCGCGCCTATCTTCGCGATCTCGCCGGCGGCGATTATGCGGCGATCCCGGGCGTCTTCGGCTTCAACGCCAACGTCCATGCCCCGCTCGCCGACGTGGAGCTCGGCCTGCCGCCGCGCGCGCCAGATCATTGGGACAGCGCAGTGCTTCCGCTCGATCGGCTCCATATCGCCTATGACGAGGCGCTGGACCGGATCGTCCTCAAGGATCGGCGGGGCACGAAGATCGAGGCCTATTATTTCGGCATCTTGAATTCCAGCACGCTGCCCTCGGTCCATCGCATGCTCGACTGGATGAGCGGCTCCGTGAACAGCCTGACTTCGCTCGCGCAGGGGCTTCCGTCGCGCCGCATCGACGACGCCACCGGCTTCGTCGTGCAGCCGAGGATTTCGCTCGGCAGCCTGATCCTCGTGCGGAGCGCCCGCATGGCGCCGCTCGCCCTTCTGCCCGACCCGCGGGCCGAGGATTACCGCTTCTTCGTGGAGCTCCGGGACTTCTGCGCGCGCCACGGCATCCCGCGGGAAACATTCTTCCGCTTCCAGGGAAGCGAGGTCGTCGATTCCGGACTGGAGAGCAACAAGCGACGGGCCCCGAAATGGCGCAAGCCGATGTATCTCGACCTGTACAATCCGGTAGCCGTCCGAACGCTGCAGCGGGCGTTGAGGCGCTACGAAGGCACGATCGAGTTCGCCGAGGCGCTGCCGGGCCCCGAGGCCGCCCGGGTGACGGTCGATGGCGTCCGGCACGTCTCCGAACTCTCCTTCGAGATCGGGCTCCGGGGCTGCTGACGGGCAAGGCGGCTGGTCGGAAGAGAGTTGGCGCCCTCGGCCAGCAAAGGCGTCTTCAAAAAGGTAATTGAATCTTAGTTAATTACCGTGTAACTACGGTAGTCGTGACCGAGGGGGGACCTTCCGGTAGCCGGGCCGAGCGGGAGACCGCTCGGCCCGTATCCATTTTCAGGCCCGTGATTTTCGGTGCGCCGATCTAACGCAATTGGCTGTCCTTGGAGCCCCGGCGATTGATGCCGGCGCTGACCGCTTTGGCGTCGCGACCGGATTGGCACGGCACGCAGGTCCGCGTCCCCGGCAGCGCGCGGCGGCGGCCCTCGGGGATAAGCTCGCCGCATTCCTCGCAATGGTCGCTGCCCTCGCCGGCCGGAAGCCGCGCCCGCGCGCTCTTCACCGCGTCCGAAACCGTGTCGTCGATCTGATCCTGGACCGCGCCGTCGCGCGCCCAACCTCCGGCCATGTTCAGCCTCCTGCTTGCTCGCGTCCGCTCAACGCCAAGATAGGAAAGCGGGTGCCAATTCCAATCTTCGCTATTCGGCTCGTGCGAGCGCTTGCTCGACCCATTGGACGATCGCGCCGGTCGGCACCGCGCCGGAGGTGCGCGCGATCTCGCGGCCCTTCCGGATCATGATCATGCTGGGGATGCTTTGAATGGCGTAGCGGCGGGCGATGGCGGGCTCCGCCTCGGTGTCGAGCTTGGCCATCCTCACGCGCGGCTCGAGCGTCGCGGCGGCCGCTTCGAAATTGGGCGTCATTGTCCGGCACGGGCCGCACCAAGCCGCCCAGAAATCGATTACCACCGGCAGGTCGCTCCTTAGCGCGTGCCTGTCGAAATTCACGGCGTTGAGATCGATCGCTTTGCCTTGGAAGAGCG
Source organism: Allosphingosinicella sp. (assembly GCA_035543935.1). Taxonomy (GTDB): domain Bacteria; phylum Pseudomonadota; class Alphaproteobacteria; order Sphingomonadales; family Sphingomonadaceae; genus Allosphingosinicella. Next base: position 6,806 of record DATKIV010000044.1, read on the forward strand.
GGTTGCCGCACTTGCCGCATTTGGGATGCTGGCCGATCCTGGCGCGCGGCACGCGGTTGAGCGACGCGTCGGTCGGGCAGGCGACGACCACGGAGTCCGTCGCCGCGGCGGGCGAGGGATTGGCGATCGTGTCCGACATTTACGATCTCCCGGGTTCAGCGACGACGCGGCGACTACGCCTGTCCCGCGCAATCCGTTCCCCTCGGACATTCACTCCGCCCAGCGCCGCGCCGCGATCCGCGACGGCTGGAGCCGCGCGTCGACCAGCACCGCCTCGCCAAATTCGGCACCCATCAGCTGGACCCGGACGTCGAGGACGAACCAGAGGGTCTTGAGCTGGGGCTGGAGCTGGACGTCGAGGGGGACGTTGACCTCGCTCATCGCCTCGAGCCGCCAGAATTCGACCTGGTTCGCCCAGCCGTTCGACGGCCGCTGCGCCAGCACGCGGCGCGCGCGCCGCACGTCGAGCTGCCCAGGCGCGAGCATCGCCAGCAGGGGCGCCTGATCGAGGCCCAATGTGTTGATGTTGATCGGCGACAAATCGCTGGTCGGCAAGGCGCACAGCCAGGGCGCCACCCGCGCGAAAATCTCGGGCGTCATCCCGGCGAGCGCGCGCAGCTCGCCCGGATCGGCGAACAAGGTGTTGCCGGTGCGGTAGGGTGCCGGGCCCGCCGCATAGGCTTCGTCCTCGGCCCCGCCGGGGCCGGGCAGCGCGTCGCTGTCGACCCAGTCCGCCGCCGCCTCGGCGATCCGCATCGCCTCCTGCTGGGGCACGTCCAGCGCCGTCATCAGGCCGGTGAGCTGGAGCACGCCCGAGGGTCGGCGGGTCAGGCGCTCGCCGGGCTGGCCCTCGGCGACGCTGTTGACGTTGAAGCAATTGCCGCCGTCGCGGACGCGCAGCTGCGCGACTCCGCCGCCCGACAGGTCCACCCGCCGCGTCGCGCCGTTCCAGCCGCCCTCCAGGGTGGTGCGCTCGGGGCTGCTCGCGATGCGGTCGTCGATGGCGAGCAAGGCGAGCTGGGCGGCGCCGTCGGCGAACAGGCGGCCCTGGTCGCGCGCATTGGCGTTGACCGCGATCGTCCGCGACAGCCTGAGCCCCTCGACCGCCGCCGCGGCGATCGCCCCGGTCACGGCGACCAGCAGCAGCACCGCGAGCAGCGCGGCGCCGCGTTCGCCTGTCCGCACCCGCCTCATCGCCCGCTTCCGACCGGGAAGAGCATGCGGATCTCGCCCTGGCCGGCGCTGTCGCTGACCATCTCGACCGCGACCGGCAACCGGGCCGGGTCGGTCGGGTCCCAGCGCTCGCGCCAGAGGCCCTCGCGGTCGCGATAGCGCAGGCGGACGCTGCGGACATTGTCGAGCAGGGTCATGGCGGTTGCCCTGCCTTCGCCATCGACCGCGTCGTAGCGCCAGCGCTCGAGCCGGCCCTCGCGCAGCCGATATTCGACCCGCTGCAGCGACGAACGGAAGGCGCTCTCGTCCTCCCAGCCGCGCCGCACCAGGCCGAGCAGCAGCGCGTCCGCGCCATTGCCGCCGGCGAAGGCAGGCAGCGGCCGGCCGTCGCGGTCGCGGTGGATGCGCGGCGCCGCCTGGCCGAGATCGGCGCCGAGCAAAGCGCCGGTCCGCCTGAGCGCGCCAAGCGAATCGAGCAGCCGCTCCGAGCTCTCCTGCGTCCGCACGGTCAGGCTCAAAAGCGCGACGCCGGCGGCGGTGATCATCCCGAAGATCGCCAGCGCGATCAGCATCTCGACCAGCGTGAAGCCGCCTGTGCCGGAAAAATAGGGACTGTCCCTCTTTTTTCTCATACCGGCCCCCGGCGGAAGAGGGTGAGGCTGGCGCGGCCGGGGCCGCCGGCCGCGGGCTCGACCGCGATCTCGATCTGCTGGATGCGCGCTTCCGGCGAGCGGGCGACGTTGCGCGTCCAGCGCCAGCGCCGGCCGGCATTGACCGCCTCGCCGGCGCTGGCGCCGAAGGCGGGCGGTTGCGGGTCGGTCAGCGCCTCGACGGCGAGGTTGCGCGCGACGATCATCGCGATCGCCTGGTCGTTCAGCCGCGCGCTGTTGGTCGCGGTCGCGCCGCCGAGCCTCAGCAAGGCCAGCGCCGCCAGGCTGAAAATGGCGAGCGCGACCAGCATCTCGATGAGCGTGAAGCCGTTTTCGCGCGGGACGCCCACGAAAGACCTGAAGCCGCGCTCGGATCTTCTACCGGCGGACATGGACGGTTCCGTCGCCGGCGATGTCGATCACGGCCTGGTCCTGCCCGCGCCGGAGCACGAGGCTGGCCGGCTCGGCGAAGCCGGTCGAATCGAAGCGGATGCTCGCGGGGGCGCCGCCGGGCAGCTCGGGCGCGGTGCGCTCCGCCCAGTCGTAGCGCGCCTCGGTCTGCCAGGCGCCCGCGCGGCGGCGCGCCACCTCATAGCCGCCGCGCCCGATTTGCACCGCCACCGCGCGCGATTCGAGGATGGCGGTGTCGCGCGCCGCCTTGGCCCGCGCCGCGAACCTTTCCGCCTCGCCGGCCAGGCTGCCGCCCGGCTCGGGCATGGCGAGCACGACCGCCGCCGCGGCCAGCCCGACGATGACGAGCACGACCATAAGCTCGATTAGGGTGAAGCCCTGCGCGCGCCTGCTCCGCTCAGCCATGGCCGCCTCCGGCCCTGAGCGCGGCGCGGGCGGCGCGGAAGGCGGCGTGGAGCCGGTCCGCGCCGGCATCGGCTTCCGTCGCGTCGAGATCGGCCATTCGGATGCCGCGCACGGGCTGGGCGCCCGCCGTGTCGACCGCGATCGTGGCCAGCGCAAGCCCGCGCTGGAGCGGACCGCGCGAGACGGCGACGATCTGGGCCTTCTCATAGGGCATGATCGCGAGCCGGCGCTTCAGGAGGCCGCGGCTGACGTAGAGCGCGTCCAGGTCCTCCGTGTGACGGTGAACTCGCCAGGCCAGCATGGCGGCGAGGGCGAGCAGGACGAAGGCGATGGCGGCGATCGCGGCGCGCGGGTCGAAGAGCCAGGCGGCCGCCGCCGCGACGCAAGCGAGCGCCAGCCACGGCGCGGCCCAGCGCACCAGCGCCCGGCGCGGGCCGCCGCGGAAGTCGGACCGGGGCGGCGGCGGCGGAAAGCCGGCCTCGGCGAGAATCGGGAGGACCTCGTCCATATGCGCGAACGGCGCGGCGATCTGGACGCCGCCTTCCTTGCGGTCGGCGCCGAGCGTCTGGAAGGAGAGCCGGTACCAGCCGAAGGCGCGGCCGATCGGGCCGCTTTCGATCAGGGCGACCTGGGTGCGGCGCAGCGGGATCACCACCTCCGACAAGGTGAAGAGCCCGCGCCGGCGCCTCAGGCCGGCCTCCGTCCTCGTCAGCCGGAAGCCGAAATCCCGAAGCACGGTGCGCACCACCCCCGCGACCGTGCCGGCCATGACGAGCAGCAAGGCGAGCACGAAAGTCGTCTGCAGCGTCACCAGGTGGGTGGCCGCTTCGGCCCGTGCCGGCGTGAACCAATAATCCCAGTCGACCAGGCCGAACTGGTCGAGCTGCTGGACCAAAGCCGCGATCGCCGCGAGGAAGACGAGCGAGAAGCCGAACAGGCCGGAGAGCAGCAACCGCCGCCCGCCGAGCGCGAACAGGGTCGGTTCCGCCGCCGCCGCGGCCGCGGCGGCGCCGCGCGCGCCATGGCGGACTCGGTCGCGCAGCGCGTGCGCCTCGGCCAGCGCGACCATGTCGAGCTCGCCCTCGTCCTTGGCGGCGCCGCCGGTCTCGACCCTGACCCGGGCGGTGCCGAACAGGCGGGCGATGAGGCCGCGCTCGATGGCGACGTCCTGGACGCGGTCGAACGGGATGACCCGGCGCTGGCGGCTGACCACGCCTTTCTCGATGACGATCTCGCCCGGGCCGATCGCGTAGCGGAACCGCCACCAGGAGAGCAAAGCGAACAGGGCGCCGGCCAGGGCTGCGAACATCGCGAACAGGATGAAGCGCCTGAACCCCTCATGATTGGAGGTCGCGGCGAGTCCGATGCCGCCGGCGAGCATCTGCGGCACGATCTTCAGCCAGCGCACGATCAGCGACGCCGGGTGGAGCCTTTTCTGCTCTGGTTCGGGCGCGCTCACACCAGATCCTGGCGGATCTTGGCGCGGATGCGGTCGCGCATCCGTTCGGCCTCCGCGACCGGCAGGCCGGGCAGCGGCACCGAGGCGCCACGGGTGCCGGCGGTGTGCAGGATCAGGGTGCCGAGCCCGAACATCCGCTGGAACGGGCCCAGAGCGACGTCGATATGCTGGACCCGCCCGAACGGGACGATCGTGCGCAGCCGGACGAGGCGGCCGCGGCGGATCTCGATCTCGTCCTCGCCTTCGCGATAGCCCCAGCCGCGATAGCGGCGGACGGGCAAGATCAAGGTCGCCGCCAGCCCGGCGAGCAGCACGGCGGCGGGGACCAGCCAGGCCGGCACGGGCAGAGTCTCCATCCGCAAAGCGGGCAGCGCCAGCAGCACCGCCGCCGCCGCGGCCAGCCCGAAGCGGATCCTCAGCACCGCGACATGGGCCGGATCCAGCGGCGTCATCGCGCCCGCGCCGTCGCCTGTCCCGTCCGCCTGCACGCCGCATCTCCCCGAACTTCCGTGAGCTTTTGTGGTGACATTCCTTCGCGAAGAGGGGAAGGGGGATCGCCAGCATGGAACCGCAAATGCCCAAACGCCCGTTCATCCGCGCCTTGCTCCTCGGCGCGGGGGCGGCCTTGATCATCCTGATCTTCTATGTCGCGCCATGGCGGCCCGCCGCGCCGCCCCGGCCGCAGGGCAATGGCTTCAACCCGGCCGCCTTTGTCGGCCCGGCGCCGAGGCTCGACGCGCCTTATGTGGCGTCCTCCGGCGAGGTGGTCGACGCCATGCTCGGCCTCGCCGGCCTGCGCCCCGACGATTATGTCATCGACCTGGGCTCGGGCGACGGCCGCATCCTGATCGCCGCCGCGCGCAGCAACGGCGCCCACGGCCTCGGCGTCGATATCGATCCCGCCCGCATCGCCGAAGCCAATGCCAATGCCCGCGCCGCCGGCGTCACCGGCCTGGTCAGCTTCCGCCGCGAGGATCTGTTCCGGACGCCGCTCGCCGAGGCCGACATCCTCACTTTATATCTGACCCAGGAGGTCAATCTGCGCCTGCGCCCGCGCATCCTCGCCCAGATGCGGCCCGGCACCCGCGTCGTCAGCAACGAATTCGACATGGGCGATTGGCGCTGGGACTCGCGCCGGCGGATCGGAACGGCCAATGTCTATCTGTGGATCGTGCCGGCGCGGGTGGCCGGCAATTGGACGCTGACCCAGAACGGCCGCGGCGTCCCGCTCGTCCTCGAGCAGCATTATCAGCAGGTCACCGGCACCGCCGGCGAGGCGCGCGTCGAGCAGGGCCGCCTCACCGGCGCCGACATCCGCTTCATCACCAATCTGGGCGACGGGCGGAAGGTGTTCGAGGGCCGCGTCTCGGGCGACACGATCACGCCGACCGACCCCAATGCCGGCTGGCGGGCCACGCGGACGCGCTGAGCCGTACTCACCGTCATTCCAGCGAAAGCTGGAATCTCACTTCTTGAAACGCGCGCGGAAAGGCAAAGAGATTCCAGCTTTCGCTGGATGACGGCTGGGGGTCAGATCTTGCGGAAAACAACCGACAGATTGTTGGCCGGCATCGGCGTCACGCTGTCGAGCCCGAGGCCGTTCTTCTCCGCTTCCGCGACCACGTCGTCGAGGTCGCGCAGACCCCAGGCCGGGTCGCGCGCGCGCAGGCTTCCGTCGAACGCCTCGTTGCTCGGCGCGGTCTCGACCCCGGCCTGGCGATAGGCGCCGTAGAGATAGAGCGGCGCGCCTTCCCCGAGCAGCCGCGCCGCGCCGCGCATCAGCCCGGCCGTCGCCGCCCAGGGGCTGATATGGACCATGTTGATGGCGAGGATCGCATCGGCGCGCGCCACGGGCCATTCCGCCCCGCGCGCGTCGAGCGCGATCGTGGGCAGCAGGTTGACCAAGCCGGCCTCGGCGCGCCACGCCTCGATCGACCGGATCGCCACCGGATCGGGATCGCTCGGCTGCCAGAGCAATTTGGAAAATTCCCGCGCGAAATGGAGCACATGCTCCCCGCTCCCGCTCGCGATTTCGAGCACGAAGCCGCGCTCGGGCAGCACGTCCGCGAGCACATCCGCGATCGGCCCGGCATTGCGCGCGACGTGCGGCGCGGAACGGCGTGGATCGCCGGGCCCGGGATCGATCTCAAACGGCTTCGGCCCGGTCATTGCTCTCGCGCCGCCTATTCCGCGGCCTGCGCCTGCTCCGGCTCCTTATAAACCAGAACCGGCTTGCGCGCCGCCAGCGTCTCGTCCAGCCGGCGGCGGGGCGCGAAGACCGGGGCGGCCTTGAGGCTCTGGTCGCCCGCCCGCGCCCGCTCGGCCACCGAACGCAGAGCGCCGATGAACTCGTCGAGCGCGGCCTTGCTCTCGGTCTCGGTCGGCTCGACCAGCATCGCGCCGTGGACGACCAGCGGAAAGTACATGGTCATCGGGTGATAGCCCTCGTCGATCAGCGCCTTGGCGAGATCGAGCGTGGTCAGCCCCCCGGCGAATCCTTTGTCGCTGAACAGGGCCTCGTGCATGCACGGCCCGCTCGCCCCGAACGGCGCGTCGAGCACATCCTCGAGGCTTCGGAGCAGATAATTGGCGTTGAGCACCGCATCCTCGGCGACCTGGCGAAGGCCGTCCGCGCCATGGCTCAATATGTAGCTGAGCGCGCGGGTGAACATCCCCATCTGGCCGTGGAAGGCGGTCATCCGGCCGAAGCTCTGGCCATGATGGTCGCCGGCGGTCTCCTCCTCGACGAGAACGTAGAGATTGCCCTGCTTCTCGACGAACGGCAAAGGCGCGAACGGCGCCAGCGCCGCCGAGAAGACCACCGGCCCCGAGCCCGGCCCGCCGCCGCCATGCGGGGTCGAGAAGGTCTTGTGGAGGTTGATGTGCATGGCGTCGATGCCGAGGTCGCCGGGCCGGACGCGGCCGACAATGGCGTTGAAATTGGCGCCGTCGCAATAGACCAGCCCGCCCGCCTCGTGCACGGCGCGCGAAATCTCGATCATGTCGGGCTCGAACAGGCCGCAGGTGTTGGGGTTGGTGATCATCACGCCGGCGACGTCGGGCCCGAGCCGCGCCCTGAGCGCGTCGAGATCGACCCGGCCGCGCGCGGTCGCCGGGATGTTCTCGACCCGGTAGCCGGCGAAGGCGGCGGTCGCGGGGTTGGTGCCGTGCGCGCTTTCTGGGACGAGGATGACCTCGCGCGCGTCGCCCCGCGCCTCGAGCGCCGAGCGGATCGCGAGCAGCCCGCACAATTCGCCATGCGCGCCGGCCTTCGGGCTCATCGCGACGCTGTGCATGCCGGTCAGGCCGACCAGCCATCCGGCCAGTTCGTGGATCAGGGCATAAGCGCCCTGCACCGTGTCGGCCGGCTGGAGCGGGTGGATGTCGGCGAACCCCGCCATCCGCGCCACCTTCTCGTTGAGCCGCGGATTGTGCTTCATCGTGCACGAGCCGAGCGGGAAGAGACCGAGGTCGATGGCGTAATTCTGGCGGCTGAGGCGGGTATAATGGCGCACCGTCTCGGGCTCGGAAAGGCCGGCAAGGCCGATCGGCCTGTTGCGCTGGAGACCGCCCAAAAGATCCTCCCCGGGACGGGGAGGGGGACCGTTCGCCGCAGGCGAAGGGTGGAGGGGGCTCGGTGCAGGGCTCTGGCCCCCCTCCCCCATGCGCATGGTCCCCCCTCCGGTCCCCGGGAGGATTTCCTCGAAATCCACGCCCGTCGTCTCGCTGTCCCCGATCTCGAAGATCAACGCCTCTTCGAGCATCAGCGCGCGATTGCCGGTCCAGGTCCCGGCATCGCCGGCCTCGGCGCCTTCCGGCCGCGTCGGCCGCCCCTCGCGGTTCATGCTCATGCCAGCACCTCCTCGAGCGCGGCGGCCAGGGCCTCGACATCCTCCTCAGTCACCGTTTCGGTGACTGCGACGACGAGGCCGTTCTCCAGGTCCGCCACGCCCGGATAGAGCCGCCCGAGCGAGATGCCGGCGAGGATGCGGCGCTCGGCGAGCGTGCGGACGACGGGCCGCGCCTCGCGCGGCAGCCGCAGCGTGAATTCGTTGAAGAAGGCCTGGTTGACCAGGCTGACACCCGGCACGAGCGACAGCCGTTCGGCGGCCGCCACGGCCTTGGCGTGGTTGAGCGCGGCCAAACGCCTGAGCCCCTTCTCCCCGAGCAGGGTCATGTGCATCGTCCAGGCGAGCGCGCACAGCACCGAGCTGGTGCAGATGTTGGAGGTCGCCTTCTCGCGGCGGATATGCTGCTCGCGGGTCGAAAGCGTCAGCACGAAGCCGCGCTTGCCCTCCGCATCCACCGTCTCGCCGGCGAGCCGGCCGGGCAGCTGCCGCACATATTTCTCGCGGGTGGCGAACAGGCCGACATAGGGCCCGCCGAACTGGAGCCCGACGCCGATCGACTGGCCCTCGCCGACGACGATGTCGGCGCCCATCTCGCCCGGGGATTTGATCGCGCCGAGCGCCACCGGCTCGGTCACCACCGCGATCAGCAGCGCGCCCGCCGCCTGCGCCCTGGCCGCCAGCGCGGACAGATCGGAGATGCGGCCGAGGATGTCGGGATATTGGACGACGACGCAGGAGGTGTCGCCGTCGATCTCGATCGCGTCGACATCCGTCCCCGCGTCCAGGCTCGGCGGTTCATGGCGCAGGTCGTCGCCGGTGAACTTCGCCATCGTCTTGGCGACCGAGACGTAATGCGGGTGCAGCCCGCTCGACAGGACCGCCTTGCCCCGCCGCGTGATCCGCCGCGCCATCGCGATCGCCTCCCAGCAGGCGGTCGAGCCGTCATACATCGAGGCGTTGGCGACGTCGCAGCCGTAGAGCCGCGCCACCTGGGTCTGGAATTCGAACAGGGCCTGGAGCGTGCCCTGGGCGATCTCCGGCTGGTAGGGCGTGTAGCTGGTCAGGAACTCGCCGCGCTGGATGAGATGATCGACGCTGGCGGGAATATGATGGCGATAGGCGCCGCAGCCCAGGAAGAAGGGCACCTCGCCGGCCGCGACATTGGCGCTGGCGAAGGCGCCGAGCTGGCGCTCGACCGAAAGCTCGGAGGCATGGTCCGGCAGGTCCGCGATCGCGCCGGCAAGCCGCGCCGCTTCGGGCACGTCGGCGAACAGATCGTCGACCGAGGACGCGCCGACGACCCGCAGCATCTCGCGGCGGTCGGCATCGGAAAGTGGAAGATAACGCATTCGATTCCCCAGATCTAAACCGGCTTCCGCATCGAGAAGCGGAGCCGCACATAATCGGCGCACCAGGTCCCGTCGGCCTGGCGCAAGGCCGGCGCCGCGCGAGCCTCGACCGCGGCGGCGACGTCGTCGCGCTCCCATTCGGGCACCATCGCCACGTCCATCAGGCCGGCGCGGAAGGTCTTCACCCATAAGGCGATGCCGCCGGGCAACGGCGTCGGCCGCGCGACCAATTCGGCGCGGACGTCGCCGAAGCCGGCGAGGCAATAGAGCCGGGTGAAGTCCTCGACGCCCGCATACCAGGCCGGATCCTGCTCCGGCATGACATAGCCGCGCTCGGTGAGCTCGTCGCGCAGCGCCCGGCGCAAGGTTTCCAGATTGCCGGCCCCGCCCATCTCGCCGACGAACCGCCCGCCGCCGCGCAGCGCCCGGAAAATGCCGCCCGCCACTGCGTCGGGATCGAGCATCCAGTGCAAGGCCGCATTGGAGAAGACCGCGTCAAACTGGCCGAACCGCTCGAGGTCCATGGCCTCGGCGTCGGCGACGAAGGCGTCGACGCCGCGCGCCCGCGCCGCCTCGACCATCTCGGCCGAGCTGTCGAGGCCGATCACCCGCGCCCCGGCGGCGGCGATCCGCATGGTCAGCGCGCCGTCGCCGCAGCCGACGTCGAGGATCAGCTCGCCCGCCTGCGGCGCCAGCCTTTGCAGCGCGACATCGCCAAGCGCCGGCACGAAGGCCGCGTTCTGCGCATAATCGGTGGATGACCAGCGGGAGGCGAGGTTCACCATAAGGAGAGACTCTGAAATCCACCCCGGACGCTAGTGAGAGAAAACCGTTCGGGCTGAGCTTGTCGAAGCCCTCCCTTTCCTTCCAACCGAAAGCAGGGGAAGGAAAGCCCTTCGACAAGCTCAGGGCGAACGGTGGGAGTGAGGACGGACGTCACTGATCCTCGCAATAGCTCTTATACTGGTCGGCGCTCATCAGCTCGGAGAGCTCGTGATTGTCGCTAAGCGTGAGCCTGAAGAACCAGCCCTCGCCCTCCGGGTCGGTGTTGACCAGGCTCGGCTCGTCGACCACCGCCTGATTGCCTTCGATGACCGTGCCCGAAACCGGCGCGTAGACGTCGGAGGCCGCCTTGACCGATTCGACCACCGCCGCCTCGCCGCCGCGCGCGACCGTGCGACCGGCCTCGGGCACCTCGACGAAGACCACGTCGCCCAATTGGCCCTGCGCGAAATCGGTGATGCCGACGGTCGCGCTATCGCCATCGACGCGGACCCACTCATGTTCCCTGGTATAATAGACGCTCATTTGGGCGCTCCCTTGCGCTGATAGCGATGCGGAACGAACGGCATCGGGGTGACGGTTCCCGTGAAGATCTTGCCGCGCGACGCGAGCGACACCTTCTTCCCCTCCACGGCATGAGCGAGCGGCACATAGGCCATGGCGATCGGCGCCTCGAGGCTCGGCGAGAAGCCGCCGGAGGTGACCTTGCCGACCTCATTGCCTTCGCCATCGACCATGATCGCGCCCTCGCGGACGGGCTGGCGGCCCTCGACGGCGAGGCCGACGCGCTTGCGGATCGGCCCGTCGGCGAGTTCCTGCGCGATCCGGTGCCAGCCCGGATAGCCGCCTTCGGCGCGGCGGCGCTTGGACAGAGCGAAGCCGAGATCCGCCTCGACCGGGGTGGTGTCCTGGCCGAGATCGTGGCCGTAGAGCGGCAGGCCCGCCTCGAGCCGCAGCGAATCGCGCGCGCCGAGCCCGATCGGCTTCACTTCGGGCTGTTCGGCGAGGAGATCGGCAACCTTGTCGGCGTCGCGGTCGAGGATCGAGATTTCGAACCCGTCCTCGCCGGTATAGCCCGAACGGCTGATCCAGGCGCGGGCGCCGCCGATCTCGAACGCGGCCCCGGTCATGAAGCCGAGGTCTTCCACCCCGGGCGCCAGCCGCGACAGCGCGTCGACCGCCTTCGGACCCTGGAGCGCGAGCAGGGCCTGCTCCTTCATATGGTCGACGACGATCGGGCGCGGCAGCCGCGCCTCGAAATGGGCGATGTCGCCCTCCTTGGTGGCGCCGTTGACGACGATGTAGAAATGGTCGCCGCGGCGGGTGACCATGAGGTCGTCGATGATCCCGCCTTCCTCGTTGAGCAGCAGCGAGTAGCGCAGCCTGCCGTCCCTGAGGAGCGCGAGGTCTGCGGGGAGCAGGCTTTCGAGGCCCTTCTCCGCGCCCGCGCCGGCGATGATGAGCTGGCCCATATGGCTGACGTCGAACAGGCCGGCACTGTCCCTTGTCCACAGGTGCTCGGCGATGATGCCTTCATATTGGATCGGCATTTGATAGCCGGCGAAGGCGACCATGCGGGCGCCGCGGGCGCGATGCCAGCCGTCGAGGGGAAGGGAGGTTTCCGAGTCACTCATGGCCAGCTCCGGACGTATCGGGCCCGAGCGCTTGCGCGGCCGGACGGTTCCAATACCCCCTCTGTCACTGGGACCTGAGAGCTTTCGCCGCCCGCCTGAGGGATCGGCTTACCCCTTCGGTGGGACCGCCTTTCGGGCGATCCGCTTTCCAGAGTGTCATAAACCGCGCGGTCCTGGGACCTGAGAGATTCCGGGGTGGTTGCTCCTTCGGCGGCGACGGATATCCGTCACGCTCTCCCGCGCGGTCCCCCGGCGGTTGCCCGCCGGCGACGCCCCGCTCTGGAGGCTCGGGCTTTGCGAGTCAACGGCGATGCCGGAAGGGGACAGTCACTTTTCGTACCGTCTTTGAGAATTCGCGCCTCGGCGCGTGAAAGTGACTGTCCCCAATCAGCGCGTCGCGTTGTAGCGCAATTGGTCCTGGGTCAGCTCGAAGCCGAGCAGGAGCTCGAAATGCGCGCGGTCGACGGCGGCGCGGACGGCGGGATCGGCCATCGGATCGACCGCCGCATTGGGATCGCCGGCGCGGCGCTCGCGGGTGATCTGGCGGCGAACGTCCTCGGGCAAAGTGGCCGCCGAGCGCAGCAGCCGCGAGGAGGCGGCGCCGGTCGTCGTGGCGCGATACTGGCCGTCGGCGAAATGCAGATTGACCTGGCGGACGCGCTTGGCGACGACGTTGGCATTGCCCTGCACGACGGTGGCGAAATAGGGCAAGGCGACGTCGCGGGCGCCGCGATTGTCGCGGCGCTGCGCCTGCACCTCGAAGCTCGCCTGGGTGACGATATTCTCGCCCGCCTCGGTGCAGGTCGAGCGCACGTTGGTGATATGGGCGACGACGTCGATCGCGCGCGCGTCGCGGCTGTCGGCCGGGTTGAAGATGGTGACGTCGCCGGCGGGCGCGACGATCGCGACCGGCGGGCAGGCGGTGTAGCTGGTCAGGATTCCGGCTTGCTGGATGTCGCCCTCGCGGGCGCAGCCGAGGAGAACGAGGCTTAAGGTGGCGGCGGCGGCCGCTTTGGACATGTACAGGCGCAAGGCGAAATCCTCGAAGAAGCTGGTGACGTGCCCTAATGCCGTAAGGGTTTGGTGCAGGCAAGCAATGGTGTAGAGCGCCGCCCGAGTGAACCCAGCATGACCGCCAAGCCCCCCCTCACCCTGCTGATCGCCGCGCCGCGCGGCTTTTGCGCCGGCGTCGACCGCGCGATCCGGATCGTCGAGCTCGCGCTCGAGCGCTACGGCGCGCCCGTCTATGTCCGCCACGAGATCGTCCACAACAAATATGTGGTCGATTCGCTGAAGGCCAGGGGCGCGATCTTCGTGCCCGAGCTCGACGCCGTGCCCGACGGCGCGCCGGTGGTCTTTTCCGCGCACGGCGTCCCCAAGGCGGTCCCGGAAAAGGCACAGGCGCGCGGCCTCAACTATCTCGACGCGACCTGCCCGCTGGTCTCCAAGGTCCATCGCCAGGCCGAGCGATTGATCGAGCGCGGCCGCCACATCCTCTTCGTCGGCCATGCCGGCCACCCCGAGGTGATCGGCACGTTCGGCCAGGTGCCCGAGGGGATGATGAGCCTCGTCGAAACCGCGCACGACGCCGAGACGATCATGCCCGCCGACCCCGACGCGCTCGCCTTCCTGACCCAGACCACGCTTTCGGTCGACGACACCGCGGAGATCGTCGGCATCCTGCGCCGCCGCTTCCCCGCAATCACCGGGCCGCGCAGCGAAGACATTTGCTACGCGACCTCGAACCGTCAGGCGGCGGTCAAGGCGATCGCGGCGCGTTGCCAGGCGATGCTGGTGATCGGATCGCCGAACAGCTCCAATTCGCTGCGCCTGGTCGAGGTCGCCGAACGCGAAGGGACCAAGGCGCGGCTGGTCGGGCGCGGCGCCGATTTGGATTTCGCCTGGCTCGAGGGCGTCGCGACGCTCGGCATCACCGCTGGTGCCTCGGCGCCCGAATTGCTGGTGCGCGAGGTGGTCGATGCGCTCGGGGATCGCTTCGACGTGACCGAGGAGCCGGTCGAGGGCGTCGAGGAACGGATGATCTTCAAGCTGCCGGCGGGGCTCGAGGCGGCGTGAGCGAGCTTACAGAGGTCGAGATGTTCACCGACGGCGCGTGCAAGGGCAATCCCGGGCCCGGCGGCTGGGGCGTCGTGATCCGCGCGGGCGCGCGCGAGAAGGAGCTCAGCGGCGGCGAGGCGCTGACCACCAACAACCGGATGGAGCTGCTCGCCGCGATCCGCGGGCTGGAGGCGCTGAAGCGCCCCTGCCGGGTCCAGCTCTACACGGACTCCACCTATGTCCGCGACGGCATCACCAAATGGATCCACGGCTGGCGCAAGAACGGCTGGCGCACCGCTGACAAGAAGCCGGTCAAGAATGCCGAGCTGTGGCAGGAGCTGGTCGACGCGGCCGCGCCGCACCGCGTCGAATGGCATTGGGTGAAGGGCCATAGCGGCCATGTCCAGAATGACCGCGCCGACGCCTTGGCCTGCGACGGCGCGGCTCAATTCTCGAACCGCGCCGCCAGATAGGGCGTCGGGTCGATCGCCCCGGGCGGGCGGCCGAGCAGGAGGCCGGCCGCCAGCGCGGCGGCGGCCGGCGCGGTCTGGATGCCGAAGCCGCCCTGCCCCGCGCACCAGAAGAAGCCGCGCCCCGACCCGCTATAGCCGTAGACGGGCAGCCGGTCCGGCGCGAAGCTCCTGAGGCCCGCCCATTTGTGCTCGACCCGCTCGATGCGCCAGTCGACCACACGTTCGAGCCGGTCGATCGCGATGGCGACGTCGATCTCCTCGGGCGCGCAGTCGCACGCGGCCGAGGGCGTCTCGTCGTGCGGGCTGAGCCAGAGCCGCCCGCCCGCCTCCGGCTTGAAGTAGAAGCGGCCCGCCGCGTCGACCACCAGCGGCAGATCGTACGGTACGGGCGGATCGACGCGCAGCTGGGCGATGGTCCGGCGATGGGGCGCGATGCCGATCGGCGCCTCGCCGGCCAGGGCCGCGACCTCGTCCGCCCAGGCCCCGGCGGCGTTGACCAGGATTCGCGCTTCACGATTTCCGTCGATCAGCCAGCCGGACCCGGCGCGCTCGATCCGGGCGACGCGCGCGCCGGTGGCCAGCACGGCGCCGGCCCGCCGCGCTTTGGCGAGATAGAAAGCGTGAAGGCCGGCGACGTCGATGTCCGCGCAGCTCGGCTCGTAGAGCCCTTCGTCCCAGCCCGGCCGCAGGCCCGGGAGCCTCGCTTCCAGCGCGCCCCGGTCGAGCCGTTCGAGCGCGACCTCGGCGCCGGCGAATTCGTCCGAGAGCGCGGCCAGCGCTTCCCGGCCGGCCGCATCGGCGACATGGATGGCGCCGCGCGGGCTGAGGAACGGAGTCAGCGCCGGCCGCGACGCGCTGGTCAGCGGCTGGATCAGGGGCCCGCCATAGGTTTCCGACCAGAAGGCGGCGGAGCGGCCGGTGGCATGAAAACCGGGCCGCGCCTCCGCCTCGAGGATCAGGACCGAGGCGGCGCCCGCGATCTCGGCGGCGAGGCTCGCTCCCGCCATGCCCGCGCCAACGATGGCGACGTCATAGCTTCGGCTCACGCCGCATGCCCGGCGAGGAAGGCGTCGATCCGCGCCAGCGCGCGCAACCGGACCGGATCGGCGTCGCGCAATATCTCGTGGGCGGCATCGTCCATCATTTCGAGCTCGGCGCGAGGCAGTTGGGCGGCGACGCGCCGGATCGCTGGCGCGCTGACCAGCCGGTCATGCTCGGCGCCGATTATAAGGATCGGCAGATCGACCCGCGCGAGCTTCTCCGGCGTGAAGGCGGCGGCGCCGGAGCGGAACGCGGCGCGGATCCAGCTCCAGTTCGGCAACCCGAGGTCGAACGTCGGCTCCCGCGCCCACCACCACAATTCGTCCTCATAGCGTTCGGGCGAGGCGGTGAGGTTGCGCTGGCGGCGGCCGCCGAGGGCGTTGAACCCCGGCGACGACGGCCAGATCGGCACCCCGCCAAGGCCGAGCCGATAGATCGTGTCGGCGATGTCGGGGGCGAGCCCGCCCGGGATCGGCGCGCTGTTGACCGTCATCATCGGTGCGATCAGCACCGCGGCATCGAGCGGCGGCTGCCGCTCGACCAACGTCCTGAGCAGCAGGTGCCCCCCCATTGAATGGGCGAGGGCGACATGGGGGCCGGGCCCGGCGCGCCAATCCTCGATCAGTGCCGCCAGGTCGTCGATCATCGGGTCGAAGCTCGCGGCCGCCGCCTCAGCGCCTTCGCCCTGCGATCCGCCCTGGCCGCGCCAGTCGAAGCTGGTGATGGCCCAGCCGCCCGCGTGCCAATGCGCGAAGGCCTCCAGATATTTCTCGATGAAATCGCCGCGCCCATTGGCGAAGAGAAGACTGCCGCGCGGCTTGCGCCCCTTGGCGGCCGGCCAGTCCATCCGACGCAGCGCCATTGCATCGGGCGCCGTCCAGCTTCGGAAGACGGCGCCTTGCGGGTGCGCCCGCCGATCTATCGCCTCATTTACCATGACCCACGGTTACGGTTTAGAAAGCAACGCCGTCTAGAGCCTTGACCAATGGCTATGACGCTTTCCTGGATTTTGCTCGCGCTTCTGGCCGTGATGCTGCTCGTCGCCTGTTGGTCCGACCTCAGGACGCGCACCATCCCCAATGGGCTCAATCTCGCGATCGCGTTGCTCGCAATCCCCTTCTGGTGGTCGATCGGGCTGACGCTGTGGCCGGACGTCGCGCTTCAGGTCGGCGTCGCCTTGGTCGTGTTCGCTTTCTTCGCGGGCGCCTTCGCGCTCGGCGCGATGGGCGGCGGCGACGTCAAGCTGGTCGCGGCGATCGCGCTCTGGCTGCCGTGGCAGGCGGTGATCGTCCTGCTGTTCATAATGTCGGTCGCGGGCGGACTGCTGACGCTCGCCATGCTGACCCGGCACAAGCTCGCCAGGCACGGCGGCAAGCTTGAAATTCCCTATGGGGTCGCGATCGCGTTCGGCGGTTTGTGGCTGATTAGCGAACGTTTTCTTAACCAGTTTGGATGAAGAGTAAGGGCTGAAATTTTCTCAGTCCCGAAAGGGGGGCGACTGTCGCCATGGACGTCAAGAAAATCGTGCTGCTCGTAGGCGCACTCCTCATCGCCGGCGTCACCGCCGTCATGGCCAAGAACATGTTCTCCGGCGCCGCCGCGCCGGTGGCGCAGGCCGGCCCCGCGCAGCCCGCGCCCCAGGGACCCGAAATTCTGGTCGCCAAGCGCACCCTTCCCGTCGGCACGATCATCGACGCGGACTCCTTCCAATATCAGCCCTGGCCGGTGGGCCTGGTGCAGGACGCCTATTTCACGCGCGGCGAGGCGGGAGCCGACCCGCAGAGCCTGATCGGCACGGTCGTCCGCAACGAGATCAGCGCCGGCCAGCCGCTCAGCTCGGGCGCCATCGTGCGTCCCGGCGAGCGCGGCTTTCTCGCCGCCGCCTTGGGCCCTGGCATGCGCGCCGTCACCGTCCCGGTCTCCGCCACCAGCGGCGTCGCCGGCTTCGTCTTCCCGGGCGACCGCGTCGATCTCGTTCTGACCCAGGAAGTCCCGGGCGGTGGCGAGGGAGCGCCCTTGCGCGCCTCCGAGACGATCATCCGCAACATCCGCGTGCTCGCGGTCGATCAGCGCCTCAACGCGCGCGACGAAGCGGGCAACCAGGTCGCCGTGCCGTCGGCCACCGTCACCTTCGAGGCGACGCCCAAGATCGCCGAGAAGATTGCGGTCGCGCAGACCATCGGCCAGCTCTCGCTGTCGCTGCGGTCGCTCGCCGACAACAATGCCGAGCTCGAGCGCGCCATCGCCTCGGGCGAGGTCCATGTGCCGAACAATGGCGACCCGCGCGCCGAGCGGCAGATGCTGCTCCAGGTCGCCAGCCGGCCGATGGACAGCAGCCCGACCTACACGGTGGGCGCCGACGTATCCCGTTTCCAGCGCAGCAGCGTGCCCGGAAGGGCGGGCGGACAGAGCAACAATGCCGCGCCCTCTGGAAGCCCCGCGCCTGTCGCAAGCGGCTCGGCGACCGTGCCGACCGGCCCGGTCGTCCGCATCGCCCGCGGCAACAATGTCACGATCGTTCCGGTGGGAGCACGTTGAGATGAGCAAAGTGAGCAAGATCAGGCGGGCCGGCGTCGGCACTGCCCTCGGGGCCGCCCTGGCGATCGGCCTGGCGGTGGCCGCGGCGGGACCCGCCGCCGCGCAGCCCGTCGCCGCGCTGGCGCCGACCAACGACGTGACCCTCTCGGTCGGCACCGGGCGCATGGTCCGGCCCAACGGGCAGGTCGCCGAGGTCTTCGTCGCGGACGAGGCGATCGCCGACGTCCATGCCAGCTCCCCCAGCCAGATCTACATCTTCGGCAAGGCGGCGGGCAACACCACGGTCTACGCGACCGACCGAGCCGGCCGGGTGGTCTATTCGGCTAATATCCGGGTCGGCCAGAATCTGGCATCGGTGTCGCAGATGCTCGAGCTCGCCATGCCCGAGGCCGACATCACCGCCACGCCGATGAACGGCATGGTCCTCCTGACGGGCACGGTGGCCCAGCCCGCCGACGCCGCCGAGGCCGAACGCCTCGTCCAGGCCATGGTCGGCACCGGCATCACGGTGGTCAGCCGCCTTCGCACGGCGACGCCGCAGCAGGTCTACCTGCAGGTGCGGATCGCCGAGGTCAGCCGCTCGCTGGCTCGCGACATCGGCACCAACCTCTTGAGCCGCGACAGCTCAGGCGGCTTCCTGTTCGGCCTCGGCCGCGGCAATCCCGGAACCATCAATGTCGCCAACGGGCCGGCCAATCCGTTGACCGGCGTCATCCCGCAGACGGTGACGGGCGCGACGTTCAACAATCCGGAAGGAACGACCACGCTGGGCGCCTTCGGGCACCTGCTCGGGGTGGACATCCTCTCGACGCTGAACCTCGGCGAGACGACCGGCCAGGTGACGACGCTCGCTGAGCCGACCCTGGTCGCGCTGTCGGGCGAAACCGCCACCTTCCTCGCCGGCGGCGAGTTCCCGGTGCCGATCCCGCAGTCGCTGGGCACGGTGACGATCGAATATAAGCAATTCGGCGTCGGCCTCGCTTTCTCGCCGACTGTGCTCGAGGACGGGCGGATCTCGATCCGCGTCCGGCCCGAGGTTTCGGAACTGTCCTCCTCGGGCAGCGTCCGCTTCAACGGCTTCGAGATTCCCTCGCTGACCACGCGCCGGGTCGAGACCACGGTGGAGCTCGGCTCGGGCCAGAGCTTCATGATCGGCGGCCTGCTGCGCAACCACAACAACAATTCGATCGACCGGGCGCCCTTCCTCGGCAACATCCCGATCATCGGCGCGCTGTTCCGCTCGACGCGCTACCGGCGCGAGGAAACCGAGCTGGTGATCGTGATCACGCCCTATCTGGTGCGGCCGGTTTCGGCGAACCAGATCGCTCTGCCGACCGACGGCCATCGCAACCCGGACGAGGGTCAGCGCCTGCTGCTCGGCCAGACGAATGACAGCCGCAGCGGCGAAGCGCGCCCCGGCCCGACCGCCGCCGAGCCGCGCACCGTCGCGCCGGGCGTCGGCACGGTCGGCGCCGCCACCCTGCCCGCGCCGCTGCCGGCCCGCGATGCGCGCGCCGGTGGCGCGCCGGCCCGGGCGTCGAGCAGCGCTTCGGCGCAGCCCGGCTTTGACCTCAGATGACCGCCCGAGATCGAAAGGACGCCAAGACCATGTCTCGTTTCATCAAGCTCGCCGCGGTCAGCGCTCTCGGCCTCGCCGTCTGCGGCTGCGCGGCCCAGCCCCGCCACCTCACCGCGGCCAACAATACGAGCGTCTATTCGCTCCACCAGCCGGTGGTCGAGCACACCAATTACGTCTTCGACCTGCGCGTCGAGGGCGACCGGGTGCCCGATGCCGAGCTGGAGCGGCTGGCCGCCTGGTTCCGGTCGATCGGCGCCCGCTATGGCGACCGTCTCACCGTCGATGAGGCGCGCGGCTCCGAATCGGCGAACGTGCGCGGCGACGTCGCCAGGGTCGCGGCGGATTTCGGCCTGCTGCTCGGCGACAGCGCCGCCCCGGTGACCGAAGGCAGGGTCGAGGAGGGTACGGTCCGCATCGTCGCCAGCCGCGCCAGCGCGCATGTCGAGGGCTGCCCGAACTGGACCGATCCGGGCATCGAATCGCCCGTCCGCACCGGCACCAATTACGGCTGCGCGATCAATTCCAACCTCGCCGCGATGATCGCCGATCCCGACGATCTCGTCCGCGGCCGGAATGGCTCGGGGCAGGACACCGCGGTCGTCGCCGGCCGCGCGATCCGGACCTACCGCGAACGCACGCCGACCGGCAGCCAGCCGCTGCCGTCCGTTACCACGAGAGGTGGACAATAATGAACGCGCCCTTTCACCGCGGCAGCGGCCTTCGCGATCCCTTCACCGCCTTCGTCGCCGACGAAGCCACGGCCGAATTGCTCCGCCCGATCGCGGTCGAGCACGGCTGGTCGCCGGAAAAGGTCAACAAGGGCGGCCTGCGCAACGCCGTGCAGACGCTCTCGGTCGCGGCCAGCCCCTCGATCCTGTTCGTCGATCTGTCCGAGAGTGGCGATCCGCTGAACGACATCAACGCGCTCGCCGAAGTGTGCGAGCCGGGCACGGTGGTGATCGCCGCCGGCCAGGTCAACGACGTCCGTCTCTATCGCGACCTCGTCGCCAGCGGCATCCAGGATTATCTGCTCAAGCCCTTCTCGGCCGATCAGCTGCGCGACGCCTTCGCCAATGCCCAGATGACCATTTCGGGCCCTCGGCTGATGGAATCGACCAACGAGAAGCCCAACGTCATGGCCGCCGTGATCGGCGTCCGCGGCGGCGTCGGCGCCTCGACCGTGGCGACCTCGCTGGCCTGGCTGATGGGCGACAAGGGCGGGCGCTCGACCGCCTTGCTCGACCTCGACGTCCATTTCGGCACCGGCGCGCTGGCGCTCGACCTCGAGCCCGGCCGCGGCCTCACCGACGCGATCGAGAATCCGAGCCGCATCGACGGCCTGTTCATCGAGCGCGCCATGGTCCGCGCCAACGACAAGCTCTGCGTCCTTTCCGCGGAGGCGCCGATCAACCAGTCGATGCTGACCGACGGCTCCGCTTTCTACCAGCTCCAGGAAGAGATCCGCCACGCCTTCGAAGGCATGGTCATCGATCTGCCGCGCAACATGATGGTGCAATTCCCGCACCTGCTCAACGACGTTCACGTCGTCGTTGTGGTCTGCGAGTTCACCCTCGCCGGCACCCGCGACGCGATCCGCATCCTCTCCTGGCTCAAGCAGAATGCGCCGCAGGCGCGGGTGGTCGTGGTCGCCAACCGGGTCCAGGCCGCGGTCCAGGAGGTCAGCCGCAAGGATTTCGAGCATTCGATCGAGCGCAAGGTCGACATCGCGCTGCCCTTCGACGCCAAGGCCGCCTCGCAGGCCGCCAAGCTCGGCCAGCCGCTCGCCAAGGTCACCAAGTCGACCAAGCTGACCCAGCCGCTCGCGCAGCTGCTCAGCCTGACCGTCGAGCAGACCTCGACCGAAGCCGCCCCCGAAAAGCCGGCGCGCGGCGGCGGCAGCGGCTCGCTGCTCGGCAAGCTCGGCAATTTCAAGGTCTCGTTCGCGAAGAAGCCGAAGGAGGCGTCGTCGCAGGCGGCCTGACGGCCGGCCCGCGGATCGCGACGAGACGAGGGAGGCGAAATGCCGTCTGTGAGTATGATCCTGTTGGTGGCCGGCGCAGCCGGCACGCTGCTGCTGCTCTTCGCCGCCCTGTCGGGGCCGGCGACGGGCAAGCTGGTGGCGCGCCGGCTCGAAGTGCTGCGCGAGCGGCACAGCCGCTCGTCGGAGGCGGTCGCCCAGGCCCAGCTCCGCAAGATCTTCGCGCAACGCCAGACCAAGTCGGAGAGCTTCGCCAAGCGCTTCATCCCCAATCCGGCCCTGCTCCAGCTTCGGTTGAGCCAGACCGGGAAGAGCTGGACGCTGGCGCAATATGTGATGGTCTCGGTCGGCCTCGCCGTGGCGATGATAGCATTGCTCTTCTTCAAGGGGCTGCCGATCCTGCTCGCGATCACCGTCGGCCTGCTGATCGGCGTGGCGCTGCCGCACATGGTGATCAGCAGCCTGATCAAGCGCCGGGTCGCGAAGTTCACGTCCAAATTCCCCGACGCGATCGAGCTGATCGTGCGCGGCCTGCGCTCGGGCCTGCCGATCTCCGAGACGATCGGCATCGTCGCCGACGAGCTGCCCGAGCCGGTGAACGTCGAGTTCCGCTCGGTCGCCGACAAGATGAGGATCGGCCGTACGCTCGACGCCGCGCTGCAGGACACGGCGGCGCGCCTCGGCACGCCCGAATTCCAGTTCTTCGTGATCAGCCTCGCCATCCAGCGCGAAACCGGCGGTAACCTCGCCGAAACCCTGTCGAACCTCGCCGAGGTGCTCAGGAAGCGCTCACAGATGAAGCTCAAGATCCGCGCCATGTCGTCCGAATCCAAGGCCTCGGCCTATATCATCGGCGCCCTGCCCTTCATCGTCTTCGGGCTGATCTGGTGGATCAACGGCACCTACATGCAGACCTTCTTCACCGACGAGCGGCTGATGATCGCCGGCGGTGTCGGCATCATCTGGATGGGCATCGGCGCTTTCATCATGGCCAAGATGATCAACTTCGAAATTTGAGCGAGAGGGACTGACGCAAGATGGAAACCCCGCAGGGCCCGACGATCATGGGGATCGACGTCGTCATGGTGGCGAGCATTCTCGCCGCCATCGCGACGCTCGCCGTGCTCGTCGCCATCTATGCCGCCACCACCGTCCGCGACCCGATGGGCAAGAGGGTCAAGGCGCTCAACGAGCGGCGCGAGCAGCTTAAGGCCGGCATCGTCGCCTCGACCAGCAAGCGCCGCAAGGCGATCACCAACAAGAACGAGATGGCGGACAAGGTCCGCGGCATCCTCTCGTCGCTGAAGATGCTCCAGGAGGAGCAGGTGCTGAAGGCGCAGGCGCGGCTGATGCAGGCCGGCATCCGCTCCAAGGACCTCGCCTTCGTCGTCATCTTCGCGCGCTTCGTGCTTCCGGTCGTGCTCGGTGGGTTCGCGCTCTTCGTCGTCTACGGCATCGACTATTTCCCGGACTGGGGCTCGTTCAAGAAATACGGCCTGGTCGCGGGCAGCTTCATCCTCGCCTACAAGGCGCCCGACCTGTGGCTGAAGAACAAGGTCCAGAAGCGCACCTCGGCGATCCGCAAGGGCCTGCCCGACGCGCTCGACCTGCTCGTCATCTGCGCCGAGGCCGGCCTCACCGTCGACGCCGCCTTCTCCCGGGTCTCGCGAGAGCTCGGCCGCGCTTATCCCGAGCTCGGCGACGAATTCGCTTTGACCTCGATCGAATTGGGCTTCCTCACCGACCGCCGGCTCGCCTTCGAGAATCTGGCCAAGCGCATCGACCTCGATTCGGTGCGCGGCGTCGTCACGACGATGATCCAGACCGAGAAATACGGCACTCCGCTGGCCAGCGCGCTGCGCGTCCTTTCCGCCGAATTCCGCAACGAGCGGATGATGCGGGCCGAGGAGAAAGCGGCGCGGCTGCCCGCGATCATGACGGTGCCGCTGATCCTGTTCATCCTGCCCGTGCTGTTCATCGTCATCCTCGGCCCCGCCGCCTGCTCGATCAACGACTCGCTGATCGGCGGCAACTAGGCCCCGAGGCGGAACAATCGCGCCCCGGGCGCGGTTGAGCCGGCGAAACGATCGACGGAGCTAGCGGCGCATGACGACCTTCACGCTCGACCAATGGCTGATCCTCACGCTCGCCTTCGCGCTCGGCCTCGTCCTCGGCATGGCCGCGCTCGCCAGCCCCAAGTGGAAGAGCCGCTACCGCGAGGAGGTCACGCGCCACCGCGAGGAGGTCACGCGCCGCGAGGCGGTGGAGGCCGACAATGAGCGGCTGCGCCGCGAGGCCGGTGAGATGGACTCGCTCCGCCACGCCGCCGCTCGCGACGAAGCCCGCCGACGCGACCCCGACGTCCGCGACGAAGCAGCGCGGCGGGACCTGGACGTCTCCGAGGAGGCGCGGCGACGCGGCCCCGACGAGCGCGGGCCGCTCTGAGCCGACCCCCCTGACGGGGAGGGCTGGGGTGGGGTGGACTTTGTCAAAGAGCGCGGTGCGGGCGGATATTTCACCCCCACCCAACCCTCCCCATCAAGGGGAGGGCTTTAGAATTATCCCCTCGACCCGCGCAGCGCCGCCTGCGCCGCCGCGAGCCTGGCGATGGGCACGCGATAGGGAGAGCAGCTGACGTAATCCAAGCCGGTCGCCTCGCAGAAGGCGATGCTGGCGGGGTCGCCGCCATGCTCGCCGCAAATGCCGAGCTTGAGGCCGGGCTTGGCCGCCCTCCCCCGCTCGGCGGCGATGGCGATGAGCTCGCCGACGCCCTCGACGTCGATGGTGACGAAGGGGTCGCGGGCGAAGATGCCCTTCTCGACATAGGCGGTGAGGAAGCGGCCGGCATCGTCGCGGCTGACGCCCAAAGCGGTCTGGGTCAAATCGTTGGTGCCGAAGCTGAAAAACTCCGCCTCCTCGGCGATCGCGCCCGCGGCCAGAGCGGCGCGGGGCAGCTCGATCATCGTGCCGACCAGATAATCGACGCGGGCGCCCTTCTCGGCGAAGACCGCCTCGGCGGTGCGGTCGATCAAGGCGCGGATGATGGCGAGCTCGGCCTTGGTGGCGACCAGCGGCACCATCACCTCTGGGATCGGCGCTTCTTCCACCTCCAGCGCCGCCTCGAAGATGGCGCGGGCCTGCATTTCGTAGATTTCGGGATAGGTGATCCCGAGCCGGCAGCCGCGATGGCCGAGCATCGGATTGAATTCGTGCAGCTCGGCGATCCGGCGCTCGACCGTGTCGACCGTAACGCCCGCCGCCGCCGCGACCTCGGCGACGTCCTCCTCATTTTGCGGCAGGAATTCGTGCAAGGGTGGATCGAGCAGGCGGATGGTGACCGGCAGGCCCGCCATGATCCGGAAGATCTCGGCGAAATCGGTGCGCTGGGCGGGGAGCAGGTCCGCCAAAGCGGCGCGGCGGCCGGCCTCGTCCTCGGCGACGATCATCCGGCGCACGTTCATGATCCGCTCGGAATCGAAGAACATATGCTCGGTGCGGCACAGGCCAATCCCCTCGGCGCCGAACTCGCGCGCGGTGCGGCAGTCGAGCGGGGTCTCGGCATTGGCGCGCACGCCCAGGCGTCGCTTGCCATCCGCCCAGGCCATGAGCGTAGCGAAATCGCCGACCAGTTCGGGCTGGACGGTCGGCACCGCGCCGAGCATGACCTCGCCCGAGGCGCCGTCGATAGTGATGATCTCGCCCTCCTCGATGACATGGCCGCCGACGCGCATTCGCCTCGCTTTATAGTCGATGGCGAGCATGCCGGCGCCCGAGACGCAGGGCCGGCCCATGCCGCGGGCGACGACGGCGGCGTGGCTGGTCATGCCGCCGCGCGCGGTGAGGATGCCCTGCGCCGCGTGCATGCCGTGAATGTCCTCGGGGCTGGTTTCGGTGCGGACGAGGATGACCTTCTCGCCGGCGGCGGCCCATTTCTCGGCGGTGTCGGCGTCGAACACCGCCTTGCCGCCGGCCGCGCCGGGCGAGGCGGGCAGGCCCTTGGCGATGACCTTGCGGTCGGCCTTGGGGTCGAGCGTCGGGTGGAGCAATTGGTCGAGCGCGGCGGGATCGATGCGCAGCACCGCTTCCTCCTCGCCGATCAGGCCCTCGCGCGCCATGTCGACGGCGATGCGCAGGGCCGCCTTGCCGGTGCGCTTGCCCGAGCGCGTCTGAAGCATCCACAAGGAGCCGCGCTCGACCGTGAACTCGATGTCCTGCATGTCGCGATAATGGCGCTCGAGCAGGTCGAAGACGCGGGCCAGCGCCCCGAACACCTCCGGCATCGTCTCTTCCATCGACGGCGCCTTCGCCCCGGCGCGCTCGCGCGCGGCGCGGGTCAGATATTGCGGCGTGCGGATGCCGGCGACGACGTCCTCGCCCTGGGCGTTGATCAGATATTCGCCGTAATAAGCACGCTCGCCGGTCGCGGGATCGCGGGTGAAGGCGACGCCGGTGGCCGAGGTCTCGCCCATATTGCCGAACACCATCGCCTGGACGTTGACCGCCGTTCCCCAGTCGCCGGGGATGTGGTGGATGCGGCGATAGGTCCTTGCCCGTTCCGACTGCCACGAGCCGAATACTGCGCCGATCGCGCCCCAGAGCTGGTCGTGCACGTCCTGCGGGAAGGGCTTGCCCCACAGCTCCTCGACCAGCTCGTGATAGCGGCCGGTCAGCCGCTCCCAGTCGGCCGCCTCCAATTCGGTGTCGAGATGGACGCCCTTATCCTCCTTGGCGATCTCAAGCGCCTCCTCGAACGCGCCGTGATCGAGGCCGAGGACGACGTCGGCATACATCTGGATGAAGCGCCGGTAGCTGTCCCAGGCGAAGCGGGCGTCGCCCGAGGCGGCGGCGAGGCCCTTCACCGTCGCGTCGTTGAGGCCGAGGTTGAGGACCGTATCCATCATCCCCGGCATCGAGACGCGCGCGCCCGAGCGGACCGAGACCAGCAACGGATCGGCGGCGTCGCCGAAGCTCTTGCCGGCCGCCTGCTCGACATGGGCGATCCCTTGGGCGACTTCGGCCGCGAGCGCGTCACGAAAGCCGGAGCCGCGTTCGTCGTGAAGCGCGCAGGCCGGCGTGGCGATGGTGAAGCCCGGGGGCACCGGCAGACCAATCGAGGCCATCTCCGCAAGGTTCGCGCCCTTGCCGCCGAGCAACTCCTTATTGCCCGCCTCGCCATCGGTGATGCCGCCGCCGAAGCGGTAGACGAAGCGGGTCATCGCCACTGGCCTTTTCGTGCAAAATCAGCTACATGCTTGCCCGGCCCGGAGGCCGTTTCCCCATTAAGTTGATGAAGTTGAGAAGGTCCATCGCGATCGCGCGCGAGGGCCGGCCCGAATTGCGAGTCGCGGGCGCCGGCTTGAGGAAAATGAGGCGATCTCGCGCGTGCGCGCGCGAGCAAGTCAGCCCTCGATCCGCGAGAAATCCGCGACCCGGTGAACCGCGTCGCGGACCCGCGCAAGGAGATTGAGGCGGACTTCACGCTTGGCCGGATCGGGATCATTGACGGTCACCTTGTCGAAAAATGCGTCCACGGGCGCGCGCAGGCTGGCGAGCGCCGCCATGGCGCGCTCATATTCCTCGTCCTCGAGCGCCGCGGCGACGCGCGGCTCGGCCGAATCGAGCGCATCGTCGAGCTCGGTTTCCTCGATTTGGGGCGTGTAGGAAAGCGGCGCCTTCACGCCCGCGGCGCCGGTCCACTCCTCCTTCTTGAGGATGTTGGCGGCGCGCTTGTAGCCGGCGAGGAGATCCGACCCTTGCGGCGATTCGACGAAGGCCTGGAGCGCCTTCACCCGGGCGAGCAGGCGGACGAGGTCGTCCTCTCCGCCCAGAGCGAAGACGGCGTCGATCAAATCGTGGCGGACGCCGGCCTCGCGCTGCTGGACCTTGAGCCGATCCTCGAGGAAATCGAGGATCGCGGCGGCGAGGTCCTCGACCTCCTCGATGATCCTGCCGCGCTCGATATTGGGGGTGAGCGCCGCCTTCCAGCGCACGACGACGCGGTCGCCATGGCGGTAGGTGAAGGTGCCGACCTCGGCGGTGATCTCATGCTCGTGCTCGTCGGAATCGAGCAGGTCCGGGAAGGTCACGGACGAGAGCGCGCCCAGCCGCGAGACGATGTTGAGCACGGCGGCCTGGACCAGCACGTCGGAGAGCGGCAGGCGAAGGCCCGATTTGGTCAGGATCTGCAGGAAGCCCAGAGCGGCGCGGCGCAGCGCGAAGGGATCGCGCGAGCCGGTCGGCTTCTCGCCGATCGAGAAGAAGGCGGCCAGAGTGTCGAGCCTGTCGGCGATGTTGACCGCGACCGTGACCGGAGCGGTCGGCGCGTCGTCGCTTTGCCCGGCCGGCTTGTAGTGGTCGCTTATCGCGTCGGCGACGGCTTCGCTCTGGCCCTGGGCGCGGGCATAATAGCCGCCGATCACGCCCTGCAGCTCGGGAAACTCGCCAACCATCTCGGTGACCAGGTCGGCCTTGGCGAGGCGCGCGGCCGCCTGCACGTCGGCAAGGTCGGCGCCCTTGATCAGCCGCTCCTGGACCAGCCATGTGGCGAGCTTGGCGACCCGCTCCGCCTTGTCGGCGACGGTGCCTAGCTTTTCGTGGAAGACGATCTGGTCGAGCTTCTTGGCCTGGTCGGCCAAAGGCGTTTTCAGATCCTGCTCCCAGAAGAATTTCGCGTCCGACAGGCGGGCGGCGAGCACCTTCTCGTTGCCCGCGACGACGACGGCGGGATCGCTGGAGGCGATGTTGGCGACGCAGACGAAACGGTTCGAGAGCTTGCCCGCGCCGTCCTGGCAGGCGAAATATTTCTGGTTCACCCGCATGGTGAGGCGGATCAGCTCCGGCGGCAGCGCGAGGAAGGCTTCGTCGAAGCTGCCCTTCAGCGGCACCGGCCATTCCGTGAGGCCGGCATTCTCGGCGACCAGCCCTTCGTCGGGGATGGTGCTGGTGTTCCGCTGGAGCTTGTCGGACTCCTTTCGGATGATCGCCTTGCGCTCCTCCTGGTCGACGATGACGTGGCAGGCGCGCAATTTCTCGACATAATCGTGAGCGCCGCCGATCGTGATCGGGCCGGGATGATGGAAGCGGTGGCCGACAGTGGCGGCACCCGATTTGACCCCTGCAATCTCGAAATCGACGATCGTCTCGCCGAGCAGGGCGACGATGCCCTGCAGCGGACGGACCCAGCGCGGGCTCTCGGTCGAGACCGAGGCTTCGCCCCAGCGCATCGACTTGGGCCAGGGAAAGGCGCGGACGATGGCGGGGATCGTCTCGGCGAGGATTTCGGACATCGGTCGGCCCGGTCGTTCGAGTGCGGCAAAATAGATACCGTCCCGCTCAGTCAGGCTGCTCTCCTCCAGACCTGTTTTCCTCAGGAAACCTTCCATCGCTTGTGGCGGTGCCCCGACGCGCGGGCCTTTAAGCTCTTCAACGGTCGACGGAGTTTCATCGGGAAGATCTCGCAGGATCAATGATAATCTTCGAGGAGTGAAAGTACCGAGTTCGAAACCAAAAGCTCCCACCCCGGCGCGAGACAGCTCTTCCCGAAAGGCGATGACAAGTTGTTCGTGCGCCCGAGCCTGCATCCGCGCGGGGATTTCCTCGGAAAGGATCTCGAGCAGGAAATCAGCCACGATCCGTCATTCCAGCGAAAGCTGGAATCCCCCTTTTCTTCTCCGCCGCCGCAAAGGAAGTGAGATCCCAGCTTTCGCTGGGATGACGATCTGGGGGGATCGTCACGCCGCCCATCCGTTCTTCTCCATCCAGGCCTGGCAGGCGCCCTTGGCCAGGTCGCGCACGCGGCCGATATAGGCCTGGCGCTCGGCGACCGAGATGACGCCGCGGGCCTGGAGCGTGTTGAAGATGTGGCTGGCCTTGATCGCCTGGTCGTAGGCCGGGAGCGGCAGCTTCGCCTCGATGCAGCGGCGGCATTCGTCGGCGGCGGCGCGGAAGCGGTCGAACAGGCTGTCGGTGTCGGCGAGCTCGAAATTGTAGGCGCTGAACTCGACCTCGTTCTCGAGGAAGACGTCGCCGTAGGTCACGCCCTCCTCGTTGAACCTGAGATCGTAGACGGAATCGACGCCCTGGATGTACATGGCGAGGCGTTCCAGACCGTAGGTCAGCTCGCCGGCCACGGGCTTGCACTCATAGCCGCCGACCTGCTGGAAATAGGTGAACTGGGTGACCTCCATGCCGTCGCACCAGACCTCCCAGCCCAGGCCCCAGGCGCCGAGCGTCGGCGATTCCCAATCGTCCTCGACGAAGCGGATGTCGTGCTTGAGCGGGTCGATGCCGATCGCCGCGAGCGAGCCCAGATAGAGGGCCTGCAGGTCCGGCGGGCTCGGCTTCAGGATCACCTGATATTGGTAATAATGCTGGAGCCGGTTCGGATTCTCGCCGTAGCGGCCGTCGGTCGGGCGGCGGCAGGGCTGGACGAAGGCGGCCTTCCAGGGGTCGGGGCCGAGCGCGCGCAGCGCGGTGGCCGGGTGGAAGGTGCCCGCGCCCATTTCGAGGTCGTAGGGCTGGAGGATGACGCAGCCCTGCTGGCTCCAATAGTCGTGGAGGGTCAGGATCAGCCGCTGGAAAGAGAGGGGAGCCCCCAAGATTTCGCCCCTTCGACTGGCTCAGGACAGGCTTCGCGGTGCAACAAAAGGTCGCTTCGCTTTGGCGCATGGGGCAGGATGGGTCAAGGAAGCCGGAGACGAGAGGGATATTGAAGGACATGGCGCCAAGGCCGCTCTTACTGAAGCTGATCGGATTGCTCGCCGCTTTGTGGCTCGCGGTGCCCGCCGCGGCCGCGCCGGCGGCCGCCCCGCCGCCCGCTTCGCCCGCCGCCCGGGCCGAGCCGCGGCCCGCAATCTGGCTGCTCGCCGACGCGGACACGCGAATCTATCTGTTCGGCACCGTCCACGTCCTCCATCCCGGCCTGCGCTGGCGCTCGGCGACGCTGAACCGGGTGGTGCGCGAGGCGCGCGAGCTGGTGCTCGAGCTCGACGACGACGAAATGGCCGCCAGCGGCCCGGCGATGCTCGGCACGATGCAGCTCGGCAAGACGGTGCCGGTGCTGCAGCGGGTGACGCCCGAACGGCGCGCGGCGCTGGCGCGCCTGCTCGCCGAGCTCCAGATGCCCGAAGGCAGCCTCGACGGGCTCGAATCCTGGGCGGTGGCCCTGGTCCTGGGAGTGGGCCAGATGGCGCGCGAATATAGCGGCCCGGACGAGACCGATTTGGCCGGCGCGGCCGCCGCCTTGCCCGGCGTCGAGGAGGTGCTGACCGCCGAATTCCGCGCCGACGGCCGGCCGATCACGGGCGTCGAGACCGCCGCCGACCAGATCGGCGCCTTCCGCGGCATGCCGCTTTCGGTCCAGCAGGCGATGCTCGACGAGACGATCGACGCTTATGCGAATGGCGACGAGGCTGGCGATCCCGACGAGACCGACTGGCTCAACGGCAATCTCGACGGCATCGCCGCCGAGATGGACTCGCTGCCGCCCGAATTGTTCGAGGCTTTGGTGACTCGGCGCAACCGCCGCTTCGCGGACTGGCTGGCCGCGCGGCTGGACCGGCCCGGAACGGTGCTGTTCGCGATCGGCGCCGGCCATTTCGCCGGCCGGGTTTCGGTCCAGTCGATGCTCGAAAGGCGCGGTCTCAGGGTGACGCGGCTAAACTGAAACAGACCTCCGTCATTCCAGCGCAAGCTGGACTCTCACTGCATTTGCGGCGGCTGACGAAGGGAGATTCCAGCTTGCGCTGGAATGATGTGTCGTTGCTCCCTGTCTTTCTGTCGGGCTTGCTTGACACCCTCCCGCGATTCCATTAGTCAGGTTTCCATGACATGTCGTCAGCATGAGCTGACATGGGAGCGCATGTGAAGAATCGATTGCGGGTGCTGAGGGCCGAGCGTGGCTGGAGCCAGGCCGAGCTTGGCGGCCGGCTTGGCGTGTCGCGCCAGGCGGTGAACGCGATCGAGACCGGCAAGCACGACCCCTCGCTGCCTTTGGCTTTCCGGCTGGCGCGGCTGTTCGGGGCGGGCATCGAGGAGATTTTCGATGATGGCGAGAGTGGGGAGATCTGGCGTGTCTGAGGCGCAGGGCCCGGGCGAGCGCAGGGAGCGGGCGCGCCGCAACCGCAGGCTGTGGATCATCGCCGGCGCCTTCGCCATCGGCCTCGTCGCGGGCTTCGCGAGCGGTTTCCACGACGGCGGGCGGCCCTTCGAGCCCGGCGCGCCCTGGCCGCCGGCAATGGCGATCGCGATCGCCGCATCCTATCTCGTCGCGGCCGTCGGCGGCGGCATCCTGCTCGCGCGGCACACCGACGAGGTCGCGCTCCAGAACCAGTATAAGGCGGTGGCCGTGGGCGCGCTTTGCTATGTGATCGCCTACCCGATCTGGTTCGCCTTGTGGATGGGCGCCCTGCTGCCCGAGCCGATCCACCTCGCGCTCTTCATCCTGTTCATGGCCGCGACGATGCTGGCTTCCCTCTATTACCGTTTCCGCTAGGAGACGGACCGACAAGGAGATTTTCGCATGAACAAGCTGCTCCTGGCGGCCCTGCTGGCCTTTGCGCCCGGCGGCGCCGTCGCGCAGGACGCCCCGCCCGTTCCCGCCGCCGCCGCGCCGGCCCCGGCCGCGCCGCCCGCCCCCGCCGCGGCGCCCCTGCCCGACGCCAATCCGGCTTTGTGGGTGGTGCGCGACGTCGATACGACCATCTATCTGTTCGGCACCATCCATCTGCTCGACGGCCGGCCCTGGTTCAACGACGAGGTCAAGACCGCCTTCGACGCGTCGGACGAGCTGGTGATGGAGGCAATCCTGCCCGAGGACCCGATGTCGCTGGTGCCGATGATCATGCGCTATGCGATCGATCAGACCGGGCGCCCCCTGTCCAGCCGGCTGACCGCGGCGGAGAATGAGGCCTTGACCCGCGCGATCGCGCCGATCGGCATCCCCGCCGCCGCGATCGACCGGTTCGAACCCTGGTTCGCCTCGATGATGCTGTCGGTGACCGCCGCGCAGCGCGCGGGCCTCGATACCAGCAAGGGCCCCGAGACGATGCTCACCCGCGCCGCCGCCGCGCGCCGCATGCCGGTGGCCGAGCTCGAGGGGTTCGAATGGCAGGTTCGTTTGTTCGACAACATGCCCGAGCCGCTGCAGCTGGCCTCCCTGCGCGCCAGTCTGCGCCAGATGAACGACGCCGGGATGCTGGCGACGTTGCTCGAATCCTGGTCGCGCGGAGACATGGAGGGTCTCGTGCGGGTGCTGGAGGCGGACGATCGCGGCCCGCCGGTCCTGCGCCGGATCCTGCTGACCAACCGCAACGCCGCCTGGGCGCGCTGGATCCACGACCGGCTGGCGCGGCCCGGCACCGTGTTCATCGCCGTCGGCGCCGCCCATCTCGCCGGCCGCGACAGCGTCCAGGCGGTGCTCGCCGCGCACGGCGTCGCCGCCGAGCGGGTGCCGCACACGACGGTGCAATAAGGGCGGGTGGATTTGGAATTACCCGCTCATCCTGAGTAGGGGACCGAGCCTGGCGAGGGCCCGTATCGAAGGACCCGGCGGATGGGCTGTGCGCCCTTCGATAGGCCGGTTCGTCAGGCTCACCGTTTACTCAGGATGAGCGGGTCTGGAACTCAACCCGAGCTCATCTCGCACCAAGCTTGCCTCCCCCCGCCCCTTCGCCTATAGGCGCGCCTCCCCGTTCATGGTCATCCCTGGAGGCGTGAGCGGGATTTTTATGAACCCGCATTTGGAGACATGCAATGAGCGAACAGCTTACGCTGTCGGCCGAGACGCGCGAACGGGCTGGCAAGGGAGCCTCCCGTGTGCTGCGTCGCGAAGGCCGCGTCCCCGCCGTCGTCTACGGCAACAATGAAGAGCCCCTCTCGATCCACCTCGAGGAGAAGCTGCTGGTCAGAGCTTTGTCGACCGGCCACTTCATGAACTCGGTGGTGATGATCGACGCCGGCGGCGCGCCGGTGCGCACGCTTCCCAAGGACGTCCAGTTCCATCCGGTCACCGACCGGCCGCTGCATGTCGATTTCCTGCGCATCTCCGAACATGCCAAGGTCACCGTCGCGGTGCCGATCAACTTCACCGACGAGGACAAATCGAAGGGCCTCAAGCGCGGCGGCGTGCTCAACGCGGTCCGCCACGAGCTCGAACTGGTCTGCGACGCGGCCGAGATCCCCGAGGAGGTCGAGATCAGCCTCGCCGGCCTCGACATCGGCGATTCGCTGCACATCAGCGCGGTGACCCTGCCCAAGGGCACCGAATCCGCGATCACCGACCGCGACTTCACCATCGCCACCATCGTCGCCCCGTCGGGCCTCAAGATGGACGCCGAGGACGCCGCGGCCGAAGCCGCCGCTCCGGAGACGGCCGACGTGCCCTTGGTCGGCGAGGACGAAGGCGAAGGTGCCGGCGAGGGCGGCGAGGAATAACCGAGACGCCCAAATCGTCATTCCAGCGAAAGCTGGAATCTCTCTTCCCTTTCCTGAAGAGGAGAAGGGAGATTCCGGCTTCCGCCGGAACGACGGATGCCTCCGTTGAAACGACGGAGGGGGAGGACGAAACCCCCGTGCAGATCTGGGTCGGCCTCGGCAACCCCGGCGCGTCCTACGCGATGCAGCGGCACAATGTCGGCTTCATGGCGGTCGACGCGATCGCCGAGGTGCACGGCTTCGATCCGCCCAAAAAGGCCTTTTCGGGCTGGGCCCAGCAGGGCCGGATCGGCGGGCGGCGCATCCTGCTGCTCAAGCCCGCCACCTTCATGAACGATTCCGGCCGCTCGGTCCGCGCCGCGATGGATTTCTTCAAGAAGGACATCGCCGACGTCACCGTCTTCCACGACGAGCTCGACCTCGCCCCGTTCAAGGTCAAGGTGAAGACCGGCGGCGGCACGGCCGGCCATAACGGCCTGCGCTCGACCGAAGCCCATATCGGCAACGCCTTCCGCCGCGTCCGCATCGGCATCGGCCATCCCGGGCACAAGGACAAGGTCACCAGATATGTGCTCGGCAATTACGCCAAGGCCGAGCACGAGCCGCTGAGCGACCTCCTCGCCGCAATCGCCGCCGAGGCGGAATGGCTGGCCAGAGGCGAGGACGCGCGGTTCATGAGCGACGTCGCGCTGAGGCTGCAGGACTGAAGCTCAGCGTGGCGCCGCGCCGCCGGCGCTGAGCCAGCCGCCGAAAATTGTCCACAAGAAAGGCAGCCCTGTCCGGCAGCGACAAAGGGAGTGGAACGAGAAACGGACCAGGTGTAGTCTTGCGGCGCCGGCCGTGTTGCCGGACTCGGGCAATGAAAGGATAGAAGAGATGGCGTTGATCACTGGCGAATCGACGGAATCCTACGAAGAGGCCGCTCGCGACGTCGCTCGGCAGATGGAGAATCCGAACATCTCTGATCAGCTGATCCAGTTCGACATCTGCAAGTTGAGCTACAAAGAGGGCAGCATCGTCGGCTTGCCGCCGACCTACATAGTCGAAGCCGAGGGGGACCTTCCCACCTCATAGCGCACGGCGGAGGGTCGCCAATTTAAATAGGGACAGTCCCTCTTTCCGGAAGCGGAAGCGGCACCGGCCGCCGAACATTAAATAGTGACTGTCACGATTTATCGCGGCGGCGGCGGAGCCAGGCGCCGGCCATCGCCGCGGCGATGGCCGGCAGGACCAGGGCCGAGAGGATGGCGACGTCGATCAGCGAGGGCGGCGCGACCTGATAGAGCGGCTGGAAGCGGCCCGACAAAGTCACCACGAGATAAGCGAGCGACAATGTGAGGCCGATCGCGATGCCCGAATAGACGGCCGCGCCGGGC
Organism: Allosphingosinicella sp.; assembly: GCA_035543935.1. Classification (GTDB taxonomy): domain Bacteria; phylum Pseudomonadota; class Alphaproteobacteria; order Sphingomonadales; family Sphingomonadaceae; genus Allosphingosinicella. The sequence goes on from DATKIV010000044.1 coordinate 41,996, forward strand.
CGCGCCGCGCCGAGGCCGGCGGCGACGAGGAGCAGCACCGTCAGGGTCACCGTCACTTCGTTGGTGTGCCATTCGACGGCGAGGATGAGCGCGCCGCCCAGCACGACCAGCAGACCGTGGAGGAGCCGCGCCTTCATGCGCGCTACCAATCATCCTCCGCGCCGCCGATCGGCATGCCCGGGGGGACTTGCGGCGTCCGGCGCGCTTCCACCAGCGCCGCGGCGAGCGCCTCGCGATCGCCGAGCAGCCGGCCGAGGCCGCGCGCCCATTGCGATTGCGCGCCGCCGCCGCCGGTGCGGGCGAGGTCGGCGGCGAGCGCCTGGAGCCGGTCCGAAAGCGCCAGCGCCACGGTCGGCGAGAGCGACGGGTCGCGCTGCACCCTCGCCAAAGCGAGGACGATCGCGGTGCCGGCGCGGCGCTGCAGCGCCTGGTTCGGCACGTCGACGCGGATCGCGCGCTCGATCAGCCGCTCGAAAATATCGGCGGGGCCGAGAGGCTCACCACCGGCCAAGGACTGGATCTCGAGCCGGTTGAGCCGCTCGGGGACGAGCAGGCTGTTCAGCGTCACCTGCGCGGCGACCTCCGAGGCGACGAACGGATCGAAGACCGGGCCGCCGGCGGTGCGGAAGATCTCGATCGCTTCCTGCCGGTCCGAATTCCCCGACCAACCCGCCGAGAGGTAAGGCAGCAGCGGCGCCGGCACGGCGAGCGCGCCGGGCTCGAGCGTCGCCATCAGGGCGTCGAGCGCGCCGCGCTGACGGTCGGGCGCGACCGGCGCGGCGCGCTCGCGGCCGTCGCCGTTCAGCGCATAAACGAAATCCATGCCGCCGATCAGCTTGGCCGCGGCCTCGACCTGGTAGCGGTGGAGCAGCCAGATCGGCACGAACTTGCGCCGCAAATTCGCGACCGGCTCGCCGGGATAGAGGGCGGCGGGGCCGAAGCGGGCGACGGCGGCGGCGCGCACCTCGAGCATCCGCCGGAGCTCGGCGACGGGCTCGGCGCCGTCGTCCCACAGGCTAGCCGAAGGATGGGCGGACGCGGGCGGGCGCGCCTCGCCGTCGCCGACATAGAGCAGCCCTTCGGCAAGGCCCGTGCGCATCAGCGGCTCGGCCGCGGCGTCGCTCTCGGCACCGTAGAGCCAGGCGACCGCGAACCGGTCCCAGCGGCCGACGCCGACGCCATAAGCATCGGAAAGGTCGGGTACGCCGTTCACCAGGCCGATGCGCGGCGCGGGATAGTCCATCACCGAATAGCGGCCCTGCAGGCTGGCGGCGAAATTGTGGGCGAGGCCGAGCGCGTGGCCGACCTCGTGCGCGGCAAGCTGGCGGAGGCGGGCGAGCGCGACGCGGACCGGATCGTTGGGCGAGCCGTCATTGGTCCGCGCGGCGCCGACCAGACCCTCGTAGATCAGCATGTCCTGACGCACCCGGAGCGAGCCCAGCAGGACTTGGCCGCGGATGATCTCGCCGGTGCGCGGATCCTCGACGACCTGGCCGTAGGACCAGCCGCGGGTGGCGCGGTTGACCCAGTGGACGACGTTGTAGCGGACGTCGAGCGGGTCGGCGCCCTCGGGCAGCAGCTCGACCCGGAAGGCGTCGATGAAGCCGGCATCGTCGAAGGCCTGTCGCCACCAGCCGGCGCCTTCCACCAAAGCGGTGCGGATCGGCTCGGGCGCGCCGCGGTCGACGTAGAAGACGATCGGGCGGCGCACCCGCGAGCGCGCCGCTCTGGGGTCGATCTTCTCGAGCCGGAAGCGGTTGGCGAGCTCGTAGACGATCGGGCGGCCGAGCGGCTGGCCGAAATCGACCACCTGGCTGCCGAACGTTCCCGCTCGCGGATCGAAGCGGCGCGGGACATAGCCCGGCGCGGGCAGGCGGATCAGGCTGTGGCGGACGACGAAGCTCAGATTACCGGTGGCCGGGGCGATATTGCCGACTTCGGCGGTCGGCGCGGCGGAGGCGAAGGTGAGACGCGCTTCGAGCTCGACATTGTCGGGAAAGACGCGGACCGAGGCGGGGTCGGCGACGCTGAGCTCGGAGACGAGGCGGAACTCGCCGCCGCCGCCGTCCTTGACCGCCTGCGCGATGCCGAGCTCGTCGCGGGTAAGGAAGCCCGCCACGTCGACGATCAGCCGGCCGTCGGCCGTCTCGGCGGCGATGTCTCCCATCCACAGCGTCGAATAAGCGAAGCTGTCGCGTACCGCCGCCTGCTCGGGCGCCGACGCACCGGTGGCGCGAAAGCGGCTATTCTCGATCTCGGCGACGATCTTTCGGCCGACCCGGCGGAAGACGAGGATCTTGCTGCCGCCGGCAAGCCCCCGGTCGAGCCCGATCGGCGCCGAGCCCAGCCCTGTCTCGAGCGAGGCGACATAGACGAACCGCCCCGCTATCCCCTGCGCGTCGGGGGCGGGCAGCGAGAGCAGGATGCGGCCCTGGCGCCGGTCGACATGGACGGGCAGCAGCCCGTCCTGCGCCACCGTGCCCTGCAGCACCTGCGCCGGCGGATCGGCGGCGAAAGCGGGCGCGGCGGCGAGCAGCAGGAGCGCGGCGAGGAGTTGCTTCATGCCCCGACACTAGAACGAAATCCAACTCTGTCGAGCCGGCTTCCGTTCCAGGTCTTGTTTGCCGCGATTTCCGGGCCGCCGGGTCATTCCCCAGCTCGAAATCGCTCGGGCTGGCAATCGCCGAGCGCAACGTCTAACGGAACGCCACGCGAGGGCCCTGCCCCGCTTCCATCACATCATCGGGATATCAAATGGGTTTTCGTTGCGGGATCGTCGGGTTGCCCAATGTCGGCAAGTCCACTCTGTTCAACGCGCTGACCGAGACGGCGGCGGCGCAGGCGGCCAATTATCCCTTCTGCACGATCGAGCCCAATGTCGGCCGCGTCGCCGTTCCCGATCCGCGCCTGCAGGAGATCGCCCGCATCGCCAAATCGGCGCAGGTGATCGAAACCCAGCTCGAGTTCGTCGACATTGCCGGGCTGGTGCGCGGCGCCTCGACCGGCGAGGGGCTCGGCAACCAGTTCCTCGGCAATATCCGCGAGGTCGACGCGATCGTCCACGTCCTGCGCTGCTTCGAGGGCGGCGACGTCACCCATGTCGAGGGCCGCGTCGATCCGGTGGCGGATGCCGAGACGGTCGAGACCGAGCTCATGCTCGCCGACCTCGAAAGCCTCGAAAAGCGCGTCCCCAACCTCGTCAAGAAGGCGCAGCAGGGCGACAAGGAAGCCAAGACCCAGGCGCGCGTGCTCGGCGAGGCGCTCGAGCTTTTGCGCGATTCGAAGCCCGCCCGGCTGACCGAGGCCAGGGACCATGAGGAGAAGCTCGCGCTCGACCGCGCCCAATTGCTCACCGCCAAGCCCGTCCTCTACGTCTGCAACGTCGACGAGGGTGACGCCGCCTCGGGCAATGCCCACAGCGCGCGGATATTCGCGAAGGCCGAGTCGGAGGGCGCCAAAGCCGTCATCATCTCGGCCGGGATCGAGGCCGAGATCGCGACCATGCCGGGCGAGGACCGCGCCGAATTCCTCGCCGATCTCGGCCTCACCGAAACCGGCCTCAGCCAGATCATTCGCGCCGGCTACGACCTCCTCCACCTCATCACCTTCTTCACTGCCGGCCCCAAGGAAGCGCGCGCCTGGACCGTCGAGAAAGGGGCGAAGGCGCCGGAGGCGGCGGGCGCGATCCATACCGATTTCGAACGCGGCTTCATCCGCGCCGAAACCATAGCGTTCGACGATTTCGTGGCCTGCGGCGGCGAGGCCGCCGCCAAGGAAGCGGGCAAGATGCGCGCGGAGGGCAAGGACTATGGCGTTCAGGACGGCGACGTCCTGCTGTTCCGATTCAACGTCTAACCGCGCTTCACGGCCTCGCTAGGCAGCGCCCAAGGTGATATGAGTTCCGGACCGCAGGACAGGGCGCCCCCATCATGGCCACCGCGATCGACGAAGCGAAGCTGAACGACTTCATCGGCAAGATGCTCTCCGACCTGGGCGGCGCGATGAGCGTGCCGACGGTTCGGATCGGGCTGCGCCTGGGCCTATTCCAGGCGCTGGAGCGGGGACCCGCGACCGCCGCGGAGCTTGCCGCGCGCGCGGGCGGGCTGCACGAACGCTATGTGCGCGAATGGGCGCTGGCGCAGACCGCGAACGGCTATATCGATTATGATCCCGAAACCGAGCGCTTCAGCCTCTCGCCCGAGCAGGCGATGGTGTTCACTATCGCCGACAGCCCCGTTTTTCTCACCGGCGCTTTCGAGCTGGTCGCGGCGATGATCGAAGCCGAGCCCAAGGTGGAGGCCTGCTTCCGCCACGGCACCGGCGTGCGCTGGGGCGATCATGCGGGTTGCCTGTTCTGCGCGACCGGCCAGTTCTTCCGGCCGGGCTATGTGAACAACATCGTGCAGTCCTGGATCCCCGCCCTGGACGGCGTCGAGGCGCGGCTGCGGGAGGGGGCGACAGTGGCGGACGTCGGCTGCGGCGTCGGCTTCTCGACTTTGCTGATGGCGCAGGCCTATCCCGAGAGCCGCTTCGTCGGCTTCGATTTTCACGCGCCGTCGATCGAGGAAGCCCGGCGCCACGCCGAAAGCCATGGCCTCGGCGACCGCGTCCGCTTCGAGGTGGCCCAGGCCAAGGAGATTGGCGAGGACGGCTTCGACCTCATCACCATGTATGATTGCCTGCACGACATGGGCGATCCGCGCGGCTGCGCCGGGCATATGCGCCGAATCCTCGCCGATGGCGGCAGCTGGATGATCGTCGAGCCGATCGCGGGCGACAGGCCGGCGGACAACATGAACCCGGTCGGCCGGCTCTACTACAATGCCTCGACGATGATCTGCGTCCCGACCTCGCTCGACCAGGAGGTCGGCGAAGGGCTCGGCGCGCAGGCCGGCGAGGCGCGGCTGACCGAAGTGATCCAAAGCGGCGGCTTCGCCAGCGTGCGGCGGGCGGCGGAGGGTCCGTTCAACATGGTGCTCGAAGCGCGCTGAAGCGTCGCAAGCCCCGGGTCAGCGCGGAGAGAGCCTGGTGATCCGATCCGCGGCGGGCGGGGCAAGCGGGCTGCCGGCAGCAACGTAGCGCTCCAGCGCCTCGATATCGAGCGCGCCGCCGCTGGCATCGGTGCCTTCGCGGAACAGGGTGAAATTGTCGCCGCCGGTGGCAAGGAAGCTGTTCATCGCCACTCGGTAGGTCGCATCGTCGCCGATCGCCCGTCCGTTCAGCCGCAGGTCGAGGATGCGCTGCCCCGCCGGACGGGCGAGATCGTAGCTGTAGGTCAGGCCGCGCGAGGGGAGCAGCATGATCGGGCTCTCGACCGTGTTGCTGCCGCTGTCGAATTGCTGCTCGAGCAAAGCGCGCAACTGGCGCCCGGTGAAGCGCTTCACCATCAGATTGTTGCCGAAGGGCTGGGCGGTGAACAGCTGGCCGAAGGTGACGCTGCCGTCGTCGGCGGGAATGAGGTCGGCGCGAACGCTGGTCTGGTTGGTGAAGGCGATCTGCGCGCCGCCATTTTCGGGCGCGCTGGTGGCGGCGAGATGGGCGTCGGCGATGAGGTTGCCGAGCACCGATTCGCCCGATGGCGCCTTCTCGCGCAGCGCCGCGCCCTGGAGCCGGCCGACGATTCGGTTGGCGACCGGCGCCGCGGCCTCGGCATAGCGCGCGACCAGCGCCGCGACCTCCGGATCGGGCGCGAAGCGGGGGAAAAGATCGGTGGGCTCGACCGGGCCGCTCGCATTGCGATAGGGCTCGCTTTGCACGATCGTCTGATCGGCATGGCGCGCCACCACCCGGTCTTGCACCGGATCGATCGAAAGGTCGATCGTGGTGAGCAAGGTGCCGCTCCGCTCCGCGCTGGTCACCAATATGGGGCGGCTCGGATCGATCCGGCCATAATCGCACAGATAGGCATGGTGGGTATGGCCCGAGACGACCAGATCGACGCCCGGATCGAGCCTGGCGAGGATTGCGAGCAGGTCGCCGCTGACGCCCGGACAATTGGGATCGTTGTAGCGGCCCTCGGTATCGAGGCCTTGATGGATCACCACCACGATCGCGTCCGCCCCTTCGGCGCGCAGGCGCGGGATCAGCGCGTTGATGCTCTCCGCCTCGTCGGCGAAACGGAGGCCGGCGACGCCGCCCGGCGTCACCAGCGTCGCGGTCTCGCGCAAGGTCAGGCCGATGATGCCGACCGCCACCGCCCGCGCGCCGCTGCCAAAGCGGCGGACGGCATAGCCGGGAAAGAGCGTGAGCCCGTGCTCGGTCAGGACGTTGGCGGCGAGGAAGCGGAAGCGGGCGCCGGGGAAATCGGGGTCGAGCTGGCAGGCCTGACGGGCCGTGTTCTGCGCGCAGCCGCCATTCTGCATGCGCAGGAGCTCGGCCCTTCCGCGGTCGAATTCGTGATTGCCGACCGCGTTGAAATCGAGCCCGATGCGGTTCATCGCCAAGATCGTCGGCTCGTCGAGGAAGCCGGCCGAGACGAGCGGCGAGGCGCTGATCAGGTCGCCGGCCGAGACGACGAGATTGTTGGGGTGGCCCGCGCGCAATTGGCGCATCGCCGAAGCGAGATAGGCGGCGCCCCCGGCCGGCACGCGGACCTCGCGGCCGTCCGGCCCGGTCGCCGGAATCGCATAGCGCGGCGGCTGCAGCGCGCCGTGAAAATCGTTGAAGGCGATGATGCGGACCTGGACCGGCTCGACCGCCGCAAGCGCCCCGGGGGCCGCGGGCCGCGCCGTCGCGCAGCCAGCCAGAGCGAGCAGAGCCGCAATCGCTACATTGATCCGCATAGGTTCGTCCGTGTTGCCGGGCCGGGCCCCACGCATTGGCATGCGCACCCGGGGGCTGTCACTAGCCCAACCCGTCACCCTGAACTTGTTTCAGGGTCCAATTTCGAGCATCGCGACCCTCAACGAACTGGATGCTGAAACGAGCTCAGCATGACGGAGGAAAAACGTGATCTATTTCGAGGATCTGGAGATTGGCCGGGAGACCTATTTCGGGCGCTACGAGGTCACCCGCGAGGAGGTGCTCGACTTTGCGCGCAAATATGATCCCCAGCCCTTCCACCTGTCCGACGAAGCGGCCGCGAAGACCCATTTCGGGCGGCTGGCGGCGAGCGGCTGGCACACCTGCGCGATGGTGATGGCGACCACGGTCAAGCATTTCATGACCGACGAACCGCAGGCGGGCTTGGGCTCGCCGGGGATCGACGAGCTGCGCTGGCTCAAGCCCGTTTATCCGGGCGACACTTTGCACGTCCGCGGCAAGATCCTCGAAAAGACGCCGTCGCGCTCCAAGCCCGACCTCGGCTCCTTCCGCACGCAGACGATCGTGACCAACCAGGACGAGGTTCCGGTCCTCACCTTCACCTCGATCGTGCTGATCCGGCGGCGGCCGGCGGGGTGAGACCGGGACGGGTCGCTCGCGGCGGTTTCCCCTCAGGCCTCCTCGCCCGCCATCAGCTCGGCGTAGCGGCGCTGCATCTCCTCGCCGTCGATCTTTTCGATCTCGGCTGAGAGGGCCCATTTGTGGCCGAACGGATCGGCGACCATGCCCGAGCGGTTGCCGTGAAACTGATCCTGCACCGGGCGCAGCAAGGTGGCCCCGGCATCGACCGCGCGCTGGGCGGCCGCATCCGGGTCGGCGACGGTGAGATGGAGAGTGATGGGCGAACCGCCGAGCGTGACGGGGCTGAGCGCGCCGAATTCGGGATGCTCGTCGGCGAGCATGAAGGCCGAATCGCCGATCGTCATATGGGCGTGGCCGATGGTCCCCGTCGGATTTGTCAGCCGCAGCTCCTCCTTCGCCCCGAATGCGCGCGTGTAGAAGTCGAGCGCGGCGGGCGCGCCTTTGACGATGAGATAGGGCGTGAGAATCATCGCGGGCTCCTTCGATTCGCTATTTACATTACGTATCGTTACGTAAATAATAGGCGCGGTCAATATGGAATCTGAAGCCCTTGCAGCCCGACGTAGAGGCCGGCCGCGAAGCGAGAGCGCGCGCCGCGCGATCCTGCGCGCGGCCCGCGAGCTGCTCGACGAGGGTGGGCTGCTGTCGATCACCATGGAGGGGGTCGCCGCCCGCGCCGGGGTCGGCAAGCCGACCGTCTACCGCCATTGGAGCAACCGCTACGAGGTCGCGATGGCGGCGCTGATGGACGCCACGCGCACCGCCGAGGCGCCGCGGCCCGGGGTCGCGCCGCTGCAGGCGCTGGCCGAGCAATTGCGCGCGCTCGCCGACCTGTTCACCTCGCCGACCGGCCGCAACGTCGCCGCCGTCCTGGTCTCGGGCTATGGCGAGACCGAGCTCTCCAAGGCCTTCCGCCTCTATTTCATCGAGGCCCGGCGCGAGGAGGGACGGGACCTGCTGAAACGCGCCGTCGCCGCCGGCCAGATCCGCGCCGGCGTCGACCTCGAGGTCGGGCTCGACCTCATTTACGGCCCGATCTTCTATCGCCTGGCCATCGCGCATGCCCCGATCGATGCCGGCTTCATCGACGCGCTGCTGCGCGAGGTCTTCGCCGGCATCGCCGTGCACCGACCCGGCCGGTCCAGCCCGCGAAGCTGAACCGCGTCCGCCGGTCGCGCTGAATTGCGCCGAGGCCTAATGCTTCTTGCCGGCCCAGACGTTCTGATAGGCCATGTAGGCGAGGATCGTGCCGATCAGCAGGAAGACGAGCACGACCAGCCCCATATTCTTGCGCGAATCCGCTCCGGGCTCGGCGGTCCAGGCGAGGAAGGCGGCGACGTCGTGCGCCATCTGGTCGGGAGTCGCGTTCGTGCCGTCCGCATAGGTCACCAGGCCCGGCCGGAGCGGCGGCGGCATGGCGATGTTGAGGTTGGCGAAATAGGGATTGAAATGGAGGCCCGGCCCCGGCCGGTTTTCGCGCGGCAGATTGGCCGGCGGGTTATGATAGCCGGTGAGCAGCGACTCGACATAGGCCGGGCCGCCCTCGCGCGCCTTGGTGATCAGCGACAGGTCCGGCGGCAGAGCGTTGTTGTTCGAGCCGCGCGCCGCGGTCTCGTTGGGATAGGGGCTCGGGATATGGTCGGCCGGGATCGCGTTGCGCTCGGCCGGAGCGCCGTCGCGCGGGTTGATCGTGGCGACCTTGCGCGGCCAGCGGTCGGCGATGGCGCGGACCTCGGCCTCGGTATAGCCGAGATCGTGGAAATTGCGGAACGCGACATGCTGCAGGCTGTGGCAGGCCGAGCAGACCTCCTGATAGACCTGGAGGCCGCGCTGGAGCTGGCGGCGGTCGTAGCGGCCGAACGGGCCGTCGAACGAATAGCCTATGTCGCGCGCATGATGGTGGAACTGGTGCTCGACCGTCTCCTGCGGCGGCTCCTTGAGATAGGCGACCGCGCCCCACAGCAGCGACCAGGCGGCGACGCCGACGAAGCCAAGCCCGACAAGGATGCCCAATATGCGAACCATGAGAGCGTCGTCCCCTTACGCTGTTGCCGGCTTGGCGAGGCCGATGTCGGCGGGAGCGGCTTCCTCCGCCTCGCCGTGCAGCACGCTTTCCGAGATCGAATTGGGCAAAGGCAGCGTCTTCTCCACCCAGGAAAGGATTGGGAGGATGATGAGAAAATGAGCGAAATAATAGATGGTGGCGACCTGGCTGATCATCACGAACGGCTCTTCGGCGGGCTTGCCGCCGCAAAAGCCGAGCACGAGCACGTCGGCGACCAGGATCCAGAAGAACATGCGGTATTTCGGCCGGTAGGCGGCCGAGCGCACCGGCGACTTGTCGAGCCAGGGCAGGAAGAAGAGCAGCAGGATCGACCCGAACATCGCCGTCACCCCCCACAATTTCGCCGGCAGGATGAAATCGGAGGTGAACGCGCGCAGGATCGCGTAGAACGGCCAGAAATACCATTCGGGCACGATATGCGCCGGCGTCGACATATTGTTGGCCGGGATATAATTGTCGGCATGGCCCAGATAATTGGGCAGGAAGAACACCATCACCGCGAGCAGCAGCAGGAAGAGGCCGGCGCCGAAGCCGTCCTTGGCGGTATAATAAGGATGGAAGGGCAATGTGTCCTGCGGCGACTTGACGTCGACCCCGGTCGGATTGCCCGACCCCGGAATGTGCAGCGCCCAGATGTGGAGGATGATCACGCCGGCGATCACGAACGGCAGCAAATAATGGAGCGAGAAGAAGCGGGTCAAGGTCGCCTGGTCGGGCGCGTAGCCGCCGATCAGCCAGGTCTGGATCGGCTCGCCGATCAAGGGGATCGCGCCGAACAGGCCGGTGATCACCTTGGCGCCCCAGAAGCTCATCTGCCCCCAGGGCAGGACATAGCCCATGAAGGCGGTCGCCATCATCAGGAGGAAGATGACCAGGCCGAGCATCCACACCATCTCGCGCGGCGGCTTGTAGGAGCCGTACTAGAGGCCGCGGAAGATGTGGATATAGGTGACGATGAAGAAGAAGCTGGCGCCGTTGGCATGGGCGTATCTGAGGAACCAGCCGCCGTTGACGTCGCGCATGATATGCTCGGTCGAGGCGAAGGCGCCCGCGGCCGAGGGCTCGTAATGCATGGCGAGCACGATGCCGGTGACGATCTGAAGCACCAGAGCGAGGCCGGCGAGGACTCCGAAATTCCAGAAATGGTTGAGGTTCCTGGGGACCGGATAGCCCTTGCCGACGCTGTTGTAGACCAGGCGCGGCAGCGGCAGCCGGTCGTCCATCCAGCGCATGAAGGGATGCTTCGGCTTGTAATGTTCAGCCCAGGGGAAGCTCATGGTCTCTATGCCTCAGCCGATGCGGACGGACGTGTCGGTCCGGAATTCATATTCGGGCACTTCAAGGTTGCGCGGCGCCGGGCCTTTGCGGACTCGCGCGGCGGTGTCGTAATGCGAGCCGTGGCAGGGGCAGAAATAGCCGCCATATTCGCCGCGCTGCTCGCCGTCCGCCGCGCCCAGCGGCACGCAGCCGAGATGGGTGCAGACGCCCAATGTGATCAGCCAGTTGGCATGGCCTTCCTTGGTCCGCTCGGCGAGCGTCTGCGGGTCGCGCAGCGAGCCGGTGTCGACCGCATTGGCCGCGGCCTGCTCGGCCGGGGTCAGATTGCGGATGAAGATGGGCTGCTTGCGCCACATCGTCTTGATCGCCTGGCCGGGCCGGATCGCGGCGATGTCGACGTCGATCTGGGCGAGCGCGAGCACGTCGGCCGACGGATTCATCTGCGTGACGAGCGGATAGAGCAAGGCCGCGCCGCCGACGCCGGCGAAGCTCACCGCGGCGATGTTGATGAAGTCGCGGCGGCGAACGCCGCCTTGCTCGTTCGGCTCGGCCTTGACGGCCGGTTCCCCGCTAAGATCAACAGCAGCCATAACGTCCTTCGACATTTCCCGAAGCCGGAAGAAGCAAACGCGCCGCCGGTCGCCCCGGGCGGCTTGGCGGGCCTGATAGCCGCGCGGGGCGGCCTTTGCCAACAGCCATTTTGAGGCGGCCCGGTTCCGCCTTGGGGACAATTGGGGACAAAGGGGGGACAGTTACTATTTTTCCGGTCGCGGCCGCATCCGGCTCCACGGCGGCGCGGGAAAAATAGCCGACAAAGGGGGGACAGTTACTATTGTTCCAGTCGCGGCCGCATCCGGCTCCACGGCGGCACGGGAAAAATAGTAACTGTCCCCAATTCAGCGCTAGAGGGCGCCATGCGGCTCGCGCTCCACCAGCCCGACCAAGCGGGCAATGTCGGCACGATCCTCAGGCTCGCCGCCTGCCTCGGCGTGCCCGTCGACGTGATCGAGCCCTGCGGGTTTCCGTGGGGCGACAGGGCGCTGAAGCGGGCGGGGATGGACTATGCGGAGATCGCCAACGTGACGCGGCACGCGGGGTGGGAGGCGTTCGAGGCGCGGCTGGCGGGGCGGCTGGTTTTGTTCACGACCGCCGGGACGGAGCGGCTGCCCGAGGCGCGGTTCGAGGCGGGGGATATTTTGCTGTTCGGTGCAGAGAGCCGGGGGGTGCCGGCGAAGGTGCATGAGCGGGCGGATCTGCGGGTGCGGATCCCGCAGGTTGAGGGGACGCGATCGCTGAACCTGGCCGTGGCGGCGGGGATCGGGGTGGCGGAGGCGGTCAGGCAGACGGGGTTGTGGGGGATTGATTCTGTGAAGACAGGGTAGACGCCGCCACTATCCCGGCTCAGTGTTCGTTGACCAGACCTCATCCGCGCAGCACGATCAGCGATCAAAATCCCGTTTGCCACATCCAACGACCGTTGTGTCCGTGTGGATATGCTGTCACGCTCACGGAAGAACTGCTGGAGTGATGCAGTGCCGGAAATCCTGGTGATCATGCCGTTCGGCAAGCGCGCATATTTGGACGGAAGCGATACCCGTGAAGTGGATTTTGACCACATTTACGAGAGGATTGTCCGGCCAGCGATCCTTTCATCCGGGAATGAGGCGCTGCGCATCGATGAACTTGTCGGACCAGGGAACATATCCAGCCAGTATCTCAACAGGATTGTCTCGGCCGAACTGGTCGTTGTCGATCTCTCAATGCCAAACGGCAACGTCTATTACGAACTCGGCGTTCGACAGTCGCTTAGCAACGGCCCCAGCATTCTGATCGCGGCGCGTGATACCGTGCTTCCGTTCGACATTCGCAATCAGCGCGTCCTCTTTTATGATTGGTCGACCGTCGCGGATTGCGAACAGGCGGTAGTGTCCCTGAACCGGGCAATTGAAGGCGTCGCCGACCACAGCTACGCGAACCCGGTCCACCAATATCTGAGCAATTCCGGGCTGATCGCCGATCCTCACAATTCGGCGGATTTCGAACGCGACCTGCGTGGGAAAATCGATCGAGCGACAACGTCCGAGCAATTGAACGCGGTCTGGTCGTGGGCGCGCGGCCACCAGCTCTTGCCGCCCTTTGCACTTCTGAGCCTGGCCGGGAAATTCGCCCTGATAAAGGATTGGGAGAAAGCCGCCGAAATCGCGCAGCATGCCTGCGCGGCCAGGCCCGAGGATTACGAAATTCATCGCATTCTGGGCTGGTACTTGCGGAACGCGGGAGCGCCATTTTACGAGCGGGCCGAGCGCGAGTTTGAAGTCGCGCTCCGGCTCAATCCTGGCGACCATGAAGCATTGGGCATGCTCGGCGGCCTGTTGAAACGCCAGCGCAAATATGTCGAGGCGGCACGGACCTATGCACGTGGCGTCAAGGAGGCTCCACGGAATTTGTATCTGCGGGTAGCCCATGCCGGTCTGGAGCTTCTCGTTGCGCCAGGATCCGAACAGGCGCTCCAGCTCTATCGCGAACTTCTCGACCTCTGCGGGGAAACCGATGGTCTAACCGACCCCTGGGCGCTCGTTGTTTCGGGCGAAGCAAAATTCGCGCTCGGGGACGACGAAGGTGCCAAGACGCTGTTCGAGCGGGCCCTTCTGCTGGCGGAATCGCCGACCGTCCTGGCATCGCCTGCGGACCAACTCGAGTTGTTCGCCGACGCAGGCTTCCGACCTAAGGAGGCGCGGGCCTTGGCTGCCCACCTTCGCGAGCAGGCGGGACGCATTGGTGTCAAGATTTTCGGGCAGGACAGTCGCCCGGCACGAGAGCCATCGTATGACGCCCTGCCGGTCATAGTGCATCTATCCGATCCCCATTTCGGCTACAAGGAGGAGGCCGACGGCAAGCGGATTTCGATGCATCGTTTCCGCGACGGCGACTATTCGATCACCTTGGACCGACATATGCTCAAGGAATTGGGTATTTCGGGCGGGCGTCTGCGCGTCGATCCCTCGCGTATCATCGTGGTGATGTCGGGCGACGTCGTCTATCAGGCCGGACAGGACGAATATGAGGACGCGCTCGCCTTCTGCCGAGCTTTGGCAACAGGCCTCTCCATCTCGCCCGAGCGGATGGTGTTCTGCCCTGGAAACCACGACGTGAACTGGGCGGATTCAAAGGCCGACCGACGGCGCCGATTCGATAATTACTTGTCCTTTCTCCGCGACTTCTACGGCGAGGATCTCTTTAGAAAACTGTACCCGCGCATCACATGGGATTTCCGGGTCGGAAGCCAGCGCCCACAGCCTGAGGATATTGTCGGCGTATCGATATTCCCCGATCTTGGCCTAGAAATCTATTCGTTCAATTCATGCGTCTACGAGACCGAACAACAACATTACGGCTTCGTGGGCGGCCGCCAGAGTCGCCACGCCGAAGAATTGTTCGCAGACGACATGGAGACGCCGCGAATTCGAATTGCGGTCCTCCATCATCACATCCACCCCTATCCCGAGCCGGTCGGGCTGGATGACGAGGGTGCCCACTGGCAAGACACTTCGACAGTGCGCGATGCGGGCCTCTTCGAGCGCTTCCTCGAGCGGCACAAGTTCGATCTCGTGCTGCACGGGCATAAGCACAAGCCGCAATTGCGCGAAACCCGAGTCCGGGACGCGAATTCGGGCGAGCCAACAAAGTCTCTGATTGTTTGCGGCGCGGGGAGTTGCGGGGTCGAATCCCAGGAACTCGAACATTCCGAGCCAAACCAATATGAAGTGATTGAAGTCCTGAGTGACGAGCGCACACGGCATACGGATTTTCTGCGCGTCGAGTGGCGTGAACTGGCAGTGTCGCCAGCGGCCGAATGGACCACCCGGCACGTCTGGACCCTGCAAGGATGACAGCTGACGTTTTCGAATGCACTTGGGAGCGCCGGAGGCAGCAGCGAGGAGCTTGAGCCCGACCCTCCTGCTCCCGCCACGCTTGGACGGGAGAAAAGGGGACAGTCACAGTGACTGTCCCCATCGGGAGAAAAAGGGGACAGTCACAGTGACTGTCCCCATCGGAACCCTAAAGTTTGGGATCTGCCCCCTCCCGCCTGCGCCGGCCCCTCGACCAACCGCCTTCGGCGACGGTCCCCCTCCCCGTTCCGGGGAGGATCTGGCGTGGCGACTCCTCCGGCCGCATGCAGGATCGGAGATTATGGGAAAAGGGGACAGTCACTGTGACTGTCCCCATCGGAATGGGGACACGTACTTTTTGGCCAAAAAGTACGTGTCCCCTCAGACGCCCGAAAAAGTACGTGTCCCCTCAGACGCCCGTTTCGTGCTAGCCTCTCGCGGCAGCAGCAGCGGGAGAGGGGGGCCTCATGCCATATCGCCATGCGCATTATTACGTCCTGGTCGTGATCGCGGTCATCGTCGCGGGGTTCTGGCCGAGCTATTTCGGCGCCTGGGGCAGCGCTCCCTGGCAGTTTCACGCCCATGGCATCGCCGCCAGCCTCTGGGTGACGATGGTCGCGGCGCAAAGCTGGACCGCGCATCACCGCCAGCTGCCGCTGCACCGCGCGGTCGGCAAGTCCAGCCTGCTGCTCTTCCCCTTCCTGATCGGCGGGCTCGCCGCGATCATCGACGTCACCGCCAAAGCCTATGTCGCCGGCGACGGCCCGGCGCGGATGATGTTCGGCGGCTCCTTCCTGATCGGGCTCACGCTCGCCATCGCCGCTTATGTCACCCTCTATTACCGGGCGCTCAAATACCGGCGGCAGGTGTGGATTCACTCCGGCTACATGCTGGCGACGCCGCTCATCCTGTTCGAATCGCCGTTCAGCCGGCTGCTCAACGCGTTCATGCCGGGACTGACCATAAGCGGGCCCGGCGACCTGCACCTGGTCATGCCGTCGATCCTGTGGTCGATGGCGATCGAGCTCGCCGTGATCGCGGCGATCCGGCTCAAATTCGGCAAGAGGGCGAACCCCTTCCTGATCGCGGCCGGCTTCATCGTCGCGCAGATGCTGAC
>DATKIV010000045.1:0-38851 GCA_035543935.1 Allosphingosinicella sp.
TCGAGGACATGAAGCTCCTGTTCGACGGCATCCCGCTCGGCGAGATTTCGGTGTCGATGACGATGAATGGTGCGGTGCTGCCGGTGATGGCCTTCTACATCGTCGCCGCCGAGGAGCAGGGGGTGTCGCAGGCCCAACTCACCGGCACGATCCAGAACGACATTTTGAAGGAGTTCGCGGTCCGCAACACCTATATCTACCCGCCCGCGCCCTCGATGCGGATCGTCGCCGACATCATCGAATATTGCTCGGCAAACATGCCCAGGTTCAACTCGATCTCGATCTCGGGCTATCACATGCACGAGGCCGGGGCGACGGCGGTGCAGGAGCTGGCGTTCACGCTCGCCGACGGCATGGACTATGTCCGCGCCGCCCGCGCCAAGGGGCTCGACGTCGACGCCTTCGCGCCCAGGCTCAGCTTCTTCTTCGGCATCGGCATGAATTTCTTCATGGAGGTGGCGAAGCTGCGCGCGGCACGCCTGCTCTGGCACCGGATCATGGCTGGCTTCGGCGCGAAGAACCCGAAGTCTTTGATGCTGCGCACCCATTGCCAGACGTCGGGCGTCAGCCTCACCGAGCAGGATCCCTATAACAACGTCATCCGCACCGCATTGGAGGCGCTGGCGGCGGCGCTCGGGGGCACGCAAAGCCTGCACACCAACAGCCTCGACGAGGCGGTCGCCCTGCCCACCGATTTCTCCGCCCGCATCGCCCGCAACACCCAGCTCGTCATCGCCGAGGAGAGCGGCATCCCCAACGTCGCCGATCCGCTCGGCGGCTCTTATTATGTCGAAGCGCTCACCAACGAGCTCGCCGAGAAGGCCTGGGCGCTGATCGAGGAGGTCGAGGGCCTGGGCGGCATGACCAATGCGGTCGCCAGCGGCATGCCCAAGCGCCGGATCGAGGAGGCCGCCGCCGCCCGCGCCGCCGCCGTCGACCGGGCTGAGACGGTGATCGTCGGCGTCAACCGCTACCGCAAGGACGAGGAGGACCATCTCGACATCCTCGACATCGACAACGACAAGGTCCGCGCCGGCCAGATCGCCCGCCTCGCCAAGACCCGCGCCGGCCGCGACCCCGCCCGGGCCGAGGCGGCGCTCAAGGCGCTGACCGAGGGCGCGGGCGGCAATGCCAATCTCCTCGCTTTGTCGATCGAATGCGCCCGCGCGCGCTGCACGTTGGGCGAGATCAGCCAGGCGCTTGAGGACGTGTTCGGCCGCTACGGCACCGTGCCGACGCCGGTCGAGGGCATCTATGGCGGCGCCTGGAAGGACGATCCGGCCTGGGCGCGCGCGCAGGACGGCGTCGGCGCGGTCGGCAAGCGACTTGGCCGCAAGCCCCGCATGCTGGTCGCCAAGATGGGGCAGGACGGCCACGACCGCGGCGCCAACCTCGTCAGCTCGGCTTTCGCCGACCTCGGCTTCGAGGTGGTCCCCGGCCCGCTCTTCCAGACGCCCGAGGAAAGCGCGAAGCTCGCGGTCGAAAGGCAAGTCGACGTGGTCGGCGCCTCCAGCCTCGCCGCCGGCCACAAGACCCTGATCCCCGAACTGATCGGCCATTTGCGCGACCTCGGCCGTCCCGACATCAAGGTCGTCGTCGGCGGCGTCATTCCCGTCCAGGATTACGACATGCTGCGCGAGGCGGGCGTCCAGGCAATCTTCGGCCCCGGCACCAATCTGGTCGAGGCCGCGGGCGAGGTGCTGAAATTGCTGGGGCATAATCTGCCGCCCCTGGAGGAAGCCGCCGAATGAGCCTGCTGGCGCTCATCGCGCTGCTCGCCGCGGCGCAGACTCAGCCCGGCCCCGTCGGCGGGCTGGACCCAAGGATGGTGCAAACGAGCGAGATCGATAGCGCGATCGGCGAATTCGACCGCTTGTGCCTCGCCTCGCCCTTCGACCGCGCCAGCTATGAGGCGGCGATTCGCGCCTCGCACTGGCGCTTCCGGCCGGCAGGCGGCGCGCCGGAGGGGGCTTCAGCCTATGAATCGCGCCGGGGCTATGCCTTTTTCCGCGACGCCACTCCCGCCGGCCGGTCGCTGCCGCAATGCAATCTCGACACCGCCACCGGCCGGCCTCATGCGCGCGACCTCCTCGTGGCGCGGATCGAGGCGCGGCTGGCCCGGCGGCTCGGATCGGTGCCGCCGCGCCTTGGCGCGAACGGCTCGCTATTCTGGCAATGGCCGGCCGAGGCCGGCAAGGTGGCGCGGCTCTACCTGATGCGCCGCCCAAGCGACGATCCCCGGCAGATCACGCTGACGCTGCAGAAATGGCCGGCCGATCTTGCCGGCGTCGGCGCGACACCGCGGGAGGCCCCTGAATGATCCTTCATCTCGCCTTGATCCTGCTGTCAGCGCAGGACCCGCAATGGAATTGCGAGAATCCGCAGGCGCAGCAGGAGATGAACTTCTGCGCCGCGCAGGATTACCGGCGCGCGGACGCCGAGCTCAGCACCGCCTATCGCGCTGCGATCGAGAGCGCCCGCCAGGCCGACCGCGAATATGCGGGACTTGCGGACGGCGCAGGCGGACCGGACACCGGCCCCGGCGAGGAGGCGACCCTGCGCGAGGCGCAGCGGGCCTGGGTCAGCTTCCGCGAGGCCGATTGCCGGCTCGAAAGCTTCGAGGCGCGCGGCGGCACGATGCAGCCGCTCATTGACGCCACCTGCCGCGCCAGCCGCACCCGCGCCCGCACCGCCGAGCTGCGCGGACCCGAATGTCCCGGCGAGCCACCCCAGGCGGAGATCAATGCCTGCCTCGACCGACAATTTGCCCGCGCCGATGCGGCGCTGGGCCGGCAATGGCTGGAGGCGCTCACCGCGCAAGCGGACGGCGCCGAACAGCTGCGCACCGCCCAGCGGGCTTGGCTCGCCTATCGCGACGCCCATTGCGAGAGCATCGTCCCGTCCGTGGCCAGCGCCGAGATCCAGACCTCGGCCCGGCTGCTCTGCCGCACCCGAATGACCGAGGCCCGCACCCACGAACTCGCCGAGCTTGCGGGGACCGGGGAATGATGTTCAAGAAGATATTGATCGCGAACCGGGGCGAGATCGCCTGCCGCGTCATCCGTACCGCCAGGCGCATGGGGATCGCCACCGTCGCGGTCTATTCGGACGCCGACGCGCGCGCGCCGCATGTCAAAATGGCGGACGAAAGCGTCAGGCTCGGCCCGCCGCCCGCATCGGAGAGCTATCTCAACGCCGAGCTGATCATCGACGCCTGCACGGCGACGGGCGCCGAGGCGGTCCACCCCGGTTACGGCTTCCTCTCCGAGCGCGAGAGCTTCGCGCGCGCGCTGGCCGAGGCCGGCATCGCGTTCATCGGGCCGCCGCCGGAAGCGATCGCGGCGATGGGCGACAAGATCGAATCGAAAAAGCTGGCGCAAGCCGCCGGGGTCAGCGTCGTGCCCGGCTTCCTGGGCGAGATCGCCGACACCGACGAGGCGGTCCGGATCGCCGCCGGGATCGGTTATCCGGTGATGATGAAGGCCTCGGCCGGCGGCGGCGGCAAGGGCATGCGGCTCGCCCACAGCGAGCAGGACGTGCGCGAAGGCTTCGAGGCGACCAAGCGCGAGGGCCTCGCCAGCTTCGGCGACGACCGCGTGTTCATCGAGAAGTTCGTCGAATCGCCCCGCCATATCGAGATCCAGCTGCTCGGCGATCAGCATGGCAACATCCTCTATCTGGGCGAGCGCGAATGCTCGGTGCAGCGGCGCCACCAGAAGGTGGTCGAGGAGGCGCCCTCGCCTTTCGTCACGCCCGAAATGCGCAAGGCGATGGGCGAGCAGGCGGTCGCGCTCGCCCGGGCCGTCGGCTATTTCAGCGCCGGCACGGTGGAGTTCATCGTCGGCGCGGACCGCAGCTTCTATTTTCTCGAGATGAACACCCGCCTGCAGGTCGAGCATCCGGTCACCGAGCAGGTCACCGGCCTCGACCTGGTCGAGCAGATGATCCGCGTCGCGGCCGACGAGCGCCTCGCCTTCGGCCAGAGCGACGTGGCGATGCTCGGCTGGTCGGTCGAGGCCCGGATCTACGCCGAAGACCCCTATCGCGGCTTCCTGCCCTCGACCGGCCGCCTTGTCCGCTATCGCCCGCCCGCTCGCGCAGAGGGTGTGCGCGTCGACGACGGTGTCGCCGAGGGCGGCGAGGTCTCGATGTTCTACGACCCGATGATCGCCAAGCTGATCACGTCAGGTGCGACCCGCGCGCAGGCGATCGACCGCCAGATCGCGGCGCTCGACGCGTTCCGGATCGAGGGTGTCGGCCACAATATCGATTTCCTCTCGGCGCTGATGCAGCATCCGCGCTTCCGGGCCGGCGAGCTCACCACCGGCTTCATCGCCGAGGAATATCCGCAAGGCTTCCAGGGCGCGCCGGCGGACGACACGCTGATCGAGGACCTCGCCGTTGTCGCCGCCTTGATCGGGATGGAAACGGACCTTCAGGCCGGTTCGACCAGCGGCCAGCTGAACGGCCCGGTCCTGCCCCCCGAGGAGCGGGTGGTCCGCCTCGCCGGACGCGAGCTTGGGGTCCGCTTGGACGGCTTCGAGGGGGGGCTCATTGCCCATATCGACGAAGGCGAGGGCCGCGAATTGCTCGGGCGCTGGCAGCCGGGCCAGGCGTTGTTCCAGGGAAGTATCGACGGCCGCGCCCGCATCGTTCAGGTCGCGCGCCGGGGCCGGCAATGGCGGCTCACCGCGCGCGGCGGCGCCCATCGCGTCGAAACGCTGCCGAGGCACGTCGCCGAGCTCTCGCGCCATATGATCGAGAAGGTCGCGCCGGATCTTTCCAAATATCTGATCTGCCCGATGCCGGGCCTCCTCACCCGGCTCGACGTCAGCGAAGGAGACCGGGTCGAAGCGGGCCAGCCGCTCGCCGTGGTCGAGGCGATGAAGATGGAGAATATCCTGCGCGGCGAGAAAGCCGGCACTGTCAAGGCGGTCAATGCCCGGCCGGGCGACAGCCTCGCCGTCGACGCGGTGATCCTCGAGTTCGAATGACCCGCGTGCCGCGCCCGAACAGGAAAGAGGCGATTTTTATACTGGCGCCGCAACGATCCGCGCCCGAGGCCGTTCATCCCGCCATGACATCGTCCCACCGCACCGCCGCCCGCTTCGCCGCTCTCGCCGGCGCCGCCCTCCTCTCCCTCCTCGCCGCCACGCCCGCCGTCGCCCAGGACGACGAGGCGCCGAACGGGCGCACCCTTACGCTCGGCCTCGGCGCCCAGATCTATCCGCTCTATCCGGGCGCCCATGACTACAATATCGCCCCCTTCCCGATCTTCGGCCTGCGCCGGCCCGGCCAGCCTATCATGTTCGAATCGGCGGACGACGGCGCCGGCTTCGGCCTGCTCGCTTATGACAGCGTGATCAATTTCGGCCCCGCCGTCCGTTTCCAGAACAAGCGCGACGAGGACGATGTCGGCGCCCCGGTCGGCGATGTCGGCTTCACGGTCGAGGTCGGCGGCTTCGTCGAGGTCAATCCCTCGCGCAATTTCCGCCTCCGCGCCGAGCTGCGCCGCGGCCTCGGCGGCCACAAGGCCTGGGTCGGCAGCCTCGGCGCCGACCTGATCCTGCGCGACGAGCAGAATTACATCTTCGCGATCGGCCCGCGCGTGCGCTGGGGGAACAATCGCTACAACGACGCTTATTTCGGCGTGCCTTTCTCGATCCCCGCCATCGGCCTTCCCGCCGCCTATAATCCCAGCGGCGGCGTCAACGCGATCGGCGGGATCGCCAATCTGACCCACCGGCTGGGCCGCAATTGGGGCCTCCAGGCCTATGCCGGCTACGACCGGCTGGTCGGAGACGCCGCCGATTCGCCCCTCGTCCGGGCTTTCGGCTCGCGCGACCAGTTTTCGGGCGGCGCCGGCCTGTGGATCGAGTTCAACGTCGGCGGGCGCCGCTGACGGAGGTGACAGTTACGTTACTGTACCCATTTCTCAGCTCAGTCGTTCGTCCGCACGTCCGCTGTCTCGACATCCTGCTCGCCGGCTTCGGCCCCGGCAAAGAGCTGCGCGTCCTCGGAGCCTCGGGGCCGCAATCCCTCCTCGGGCCGGGCCTCGGCCGGAACCTGGTCGAGCGGATCGGGAAGCTGGGCCTCCTTCGTCTGCGGCGTGCGCGGATCGGTCATGATCGCATCCTTTCCCGGCCACAACGCGGCGGGGACCGGCGGCGATCCATTCGTGAGTCAGCGGCCGCTCCTCGACCGCCGCCGCATTGCCCGTCGGTAGAATTCATGTCATCCTTCGGACGTCTTCAGATCATCGAAGAGGTGCGTGGGTCGCGGGTCAATCGGCGAAAACAGGAGTGAAAAAGATGCGGGGTGGGGCTTGGCGCGTCATTTTCCTTTCGACATCGGCTTTATTGCTGACCCGCGCGCAAGCGCAGGACGCGCTCGGTCCGCCCGACGACAATGCGGCGCAGGGCTGGACCGATGCCCAGCGCGCCGGCTGGTACAGCCTCAACCAGGGCTCGCGGCTGATGCCGGCCAGCTGGCTGCGCGCGCTCGAGCAGCCGGGCAATGGGCGACCGTTCCTGGCGCCCGAACATATTGGCGGCTTCGGCTATCTTACCGATTGGGCGGGCGCGCCGGCGGGCCATCTTCCGGTCGGCTTCGCCGAGGACGATCGCGGCGACAAGGATCTCGTCCGGACGCGATTGCGCTGGTATGCCGGCCAGCGCGACCGCGAGCGCTGGGTCGGCCTCACCTGCGCCGCCTGCCATACCGGGGAGATCGTCCATCGCGGGCGGCGCCTGCGCATCGACGGCGCGCCCGCAATGGCCGATTTCCAGAGCTTCGTGGAAGCGGTCGACCAGGCTCTGGTCGCGACGCGCGACGATCCCGCCAAGTTCGACCGCTTCGCGCGCGGCGTGCTGGCGGGCGCCGACACGCCCGCTAACCGGGCGCTGCTGCGGACGGCTTTGGGCCAGTTGATCGCCGATGAGCAGCAGCTCGCTCGGATGAATGCCCGCCCGATCCGCTACGGCCCCGCGCGGCTGGACGCCTTCGGCCATATCTTCAACAAGGCCGCCGTCCTCAACCGCGCACCCAACCCCGTCGGCAACCCCGCCAGCGCGCCGGTCAGCTATCCCTTCCTCTGGAATGTGCCGCAGCACGATGTCGTGCAATGGAACGGCTCGGTGGCGAACCAGCGGGTGCGGCTGGGCTGGGGCCGGATCGACGTCGGCGCCATCGCCCGCAATGCCGGCGAGGTGGTCGGCGTGTTCGGCGACGTCGCGATCGAGCGGCGCGGATCGAACAATCTGCGGCAGTTCCGGTCGAGCATCAACGTCAACAATCTCGCCGTGGCGGAGGAGGTCTATCTGCGCCGGCTGCTGCCGCCGGCCTGGCCGGAGGGTATGCTCGGCCGGATCGACCGCGCCGCCGCCACCCGCGGCGCGATGCTGTTCCAGCAGCAATGCGCCGGCTGCCACCAGCCGCTCGGGCGCGACGACCTCGAGACGCCGATCCACGCGCAGATGAGCCGCTTCGCCTTTAACGCGCCGCCATCCGGCCCCGGCCAGGTCAACGTGCCGCCGGGCACCGATCCGCTGATGGCCTGCAACGCCTTCAACTTCAGCGCCGCGAGCGGCTGGCTCGAAGGCTATTCGGTCGGCGATCATGTGATCGGACCGCAAGACAGCGGCACCGCCTTCCTCACCGTGATCGTCCGCAACGCCCTGATCGGCGACTGGCGGCAATTGCTCGATCTCGCTTGGACGATCTTCCTCGGCCGCGAGCCCCAGCTCGAGCCCCAGCTCCGGCCGGAGCTCGAAGCCGTGGAGGGGCGCCCCGAGACGTCCGCGGCCTATCCGGGCCTGCCCGAACGCTATCGCTTGTGCGTGGACCGCGGCTGGCGGGGGCCGGGCGACCGCATCCTCGGCTACAAGGCGCGCCCGCTGACCGGCATCTGGGCGACCGCGCCCTTCCTCCACAACGGCTCGGTGCCGACGCTCTACGACCTGCTGCTGCCGCCGGCGGACCGGCCCGCCAGCTTCCGCGTCGGTTCGCGCCAGTTCGATCCCGTCCGGGTCGGCTTCGTGACGGCGCCCTCGGCCGAGAACCGGTTCGAATTCCGCACCCGCGACGCAGGGGGCAATGTCATCTGGGGCAATTTCAACGGCGGTCACGATTATGGCAATGCCGGCCTCACCCGCCAGCAGCGGCTCGACCTCGTCGAATATATGAAGACGCTCTGACCGCGGCCGCCTGCGCTATTGCGCGCGGACCCCCCGGCTGGCTATCGCCGGGCGATGCGAATTACCCTTCTCGGCGCTTTGCTGCTGCTCGCCGCCGCCCCCGCCGCGGCCCGCCTCGCTCCGGAAGAGCGCCGCATGGCCGACGCCGTCGAGCGCGAAAGCGACCGCTCCGTCGCCCTGCTCGAACGGCTGGTGAACCGGAACAGCGGCACGCTGAACCTGGAAGGCGTGCGCGCGGTCGGCCAGATGATGCGCGAGGAGTTGGAGCCGCTCGGCTTTTCGGTCCGCTGGGTCGACATGAGCGCCACCGGCCGCGCCGGACATATCGTCGCCACCCATCGCGGCCGCGGTCGCAACATCCTTCTCATCGGCCATCTCGACACCGTGTTCGAGCCGGACAGCCCGTTCCAGGCCTTCACCCGCACCGGCAACCGCGCCACCGGCCCGGGCGTCGGCGACGACAAAGGCGGCCTCGTCGTGATCGTCGCCGCCTTGCGCGCCATGCACGCCGCCGGAACGCTCCGCGCCGCCAATGTCACTATCGTCCTCACCGGCGACGAGGAGCGGACCGGCGCCCCGATCGCGGTGGCGCGCCGCGACCTGATCGAGGCCGGGCGCGTCGCCGATTATGCGCTGGAGTTCGAGAATCTCGCCATGGAGGACGGCCGCGATTTCGGCTCGGTCGCCCGCCGCAGCGCGACCAACTGGACGCTCACAGCCAATGGCCGCACCGGCCACAGCTCCGGCGTCTGCGGCCCCAATCTGGGCTGCGGCGCGATCTACGAGCTGGCGCGCATCCTCGACGCCTTCCGGCGCGAGCTGCCCGAGCCGAACCTCACCTACAATGTCGGCGTGATCGCCGGCGGCACGCCCGCGACGATCGACGCCGACGGCTTCCGCGCCGCCGCCTCGGGCAAGACCAACATCGTCGCCGAAACCGCCATCGCCCGCGGCGACATCCGCACCCTCTCGGCCGAGCAGGAGGCCCGAGTCCGCGCCGCCATGCAGGCGATCGTCGCCCAGCATCTGCCGCGCACCGGCGCCGAGCTCGTCTTCGCCGAGGACGGCTACCCGCCGATGGCGCCGACCGAGGGCAATCGCGCCCTGCTTGCCCGCCTCAACGATGTGAACCGCGATCTCGGTCTGGCGGAGATGGCCGAATTCGACCCCGCCCGCCGCGGCGCCGCCGATTCAAGCTTCGTCGCCGGCGACGTCGACACATTGGCGGGCCTGGGCGCGGCCGGCGGCAACACCCATGCCGAGGGCGAGTGGGTCGATCTCGACAGCCTCTCCCGCCAGGCCAAGCGCGCCGCGATCCTGATCACCAGGCTGACGCGCGGGCGGCGCTAGGCGCGGCGCGCCGTCACCAGATAGTTGAGCGACATGTCGTCGGTGAGCTGGAAGCCGCGCGTCGGCGTCCAGCCCAGGCCGGTCGTGTCGACGACCTCGAGCCCCGCCGAGCGCACCAGCGCGCAAAGCTCGTCGGGCTGGATGAACTTGTCCCAATCGTGAGTGCCCCTGGGGATTTGGCCGGTGCCCTCGCCCAAGGTAATCATCACCAGCCGCGACCAGGAGGTCCGGTTCGGCGTCGACAGGATCAGCAGCCCGCCCTCGGCCACCGCCGCCGCCAGCGCGCCCACGAACGCCGCCGGCTCGGCGACATGCTCGACGACCTCGAGCGAGGTCACCAGGTCGTAGCACCCCTCGATCGCCTCGGCCCCGCCGACACGATAGTCGATCTCCAGCCCCTGGCCGAGCGCATGCGCCCGCGCCGCCGCGATATTCTCCGGCGCCGCGTCGATCCCGGTTACCGCCGCGCCGAGCCGGGCCAGCGGCTCGGCGAGCAGCCCGGCGCCGCAGCCGACATCGGCGGCGCGCTTCCCGCGCAGGGGCTTGAGCCCCGTCTCGTCGGCCTGCCAATGATGATCGACGGCATCGCGAATATATTTGAGCCGCACCGGATTGAGCTTGTGCAGCATCGCCGAGCTGCCCTTCGGATCCCACCAATCCGCCGCCATCGCCCCGAAATGCGCGGCTTCCTTGGGGTCGATGGTGGTGGGCTCGGCCGTCACTCAAATCTCCGTCATTCCAGCGAAAGCTGGAATCTCCCTTGAACTTATGAGCGCCAAAGGAAAAGAGATTCCAGCTTTCGCTGGAATGACGGGCGGGCCTGGGGAACGGGAGAGCAATGCCTCGCATCGTGATGAAGTTCGGCGGCACGTCGATGGCGGGGAGCGAGCGCATCCGCCATGTCGCGGGGCTGGTGCGGGCGCAGGCCGAGCGCGGCAACCAGGTCGCGGTGGTGGTTTCGGCGATGGCTGGCGAAACCGACCGGCTGATCCAGTTCTGCCGCGAAGCCGCCAGCGTCTACGATCCGCGCGAATATGACGTGGTCGTCGCGAGCGGCGAGCAGGTGACGTCGGGATTGCTTGCCATCACCCTTCAGGGGATGGGTTTCAACGCGCGCTCCTATATGGGCTGGCAGCTGCCTATCCGCGCTTCGGGCCATGCCGCCGGGCTGATCGAGGGGATCGACGTCGCGGTGCTCGAGCGGGTTTTCGGCGAGAAGGGCATCGCCATCATCCCCGGCTTCCAGGGCGTCGCCGCCGACGGCAGCGTCGCCACGCTCGGCCGCGGCGGCTCCGACACCAGCGCGGTCGCGATCGCCGCCGCAATGAAGGCCGACCGCTGCGACATCTACACCGACGTCGACGGCGTCTACACCACCGACCCGCGTATCGTGCCGCGCGCGCGCAAGCTCGACATCGTCACCTATGAGGAGATGATCGAGCTCGCCAGCGTCGGCGCCAAGGTCCTGCAGACCCGCTCGGTCGGCCTCGCCATGCGCTACAATTTGCCGCTCCAGGTCCTCTCCTCCTTCGAGGACAGGCCCGGCACGCTCATCGTGCGCGAGGATAAGCTGAAGGACTACAGCATGGAAAGACAGCTCATCACCGGCATCGCCCACGACAAGAGCGAGGCGAGGATCACCCTCACCGGCCTGCCCGAGGCGCCAGGCGCCGCCGCCGCCATCTTCGGCGCGCTCGCGCACCGAGGGATCAATTACGACATGATCGCGCAAGGCTCACCGAGCGAGATCACCTTCACCATCCCCGTCGCCGCTTTGGCGCAGGCAGCCGACATCCTCGACAAGGAACGGGCCGCGATCGGCTATGCCGCCCTCGTCACCGATACCGACATCTGCAAGATTTCGATCGTCGGCGTCGGCATCCGCTCCGATCCCACGCTGGCCGCGCGGATGTTCGCCACCTTGGCCGAGCGCAAGATCGAAATCCTCGCCATCGCCACCTCGGAGATCAAGGTCTCGGTGCTGATCCCGCAGGATTATACCGAGCTCGCCGTACGGGTCCTGCACACGGCGTTCGGGCTGGACGCGGAGGACGCGGCCTAGCCGTCATTCCAGCGAAAGCTGGAATCTCTCTTCTTTAAAAGGCAAAGGGATTCCAGCTTTCGCTGGAATGACGGGAAATTGATGAACGATCTCACCTCTTCTGTGGGCCATGACCGCCTCGCCCGGCTGATGAAGAGGGGCACCGATTTCCTCGGCTGCGAAGTGGCGATGCTGGGCGGGGCGATGAGCTGGATCTCCGAGCGCAACCTCGTCTCCGCGCTCTCCAACGCCGGCGCCTTCGGCGTGATCGCATGCGGCGCGATGACGCCGGACCTGCTCGACACCGAGATCGCCGAGACGAAGAAGCGCACCGACCGGCCTTTCGGCGTCAATCTCATCACCATGCATCCGATGCTCGCCGACCTGATCGAGACTTGCGCGCGCCACGATGTGAGCCACGTCGTCTTCGCCGGCGGCCTGCCGCCCGCGAGCGCGATCGACAAGGTCAAGGCGTTCGGGGCCAAGCTGATCTGCTTCGCGCCGGCTTTGTCGCTGGCGAAGAAGCTCGTCCGCTCGGGCGTCGACGCGCTCGTCATCGAAGGCATGGAGGCGGGAGGCCATATCGGCCCGGTTTCGACCTCGGTCCTCGCCCAGGAGATCTTGCCGCCGCTCGCGGGCGAGGTGCCGATCTTCGTCGCCGGCGGCATCGGCCATGGCGGACTCATCGCCGGCTATCTGGAAATGGGCGCGGTCGGCGTCCAGCTCGGCACCCGCTTCGTTTGCGCCACCGAATGCATCGCCCATCCCAATTTCAAGAAGGCGTTCATCCGCGCTTCGGCCCGCGACGCGGTCACCAGCGTCCAGATCGACCCGCGCCTGCCCGTCATCCCGGTCCGCGCGCTCAAGAATCGCGAGATGGAGAGCTTCGCCGCCAAGCAGCGCGAGGTCGCCCTGCTGCTCGACCAGGGCAAGGTCCAGATGATGGAGGCCCAGCTCCAGATCGAGCATTATTGGGCGGGCGCGCTCAGGCGCGCGGTGATCGAGGGCGACGTCGAAACCGGCTCGGTCATGGCGGGCCAATCGGTCGGCATGGTCAAGGACGAGGCGCCGGTCGCCTCCATCCTCGCCCAGCTCATCGACGAAGCCGCCGAGGCGCTGGAGCGAAGGTCCGCGCACGCCTGACTGGATTGGGACAGTTACTATTTTACGCACCGGCAGCGGAGCACCGAGGCCGGCGTACGGAAAATATAGCCGTCCCCTTACCCGGACGCCCCGGCCGGAAATGTAAGGGCCATTTCCGCGGCCGGGTGATCGTGTTATTTTCTACCGCGATACTTGTTCGATGCGGAGGCCGTATGGACGAAGCCTATAGGCTCATATTCTCCTTCGATGGCGAAAGGGTCCAGCTCCAGTCGATGGAAAAGCTCGCGATGCGGGTGCCGCCGGCAATCGCCGCGGTTTCCCCCGGCGCCGAGGCCGGGCTTGTCGGCCATTTCGTCGAGCTTCGCGACGCCGAGGGCGCGGCGCTCTATCAACGGCCGATCGCGCCGCCCGAGGCGCTCAGGCTGGAATATCCCACCGGCGATCCCGAGCGGCCCTTGGGCCGGGCGGAAGCCGCCGCGCCGGCGACGATGTCGGTACTGGTGCCGGCGCGCGAGGCCGGCCGCTCGGTCGCCCTGGTCGAGGCGGCGGCGCCCCCCGGCGGGGACGCCGCCGGGGCGGAGCCCACCGCTGAATCGGCCCCGGTCCGGCGGGATCTGATCAGCGTCGCGCTGCCGGCCGCGGGGGAGACGGACGATGGGCGCTGACGACGGCGCCGTCGGCCGCCTCACCGAGATCGTCAATGCCGGTTCCCCCGAGAAGAGGTGGAATCTGGTCATCGTCGCGGAGGGCTATCGCGAGGCCGAGCTGGCGCAATTCGCGATCGATGCCCATTCGCTCGCCGACCGCCTGTTCCTGGAGCCGCCGTTCACCGAACCCCGGGTCCGCCGCGCGATCAACGTCTATCGGCTCGACGTCCGCTCGACCCAATCGGGCGCGGACAAGCCGCGCTGCGCGGACGGCGGCGGCACCGGCACCCAGGCCGCCACATTTTTCGACGCCCGTTTCTGCTTCGACGGCAGCACCCAGCGGCTGCTCGCCGGCAATTCCGCCCTCGCCATGGCAACCGTCTCGCGCGCGCTTCCCCAATGGCACCAGATCCTGATGCTCGTGAACGATTCCGAGCGGGGCGGGGCGGGCGGCCAGGTCGGCTGGTTCAGCAATGGCGGCGCCGACTGGCGCGAGGTCGCGATCCACGAATTGGGCCACTCCGCCTTCCACCTCGCCGACGAATATGATTATGGCGGGCCCGCTTCCTGGCCCGGCGGCGAGCCGGCGGAGCCGAACGTCAGCGCCGAGCCGGATCCGAGTCGCGTCAAATGGCGGGCGCTGGTCAATGCGGGCCCGGCCAGTCCGACGCGGGCGAATCCCGATTGCGCGCGCACCGATCCGGGGCCGAACCCGGTCGCGGCGGATATCGTCGGCACGTTCGAAGGCGCACGCTACAGCCATTGCGCCGCCTATCGACCGGCCTGGAACTGCAAGATGCGGAACACCGCCGCGCCGTTCTGCCCGGTCTGCGCCGACGTCATCGTGGGGACGATGGCGCCCTTCGCCCGGCCCTGACCGAACTGGACGAAGCCCCTTTCTCTCGATAGCCCACTGGCGAGGAGAGAGGCCATGCCCGACACCGACGCCGCCTTCGCGGGATCGATTCCCGCTCTTTACGACCAATATCTCGGTCCTTTGCTGTTCGCGCCTTATGCGGCGGACATCGCCGCGCGCGCCGCCATATTCGGGCCGCGCCGAATCCTCGAAACGGCGGCCGGGACCGGCATCGTCACCGAGGCGCTGGCGCGGGCCCTGCCCGATGCCGAGATCGTCGCGACCGACCTCAACCAGGCGATGCTCGACGTGGCCGCCGGCCGCGTCCGCGCGCCCCAGGTGACCTTCCGGCAGGCCGACGCTCAGTCCCTGCCTTTCGCCGACGCCGGCTTTAACCTCGTTTTAAGCCAGTTCGGCGTGATGTTCTTCCCCGACCGCGTCGCCGCCTATCGCGAGGCGCGGCGGGTGCTGCGGCCCGGCGGCCGCTTCCTGTTCAACGTCTGGGACCGGATCGAGGCGAACCCGGTCACCGCCGCTGTCGGCGCGGCGGTCGCCGCTTTGTTTCCGGACGACGCGCCCAGCTTCTACCGGCGGGTGCCGTTCGGCTATCACGACAAGGCGCGGATCGAGGCCGATCTGCGCGCCGCCGGCTTCACCGACATCGCGGCGGAGACGGTCGCGCTGACCAGCCGCGTTTCCGCGCGCGACGCCGCGATGGGCCTCACCCAGGGCACGCCGCTCCGCGCCGAGATCGAGCAGCACGGCGCCGACCTCGATCGGGCCACCGACGCCGCCGCCGCCGCGCTCGCGCCGCTCGACGGCAAGGAGGCGCCGATGTCGGCGATCGTGGTCAGCGCCGGCGGTTGAGGAGGAGGGGAACATGGCCCTGGCAAGGCGCGAGGTTCTGGCCGGCGGGCTGGCCGTGGCGGCGCAGGGATTTCCCGCGCTGGCGGCGAGGCCGGTCGGGCCGATGCACGGCCTGATCGGCAGGATGCGCGCCCTGCCCGGGCAGCGCGACGCGCTGATCGCCATCCTGCTCGAAGGGACGGGCGGGATGCCGGGCTGCCTCTCCTACATCGTCGCCAGGGATCCGGCCGACGCCGAGGCGATCTGGATCACCGAGGTTTGGGACAATCGGGCGAGCCACGCCGCCTCGCTGCAATTGCCCCAGGTCCGCGCCGCCATCGCCCGCGGCCGCCCGCTCATCGCCGGCTTCGACAGCGGCCATGAGACGGTCCCGATCGGCGGCATCGGCCTGCCGATGGGAAGCTGAGAACGGATTGTCTAAATGCACGGCCGGGCCTAGCCTCTCCATCGACGACTATCCCTGTTTTTCGTCTAGCCGATAGAATCGCCGGGGGTGCAGATGGCCGAGCCGCAGGACGAAGACGAGCTGGGCGACGGCGGCGAGGCCCAGGATACTCGCTATAGTTCCGTGGTCTCGACACGGCCCCTTCCGCTGCAGTTCAGGCGGCCGAAACCGTGGAACCGGTGGCTGTACAAGGTGATCCATTACTGGCGCTACGGCTATTCTCATCCCGACGAAGACTTGCTCGGCGTGATCGACGCCGTCGGCGACGCATTGCATGTCCAGATTCTCACGGCACGGGCGCTTGTGTCCGGAAGCCGCCGAGACGACGCGGATCGGCTCAATGACGAAATCGAGCTTGAGCTCAGGCGCAAGCCGCCCGATTTCGCGACCTTGCTTGGATTTGAGTCGCGGATCAACGCGCTCTATCCGCCAGCTTTGGCGAAGCGCCGGCAATGGGTGATCCGGGAGCGGTTCGAACGGATCGCGTCGCCGGCGGCCCTGGCCTCGTGGCGACTGGTCGAGGAGCGCGCCAGGGCGGCGCCCCCGGTCGAAGGCGACGGCGGCGCCTCGGGCGAGGCGGCGTTGAATCCGGACGGGACGCCGCGGCGCCAGGGCGCGGACGGCTGCCTGCCCGAGGCCGTGATCGACGAAGGCGAGGCCGACGCACAGACCCTGCTGGCCTATATCCACACCTCCTATCTGATGACGATCGGCCGCGAGAAGGCGATCCGCGATCTCAAGCGCTGGCTGCTGATGCGCTTCTGGATGTTCCTGTTCTGGTTGACCCTCGCCCTCGGCGTGATCTGGTGGATCTTGAAGGCGACCATGGTTCTCGAGCGCTACGGCCTCAAGGATTATTGGCCGCTCATCCTGGGCCTTTTTCTGATCGCGGCCGTCGGGCGCGCGGGCGCCACGCTGAGCGTGATCCAAAGGCTGCAGCGGGCGGTGTCGGCCAATGTGCTCGCGGCGGATCCGATCATCGAGCTGACGGCATTGCGGACCGGCAAGAACGAAGTCAGCCTCGCGCTGATGAGCAGCTCGGTTTTCGCGCTGCTTCTCTACGCCTTCTTCCTCAGCGGCATCCCGGAGACGATCGGCCTGAAGGGGGGCATCTTTCCGACGCCGGCTTCGGCCGAAGCCGCCCAGACCCCGGTCCCCGACCCGGCCGCCGACCAAGCCCCCGCGGTTGAAGGCACCGAGGCGGCGCAACCGCCCAAGGAAAGCGGCGCAAGTGCCGCGTCCGGCGCCGCCGCCTCGGCCGCGAGGCCTCGCGCGGCGACCGCGGTAAATGGGTCGCGGGCTTCGGTCCGCGGCGCCGCAAGGATCACCACCGCTGCGACAGGCAGTGCCGCGACTTTGCCTGGAATGGGGGCCTCTCCCGCGGCCGTCGATGGGGAATGCGAGAAGGGCAATAAGGCCTGCAAGGCGATCGACGATCTCAAGAGCGCGCTGGGGCTTCGCGATTCCTCCGATTTCTTCAAGCTCCTCATCTGGGCGTTCATCGCCGGTTTCGCCGAGCGCTTCGTCCCCGACATGCTGGACCGAGTGGTGTTGCGTGCGAAGGGCGGCGAGACGTTGGCTGCGGGCGCCGCTCAGGCCGGCGCCGGACCGGTGGGCGCGCCACCGCCGCGGCCGCCCGCGGCGGCGCCGGGGCGGAACCATCGCTCGGGTCCGTGAGCGCAACTGGGCGTTGGAACGGCTCCGTATATTCTGGTAGCGCACGGCCCGATATGCCGACTGCCTCCGCCACCTCCGCCCGCGAGATACTGACGGGCCTTCACGACGTGATGGCGTCGAAGCTCGGCGCGCAGGCGAAGCTCAACAAGGTGGTGAAGATCATCGCCGAGGCGATGGCGAGCGAGGTCTGCTCGATCTATCTGCTGCGCGACGGCGTGCTCGAACTGTTCGCCACGCTCGGCCTCAACCAGGGCGCGGTACACGTCACCAAGCTGGCGATGGGCGAGGGGCTGGTCGGGACCATCGCCAAGGACGTCGCCGTATTGAACCTCGCCGAGGCGGCGAGCCACCCGGAATTCATCTATCTGCCCGAGACCGGGGAGGAATTGTTCCACAGCTTCGCCGGCGTGCCGATCATCCGCAAGGAGCGCGCGATCGGCGTGCTCGCCGTCCAGCATGCCGATCCGCGCGCTTATGACGAGCTCGAGATCGAGGCGCTGCAGACCGTCGCCATGGTGCTCTCCGAGCTGATCGCCAATGCCGGCCTCGCCGACAAAGCCGCGAGCGCCGGCGACGAGGGCCGCGACTCCGGCACGACCCAGATCGCCGGCCTCAGGCTGGTCGTCGGCATGGGCCGCGGAATTGCCGTCTATCACCAGCCGCGGGTGCTCATCGAGCATACCATGGCCGACGATATCGAGGCCGAGCGCCACCGCCTGGTTTCGGCCTTCTCCAAGATGCGCGAGCAGATCGACGCGATGATGGGCCAGGCCGAGTTCGGCACGGTCGGCGAGCATCAGGAGGTGCTCGAAACCTACAAGATGTTCGCCTATGACGAAGGCTGGTCGCGGCGGATCAACGAGGCGATCGATTCCGGTCTCACCGCCGAGGCGGCGATCGAGCGGGTGCGCCAGCGCACCGCCCAGCGCATGCGCCAGATCGACGATCCTTTGCTCCAGGAACGGATGCACGACCTCGACGATCTCGCCAACCGGCTGCTCAGGATCGTCTCGGGCCAGCTCGGCACCGCCGCCCAGACCGGCCTGCCCCAGGACGCGGTGCTGATCGCGCGCAACCTCGGCCCGGCCGAACTGCTCGAATATGACCGGCGCAAGTTGAAGGGGGTGATCCTCGAGGAGGGCTCGCTCACCGCCCATGTCACCATCGTCGCCCGCGCCATGAGCGTGCCGATGATCGGCCGGATCGCCAATGTCCGCCGGATGATCGCCGAGGGCGACATGGTGCTTGTCGACGGCAATGAGGCGGCTGTCTTCGCCCGCCCGACCCCGGCGATCCAGGACGCGTTCGACACCAAGCTCGCGGCCGGCCAGAAGCGCCGCGCCGAATATGCCGCGGTCAAGGACTTGCCGCCGGTGACGAAGGACGGCGTGCGCATCGCGGTGATGGTCAATGCCGGCTTGCGCGACGACGTCGCCGCTTTGTCGGCTACCGGCGCCGACGGCATCGGCCTGTTCCGCACCGAATTCCAGTTCCTGGTTTCGGCGACTTTGCCGCGCCGCGAGAGCCAGCAGCGGCTCTACCGCGCGGTGCTCGACGCGGCCGGCGACAAGCCCGTCATCTTCCGCACCGTCGACGTCGGCGGCGACAAGAGCCTGCCCTATCTCAACACCAATCCCCAAAATGAGGAAAATCCGGCGATGGGCTGGCGGGCGCTGCGTCTCGCCCTCGACCGCGACACTTTGATGAAGGCGCAGGCCCGCGCCTTGCTCGAGGCGGCCGCCGGCCGCGAGCTGCAGATCATGTTCCCGATGGTCTCCGAGCCCTGGGAATATGACGCAGCGCGCGCGATCGTCGAGGAGCAGCGCGACTGGCTCGCCGACCGCAAGAAGACGCTTCCGGCGCGGATCCTCTATGGCTGCATGCTCGAAGTGCCCTCGCTCGCCGAGATGCTCGACGTGCTGCTGCCCAAGCTCGACTTCCTCTCGGTCGGCACCAACGACCTCACCCAGTTCCTGTTCGCCGCCGACCGCTCCAACCCGCGCCTCGCCGAGCGCTACGACTGGCTGTCGCCGGCGATCCTCAGGTTCCTGAAGCGGATCGTCCGCGCCGCCGACAAGCACGATGTGCCGCTCGGCATCTGCGGCGAGATGGGCGGCCGCACGCTCGAGGCGATGGCCCTGATCGGCATCGGCGTGCGCCGCCTCTCGATCACGCCCGCCGGCGTCGGCCCGGTCAAGGCGATGATCCGCTCGCTCGACGCCCGCGCCGCCGCCGCCCAGCTCGACCGCATGCTGAAGACGCCGCCGGCCGATTTCCGCGGCGCGCTCGCCGCCTGGGCGGAGAAGAACCGGGTCGCGATGGCCTGATGCCGCACACGTGTCGGCGCGCCCCGGCAGGCAGGCGGCGCCTCTCGGTTGACAGCCATGCGCCGCTGTGCCGATGGGGTGCACCGCGGGTGCGCGGCTCTGGAACGAAAGCGAATCGATGTCGGAGCATGACGAGGGCGAAGGCGAGGGCGGATTCGTCTCGATCGGCGATCGGCTGAGGCGCGCCCGCGAGGCGCGCGGCATGTCCCTCGACGACATCGCCGGCCAGACCCGCATCCCGATGCGCCATCTCCAGCATATCGAAACCGAGGAGTGGGACGCGCTGCCGGCGCCGACCTATGCGATCGGCTTCGCGCGCAACTACGCCAATGCCGTCGGCCTCGATGGCGCCGCGCTCTCCGTCGAGCTGCGCGACATGATCGGCGGCCCGCGCCGGCGCGCGCCCGCCCCCGAATATTACGAGCCCGCCGATCCCGCCCGGGTGCCGCCGCGCTCGATCGTTCTCGTCGCTCTCCTGCTGGCGGTGCTGCTGGGCGGCGGCTACATGATCTGGCGCAGCCTCGGCGGCGCGGATGAGCAAGCGACCTCGATCCCGGTGCCCGATGC
The DNA here is from genome assembly GCA_035543935.1 of Allosphingosinicella sp. Lineage (GTDB taxonomy): Bacteria > Pseudomonadota > Alphaproteobacteria > Sphingomonadales > Sphingomonadaceae > Allosphingosinicella. The sequence continues at coordinate 20,077 of DATKIV010000045.1, forward strand.
GCCGGGCGGCCCGGCGCCCGAGCAAAACCGGAGCGCGGCCGCGCCGTCGCCGGAGTCCCTGGCCGGCCAGAGCGTCACCCTCACCGCGACCGGCGACGTCTGGCTTCGGATCAGCGAAGGCCCTGGCGGCGCGGAGCTTTTCGAAGCCGTGATGAGGCCCGGCCAAACCTATACGGTCCCGGCCGCCGCCCAGCGGCCCGTGATCCGCACCGGCCGCCCGCAATTGCTGCGTGCCGCGGTCGGCGGACGCGAGCTTGGCGCGCTCGGGACCGAAGAGCGGCTCATCGAGAATGTCAGCCTGCGCGCCCAGGACCTCGCCGCCCGCAGCCGGACCGCGCCGCCGCCGGCCCCTTGAGCGCGCCGCCGCCGACGGCGCCCAGGCTCTAGGCGCGGTTGGTTCCGGAGAATTCGTCATTCCAGCGCAAGCTGGAATCTCCCTTCTTGGGGGCTTGAAAGGGAAAAGAGATTCCAGCTTTCGCTGGAATGACGGAGGTTCGAGGCGCCTGCGCCGCTTGCACTGTACTTCCCGTCGCTCCCGCCCGTCGCTTAGTGCTGGCGACGGGCGCGATCCTCCCATATCATCCGCGTCAGGCAGAAATCATGCGGGGTCTATGATGCGTTTTCACCTTATCGGGCTGGTCGTGCTCGCCGGCCTGAGCGCGCAAGCGCCCGCTCAGGCGCAGCAGCCGCCTTCGGTCGAGCGGCGGGTCGAGCGGCTCGAGCAGCAGCTGCGCGCCGTCCAGCGCCGCGTCTTCCCCAACGGCAATGTCCAGCCCGAGGTCGGCGAGCCGCCGGCCCCGGCCGGCCCGGCGGCCGCGGCCGGCGGCGATGCCATGACCAGCCTCACCCAGCGCGTCGATGCGCTCGAGACCCAGCTTCGGGCGCTGACCGGCCAAATCGAGGAAAACGGCTATCGCACCCGCCAGCTCGAGGAGCAGGTCGCGCGGCTGCGCACCGATCTCACCGCCCGGCTCGACCGGGTCGATCCGCCCGCGCCCGCGCCGCTTCCCGTGCCCGCTGTGGTCGAGCCGCGCCCCGAACCGGCGGTCGAGACCCCGCCCGAGCCGGCGCCCGCCGCGGCGGTGCCTGCCTCCGCCGAAGAGGCCTATTCCGTCGGCTACCGGCTCTGGGACCGGCGCCACTATGCCGAGGCCCAGATCGCGCTCGAGGCCGCCGCCACCCGCTACCCGACCGGGCGCTGGATCAGCTGGATCCGCAACCTCCAGGGCCGCGCCTATCTCGACGACGGCAAGCCGGCGACGGCGGCGCGGATCCTGCTCGCCAATTACACCGACAATCCGCGCGGCGACCGCGCCGCCGACAGCCTCTATTATCTCGGCGAGGCGCTGACCCAGCTCAATCGCCGTACCGAGGCCTGCCGCGTCTATGCCGAGCTCGCCCGAGTCTATCCCAATATGCGCGACCAGCTCCGCGCCCAGCTCCCCGAGGCGCGCCGGACCGCCCGCTGCACGGCGGATTGATCCCGCCCGAGGAATCATTCCGGCGAAGGCCGGTACCCCACAACCCCGCTCATTCCCCTCCGATACGGACCTTTGTCCCGCGCCCGGGCGTTGGGATCGCACGACAGGGGAGTGGACGATGGTCGCTTATCCAGCGCGGCTGGCGGCGGAGGGCGAGAATCGGGTCATGCTGACCATGCCCGACATCCCGGAGCTCGTCCTCGTCGCCGAGGCGGAGGACGAAGCGCTCGAACGGGCGCCGGCCCTGCTCTACGCCATCCTCGACGCCTATCGCGCCGGCGACCGCCCGCTGCCGCCCGCCTCGCGCATCAGCGGCGCGCCTCTGGTCACTGCCAAGCGCGACTGCATGGCGATGGCCGACTGACTGGTCTCTGATTGGTTCGCCCCCATCCCGCTCATCCTGAGTAGCCGGTGAGCTTGTCGAACCGGCGTATCGAAGGACGCACTTTATCGGAGCGATCCTTCGATACGGGCCTTCGACTTCGCTCAGTCCCTGCTCAGGATGAGCGGAGGTGGAATGAATGGCCCGAACCGCCGACGCAAGAGAGGACCCCGGCTTGCGCCGGAGTCCGTCCCTTTGCCCGTCAGGCGTCTAGCCTAGCAGCGCCGGCCCCGGCCCGCCGGATCGCTGTAGCGACCGGTGTCCGAATCGGTGCACGACCGGCGGCGACGGCCGCGGCCATAATAGGCCGGATCCGAGCCCGGTCCGCTGTCGCGGTCGGTGATGCCGGTGCGGCGGCGTCCGCCGCAGCGGCGGCCATAACCGACGCCGTCGGCATAGCGACCACCGTCGCGATCGGTGCAGCCGGTGCGGCGGCGTCCGCCGCGACCGCAGCGACGGCCGTTCCCGCCCGGATCGCCGTAGCGTCCGCTGTCGGAATCGGAGCAGCCGCTCTGCGCCTTGGCTTCTTCGGTGCCGACCACTCCGACCAGGCCGGCGGTGGCGACACCCCCGGCGACGGCCGCGAAAAACGAGCGACGGCTAAGCTTGCGTGTAGGTTTCATCGGCGACTCTTCCCTTTCGCCAGAGGCGGGACGATGCCCGCGACACCGCAGGCGTAACAGATTATGAAGGCGGGGAAAACCTTTCGGACGGGAAAAATCCACTCCGCCGTCTAAGCTATTGATCTAGCGACGAATACAGCGCCGGCCCCGGCCCGATGGGTCGCCCGTCCGGCCATGATCGCGGTCGTTGCACTGGCCCTGGCCGCGGCCCCGTCCGCCCGGGTCGGCGCCGGCGCCGCTGTCCGAATCGCTGATCCCGGTGCGCGGGCGGCCATGGCCCGCCGAATCGGCGCGTCGGCCGCTGTCGGAATCGCTTTCGCCGGTGCGGCAGCGGCCGCGCCCGGCCGGATCGCCGTTGGGCCCGCTGTCGCCGTCGGTGCAGCCGGTGCGCGGGCGGCCATAGCCGGCGGGATCGGTGGGATCGCCGTCGCTCTCCCCGGTCCGGCCGCGGCCGCGGCCCGGCGGATCCGCCTTGGCGCCGCTGTCCGAATCGGTTTCCTGGAAGGCCCGGGCCTCGCCGGACACCAGAACCAGCGCGCCGCCCGCGGCGACGCCGCCCAATACCCTGGCCAGGAACGAGCGGCGGCTCAGCCTGCGCGTCACTTTCATACACCCTCTCCCCGCAATCGGCCCTTTGCAGGCTGTGCGGCACAAGCGCGTTTCCCCGCTTGGGCCGATCTGGCTAGGATGGCGCGCATGAACGGCCGCTTGCCCGATCCCGAATGCGTCGCGCGCTTCCGCGCCGGCCTCGCGGCGCTGACCGGACCGGCGCCGGGATTGCTCGGCGTCGCCGTTTCGGGTGGCCCGGACAGCCTCGCTCTGCTGCTGCTCGCGCATGCCGCTTTCCCCGGCGACGTCCGCGCCGCCACCGTCGATCACCGGCTGCGACCCGAAAGCGGCGCCGAAGCGGCCTTCGTCGGCGATGTCTGCGCCAGCCTTGGCGTCACCCATGCGGCGCTTGCCGCCGATGCCGCGATCGCCGGCAACATCCAGGCGGGCGCCCGCGCGCTCCGCTACCGCCTGCTCGCCGATTGGGCCGCGGACGAGGGCATTGGCTGGCTGCTCACCGGCCATCACCGCGACGACCAGGCCGAAACCCTGCTGATGCGGCTGCAGCGCGGCGCCGGCCTCGCCGGCCTCGCCGGCATCCGGCCGCGCATCGAAATGGACGGCCTCAAGGTGGTCCGTCCGCTGCTCCGCTGGCCCCGCGCGGAGCTCGCCTCCCTGGTCGGCGCGGCGGGCATCGCCGCGGTCCGCGACCCGGGCAACGAGGACGAGCATTATGACCGCGCCCGCCTGCGCCGCCGCCTGGCCGCGACCGACTGGATCGATCCGGCGCCGCTCGCCCGCAGCGCCGAGGCGCTCGGAGAGGCCGACATCGCGCTCGAATGGAGCGTCGAGCGGCTGATCGGCGAGCGGGTCGCGGCGGTCCGGGACGGCCTCGCCTTCGACCCCGCGGATGTCCCCGCCGAGCTGCGCCGTCGCGCTCTGCTGCGCCTCCTCGCCAGGCTCGTCCCCGCCGATCCGCCGCGCGGCGAGGCCGTCCAGCGCCTGCTGGCGACGCTCGACGCGGGCGACACCGCGACGCTCGCCGGCGTCAAATGCCAAGGCGGCGCCATCTGGCGCTTCACCGCCGCTCCGCCCCGGCGCGGGGCCTAGCCCCGCTTCGCTTTCACCAGCGCCTCGTCGAGCGCCGACAGGAAGCGCGAGCGGTCGGCTTTGGCGAAGGGCGCGGGACCGCCCGTAATGCCGTCCGCGCCGGCGCGCAGATCGGCCATGATCGCCCGCGTCGCGATCGCCCCGCCGATCGAGGCCGGGGTGAAGAGCCGGCCATTGGCGGCGATCACCGCGGCGGCGCCCGCCTTCAGGCAGCGGTCGGCGAGCAAGACATCGCCGGTCACCACCACCGCCCCGGGCCCGGCCCGCTCGGCGATCCAGTCGTCCGCCGCGTCGAACGCGTCGGAGACGGTGACCCGCTCGATCAGCGGGTGCTCGGGCACCCTGAGCCGGGCATTGCTGACGATCCGGACCGGCACGTCGTGCCGCCAGGCGACCTTGTAGATCTCCTCCTTGACCGGGCAGGCGTCGGCGTCGACGAGGATGATTGGACCACGAGCAGGTGCGGGCATCCCCCGGATGCCCGCAGCCGCGTCCGGTGGACGGGGCGGCCTGCTCATGGTTCAATCATAAGGCGAGGGGGATTGCTCATCCGCTCATGATAGCGTCATGATGGCGCGGCGGAACCGACTTCGTCCGCCTGAGTTAGCCTGTCCGACCCCTTCAAGAGCGACGGAGCAAGACTATGTCCAGCATCCCCAATGACGCCATGCCCAAAGCCGGTGCGCCCGCGGCCGAGCCCGAAGCGGAGAAGAAGGGCTTGGTGGGGCGCGCGGCCGGCAAGGCCGGCGGCGCCGCCAAGAGCGCGGCCAAGAGCGCAAGCGGCGGCGCGGCCAAGGCCGCCGGCAAGGTCGCCAGCCTCGCCCGCAACAACCCCAAGACCGCGATCGCCGCCGGCGCCGCGGTCGCCGCGGTCGCCGCCGCCGCCGTCGTCCGCTCGCGCCGCAACAAGACGGCGAGCACCGCCGGCGCCGGCAAGGGTGGGGCCAAGAAGAAGAGCTAGGGATAGCGCGCGTCTTCGCGATCCGCCTCAAGGCGGGCGCCGCCGTCGCGGTCGCCTGCGCGCTCATGATCGGCGCCGCGCCCGGCCTCGCGGCTCCGTCCGCGCGCCCGGCGCCGGTCCGGCCGCTGCCCGGCCCCTTCATCTTCTTCTTCGACTATGACAGCGACACGATCGCGCCGGACGGCGCCGCGATCCTCGTCGTGCCACCAAGAACGGTTGCTATCTTTGCAAGTTCATCCCAGCCATGCGCCCGCCCTTCCGATTTGCAGAGCGGTCGACCTAACATACTTTGGCCCTGTTGGGTGCTCTGGTCCGCCGGCCGCTAACCCCCTGGCTCACCTACGCATCCCGTGGCATCTCGGCCGTCGGCCGCTAACCCAAGGTTCACGCAACCGCCCTACATTGCGCCGCACGCCGGGCTTCCTATCTAGGCTGGTGTAGGTTTTGACCGCGCGCCCGCGTATAAGGCGCGGCGATACGGTGCTTCTGACGGTTCCCTTCCCCCGGGACCCCGTCAAAGTACCACTTTGGTGGGAAAAATGATGGCCGACGACAAGACACCCCGCAACCAGGGCCCCGAAGGCGGGCCGCCCGCCGGCGGGAGCTGGATGAAATCGCTGCTCATCTGGGCCGGCATCGTGCTCGCGCTCGTGCTGGTCGTGCAGATGGTCAATGGCGGGTCGTCGGCGGCGCGCGATTCGATCCGTTATTCGGATTTCCTGACCAAGGTCGACGACGGCCAGGTGCGCAGCGTCCAGATCGGCAAGGACGCGATCGTCGGCAAGCTCGCCGACAATAGCAGCTTCCGCACCAATCCGATTCCGGATCCGACGCTGTCGGCGCGGCTGCGCGAGAAGGGGGTCGCGTTCGACGGCCAGCCCGAGGCGACCACCTCGCTGTGGATGCTGCTGCTCTACCAGTCGCTGCCCTTCCTCTTGATCCTCGGCATCGCCTTCTTCGTGATGCGCCAGATGCAGAAGAATGCGGGCTCGGGCGCGATGGGCTTCGGCCGCTCCAAGGCCAAGCTGCTGACCGAGAAGCATGGCCGCGTCACCTTCGACGACGTCGCCGGCATCGACGAGGCGCGCGAGGAATTGCAGGAGATCGTCGAATTTTTGAAGGACCCGACCAAGTTCGCGCGGCTGGGCGGCAAGATCCCCAAGGGCGCTTTGCTCGTCGGCTCGCCGGGCACCGGCAAGACCCTGCTCGCCCGCGCCATCGCCGGCGAGGCCAACGTCCCCTTCTTCACCATTTCGGGCTCGGACTTCGTCGAGATGTTCGTCGGCGTCGGCGCCTCGCGCGTTCGGGATATGTTTGAACAGGCGAAAAAAAACGCCCCCTGCATCGTCTTCATCGACGAGATCGACGCGGTCGGGCGGCATCGCGGCGCCGGCCTCGGCAACGGCAATGACGAGCGCGAGCAGACTTTGAACCAGCTCCTCGTCGAGATGGACGGCTTCGAGGCCAATGAAGGCATCATCATCATCGCCGCCACCAACCGGCCCGACGTGCTCGATCCCGCCTTGCTGCGGCCCGGCCGCTTCGACCGCCAGGTGGTCGTGCCGCGCCCGGACATCGAGGGCCGCGAGAAGATCCTGCTCGTCCACATGAAGAAGGTGCCGCTCGCCCCCGACGTCGATCCGCGCACGATCGCGCGCGGCACGCCCGGTTTTTCGGGCGCCGACCTCGCCAACCTCGTCAACGAGGCGGCGTTGCTGGCGGCGCGGATGGGCAAGCGCCTGGTCGCGATGAAGGAGTTCGAGCTCGCCAAGGACAAGGTGATGATGGGCGCCGAGCGCAAGTCCATGGTCATGACCGAGGAGGAGAAGAAGGCGACCGCGCACCACGAGGCCGGCCACGCTCTGGTCTCGCTTCACGTCGACGGCTGCGACCCGCTGCATAAGGTGACGATCATCCCGCGCGGTCGCGCGCTCGGCGTGACCTGGAACCTGCCCGAGCGCGACCGCTATTCGATGACGATGAAGCAGATGAAGGCGCGTCTCGCTTTGTGCTTCGGCGGCCGCATCGCCGAGCAGCTCATCTACGGCTCGGAATCGCTCAACACCGGCGCCTCCAACGACATCCAGCAGGCGACCGAGCTCGCCCGCGCGATGGTCATGGAATATGGCATGTCGGAACGGCTCGGCTGGCTGCGGTACCGGGACAATCAGGAGGAGGTGTTTCTCGGCCATAGCGTGTCTCGTGCTCAGCACGTCTCCGAGGAGACTGCGCGGCTTATTGATCAGGAGATCCGCCGGCTGATCGAGGAGGCGGAAGGGGTTGCCCGCAAGGTGCTCACCGACAATCTCGACGAGCTCCACCGGCTCGCCAATTCGCTGCTCGAATATGAGACGCTGACGGGCGAGGAGGCCAAGAAGGCGATCAAGGGCGAGGATATCGGCCGCGAGAATCCCAATCTGAAGCCCTCGCTCATGCCCGCCACCGGCGCCTCGATCCCCTCGACCCGCAAGCCGCGCGGCGGCGGCATCGGGGGCCCGGCCCCGCAGGGGGCCTGAGGAGGCTCAACCGAGCAGGCCGAGCCCGACGAGCAGGATGAAGTAGAGCATGCCGGCGATCCCGGCGAAGACCAGCAAAGCGGCCGTCCGCCACAGGGCGCCGATGCGCGACAATGCGTAGGCGCCCTTCAGCTGCAGATACATGTGAGTCGGCGGCAGCAGGATCAGGGCCAGCGTGCCCGGCCGCTCGCTGCCGATCAGCGGCCGGATCAGGCTGAGCGCGACCACCAAAAGGGTCATGAAGGCGATCGAATAGGTCACGAAGACGACATGGTCGTAGGCCTTGAACCGCCGCCGCCACGCGAACATCAGCCACACGAACGGCACCGAAATGGGAATGAGCGCCCAGGAGAATTTATAGGCGCTGCTCTGAAGCTTGTAGGCGAAGAGCGAGGGATTCTCTCCGACATGCTCGAACGCGCGGTCGAGCGGCGCCCAGCCCGTTTCGAGGTGAAAGTCGGACGAACCCGCCTCCCCGGCACCGCGCCCCGGCGACGGCGGCGGCGGCGGCGACGGCCGCGTCAATCGCCGAATGGATTCAAGCCCCTGAAGCTGCCGCCGCGTCGCCGCGAGCCGTGCGTCGACATCGGCGGTGGGCCGGCCGCGCGCCGCGAGCGCGCGGCGCTCGCGCTCGAGCCCATCCGTCCGGCGACGCAGCGCGTCGGCGTCGCGGCCGATTGCAGCGACCGCTTCCGGCGAGGCGCTCACCTCCATCTCGAACGGCCCGCCGACCGTGCCGAACACGCCGAACATCAGGAAGACGGAGAACAGGAAGAGCGCCAAAGGCGAAACGAACCTGGCGCGCTCGCCGTCGATGTAGCGGCGGGTGAGCAGGCCCGGCCGCCAGGCGAGCAGTGGCAAGGTCCGCCAGATCTTGCCCTCGAAATGGAGCACGCCGTGCAGCAGATCGTGCCAGAAAGCGTGGATCGTGCGGTGGACATGCCCATGCTGCCCGCATTCGTGGCAATAGGGACCGGCCAGGGCAGCGCCGCAATTGAGGCAATTGCCGCCGCCCTCGTGCCGCGCCTCGCCGGCCGCCGGCTCGACCGCGCGGGCGACCATGCCCCCGGTGACCACCTCCCCCACGCCTTCGATGCCGCTCATCGTCGCACCCCTGATATGCGTCTATGCATCCGACACGATCCCGCGTCGAGGCCGGCAGTTGAATCATTTGTATACAAGTGATACGAGAGCGCATGAGCAAGACCGCCGTCATCACTGCCCGCGTGGACGAGGAAACGCTCGCGCTCGTCGATCGGGTCTCCAAAGCGCACAATCGCAGCCGCGCCTGGTTCGTCTCGCGCGCAATCGCCGAGGCCGCCCGCAAGGAAGCCGAGTTCCTGGCCTTCGTGCAGGTCGGGATCGATGCCGCCGATCGCGGCGAGCTCGTTCCGCATGAAGAGGTAGTGGCGAAGATCGATGCGATGATCGCGAAGCACAAGGCGCGATGCGCGTCCTAGAATGGACTGGTGCCGCACTCCAGGATCTCGAGAAAATCGACACCTGGCTGACGGCAGAAGCCGACTCGGATACCGCCATCAGGATGCTCGTCGCCATTCGCGCGCGGGCCGATTTCCTTCTGGATTTCCCCGGGGGCGGGCCCTTTCTTCACAATGAGACGCATTCACTTCGGGTCCGCAATACGCCCTACAGCCTCGTCTACCGGTTGCTCCAGGGGGAGCGGATCGAAATCGTCCGCGTCTTTCACGCGGCGCAGGACTGGCGCCCATGACCCGCATCGGCCTGCTTGGCGGCTCCTTCAATCCGGCCCATAGCGGGCACCGGCGGATCAGCCTCGCCGCATTGGACGCGCTCGGGCTCGACGAGATCTGGTGGCTGGTCTCGCCCGGCAATCCGTTGAAGCCGGTTAAAGGCATGGCGCCGCTCTCCCGCCGCTTCGTCTCGGCCCGCGGCGCCGCCCGCCGCGCCCGCATCCGGGTCACCGCGATCGAGCGCGAGCTGGGCAGCGTCTACACGGTCGACACGCTCGCCATTCTGGTCCGGCGCTACCCCGAAAAGCGCTTCATCTGGCTGATGGGCGCCGACAATCTCGCCGGGTTCCACCTCTGGCGCGACTGGCGGAGGATCGCTCGCACCATGCCGATTGCGGTGATCGGCCGTCCGGGCTATGATGGCCGCGCCCTCAAGGCACCGGCCTGGGGCTGGTTGCGGCGTTTCGTCCGGCCCGCGGCCATGGCGCAAGATTGGACGACGTGGAGACCGCCGGCGCTCGTGCTGCTGCAATTGCCGCCCGATCCGACATCCGCCACCGCCATCCGCGCCGCCCATCCCGATTGGCACGAAAGCGCCATGAAATCGTTTCAGCATAAGGCTGTCCGCGACGGCGTAACGCGGCGGCCGATATCGTGAAGGAGGTCGTTTGCCCCAAAATGCATCCGCTCCGCCCGTAGACGGAGCCATCGAACGAGCCGAGGCATTGCATGACCTCGTGCTTCGTTCGCTCGACGACGACAAAGCGGTCGACGTCGTTTCCATTCCCCTGAGCGGGAAGTCCAACATCGCCGATTATATGGTGATCGCCTCGGGCCGCTCGACCCGCCAGGTCGCCGCCATGGCGCAAAAGCTCGCCGAACGGATCAAGCGCGACCTCGGCCGCTCGGTCCGGATCGAAGGGCTGCCCGTGGCCGATTGGGTGCTGATCGACGCCGACGACGTCATCGTCCACCTGTTCCGGCCCGAAGTGCGGACCTTCTACAATCTCGAGAGGATGTGGGCGTTCGAGGACAATGCGCCGGCCGCGACGGCCAGCCGCTAATTGCTGCCGCACGTCATCGCCCCTTCCCGTCATCCCGGACTTGATCCGGGATCCATGAACACCGCGCTGCGCGGTTCCGCCAAATCCGTGTTCATGGGTCCTGACTTTCGTCAGGATGACGAATGCGGGAGCGGCTGACCCATGCTCCTCCACATCATCGCGCGGGGGAAGATCGGGCGCTCGCCGGAGGCCGAGCTCGTCGAACGCTATCTGAAGCGCATCGCCTGGCCGACCAAAGTGACCGAGCTGCCCGAGAGCGGCGGCAAGGTCCCGCCGCCGATGGAGAGCAGCGTCACCATCCTGCTCGACGAGAAAGGAGAGCAGCTCGGCTCGGTCGCCTTCGCCAGAAAGCTGGAGGCCTGGCGCGACGGTGGCAGGCGCGAGGCGCGCTTCCTGATCGGCGGCGCGGACGGGTTCGGCGATGCCGAGCGGGACCAGGCCGATCTGCTGCTGGCGTTCGGCAAGGCGACCTGGCCGCACCTCCTTGCCCGCGCGATGCTCGCCGAGCAATTGTTCCGCGCGACGAGCCTGCTTGCGAACCACCCCTATCATCGTGAAGGATAGCAAGGGGCCAAACCGAGGCTCGGAGGCGGCCGTGACGGGCTGGCATTTGTTGTCTGGCAAGGAGTAAGGAGGGAGCGATGATTGTTCATCGTGACCGACGCAGCGACGTAGCCAGGCGGCAAAGGACAGCCCGCCGCTTCGCGGTCACCTCCGAGCCTCGGTTTGGCCCCTAGATGCGGTTGTTCATCCTTGCCAGCCTGATCGCGATCGCCGGCGCCGGCGCCTTCGCCGCGGCGAGCGCGCAGGAGACCGCCGCCGACGCAGCCGCGCTGGCGCAGGCGCGCGCCGAGGCCGCGCAGGCCACCCAGCGCTACCAGCAGCTCGACGAACAGGCGCGCCGCGCCGTCAGCGAGGCCGACCGCGCCCGGGCCGCGTCCGAGGCGCTCGCCGCCCGAATCGAGGCGGCCGAGGCCGACCTCACCGCCGCCGAGCGCCGAATCGCGCTCATCGCCGCGCTCCAGGCCGAGCAGCGCGCCCGCCTCGCCGAACGGCAGGGGCCGGTGATCCGGCTCACCGCCGCCTTGCAGACGATGACACGCCGCCCCGCGGCTTTGGCTTTGGTCCAGCCCGGCTCGGTCCGCGACGCCGTCCATGTCCGCTCGCTGCTCGCGGCGACCATGCCCGAGATCCGCCGCCGCACCGCGGCCCTGCGCGGCGAGGTCGCGCGCAGCTCGGAATTGCGCCGCCAGTCCGAATCGGCCCGGTCCGGCCTCCTCGCCAGCCGCGCCGCGCTCGGCGAGCGCCGCGCCGCTTTGTCGGCCTTCGAAATCGCGCAGCGCGCCCGCTCGCAGCAGCTTGCCGGCCTCGCTTTGTCGCAGTCCGACCGCGCTCTGGTCTTCGGCGAGGAGGCGCGCGGCCTGGCCGGACGGATCGGCACGCGCCAGGCCGAAGCCGCGCTCGGCGCCAGCCTGGCGCGGCTGCCCGGCCCGCTGCCGCGTCCCGAGGGCGCCGCGCCGCCCGCGCCCGCCGCCGCCGACGCCATTCCCTATTCGCTTGCCGTGCAGGGCCGGCTGGTCACCGGAGTCGGCGAGATTTCCGAGGGCGGCGTCCATTCGCGCGGCCTCACCATCGAAACCGCGGCCGATGCGCCGGTGATCGCGCCCGCCGACGGGCGAATCGTCTATGCCGCGCCGTTCCGCCGCTACGGATATGTCGTGATCATCGACCATGGCCGCGGCTGGACCAGCGTGATCACCGACATCGCCACGCTCCAGGTCGCGCGCGGCGCCGCCGTCCGCCGCGGCGCCGCGATCGGGCGCACCGGCGCGGGCAGCCCGCGCGTCACCGTCGAGCTGCGCCGCGACGGCCGCCCGGTCCCCTTCGCCCAGCTGATCGGCGGGTGAAAAGGGGACACGTACTTTTTCGCGAAAAAGTACGTGTCCCCTTTTTGCCGTGACGTTCATCGAAGGTTGCTTTGCGCCGGCTAGAGAAGGCTGGTAGAAGCCTTCGCAAAAGCCACAGCAGGAACACCCATGGCCAAGAATTTGCTTCCCGCGCTCGGTCTCGTCGGCGCGATCGCTTTCATCCCAGCCGCCACCGCCAGCATGGCGCAGGTCGACGCCGGCGCCGTCCGCGAGATCAGCCAGTTCATGACGGTGTTCGAGCGGGTGAAGGCCGAATATGTCGACCAGGTCACCGACGAGCAGCTCGTCCGCGGCGCCATTGACGGCATGCTCGCCAGCCTCGATCCGCACTCCTCCTATCTCGACGCGCGCGGCTTCCGCACGCTGATGACGGCGACCGACGGCAATTATGGCGGCCTCGGCCTCACCGTCACCATGGACGACAGCGCCGTGAAGGTGATCGCGGCGACCCGCGGCACGCCCGCCGACCGCGCCGGCATCAAGCCGGGCGACTTCATCACCCATATCGACGGCCGCCTGTTCTACGGCGGCACGCTGGACGAGGCGGTCGACCGGATGCGCGGCAATCCCGGCACCAGCGTGCGGCTCACCATCGCGCGCCCGGGCCGCGACCGGCCGTTCGACGTCTCAATCACCCGCGCGATCATCGACATTCCGGCGGTCCGCTCGGAGGTCCGCGACGGCGTCGGCATCATCACCGTCACCACCTTCAGCCGGGTGACCACCGAATCGACCGCCCGCGCCATGGCCGATATCGAGCGCCAGCTCGGCCACCCGCCGCTCGGCTATGTCCTCGATCTGCGCTCCAATCCAGGCGGGCTGCTCGACCAGGCGGTCGGCCTTTCCGACCTGTTCCTCGAGCGCGGCGAGATCGTCTCGCAGCGCGGCCGCCGCCGCACCGACATCGAGCGTTATTATGCCCGGCCGGGCGACGCCGCCCACGGCGTGCCGATCGTCGTGCTGGTCGATGCCGGCACGGCCTCCGCGTCGGAGATCGTGGCGGCGGCGCTGCAGGACCATCGCCGCGCCGTCGTCATGGGCGAGCGCACCTTCGGCAAGGGCTCGGTCCAGACCCTGCTCCCGCTCGGCGACGGCAGCACCGCCCTGCGCCTCACCACGGCGCGCTACTACACGCCGTCGGGCCGCTCGGTGCAGGAAGGCGGGGTCACGCCCGACGTGCTGGTGCCGCAGCTCTCCGACCCCGATTACCGGCTGCGCGCCAGCCGCGTCCGCGAATCGGATTTGAGGCGCCATCTCGTCAACGAGACCGGAGTCCGCGACGAGCTCATCCAGGATGACGGCCGGCCCGATCCGCGCTTCGCGGTGACCGCCGAGCAGCTCACCGCGCGCGGCGTCACCGATTATCAGCTCGATTACGCGATCCGGACGCTCGCCCGGCTCGGCCCGCCGTCGCGGGTCGCCGGCGCGCCGGCCCGGCCGCGCGCGCGTCGCTGACGGTCCTGGCGATGGCCAATCCGCTCGGCCTCGCCAAGGCGCTGGCCCTGCTCGTCCCCGCCGCTTTGCTCGGCGGCGCTTTTGCCTTCCAATATTGGGGCGGGCTGGCGCCGTGCGAAATGTGCTGGTGGCAGCGTTATCCTCATATGGCGGCGCTCGCCTTCGCGCTCGCCGCCTTGCTCGCCGGCCGGCTGCCCGATCGCGGCCGCTCCCTGGTCTGGCTCGCCGCTCTGGCGATCGCGGTCAGCGGCGGGCTCGGCGTCTATCATGCCGGCGTCGAGCTCGACCTGTGGGAGGGCCTCACCCAGTGCAGCCAGACCGCGACCGGCGGCTCGGCCGCGGACCTGCTCGACACGATCGTGGCGCAGCCTTTGGTCCGTTGCGACGAGGTGCAATGGTCCTTGCTCGGCATCTCGATGGCGGGCTGGAACGCGATCCTTTCGCTCGCTAGTGCGTTGGTCATCCTATGGCTGAGCCTCAAACGCCCCCGCCAGATCTGACGCCCGCCTGGCGCCCCGGCCCTTCGTCGCCGCCTGCGGCGTCGCTCGGGGCGCGGCCCGACGCGGCGGCGATGCTGCGCGTCGACCAGGCCGGCGAATATGGCGCGACGCGAATCTATGCCGGCCAGCTCGCCATGCTCGGCGGGCACCAGCCCACCGCCGGCCTCGTCGCCCGCATGGCCGCGCAGGAGAAGGCGCATCTCAGCCATTTCGACGCGATGCTAGCCGCGCGCGGCGTCCGCCCGACCCTGCTCCAGCCGATCTGGGCCGTCGCCGGCCACGCATTGGGCGCCGCCACCGCTTTGATCGGTCCCGAGGCGGCGATGGCCTGCACCGCGGCGATCGAGGACGAGATCGACGCCCATTATACCGAGCAGCTTGAAGCCTTGGGCGACAGCGACCCGGAATTGTCGGCCAGCATCGCCCGTTTCCAGGCCGACGAGCGCGAGCATCGCGACATCGCGCTCGCCGCGGGCGCCGAGCAAAGCCCGGCCTATCCCCTTTTATATTCCGCGATCCGGGCGGGCTGTCGTATCGCAATCGAGCTTTCGAAGAGGATCTGAGTCATGCGCATCGCCTTCTTCTTTCTCGCCGCCGCCGGCTTGGCCGCGCCCGCGTTCGGGCAGCAGCCCGGCGTCGCCGTGCCCGGAGCGGCCGAGGCGCAGACCCCGGTCGGGCCCGACGACGTGCGCGTCAACCAGCTGATCATCTATGGCGACGATCCCTGCCCGCAGAGCCAGGACCCCAATGAGGTCACCGTCTGCGCGCGCCTGCCCGATGACGACCGCTACCGGGTGCCGCCGAATCTGCGCAACAATCCGGACGATCCGGCCAGCCAGGCCTGGGCCGGCCGCGCGACCGAGCTTTCCTATGTCGGCCGCACCGGCACCGACAGCTGCTCGACGGTCGGCGGCGGCGGCTTCACCGGCTGCTTCAACCAGATCGTCAGCCAGGCCCGGGCCGAGCGCCGCGCCGCCGGCATCGGCGACGTCAACTGGACGCGCATGGCCGAGGAAGCGCGCGCGGCTCGCGCCGCGCGGATCAACGCCGAGGCGCAGGCCGAGGAGGAAGACGCCCGGCGCGAAGAGGCCGCGCGGCGCCCGCAATGAGCCGCGCCGGCTCGTGAGCGCCGAGGGGGGGAATGTCGAGCGCGGCCTCAAGCGCGATATCGGGCTGATCGGTGCCGCCTTCCTGGCGTTCAACGGCATTGTCGGCGCCGGCATCTTCGGCCTGCCCGGTACGCTCAACGAGCGGTTCGGGGCGTTCGCGCCCTGGCTGTTCCCCATATTCGCCCTGCTCGTCCTCGCCATCGCTTTGCCATTCGCCCGGCTGGCCGCGCTGCATCGCCAATCGGGCGGACCCGTCGCCTATACCGCCGCCTTCGGCCGGCCGGTCGCCTTCCAGGCCGGCTGGCTCTATTATCTCGCCCGGACCAGCGCCGTCGCAGCCAATGCCAATATCTTCGCCACTTATGCGGCCACGCTCTGGACGCCGCTCGGGACGACGATCGGCCGCGTCGTCTCGATCCTGCTGCTGGTCGGCGCCTTCACCTTCATCAACATCGTCGGGGTCAAGCGGGCGATCCGCGCCCTCGACGCGCTGACCCTGCTCAAGGCCATCCCCCTCGTCGGCCTCGCGATCTGGGGCCTGGCCGCGGCCGCCGACGGCATTCCGCCGCCGGGCCCGCCGCCGCCGCTCTCCCTGCTCGAGGGATCGGCGCTGCTCCTGCTCTACGCCTTCGTCGGTTTCGAGAACGTGCTGGTTCCCGCCGGTGAGACGGACCGGCCCGAGCGGACCATCCCGCGCGCGCTGATCGGTACGATCATCGCAACCGCCGCGCTCTATTTCCTGGTTCAGCTCGCCTACAGCGCGGTCGTGCCCGCCGGACCGGCGCCCGAGGCGCCGCTCGCCGCCTTCGCCGGGACGCTGGCCGGGCCGGCCGGCGCGCTGATCCTGACGATCGCCGCTTTGGCCTCGGTCGCCGGCAATGTCGGCAGCACGACGACCTCGACCCCGCGCGTCACCTTCGCCCTGGCCGAACTGAATGCCCTTCCCGGCTGGTTTGGCAAGATCAGCGCCCGTTTCGCCACGCCGGTCAATTCGATCCTGTTCATGGGCCTGGTCGCCGCCGCGCTGGCGCTGCCCGGCCGCTTCGAATGGCTGGCGATCCTGAGCACGCTCTCGCGGCTCTTCGTTTATGCGCTCTGCCTGCTCGCGCTGACCCGGCTCCGGCGCGGCCTCGGCGCCTGGCTGTTCGTCCTGCCCGGCCTTGCGGTCTGCGCCTGGGCGGCCGCGCAGTCGAAATGGGAAAGCTGGGCGATGCTCGCCGGCGCCCTTGCCGTGGGCCTGGTCCTCTACGCGCTCGCGCGCCGTCAGGCGGGCTCGAGCTCGGCCGCCACGGTTCCCTCGATCCAGCCGCCGCCGAGCACCCGGTCGCCCTCGTAAAGCACCGCCGCCTGGCCGGGCGAAACGCCGAACTCCGGCTGCTCGAAGCGGACGCTGTCGCCGTCGAAGCGCGCCGGCACGGGCTTCGCCAGCGAGCGCACCTTGACGGTCAGGCCGTCGCGCTGCCCCTCGCCGAGCCAGTTGATGTTGCCCAGCCGCGCCCCGCGGACCGCCAAGGCGCTTTTCGGGCCGACCACGACCCGCGCGCGCTCCGGCTCCAGCCTGAGCACGTAGAGCGGCTCGGCCTGGCCGCCAATCTCGAGCCCGCGGCGCTGGCCGACGGTGAAGTGGATCAGGCCCGGATGACGGCCGAGCACGCGCCCGTCCCGGTCGACGATCTCGCCGGCGATCGCCGCCCCGGGCCGGACCTTCTTCACCACCTTGGCGTAATCGCCATCGGGGACGAAGCAGATGTCCTGGCTGTCGGGCTTGTCCGCCACGATGAGCGCGAGCTCGCGCGCGATCTCGCGCACCGCGGGCTTGGGCATGTCGCCCAACGGGAAGCGCAGGAAATCGAGCTGGTCGCGCGTGGTCGCGAACAGGAAATAGCTCTGGTCGCGCGCCGGATCGGCGGCGCGGTGCAGCGCCGCCCCTTCGGCGCCGGCGACGCGGCGGACATAATGGCCGGTCGCCAGGCAATCGGCGCCGAGATCGCGGGCGAGGCTGAGCAGGTCGGTGAACTTCACGCCCTGATTGCAGGCGATGCAGGGGATGGGTGTGCGCCCGCGCGCATATTCGTCGGCGAAGCGCTCGATCACGCTCTCCCGGAACCGGCTCTCATAGTCGAAGACATAATGGGCGATGCCAAGCCGCTCGGCGACCGACTTGGCGTCATATATGTCCTGGCCGGCGCAGCAGGTCCTGGTCCGGCCGAGGGCCTCGCCATGATCGTAGAGCTGGAGCGTCACCCCGATCGTCTCGGCGCCGGTTCGGGCGGCGAGCGCGGCGACGACCGACGAATCGACGCCGCCCGACATGGCGACGACGATCCGGGCGCGATGGGCCGGCCGGCCGAGCTGGAAATCAGCATCCATAAGCGCGATAGATAGGCGCTGGCGCGCGCCGCGCCCACCCCCCGACTCCCGAAGGCCAGGCTTTACCGGCTCTTCACCCTATTCCTCTAGAGACTCGGGCCCCATGGACGAGACCTTCCAGCTCCGCGCCAGACGATCGATCGGCCCCGCTTCGCCGGCGCCGCTCGACTTCCAGATGCTGAGCTCTGCGCTGATCGCGCGGCAGGCGGCGACGCCCGCCGCGCGCGCCCAGGCCGCGTTCGACCGCAACACGGCGCCGCCCCCCGATGCCGAGCCTTTGGTGGAGACCGTCCTGGCCGGCCCGCAATGGCGGCAGGCCGCTTCGGCCCAGCGTTTCTGTTTCAACCGTGCCGAAGTGAAACGGCGTCACAATGCCCCGTAAACCATGATCACCGCGATATTTACCTTGGCGTTTCAACCTTCCTTCAACGCTCTCCCGCTAAAGCAAGGGACGCAGACGGCGCTAGGGAGCCGAGAGCGCGTGAAGTTTTGAGGTACGAATGATCGAGAATCAGAAAATACGTCCCGCTCAGGTCATCGGTCCGCTCGGCGAACCGCTCACCATCGACTCGCTGCCGCATCCCACGACCACCCGCTGGGTGGTCCGCCGGAAGGCCGAAGTCGTGTCGGCGGTCAATGGCGGCCTCTTGAGCGTCGACGAGGCCTGCGAGCGCTACGGCCTCAGTCTCGAGGAATTCGCCGGCTGGCAGCGCGCGGTCGATCGCTCGGGCATGCCCGGGCTTCGCGTCACCCGCATCCAGCATTACAAGACGCTCTACGAGCGCCAGCAGAATTATTGAGCGCAAGGCGGCCCCGAGCCGACCGGACGCAAGGGCCGCTCCTGAAAAGGGGCGGCCCTTTTGCTATTCGAGTTCGAACACGACGCTGACGGTCGCTCTGATCTTCCGCCCCCCCGGATCGATCGTGCTGGTGGCGGTGCCGGCGGCTGGCAGGGAGTTCATAAGGTTGGAGGCATCGTTGCGCGGCGCAAAATTGCCGTTCTCCTCGCTCACAT
>DATKIV010000046.1:0-84470 GCA_035543935.1 Allosphingosinicella sp.
GTGCACGACCTGATCGATGCCGGCGTTGGCCAGCACGACACCGGTGACGCCACCGATGGTGAACACGAAGATCATGCCGATGGCCCACAGCATCGGCGTCTTCAATTCGATCGAGCCGCCCCACATCGTGGCGATCCAGGAGAAGATCTTGATGCCCGTCGGCACCGCGATCACCATCGTCGCCGCGGTGAAGTACATCTTGGTGTTCACGTCCATGCCGACGGTGAACATGTGGTGGGCCCAGACGACGAAGCCGATCACGCCGATCGCCACCATCGCATAGGCCATGCCGAGATAGCCGAAGACCGGCTTGCGGCTGAACGTCGCGATGACCTGGCTGACCATGCCGAAGCCCGGCAGGATCATGATGTAGACCTCGGGATGGCCAAAGAACCAGAAGAGGTGCTGGTAGAGGACCGGATCGCCGCCGCCGCGCGCGTCGAAGAAGTGGGTGCTGAAATTGCGGTCGGTCAGCAGCATGGTGATCGCGCCCGCGAGCACGGGGAGCGCCAGCAGGAGCAGGAAGGCGGTGACCAGGATCGACCAGACGAACAGCGGCATCTTGTGAAGGGTCATGCCCGGCGCGCGCATGTTGAAGATGGTGGTGATGAAGTTGACCGCGCCGAGGATCGAGCTGGCGCCGGCAAGGTGCAGGGCGAAGATCGCCATGTCGACCGACGGCCCCGGCGAGCCCGAGGTCGACAGCGGCGCATAGACCGTCCAGCCGACGCCGGCGCCGAGCCCGGTGCCGCCGGGCACGAACTGGCTGCCGAGCAGCAGCAGGAAGGCGGGCGGAAGCAGCCAGAAGCTGATATTGTTCATCCGCGGGAAGGCCATGTCGGGCGCGCCGATCATCAGCGGCACGAACCAGTTGCCGAAGCCGCCGATCATCGCCGGCATCACCATGAAGAAGACCATGATCAGGCCGTGGGCGCTGATCAGCACGTTCCACAGATGCAGCGCCTCGTTGAATTCGGCCGGCTTGGCGCCGACCAAAGCGTGGATCGAATTGGCCCAGGCGCCGAGATACTGGATGCCTGGCTCGGCCAGTTCGGCCCGCATCAGGCCGGAAATGGCGCCGCCGATGATCCCCGAGACGACCGCGAAGATCAGGTAGAGCGTGCCGATGTCCTTGTGGTTGGTCGACATGAACCAGCGGACGAAGAAGCCCGGCTTGTGATCGGCGTCATGATGCGCGTCATGGGCCGTGGCGGCCTCGAAATGGACGGCGTTTGCGGTGGTGTCGGTCATGGTGCGTCTGCCGCCTTATCTCGTCGCGCTTTGATTGGTCGTGGCCGGCGTCTCGGCGCCGGCGATAACGTTGCCGCCGGCCGGCGCGGCCGCGGGGGCGGGGGCCGCCGCGGCCTCGGCGCCCGGCATATGGCCGCCCGGCTGCGCGGCGACCCAGGCGCGGAAGCGCTCGGGCGTCACCACCTCGACCGCGATCGGCATATAGCCGTGCTGGGCGCCGCACAATTCGTAGCAGACGCCGTAGAAGACGCCGGTCCGGTCGGCCCGGAACCAGGTTTCGTTGAGCCGGCCCGGGACCGCGTCGATCTTGGTCCAGAAGGCGGGAACGCCCCAGGCGTGGATGACGTCGTTCGAGGTCACGATCATCTTCACGGTCGCGCCGACCGGCACCACCATGCGGTTGTCGGCCGAAAGCTGCCGCGGCTCGCGGCGCTCGGCGGCCTGCGCGTCGGTGAGGATGCGCGAGGTGACCGTGAAGCCATGGTCGGGATATTCATATTCCCAGAACCATTGATTGCCGATCGCCTTGATCGTGATGTCGGCGCGCGGCGGATCATATTGGTGGGCGAGCAGCCGGATCGACGGCACCGCGATCACGACCAGGATCAGCACCGGGACCAGCGTCCAGACCACTTCCAATGTGGTATTGTGGGTGTTGCGCGACGGCACCGGATTGCGGCCGCGCCGATAGCGGAACATTACCCAGCCGAGCAGCAGCAGCACGAAGGCCGAGATCACCGTGATCAGCGGCATCAGGATGACGTTGTGGAACCACGCCGCTTCCTGGCCGATCGGGCTGACCTGCTCCTGCAGGCCGAGCCGGCCGTCGGGCTGGCCGATGCCGGCGGTCGGCGCGGTGCGCGGCAGCGCGGCGGGCGCCGGCGCGGCCGCATTGGCGGCGGCCGGCACGGCTTCACTGGCGGCCGGGTCCGGCGCCGTGGCGGCTGGCGCGGGAGCGGGAGCGGCGGCCGGAGCCGGCGCGGCGGCGGCCAAAGCGGCCGCGGGCGCCAGACCGAAGGCGGCGGCGACGGCGGCGAGCTTGAAAATTATCTTCATCTAAACCCCTTGGACCCGCCTTGCGACGGCTGGATTCGGCCGCCCCGGGGGGCTCTGCGCCGGCCTTATAGGCAGGCGACTAGCGTCTCTCAAGCATGTTGCGCGCTTATCTTCGCGCTGCCGGAACGCTTGATGCCCCGGCTCCGGTTCCCTATCTGTCGGACCGCCATTTGGAGGCAGCGAAAAAGATGACCGACGAGGAGGTCCTGGCCGAATTCCGGGCCGCCGGCGCGCTGCTCGAGGGCCATTTCATCCTGTCCTCGGGCCTGCACAGCCCCCGCTACCTGCAATGCGCCCGCGTGCTCATGGATCCCATGCGCGCCTCGGCGCTGGCCACCGCTCTTGCCGGGCGCATCCCCCGCGACATCAAAAGCCGGATCGACATCGTCGTCTCGCCGGCCATGGGCGGCGTCATCATCGGTCATGAAATGGGCCGGGCGCTCGGCGTGGAGGCCCTGTTCCTGGAGCGGCCCACGGGCCTTTTCGAGCTGCGCCGCGGCTTCCGGCTCGAGTCCGGCCAAAGGGTGCTGCTGGTCGAGGACGTCGTCACCACGGGCCTTTCCTCGCGCGAGGCGATCAAGGCGATCGCGGCCGAAGGCGGAGAGGTCGTCGCGGCGGCGGCTCTCGTCGACCGCTCGGGCGGCGAGGCCGAGCTCGGCCCGCCCTTCTTCCCGCTGGTGCGGCTGAGCGTGCCGACCTACGAGGCGGCGAACCTGCCCGAAGCGCTCGCCGCCATCCCCGCCGAAAAGCCCGGAAGCCGCAAGGCACCTGTCCTGAGCGCTGTCGAAGGGGCGTGAGCGCGCATCTGCGTCTGGGGGTCAATATCGACCATGTCGCGACGATCAGGAACGCGCGCGGGGGCGCGCATCCCGATCCGGTCCGCGCCGCCTTCGCCGCGGCGCGAGCGGGCGCCGACGGCATCACCGCCCATCTCCGCGAGGATCGGCGCCATATCACCGACGCCGATATCGACGCCTTGATGGAGAGGCTCGAAATCCCTCTCAACCTCGAAATGGCGGCGACCGAGGAGATGCTCGAGATCGCGCTCGCCCACCGCCCTCACGCGGCCTGCCTCGTCCCCGAGAAGCGCGAGGAGCGGACCACCGAAGGCGGCCTCGACGCCGCCGGGCAGCACAATCATCTCGCTTATTATGTCGACAGATTGGCGCAGGCGAACATCCGCGTCAGCCTGTTCATCGAGCCCGATCCGGCCCAGATCGAAGCCGCGATCCGTCTCGGCGCGCCGGTCGTCGAGCTCCACACCGGCCGCTACGCCCATTTGGGCGGCGACGAGCGGGCCATTGAGCTGCGCCGCCTCGCCGACGCCGCCGCTCTGGCGGCCAGGAACGGGATCGAGCCTCATGCCGGCCATGGTCTGACCTTCGACAATGTCGCCCCGGTGGCGGCAATCCCACAGCTCGCCGAATTGAATATCGGCCATTTCCTGGTCGGCGAGGCGATCTTCACCGGCTTCGAGGCGAGCGTCGCGCGAATGCGCGCGCTGATGGACGAGGCGCGGGGATGAAAAGGGGACAGTCACTTTCGGCTGCCCCTCCCGGTTCGAAGCCGCCGGCGCGTGAAAGTGACTGTCCCCATTCCGGCTCGGCGTCATGATCATCGGCCTGGGCTCCGACCTGTGCAATATCGAGCGCATCCAGAATTCGCTGAACCGCTTCGGCGAGCGCTTCATCGCCCGCGTCTTCACCGAAACCGAGAAAGCCAAGGCCGAGCGCCGCCCGTTCACCCGCGCCGGCACCTATGCCAAGCGCTTCGCCGCCAAGGAGGCCTTTTCCAAGGCGGTCGGCACCGGCTTCAGGCGCGGCGTCTTCATGAAGGATATCGGCGTCGTCAACCTGCCGTCCGGCCAGCCCACGCTGGCGCTGACCGGCGGCGCGAAGGAGAGGCTTGACGCGATCACCCCGCCGGGCCACGCCGCCACCGTCCATTTGACGATGACCGATGACCTTCCTTTCGCGATGGCCGTCGTGATCATCGAAGCCGTGCCGCAGGAGCCTCAGACTTGACCGACAGCGACCGCGACAAGGCGGCCGAGCCCACCGCCGGGACGCCGGCGGCCAGCGACGTCCCGGCCGCGCCGGCCGCGCCGGCCGCCGGCGAGGTCGTCGCCGCGCCCGCGGGCGTCGAAGCGGCGGGAGCCGAACCGCCGGCCGATGCCGCCACGCTCGACAAGAAGAAGGTCAGGGACAAGAAGGGCCATTGGATCGGCGACCTCAAGGCGATCCTGTGGCTCGTCGCCGCCGTGCTCCTGTTCCATTCCTGTGTCGCCAAGCCCTTCTACATCCCGTCGGAATCGATGATGCCGGGCCTGCTCAAGGGCGACCGGCTGGTGGTCAGCAAATATCCTTATGGCTGGTCCTGGGTGAGCCCGAGCTTCCACATCTTCCCGCATTGGCAGGGCCGGATCTGGGGCGCGATGCCGCAGCGCGGCGACGTCGTCATCGTCACCCCGCCCGGCCAGAGCTCGGATTATATCAAGCGGGTGATCGGCCTGCCCGGCGACACGATCGAGGTCGTCGACGGCATCGTCTTCCTGAACGGCCGCGCGCTGCCCCGCGAGCCGAGGCCGCCGGCGATGATCCCGGTCGACGCCAACGTGCCCTGCACGGACGAGAGGGGCCAGCCGACCGAATTTTATGTCCGCGGCCCCGGCGGGCATCCTTATTGCCAGCTGCCGGTCTTCCGCGAGACTCTGCCGGACGGCCGCAATTACGACATCATCGACATCGGCCGCTCGCCCGGCGACGAATATGCGAAGCGCACCATCCCGCCCGGCCACGTCTTCCTGATGGGCGACAATCGCGACCAGAGCGCCGACAGCCGTTTCGACCTCGGCTATCCTCAGAACGGGCTGGGCGGCCCGGTGCCCTGGGAGAATATCGGCGGCCGCGCCGAGTTCATCACCTTCAGCCTCGACGGCAGCTCGTCCTACTGGAATCCGATCAGCTGGTTCACGGCGCTGCGCGGCGGCCGCGCCGGCAGCTCGCTCCACCCGGCGAGCGGGCCGCCGCGAATGGGAGCGCCGCGCCGATGACCGTCACACCGCCGCAAAGCGCCGTCGATCCGCAAGCCGCCGACAAGCCCGAGCAGGCCGGCCCGATCGAGTTCCGCGACCCGGTGATCCGGCACGAATTCAAGCGCGCCATGGTCTGGGCCGGAGTCGTCCTCGCGATCATGGGCGTGATCGTGCTCGCCGAGCCGCTGATGCTGATCTTCGCCGGGATCGTCCTGGCCTCGATGCTCGACGGCGGCACCCGCCTGCTCGGCCGGGTGCTGCCGATCGGCCGCGGCTGGCGGCTCACCATCGTCACCCTCGCCGCGGTCGGCTTCGTCGCCTGGACTTTCTATTATGCCGGCACCGAGCTGGTCGCCCAGACCGAGCGGTTGAAGGAGACGATCAGCGGCCAGATCGACCGCATCTTCGCCTGGGCCCAGGACATGGGCCTGGTCCAGGGAGGCGGCCGCGGTACGGAGCAATTGAGCAGCCAGCTGATGGGCACGCTCGGCAGGCTCGGCTCGGCGGTTTCGACCGCGCTCGGCGCGATCACCAGCGCGGTGATGATCTTCGTGATCGGAATCTTCATCGCGGTCGAACCGCGGCTCTACCAGCGCGGCGTCGCCTGGATGCTGCCGCGCGACAGCCGCGAGCGCTTCTACCGCACCGCCGAGCGCATGGGCTACACGCTGCGCCGGCTGATGGCCGGCCGCCTCGTCGGCATGGCCGTCGAGGGCGTCGGCACCTGGGCCCTGCTCCTGGCCGGCGGTGTGCCAATGGCGACCCTGCTCGGCATATTGACCGGACTGCTCGCCTTCCTGCCCAATATCGGCGCGATCGTCTCGGGCGTGCTGATCGTGCTCGCCGGCTTCTCGGTGGACGTCAATCACGGCCTGTGGGCGGTCGCGGTCTATTTCATCGTTCAGACGGTCGACGGCTATCTGATCGTTCCCTACGTCGCCAAGAAGACGGTCGACCTCGCCCCGGCCCTGGTGCTCGGCGCGCAGCTGCTCGCCGGCGCCCTGTTCGGGATCATGGGGCTGATGCTCGCGGACCCGATGGTGGCGATGATCAAGACCGGGCTCGAGCAGAAATCGGACGACGACAAAGCAGAAGCGGAAGCGGAAGCGCTGGTCGAAGCCCGAAGCCAGGCCTACGCCGCCGCCGCGGCAGATCCCGAGCCGCCGCCCAAGCGCCGCTTCTTGTTCAGGCGCAAGCCGCGCGCGCAAGCGGGCTAGACTTCATCCCGCTTGGCCGAAACACCGTCATTCCAGCGAAAGCTGGAATCTCTTTTCCTTTCATCCCCTTGAAGTCATCCCCCTTGAAGAAGCGGGATTCCAGCTTTCGCTGGAATGACGATTCAATCTGAATCGGGCCCGCTTCAACGTCCGCCTGCGGGCGGAGCCTCCTGAGGCGGCGGCACGGTAGCGCCATGGGGATCGCCGCCGCCCGGCATGCCGCCGGCGCCGGGCTGGCCCTGCATCTGCTGCTGCATCTGCTGCATGCGCTGCATCTGC
This sequence comes from Allosphingosinicella sp., assembly GCA_035543935.1. Classification (GTDB taxonomy): domain Bacteria; phylum Pseudomonadota; class Alphaproteobacteria; order Sphingomonadales; family Sphingomonadaceae; genus Allosphingosinicella. The sequence continues at coordinate 6,838 of DATKIV010000046.1, forward strand.
CACAGGCCGGCCGCGTCGGGGATGATGCGCATGACCTCGACGTCGAAGACCAGGGTGTCGCGGTCGGTGAAGCGGGCGTCGGGCGGGACCCGGCCCGGGCCGTAGCCGAGATTGGGCGGGATCCACAGCCGGTAGCGGCCGCCGGCCTGGGTCAGCTGCAGGCCCTCGACGAAGCCGGGGATGAGGCCGATCGGCGGCGTCACCATCGGCTCGCCGCCGGCCCTGGAGCTGTCGAACAATGTGCCGTCGGTCAAGCGGCCGTCATAATGGAGGACGAGGACGTCGTTGGTCGTGGCGGTCGGGCCGGTGCCCGCCTTGAGCACCCGATATTGCAGGCCGGACGCGGTTGTGGTCCGCTGCAGCGGCTTGGTGCCGAGCCAGGCGAGCCCGGCGCCGGCGGCCACCAGCACGAAGAGCGCGACCCACAATTTGAGCACGGATCCGCGCGCGATCGGGCGAATCGGGACGGCGGTGACGGCGGACATGGATCTGGCTTCCCCAAACGAGAACGGGCGGCGCTTGGTCTATCGCCGCCCGGTCGGGATGTGAAGCTTGTTGCCCCGCACTACCTCGTCATTCCAGCGAAGGCTGGAATCTCGCTTCTTGGCGCGCGAGGAGAAGGGGAAGGGGGATTCCAGCTTAGGCTGGAATGACGGCAGGTGGAGTGACGGCTCCTTTAGCGGACGCCGTCGCGCTCCGCCCGCTTGCGCTCGAGCTTGCGCGCGCGCCGGATCGCGGCGGCCCGCTCGCGGGCGCGCTTCTCCGACGGCTTCTCATAGTGGCGCCTGAGCTTCATCTCGCGATAGACGCCCTCGCGCTGCAGCTTCTTCTTGAGCGCCCGCAGCGCCTGGTCGACATTGTTATCGCGAACGATGATTTGCATAAAAGTTCGTCACTCTTTCCGTGCTTGGCCAACTTCTGTCTGGCCCACCATGAAATGGATTCGCCGCGAGCAAGGCCCGCGGCGCAGGCGCGTGCCACTAGCAGCACGCGCCCGCTAAGGCAAGGCTCTCAGCGCGCGGCGGCCCGGCGGCCCCCGCCCATCGGCTTGACCGATGAGGCGTAGCGGCCGCGGCCGCGCTGGGCGCGGTTCGGCGGGAAGCGGCGCCGGGCCTGCTCCTCGTCGCGCCGTTCCTCGCGGGACGGCGGCGGCGGCGCGGTCCGGGTGGTCTTGATCCGGTGCGCCTCGGCGACGAAATTGGCGGGCAGCGGCTCGATCGCGATCCGCTGGCGGGTCAATTTCTCGATATCCTTGAGATAGGGCTTCTCGTCGTCCGCGCAGAAGCCGATGGCGACGCCCGCCGCGCCCGCGCGCGCCGTCCGCCCGATGCGGTGGACATATTGCTCGGCGACGTTGGGCAGCTCGAAATTGATGACGTGGGAAACGCCCGAAACGTCGATGCCGCGCGCTGCGATGTCGGTGGCGACCAGGATCTTGGCCTTGCCGCCCTTGAACTCGGCCAGCGCGCGCTCGCGCTGGGGCTGGCTCTTATTGCCGTGAATCGCGTTGGCGGCGATGCCGTTGCCGGCGAGCAATTTCACGACGCGGTCGGCGCCATGCTTGGTGCGGGTGAAGATCAGCACCCGGTCCATATTGCCGCGCTCGGAGAAACCGTGGCGCAGCATCATGGTGAGCAAAGCCTGCTTCTCCGCCTGCTGGACGAAGGTGACATATTGGTCGACGCGCTCGACGGTGGTGGCTGCGGGCGCGACCGAAACCTGGGCGGGATCGGTCAGGAACTTGTCGGCCAAATCCTTGATCGTCTTGGGCATTGTGGCCGAGAAGAACAGGGTCTGGCGCTTGGCCGGCAGCAGCCGCACGATCTGCTTCAACGCGTGGATGAAGCCGAGATCGAGCATCTGGTCGGCCTCGTCGAGGACGAGGATCTCGACCTCGGCCAGCGTCAAATAGCGCTGCTCGATCAGGTCGATGAGGCGGCCCGGCGTGGCGACGAGGACGTCGACGCCGCGCGCCACGTCCTGGCGGTTCTTGCCGACCGAAGTGCCGCCGAAGACGGTGGCGACCCGGAGCTGCGAGAAATGCGAATAAGCGCGCGCGCTCTCGGCGATCTGGCTGGCGAGCTCGCGGGTGGGCGCAAGGACGAGCATGCGGCAGGCGCGGGGCCCGGCGCGGCGGTCGGACGAGCGCAGCCGGTCGATCGACGGCAGCATGAAAGCGGCGGTCTTGCCGGTGCCGGTCTGGGCGATGCCGAGCAGGTCGCGGCCCTTCAAAAGGGTCGGGATGGCCTGCTGCTGGATCGGGGTCGCGTGGGTATAGTCCTTGAGCGCGAGCGCCTGAAGGACGGGCTGCGACAGCCCGAGCGATTGGAATGACATTGGGAATAACTCACTTGCATGTGCGGCGACCGCGCAGCCCAAATGGCGCGCGGATACGCGGCGGGTTTTTGGCAACCCGCGTGAAAAGGGAAACCTTGGGGAAAGTACGAAGCGGAGCCGGGGCGGTTACGCCCGATCACGCTGCATGGCGCCTCGCTGCGGGAGCATATGCATGCTGCAGTGCAAAAAGTCAACCTGGTTGGTGAGGCATAGGCGTTATGCTAGCCTTGGTGGTCCCTGAGGGGAGGGAATTATGCGGTTTCGGCATAGGCTGTCGGTCCTTGCGGGCTTCTGCTTCGTCGCACAGGCGAGCGTCGTCCGTGCGCAGCCGGTTCCACAATCGGAATGGCCAGCCACTGTCCGGGCATCCTTCCAGGAGAATGCGGCGAGCTGCCGTGAAGTCGGAGGCGGGCGGATGACCTCCGATCCCGAAACCTATGTGAAGCGTGCCGACTTCAACGGCGATGGCCGGCCCGATTATGTCGTCGACGACGCGGGGCTTTCCTGCCCCGGTTCGGCCTCGCTGCTTTGCGGCAGTGCCGGCTGCGGCGTGGCGATCCACCTGTCCGGCCCCACAGGCTATCGCGTCGCCTGGGAAGGCCATTTGCGGGCCAATGAGCTTGTCCCTGGCGCGCCGCCGCGCCTGCGGACCGGCGGCCATGGCAGCGGTTGCGGACGCGTCGGCGCGGATGTCTGCTATGGAGAATTGGCATTCACCGGCGGCAGGATCGTTTATCGGCCGATGCCACCGGGCGTGACGGGCGCCTTGTGGATGAGCGGATCTCAGGGCTGGAGGCTGGACGCCGGGGCGCACAGCACAGCCACGATCGACATTCCGGCCGGGAACGTCGAAGGCGCGAGCGTTGCCTGCGTTCGGGGCGGGCCGGCATTTCTGATCCAGTTCCGCAGGGACCTGCCGGCGCAGCGCGATATCCGCGTGTCGATGTTCCCCCTACCGGGCCTTCCCGAGGGAAACACGGGTGACCACAGCGTGGCGATGAGCCGGGCGGGGGAGAGCCGGGTGTGGGTCGCGCATCCCATCGACGGCGCGATGGTCGCCTTGCTGACGGGCCCCGCGGAAAGCGTCGGCCTGATGTCCGGCGAACAGGGTTGGAGCGCGGTGCCGTTGACCGGCTCGACCCGCGCGATCCGCGCGGCGCTGGCCTCCTGCAGCGATGGTACGCCGCCAGCGGCCGGGGCTGCGTCGCGGCCCTCGTCCGGCGCGGGATCGGACGAGGCCCGGATCCGGTCTTTGCTAGCCTCCATCTACGATTCCTACCTGCGCGATCCGGGCGAAAATGGCGACAACGTCCTTGATGTGCTCACGCCCGAGCTAGAGCGGCTCCAGCGGCTTGCTTATGGCGAGGAAGCCATGGCCGCCGACCCCTTCTGCGAATGCCAGGATTGGCAGAATGTGCGCTATGCTATCCAGTCCGTGGCGATTCAGGCCGAGCGTGCCGATGCGCGCATATCCTTCTCCAATTTCGGCCAGACGGCGCTCATCACACTGCGTCTTGAGAAAACGGCGACCGGCTGGCGGGTGGACGACATCGTCGGCCCGGTCGGCGGCAGTTGGCGCGAATCGATCCAGGCGGACATGCGGCGTCGGCGGCGCTGAGCGGGCGCAAGCTTTACGAGCCGAGATGGTCAAGATGGCGGCACGTCCGGGGCTGTCAAAACCACTTTCCCACACAACTCCAAATCAAGCATATGCTCGGGATGGCCGACTCCTACCCGCTCCCGCCCCGCCTCCAGGCGATCCTCGAAGCGCTCCCGCTCGCCGAGCTCGCCTTCGCGCCCGTGCCGTCCGCGCGCGCCATGATGGCTGGACGCCCGCGCGGCAGATCGCCTTCATCCATCGCCTCGCTTTGTGCGGGTCGGTGGCGACGGCCGCGCGGGCGGTCGGGATGACGCGCAAGAGCGCTTACAATCTGCGCGAGCGGGCCGGAGCCGGGAGCTTCGCCGTGGCTTGGGACCGGGCGCGGGGGATGGGGCAGAGCGGCCAGCTCGACCGGGCGATCGAGCGCTCGATCGCCGGCGAGGTCCGGCCGGTCTTCTACCGCGGCCGCAAATGCGGTGAACATGTCCGCTACAATGACGGCCTCACCATCGCCGTGCTCAAGCTGATGGAGCGCCAGCGCGCCGGCGGCCAGCGCTGGCCGCGGGTGGAGCGCGATCCATGGGATTACTGAAAGACAAGGGTTTTTTCGCGGTAGATGAGGGCATTTTGTGTACTTGCGCGAAGGCCGTTGCCGGTGCCGTCGCGACAATGAGCGAGGGAAAAGGCCGGGGCGTGACGGGCGTCACGCGTCGGCCCGGCGTCGCCGTGCGAAACAACCCTCCGGCGGTGCTTCACCACCGCATTTGTTTTTTCAGTCTTTGGTTCGGTCTCCGACGACGTCGAATCGTCAGCCTCGGAGACCGCGAAGCGGAGGGATAATCGGATGGAACGGAGATATCGGATTGGCGGGCTTTTGCTGGCGCTGGCCTTGGCGGCCTGCAGTGGATCCGCGACGACCACCAATATCGCGCTCGAGGTGAACGAGGATCTGGGACTTGAAGGCAATCTCACCTCCGTCGACAACCTGCAGAATGTCAGCTCGAACGGATCGGAGCCGGCGGTCGCGCAGGCGGCCTGCGCGCGGCAGCCCGCAAACGGCGCCCGCCTGGAGGGCCGGCGCCTGTCCGGGCACGGCCATGTTCTGGAAATCCGTAACGGCGCAGCCGGCGATGCGATCGTCAAAGTCCGCAATGCCGATAACGGACGGCTGGTGACCGCCTTCTACGTCGCGCAGAACCGCACGGGGAGCCTGTCCGGCATTCCCGACGGCAATTATTCCATACAATATGCGTTCGGTTCGCCCCTGGCCGAGGATTGCAAGTCGTTCGCCAACATCACTTCGGCCGGCGAATTTCCGGGTCCGACAATGCTGGCCGCGGAGAGCTTGGGAGACCAGGTCAGCCTGACGCAGCTGACCTACACGCTCTATTCGGTCCCCGACGGGAATACCGTGCCGACCCCGCTTGATCCGTCGGCCTTCAACCGGGACTGACCGGCCGGGATCAGAGCAGCAGCATTGTCGACAGCGACAGGAAGATTCCCATGCTCGCCACGTCGCTCGCCGTGGTCAGGAAGATGCTGGACGCGGTGGCCGGGTCGGCGCCCATGCGCTTCAAGGTCAGCGGGATCATCGCCCCGGCAATGCCGGCGATGGTGCAGCTCACCGTCATCGCGAACAAAACGACCAGGCCCATCAGCCAGGGCTGCGCCTGGCCCTGCATGGTCGCGTAGACCATCATGCCGAGGCCCGCGGTGACTCCGACGAGGAGGCCGTTGACGAGGCCGAGCAGGCCCTCCTTGGCGACCAGCCTTTTGACCAGGCTCGGCTGCAACTCGCCGAGCGTCATGCCGCGCAGCGTCACCGCCAGCGCCTGGCAGCCGGTATTGCCGGTCTGCCCGGCCATGACGGGAAGGAAGACCGCGAGGATGACGAGCCGGCTCAAAGTATGCTCGAACGCGCCGACCACGCCGGCGGCGACGAAGGCGGTGACGAGATTGATCTGCAGCCAGGGGTGGCGCAGCTTGAGGCTGCGCGCGAGCGGCGTCGCCAGCCTTTCCTCCTTGTCGACGCCGACCATCTTGCCCGATTGGGCGCTGATCTCGATCGCCTGGTTGCGGAACAATTCCTCGCCGCGGATCAGCCCCCTGAGCACGCCTGCCGCGTCGCACACCGGATAGACCGGGAAATGCCTGGCGACCGCCGATTTCAGCGCTTCCTCGAGCGCGAGATCCTCCCGGAAGGCGAAGACGTCCCTGATCATCAGCGCGTCGAGCCTGGTGTCGGGATCGGCGAGCAGCATGTCGCGCATCACGACGACGCCGACCAGCCTGCCCTCCTCGTCGGTGACGTAGCAATAAGTGATGATCGCCGAGCGGGTCAGCTCGCGCAATTCCTCGACCGTCTGCGCGACACTCATCTCGGGCCGGAACACGCCGAGCGCGGGCGACATCAGGTCCGCGACGGTCGCGTCCGCATAATCCTCTTCCGGGGAAAGGGCCTGTTTGGGCTGCTCGGTCATGCCCGGACAGTGGCGAAACCGAGGCTTGGGGACAAGCGCTTAGATGCGCATCTTTTGTCTGCCGTGCGAGTTGAGTTAGGATCGCTGGACCGAATCGTGGAGCCCGAGCATGGACAAGGATGGGGGATCGCTGACCGGGAGATGCCGCGCGCATCTCGACGCGGTCGGCGAGGATTATGCCGAGCACCGGCGCTTCGCCTTCGGCTTCGGCTGGGCGATGGTGAAGGGCGGCCTCGCCTGCATGGTCCACGGCCTGATCCCCGCCTTGTTCACGGACAAAGGCAGCCGCACCGTCCGCGCCCTCTACGGCGTCATCGAGCATCGCGAGCGCCTCGCGCCCGCCGCGCCACGCCGCGAGGGACTGCCGGTCCTGCTCTTCCTCGCTTTGGTCAATGCGGCGGTGCCCTGGCTCGCGGGCGCGCCAATCTGGACGGCGCTGCCGCTGACCCTGCTATCGCTCGCCTTCATCCCCGCTTATTGGTGGAGCGAGGCGCGGACGGAGGCCGAGGAAGAGGGCGAGGCCGCCTGGGCCTAAGTCCGACCTGGTCGAGCCGAAACCCTCCACCGTTCGGGCTGAGCTTGTCGAAGCCCTACCTTTCTCCCCTTCATCAGGAGAAGGCAGTCCTTCGACAAGCTCAGGGCGAACGGAGTTCTCTTCAAATCCGCCGAGTCCGCCTAATCGTCGAGGGGCGCGAAGCTGGGCTCGGTCTTGCCGAGCCGCGCGCGCACCGCCTCGCCGATATCGATGCTGGCCAAAGTCCCGGCATTCCACAGAGCGACGTCGCGCAGGCCCTCCTCGACCGGCCGGCCGCGGCTGTGGTTGAGGCTCTTCTTGGCGCCGGCGACCGCCAGCGGCGACTTGGCGGCAATGATCGCGGCGATCTCGAGGCCGGCGGCGATCGCCGCCTCCCGGTCCGCCTCGATCCGGTTGACGAGGCCGTAGCCGGCTGCCTCCTCCGCCGTCATCCGCCGCCCGGTATAGGTGAGCTCGCGCAGCACGCCTTGCGGGATCAGATAGCCGAGCCGCTGCAGCGTGCCGAGATCGGCGGTGATCGCGACGTCGACCTCGGCGATCTGGAAGAAGGCGCCGGCTGCGGCGACGCGCAGGTCGCAGGCGCTGGCGAGGTCGACGCCGGCGCCGATGCAGCCGCCATGGACCACCGCGATCACCGGCGCGCGCGCCTGCTCGACGGCGCTGAACGCGTCCTGCAGCCATTCGATATGGCGAAGCTTGGCCTCGACCGCGCGCCCGGCATCGGCGGCGGGCGCGAACTGGCTCGCGGCATATTCGAGGTCGAGCCCGGCGGTGAAATGCCTGCCCTGGCCCGAGAGCAGGATCGCCCTCACCTGCGGGTCGCGGCCGAGCGCGCGGAAAGTGTCGCCGATCGCGGCGAACATTGCCTTGTCCATGGCGTTGAACTTGTCTGGCCGCGCCAGCTCGACATGGGCGACGCCGCCTTCGATCCCGACCGCGATTCGCTCGCTTCCCATGGCCGCCCTTCCGCGATTAGAGATGGTGGATGAGCAGCTTTACCGTGAACGGCCTGCCCGTCCACTATCGGATGGATCCCGCCACCCCCTTGCTGTGGGCGCTCAGGGACGCGCAGAATCTGACCGGCACCAAATATGGCTGCGGCACCGGCCATTGCGGCGCCTGCATGGTCCATGTCGACGGCAATGCGGTGCGCTCCTGCCGGGTGCCGATCTCGGCGCTCGAGGGCAGCTTCGTCACCACCATCGAGGGCCTGTCGCGCGACCGCTCGCATCCGATCCAGCAGGCCTTTATCGCCGACATGGTCGTCCAGTGCGGCTATTGCATACCGGGCGTGATCATGGCCACCGCGGCCCTGATCGACCGCAACGACAGCCCGACCGACGAGCAGATCGACGCCGCGATCACCAATATCTGCCGCTGCGGCATCTATCCCCGGCTGCGCGATTCGATCCGCCGCGCGATCCGCATCAAGACCGGACGGGAGGAGGTGACCGGCGCGCCGGCGCCCGGAATCACCCCCGAGGAAGCGGCGCGAACCGTACCGGCCCTGCGGGCGCAGCCGCGCGGCTCGCGCCGGCCGCGGTCCTGATCTTCTGCGACATTCTGCGACATCCTGTCGGCTTGCTTACCGGTCGGTTCAGCAACCGGTCATCCACGAATCGGCACAAGCCGTCTCATGAACGGGCGGCACCAAGTCGCCGGGGACAAAGGAGTATTTCGATGCGCAAGGCATTGATGGGATTGATCTTGGCGGCGACGGCGATGACCCCGATCGCGGCCGAAGCTCAGCGCGGCCACCGCGACGGCGGCGGGCGCGGTGGCGATCGCGGCTCGAACAGCCACCAGGATAGCGGCGAAAGCCGCGTCGAGCGTGTCGAAGCGCGCAACGAGGCCCGCGCGGCGCGCAACGAGGCCCGCGCGGCCCGCAACGACCCGGCGCCGCAGCAGGCTCAGGCGCAGCCGCAGCAGCAGGTCGTCCAGCGCCAGCGCGGCGGCGACGGCGGCAACCGCAACAATTGGCGCGGCAACGACAACAACCAGGCCAACAACAATCGCGGCAACCGGGGTGGCGGCGACGGCGAACGCCGCGGCCGCAACAGCCAGGGCAGCATCTATCCGCAGGCCTGGCAGGGCAATCCCAACGACCCGGCGCTGCGCCGCTATCAGCAGCTCGAGAGCCGCAACCAGCAGCAGGGCTATCGCCGGGGCGGCGATCGCGGCAATGACGGCCGCGACTGGCGCAACAACCGCAACGACGGGGACAGCCGCCGCGGCGACCGCCGGCGCGGCGACTGGAATCGCGGCTGGCGCAACGACAACCGCTACGACTGGAACGGCTGGCGGCGCGGCAACCGCAACCGCTTCCACCTGTCGCCTTATTATTCGCCCTACCGGAACTGGAATTATAATCGCTTTTCGATCGGATTCTTCCTTGAGCCGCTGTTCTTCAGCCAGCGCTACTGGATCGGCGACCCCTGGCAATACCGGCTGCCGCCGGCGGCCTACGGGACGCAGTGGGTGCGCTATTATAACGACGTCCTCCTGGTCGACATCTACACCGGCGAGGTTCTCGACGTGATCTACGACTTCTTCTGGTAGGCCCCAGGCGAAGCGAGCATTCCCAGCGAGGGGAACGGGAAGCCCGGAGCAAGCGCAAGCCGCTCCGGGCTTTTCGCTTGTCAGGGCCGCCGTCGCTATCGCATGAAGCGGGCCCGAAATCTGGATTCGCCGATGCTCGCACGCTTCTTTTTCCTGATCTTGCTGCTCGTCGCGGGGCCGGCCGCCGCGGAAACCCTGGTCGTCCACGCCGGCCGGCTGATCACCGATGCGTCGCGGCCGGCGCAGGGCCCTTCGACGATCACCATCGTCGACGGCCGCATCCAGAGCGTCGCCGCCGGCCTGACCCCGCCGCCGCCGGGCGCGCGGCTGATCGACCTTAGCGGCAAGACCGTCCTGCCCGGCCTGATCGACGCCCATGTCCACCTGTCCGGCGATCCGGGCGGCGACTATCGCGAAGAGGCGGTCGACACCGACGAATATGCCGTGACGCGCGGCACCCGCAATGCGCGCACCACCTTGCGCGCCGGCTTCACCACCGTGCGCGACCTGGGCTCGGGCCCGCAGGTCGGCTTCGCGCTCGCCCGCGCGACCAATGAGGGAGTCATCGCCGGCCCCCGCATCGTCGCCTCCGGCCCCGCGCTTTCGATCATCGGCGGTCATGGCGACGTCACCGGCTTCCGGCCCGACGTGACCCGGGCGCTCTCCGGCGGCAATACCTGCACCGGCCCCGTCCAGTGCGCGGAACGGGTCCGCGAAGCGGCCCGCGCCGGCGCGCAGGTGATCAAGTTCACCGCCACCGGCGGCGTCCTCTCCCAGCAAGCGAGGGGCCTGGAGGCGCATTTCACCGACGATGAGATGCGCGCGATCGTCGTCACCGCCCATTCGCTCGGCCTCAGGGTCGCCGCCCACGCCCATGGCGCGCGCGGCATCGAGGCGGCGGCGCGGGCCGGAGTCGATTCGATCGAGCACGGCACTTTCGCCGATGCCGCCGCGATCCAGGCGATGCGCCGCGCCGGCACCGTCATGGTGCCGACCCTGATGGCCTTCACCGGGATTAGGGAGGGCCTCGCCCAGAACCGGTTCACCCCCGCCGTCGCCGCCAAGGTCCGCGAAACCCTGGCCCAGGTCGGCCGCGCCGCGCGGGCAGCGCGGGCCGCGGGCGTGCCGGTGGTCTTCGGCACTGACGCCGCCGTCTTCGAACATGGCCGCAACGCCCAGGAATTCGCGCTTCTGGTCGACTTGGTCGGGATGAGCCCGGCCGAGGCGATCGCCGCGGCGACCACCGGCGCCGCCCGTCTGCTCGACCTCGACACCGAGATCGGCCGGATCGCGCCGGGCTATTCGGCCGACCTGATCGCGGTCTCGGGCGATCCGCTCGCCGACGTGCGCGCGCTCGAGCATGTCGATTTCGTCATGGTCCGCGGCCGCGTCCCGGACTGAAGAGATGGACGAGCTCCAATATCGGATCACGCTGCGCGCCTGGATCACCGAACGGCTGGAGCGCCACCCCAAGGCCTTGCGCATCCCGAGCAACAAGCTCGATATCTTCATCGTCCGCGACTTTCTTGACGAGCGGGACTGCACCGAGCTGATCGACCTGATCGACGCCGACCGCGAGCCTTCGAAGCTGCTGTCGCAGACCTACGACGCGGAATTCCGCACCAGCGACAGCTGCAACCTCAACCCCTATGACGAGACCGTCATCCGGATCGAGGGCAAGCTCTCCGACCTGATTGGCATCGATCCCGTCCAGGGCGAAACCATCCAGGGCCAGCGCTACGCCGTCGGCCAGCAGTTCAAGGCGCATTACGACTTCTTCCACCAGGGCGAGGATTATTGGGAGGACATGCAAAAGAGCGGCGGCCAGCGGACCTGGACGGCGATGGTCTTCCTCAACGATGTTGAAAGCGGCGGCGAAACCTTCTTCGAGCACGCCGCGGTGAAGGTCACGCCGCGCCGCGGCAATCTGCTGACCTGGAACAATATGGACGCCTGGGGGCAGTGCAATAGCTATGCCCTTCATCAGGGCATGCCGGTCATCGCCGGCACCAAATATATCATCACGAAGTGGTTTCGCGAACGTCCGTGGAGCTGGACCGAGGTCCGGGCCTATTAGGGCGCTCCGCGCGCCCTTGCTCTCATCGTCGTGGCGTCATAGGACAGCAATACAGCTTCCGCCTTTTCGAAACGGACCCAGATGATCGCCAGATTTCCGCTCCTCGCCGCGACCCTGCTCACCGCCGCCTGCGCGGCCACGACGACGGCGTCGCCCGCCCCCGCCGTCCCGCCGGCCGCGGCGGCTGCCGCCCAGAGCGCCGACAGCGAAGCCGGCGCCCGCCTGCGGCGGCTGTTCCACGAGAGCGACGAAGCCAATCTGCGCCGCAACCCGATCTCGGCCCTGTTCCGCGGCGACCTGCGCTATGCGGACCGTCTGGGCGACTATGTCAGCGACCAATATTATGCGGCGGAGCGTGCCGCCGCCGAGGAAGATCTGGCGGCGCTGCGCGGAATCGACCGCAACGCCCTCAATGCCACCGACCGGCTCGCCTACGACGTTTTCAAATATCAGCGCGAGGTCGACCTCGCCGACGTCGAGCCCGACATGCTGGCGCTGACCGCGGTCCGCCCGCTGAACCATTTCTCCGGTTTCCACACTTTCTATCCGGTGCTCGCCTCGGGGCGCAGCGCGGCGCCGTTCCGCACCGTCGAGGATTATGACAACAATGTCCGGCGCCACCGCGAGTTCGCCACGCTGATCGACCGCTCGATCGGCCGTTTTCGCGAGGGCCTTGCCTCGGGCGTGGTCGAAACCAAGCTCACCATTCGCAACGTTATCGACCAGCTTGACACCCAGCTTCGCGACGCGCCCGAGGCCTCGCCTTATTTCGGCCCGGCCCAGACCTTCGCCGACACCATCCCCGAGGCCGACCGCCCCCGTCTTCGCGCCGAATTGCTGGCGGTGATCCGCGACTCCATCTTCCCGGCCTACCGCCGGCTGCAGACGTTCCTGAGGGACGAATATCTGCCCCATGCCCGCGACGGCGTCGGCCTCAATTCGATGCGCGGCGGCGACCGGCTCTACGCGCGCCTGATCGCGAAGAACACGACGCTGCCGCTCAGCGCCGACGACGTCCATAACATCGGTCTGCGCGAAGTCGCCCGCATCCGCGGCGAGATGGACGCAATCCGCCGCCAGACCAACTTCACCGGCACGCTCGCCCAGTTCTTCGAGTTCATCCGCACCGACCGGCGCTTCGAGCCGGCGAGCCGCGAGGCGCTGCGCGACGGCTATTACGCGATCGGCCGCCGCGTCGACGCGCGCATCCGCGAATATTTCTCGACCATCCCGCGCAGCCGCCTCGAGATCCGCGAGGTCGAGGCCTTCCGCGAGCGCAACGAGGCGGGCGGCTCCTACCAGGACGGCACGCCAGACGGCAGCCGGCCGGGCACCTTCTATTACAACGCTTATGACCTGCCCTCGCGGCGGACCTCGGGCATGGAGACGCTCTATTTGCACGAAGGCTCGCCCGGCCACCATTTCCAGATCATGCTCGCCGCCGAGAACGAGGCGCTGCCGGCCTTCATGCGCTTCGGCGGCAACACCGCCTTCGTCGAGGGCTGGGCGCTTTACGCGGAAACCCTGTGGGACGAGCTCGGCATGGAAACCGACCCCTATCAGCGCTTCGGCGGCCTCAACGACGAGATGTTGAGGGCGATGCGGCTGGTCGTCGACAGCGGCATCCACGCCAAGGGTTGGGGCCGCGACCAGGCGATCCAGTACATGCTCGACAATAGTGGCATGAGCCGGACCGAGGTCGTCGCCGAGGTCGAGCGCTACATCGCCATTCCCGGCCAGGCGCTCGCCTACAAGATCGGGCAGCTCAAGATCCTCGAATTGCGCGCCCGCGCAGAGGCGGCTTTGGGCGCGCGCTTCGACATCAGGGATTTCCACGCCCAGGTGCTGATGTCGGGCTCACTCCCCTTGACCGTGCTCGAGCGCAAGATCGACGACTGGATTGCCAGCCGCCCGCGCTAAGGCGATAATCGCGCCGAGGAGGCTGCGATGCAACGCTCGCACTTCGTGCCGACCATCGCCCTGGCCGCGGCGGCTTTGGCCTGGCCGGTGCCGGCCGCCGGCCAGGAGCAGATCCAGCCGGGCGATCTCGTCGATTTCCGCATTGGCTGGCCTCCGCCTGTGGTCCGGGGATGGCAATATCAGGGCGGCGGCGCCTGGGACGTGCTGCGCAACCGCTGCTGCCTCGCCTTGTTCCGGCGAGACCGGACCTACACCTTTGCCCTGGCGTGGCCCGAATCCTATGCCCGCCGCGAAGCCTTCCCGGCGACGATCCGCGTGGTGCGCACCTTCGTCATCACGCTGCAGCCGGACGAGCTGCCGGGCGGCTATTGTTCCATGGGCGATCGCATCGCCTTCTTCGTCGCCTGGTCGGAAGGACGGCGCCGGCTGCGCTACGTTTTCACCGACGGCAACGGCTTCACCGTCGAGGAGCGGGACCAGGAAGGCAGCGCACGCCCCTGCGACTTCGGCGTCGACGAATTCGAGACGATTGGCTAAGCAGCCGCTCTGGACGTGCCCCGCCTGCGGCCGGGCCTTCGCCAACCAGAATCAGAGCCATGCCTGCGCCCGGCACGACCTGGAGGCGCATTTCGCGGGCAGGTCCGAGACGGTTCGGGCCATCTACGACGCCTTCCTGGCGATGCTGCAGGGTTTTGGGCCGGTCACCGTCCTGCCAGAGAAGACCCGGATCGCCTTCCAGGTCCGAATGTCCTTCGCCCAGCTCACCATCCGCCGCGACTGGGTGGTCGGCCACCTCGTCCTCGCCCGCCGCGCCGAAGACCCGCTCTTCACCCGGGTCGAAACCTTCTCGCCGCGCAACCATCTCCACGCCTTCCGGCTCGACGAGCCCGGCGAGGTGGAGGCCCTGAAGGACCATGCACGCGAGGCCTATGCCGTCGGCCGGCAGGACCATCTCGACTAGCGCGCCAGCGCCTCGGCGATCAGCTTGCGGCTGTTCCCGATGCCGTAAAGTGCGATGAAGCTGCCCATGCGGGGGCCGTGGCTGGTGCCGAGCAGCGTTTCATATTGCGCCTTGAACCAGTCCCTGAGGCTCTCGAACGGGTGCGCCTTGCCGACCTCGTAGACCTCGGTCTGGATCGCCTCGGCCTCGGCATCCTCGGGGAGCGCCGCCAGCCGCGCGTCGAGATCCCGCAGCGCTTCGGCCTCCATCTCCGTTGGCGCCCGATGGACCAGGGAATTGGCGATGAAGTCGCGGAAATAGGCGAGCGCGAAATCGAGCCTTTTGTCGAGCTGCGGGTCCGTCTCCGGCGAAGCCTCCCGCGCGTAGCGTTGCACGAAGCCCCAGAGCAGGGCCTTGTCGTCGGTCGAGGCGACCGCGACCAGGTTGAGCAGCAGCGCGAACGAGATCGGCATGCGCGCCTCCGGCACGTCGCCGGCATGGACGTGGTGGACCGGATTGCCGAGGCGCTTGTCCCACGCCTGGGTGGGATAGGCGGCCAGGAACTGGTCATATTCGTCGACCGCCCTGGGGATGACCGAGAAGCTCAATTGCTTGGCCTTCCTGGGGTCGCGGTAGATGTAGAAAGCAAGGCTCTCCTCCGGCGCATAAGCAAGCCATTCGTCGATCGTGACGCCATTGCCCTTGGTCTTGGAAATCTTCTCGCCATTTTCGTCGAGGAACATCTCGTAGTTGAAGCCCTCGGGCGGGCGGGCGCCGAGGATGCCGCAGATCTTCGAGCTCTGGGTGACCGAATCGATCAGGTCCTTGCCCGACATTTCGTAATCGACCCCGAGCGCCACCCAGCGCATCGCCCAATCGACCTTCCATTGCAGCTTGGCGCCGCCCGAAAGGATCGACTGCTCGACCCGCGCGCCCTCATCCTCGAACGCGACCAGGCCGGCCTCGGCATCGACGATCTCGATCGGGACCTGGAGCACCTTGCCGCTCGCCCGGCTGATCGGCAGCACCGGCGAATAGGTCCTGCGCCGCTCCGCGCCGAGCGTCGGCAGCATCACGCCCATGATCGCTTCATAATGGCGAAGCACGCTCTTCAGCACCTCGTCGAAGCGCCCGGAGGCATAGCAGTCGCTCGACGCGAGGAATTCATAGTGGAAGCCGAACCGGTCGAGGAACTGGCGCAAGATGCCGTTATTGTGATCGGCATAGCTGGCGTGGCCGCAGCCGAACGGGTCGGGCACCTTGGACAAAGGCAAATCGAGATGTTCGTGCATCATATCCTGGTGCGGCACGCCGGGGGGAACTTTGCGCATCCCGTCCATGTCGTCTGAGAAAGCGATCAGCCGGCTCGGCCAATCGACCATCTCGGTCAAAGCGTGGCGGACCATGAGCGTCCGCGCCACCTCCTGGAAGGTGCCGAGATGCGGCAGGCCGGAAGGGCCGTAGCCGGTCTCGAACACGATCCCGCGCGCGCCCGGCCCGTCCGGATAGCGCTTCAAGAGTTTGCGCGCTTCCTCATAGGGCCAAGCCTTACTGACCTTCGCGGCTTCGCGCAGTTGGGGATCGATGGCGGTCATCGCGGCGCTCTTCGCCGCTTCGCGCGCGAGGCGCAAGGTGATATGGTGTGACCATGACTGCCGTTCAGCCGATCAACGTGCCCCAGCCGGTAAAGCTCACCCTTGAGCAATTCGATCTGCTTGACCGGTCCGGCGCTTTCGACGGCTATGCGAAGACTGAGCTGATCGAAGGAGCGATCTACGCGATGCAGGGACAATTCCGGCCGCATGCTTTCGCGAAGACCGAGCTCGTCATTCGACTCCATCGGGCTCTCAAAGGGTTGGGTTCGCCGCTCTATCCGATAGCCGAGGCCACAGTGGGAATGCCGCCGCTGAGCGCACCCGAGCCCGACATCTCGCTGACCACCGCACCGATCGGCAAGGGTTACGTCCCTTTGGAGTCCGTGGCGCTCGCCATCGAAGTGACCGACTCGACGGCGGATTTCGATCTCGGACTGAAAGCGGCCTTATATGCCAAGCATGCCATTCCCGAATATTGGGTCGTTGAAATTCCGGCCGCGACGATCCATCAATTCTGGTCTCCTTCCGAGCAGGGCTATGGCGAGGGTCGTTCGATCCCAATCGGCGGATCCGTGGAAAGCGTCACCATCGCCGGCCTGGCCGTGGAAACCGACGGCCTGATCTGATCCCGTTGCCGTTTCGTTCCTTTTCGGCTTAAGCAGTCGCATGGCCCCGCTCGCTTATCCCGCGCTTCACGCCACCCATGGCGGCATCTGGATCGCGCATGGCGACGGCAGCGTCGAGGCGGTCGGGCGCGGGGCGGCGATCGCGCGGGCGGCGGAAACGCCGATGATCATGCTGAACGCGCCTTTGGTCGGCAACCGGCTCGGTTATCCGGACCTGTCGGGGCTTGACCTCTTGGAGCTGTTCGCCTTCGTCCATCCGGCGCGGTTCGCGGTGCCGACGCCCAAGGGGCTGGCCCACGCGCTCGGCCTGGACGCGCCCGAAGGCGAGGAAGCGGCGGCCCTGTTCCTGCGCGCGGCGGCGACAGCCTTGCTCGGCACGCTCGCGGCGGGTTGGCCCGAGCGCGAGGGCGCCTGGGCGTCGGCGCAGGCGCTTTACCGGCTGCGCTGGAGCTGGGCCGGCGCGGTCGCCGAGCGGCTGGCGAGGCCCGAACGCGAAGAACGCTGGCTGTTCTCCCGCCTGCCCGAATGGGAGGAGAAAGGCGGCCGGCCGCAGCCGCGCCCGATCCGCCTCGACCTCGCCGACACCGCTTTGCGGCTCGAGCATCTGGTCGGCGAGGACGCCGAGGTCCGCGACGGCCAGCGCGATTATGCCGCCGCCGCCGCCATCATCTTCGATCCGCGCCGGATCGAGGACCAGCCCAATGTGCTGCTCGCCGAGGCGGGCACGGGTATCGGCAAGACGCTGGGCTATCTCGCGCCGGCCTCGCTCTGGGCCGAGAAAGCGGACGGCGCGGTCTGGATCTCGACCTTCACCAAGGCGCTTCAGCGCCAGCTCGACCGCGAGGGCGAGCGGCTGTTCCCCGACGCAAGCGAGCGCAAGGCGAAGATCGTGATCCGCAAGGGCCGCGAGAATTATCTCTGCCTGCTGAACCTCGAGGATGCGCTCCAGGGCGGCTTTACCGGGCGCGCCGCGATCCTCGCCCAGCTCGCCGCGCGCTGGGCCGCTTACACGCGCGACGGCGACATGGTTGGCGGCGATCTGCCGGGCTGGCTCACCTCGCTTTTCCGCCGCGCCGGCGCGGCGGCGCTGACCGACCGCAGGGGCGAATGCGTCTATGCCGGCTGTCCGCATTACCGGCGCTGCTTCATCGAGCGGGCGTCGCGCGCGAGCCAGGACGCCGACCTCGTCATCGCCAACCACGCGCTCGTCATGGTCAACGCCGCGCGCGGCCGCGAGGAGGGCCGGGTGCCGACGCGGATCGTCTTCGACGAGGGCCACCATATCTTCGACGCCGCCGATTCGACCTTCGCCGCAGCCTTCACCGGCCAGGAGGCGATCGAGATGCGGCGCTGGATCGTCGGCCCCGAAAGCAAGGCGCGGGGGCGAAGGCGGGGCCTCGCCGCGCGGCTGATGGACGTCGCCTCCTATGACGAAGCGGGCGCGCTGGCGCTCGATACCGCGGTGCAGATGGCGGGCGCGCTGCCGGGCGACGGCTGGCTGCAGCGGATCGCCGAGGGCCAGCCCTTCGGGCCTGTCGAGGGGCTGCTCGCCGCGGTGCGCGGCACCGTTTATGCGCGGGCCACCGCGCAGGATGCCGGCTACGGCCTCGAGACCGAGCTCGCAGAGCCCGATCCGGCCCTGGTCGAAGCCGCCGCGCCCGCGGTCGAGGCGCTTGAGCAATTGCTCCGCCCGCTGGTCGCGCTCGGCAAGAGGCTCGAGGCGGTGATCGAGGACGCGCCCGACTGGCTCGACGCGCAGGCGCGTGCCCGGGTCGAAGGCGCGATCGGCGGCCTCACCTGGCGGGTGCAGACCTTGTCCGCCTGGATCGCGCTGGCGGCGCGGATCGGCGGGCCGGCCGATCCCGATTTCGTCGATTGGCTCGCGGTCGAGCGGGTCGAGGGGCGCGAATATGATGGGGGCCTGCACCGCCACTGGCTCGATCCGACCCGGCCCTTCGCCGAGGCGGTGCTCAAACCCGCCCACGGCGTCCTCGTCACCTCCGCGACCTTGCGCGGCGGTGCCGACTGGCCGGCGGCCGAGGCGCGCACCGGCGCGCTCCACCTCGCCGGCATCGCGTCGCGCTTCGAGGCGGCGAGCCCGTTCGATTATGCGGCGCATAGCGAGGTGCTCGTCGTCACCGACGTCAAGAAAGGCGATCTTGCCGCGCTCGCCGGCGCCTATGCGCGGCTGATCGAGGCCGCGCAGGGCGGGACCTTGGGCCTGTTCACCGCCATCCAGCGGCTGCGGGCGGTCCACGCCCGCATCGCCGACCGGCTCGCCCGCGCCGGGCTGCCGCTCTACGCCCAGCATGTCGATCCGATCGACACCGGCACGCTCATAGACATCTTCCGCGACGATCCCCATGCCAGCCTGCTCGGCACCGACGCGCTCAGGGACGGCGTCGATGTGCCCGGCCATTCGCTGAGGCTCGTGGTGATGGAAGGCGTGCCCTGGCCGCGGCCGACCGTGCTCCACGCCGCCCGCCGCGCCGCCGCCCTTCGACAGGCTCAGGATGAACGAGGCGGCACCCTCTATGACGACCGCGTCGTCCGCGCCCGGCTCGCCCAGGCTTTCGGTCGCCTCATCCGCCGCCAGCAGGACAAGGGCATGTTCGTCCTCCTGTCGGCGGCGACGCCGTCGCGGCTGCTCGACGCCTTCCCGGCCGGGGTTCGGGTCTCGCGCGTACCGCTCGACGAAGCGATTGCCCGCGTGCGCGCGCGGCTGGCGCCCGACGCCGGCCTCATGCATGATGGCGCGCTGGAGAGGGTCGACGATTTCGAATGAAAAGTCTGAGCCTGCTGCGCCACGCCAAATCGGGCTGGGACGCGCCGGTCGCGCGCGATTTCGACCGGCGGCTGTCGCCACGCGGCCGGAAGGCGGCCCGGGCGATGGGACGCGAGATGAAACGGCTCGGCCTGGGCTTCGATCTCGTCCTCGCCTCGCCGGCCGCGCGCGTCACCGAGACGCTGACCGAGCTCGCGCAGGGCTATGGCGCCGCGGTCGCGACCGATTTCGACGAGCATATCTATCTCGCTTCGCCCGAGACGCTGATCGAGATCGTCCGCGCGGCCGACGACGCGCATGAGCGGCTGTTGATCGCCGGCCACAATCCGGGGATGGAGCAGCTCGCCTTGCTGCTCGCCGCGAGCGGCGCGCTGCGCAACGCGATCGCCGTCAAATATCCGACCGGCGCTCTCGCCGAGCTCCATTTCGACGGCCCAGGCTGGCGCGACGTGGCCGCCGGCGCCGGCCGCCTGGAGCGCTTCATCCGCCCCCGCGACCTCGATCCGCAGCTCGGACCGGACGACTGAGCCGCAGCGGTTTCCATTTTTTTCGTCATGCCGGACTTGATCCGGCATCTACCTTCCACGTTGCCGCAAGAAGGTGGACCCCGGGTCAAGCCCGGGGTGACGGTTCAAGCAGTCGCGTATCGCTTCAGGAGCGCGGCGGCGCCAGGCGGCGCTGGAATTCGTCGAGCCGCCCGTCCATCGCGGTCTGCTCGTCGGCGCTGAGCCGGCCCTCGAGCATCCGGAACCGATAGCGGCCCTGGTCGATCTCGAGCACGCCCAGCCGGCCGCCCGAGCCGGTTTCGGCGATGAACAAAGGCACGCCGAGGATGATGACCTCGTCGTCATGCGCGGCCGGCAGGATGCTCGAACGGCCGCACATGATCCCCGCCGTCCCTTCCGGAATCTCGGGCCTGAAGCGGCCGGCGACCGCGGTCTGCTGGAGCACGTGGAGGTCGGGCGCCTCGATGGCCGACATGCGCCCCTGGGGCGTCGTTTCCATCAGGTCGCAGCGGAGCTCGCGCAGCGGCCGCGGCGAATCGGCGGCGGCGGGCGCGGCGGAAGCCAGAGCGACGCCCAAGGCGGCGAGCGAAAGAGCGGCAAAGCGTAGGGTCACAGGGTCGTCTCCTCTAATGCGTCGGCCAACGTCTGCCGAAGTACGCGCAGGCCGTCGGCGGGGAAAGGTGAATGCTGGTTTGCGGGCGTCGGCCCGGTCGCGGCAATGGCCGCTTCCCCTGACGCGGCCCCGGCGCCGCCTTTGCCGAGCAATTGCTGAACACCGCGTATCGTATAGCCGTCCTGGCTGAGCAGGCGATGAATGCGCCGCGCCAGCGCGACGTCCTCGGTGCGGTAATAGCGGCGGTTGCCGGCGCGCTGCAGCGGCTTCAATTGCGGGAAGCGCGTCTCCCAGTAGCGCAAGATGTGTTGGGGAACGCCAAGCTCGGCCGCAAGCTCGCCGATCGTCCGAAAGGCATGTTCGCTCTTGCGGATCGGCTCGGCCATAAGATCAGTCCATATCAGCCGCTACGGGCGATCCGCTCGCGCATGATCTGACTGGCGCGGAACGTGAGAACGCGACGCGGTGCGATTGGAACCTCGACGCCGGTCTTCGGATTGCGGCCGACCCGCTCGCCCTTGTCGCGCAGGATGAAGCTTCCGAAGCCGGAAATCTTGACATTCTGCCCGTCGGCCAGGGCGCCGCACATATGATGCAATATGCCTTCGACGATGCCGGCGGATTCGGCGCGCGAGAGCCCGATTTCGCGATGAACGATGTCCGCCAGATCGGCACGGGTCAGCGTCCCGACGGACGGTTTGCGGATCGCACCTGAATCGGCCATCAAGCCGTCCCCCTTCTCGACAGAGAATTCGAAACCTTAACCGCGCTTTAGCCCGAGTGCAATCAGACTCTATGCGCAATGTGAAGGCCCGACGAAAATATTGCGGATATGTCTCGTTCCGGCTCAGAAACGAACCACCGCCGCGCCCCAGGTGAAGCCGCCGCCCATCGCCTCGAGCACGATCAGGTCGCCTTGCTTGATGCGCCCGTCGCGCACCGCGGTGTCGAGCGCCAGCGGCACCGAGGCGGCGGACGTGTTGGCATGCTGGTCGACGGTCACGATCACCTTGGCGGGATCGAGACCGAGCTTGCGCGCGGTGGCGTCGAGGATGCGCTTATTGGCCTGGTGCGGCACCACCCAGTCGATCTCGCCGACTTCGTGGCCGGCCGCGCCGAGCGTTTCGCCGAGCACCTCGGCGAGGTTGACGACGGCGTGGCGGAACACCTCGCGGCCTTTCATGCGCAGCTTGCCGACCGTCCCGGTCGTGGAGACGCCGCCGTCGACGTAGAGCAAATCGTTGTGGCGGCCGTCGGCATGGAGCCGGGTGGCGAGGATGCCGCGCCCGCCGGAATTGGCCTCGCTGTCCTCGGCCCTCAGCACGACCGCGCCGGCACCGTCGCCGAACAGGACGCAGGTCGTCCGGTCCTCCCAGTCGAGGATGCGGCTGAACGTCTCCGAGCCGATCACCAGCGCATGATCGGCCATGCCGCCCTTGATCATATTGTCGGCGACCGAGAGGGCATAGAGAAAGCCGGTGCAGACCGCTGCGACGTCGAAGGCGATGCAATCGTCGATGCCGAGCGCGGTCTGCACCCGGGTCGCGCTGGCCGGGAAGGTCTGGTCGGGCGTGGCGGTGGCGAGCACGATGAGGCCGATCTCCTCGGCCCCAATGCCGGCCGCGTCGAGCGCCCTGCGCGCGGCCTCGGTGGCCAGGGTGGCGGTGGTCTCGCCGTCGCCGGCAATGTGGCGGGCGTGGATGCCGGTCCGCTCGACGATCCAGTCGTGAGTGGTGTCGATTCGGCTCGCGAGCTCCTGGTTGGAGACGCGGCGCGACGGCAGCGCCGAACCGGTCCCGGCGATGACCGCGCGTCGGCTCATTTGGCGGCGGCGAGTTGGGCGGTTTGCGCCGAGACGTTGGCGAGGTCCTCGGTGATCTTGCGGGTCAAATCCTCGCGCACCATCCGCGCCGCCACCCTGATCGCATTGGCGACGCCCTTGTCGGTGGCGCTGCCATGGCTCTTAACGACGAGGCCGTTCAGCCCGAGGAAGACCGCGCCGTTGTGGTTGTTCGGATCGAGATGGTGGCGGAGCAATTCGGTGGCGGGCCGCGAGATCAGGAAGCCGATCTTCGAGCGCGCCGAGCTGCTGAAGGCGCGCTTCAGAAGGTCGGTGACGAAGCGCGCCGTCCCCTCCAGCGATTTCAAGGCGATATTGCCCGAAAAGCCGTCGGTGACGATCACGTCGGTGTCGCCGCGCGACAATTTGTCGCCCTCGACGAAGCCGTCGAAGTGCATGTGGAGATGGTGCGAGCCGCGCAGGATCGCGGCCGCTTCCTTCAATTCGTCGGTGCCCTTCAATTCCTCGGTGCCGATGTTGAGCAATTGCACGCGCGGCCGCTCGAGCT
The DNA here is from genome assembly GCA_035543935.1 of Allosphingosinicella sp. Classification (GTDB taxonomy): domain Bacteria; phylum Pseudomonadota; class Alphaproteobacteria; order Sphingomonadales; family Sphingomonadaceae; genus Allosphingosinicella. The sequence continues at coordinate 29,759 of DATKIV010000046.1, forward strand.
CGAGCACGACCCGGGCATAAGCGGCGCCCATCACCGCGAACTGAACGAGGTTGTTGGTGTCGCACTCGGTATTGGCGCCGAGATCGAGCATGACGCAGTCGTTGGCGCCCAACGTCGGCAGCAAGGCGGCGAGCGCCGGCCGGTCGATGCCAGGCATCGTGCGCAGCGCGAGCTTGGACATCGCCATCAAGGCGCCGGTATTGCCGCCCGACAAAGCCGCCTGCGCTTCGCCTTCCTTCACCGCGGCGATGGCTTGGCCCATCGAGCTGGTCTTGGCCCGGCGGATCGCCTGGGTCGGCTTGTCGGTGCCCGAAATGACGTCGTCGCAATGGACGACCTCGCAGACGTCGGCGAGGCTGCGATGCTTGGCGAGCTCGATCCGGATCGCGTTTTCGTGGCCGAACAGGAGGAAGCTCAGATCGTCGCGGCGATGCCAGGCGTCGGCGGCGCCGGCGACTATCACCTCGGGGCCGGAATCGCCACCCATCGCGTCGATTGCGATCCGTGGCCCTCTTCCCACCGAAGTCTCCCGTCCTGCAGCCGGACCGTCTTACGCTTCGGTCTTGAGGATTTCACGCCCCTTATAATGGCCGCAGCTCTGGCACAGATTGTGGGGCAAGCGGAGCTCGCCGCAATTCGGGCATTCCTGATAGCCGGTCGGCTTGAGCGCGTCGTGGCTGCGGCGCATGTTGCGCTTGGAGGGCGAGGTCTTTCTTTTGGGGACCGCCATTTGGCACCTGTTCCAGTTCAAAATGATGTGGCGAATGCCGGCTGCGATGGTCAGCGGCGGGTCGGCCGCTGGCCTCGCGGCCTGATGCTCTCGCATGAAGGGAGCCGCCTATAGCGATTTGGCGCGCGGTTGCAAGCATGGCGGCGCATGATACGAGAGCGGAACGGGGGATGCGCAATGGAAGACGTTATCGCCGTCGGCTGGAGCTTCATGGTCAGCCTGATCTGGCTCTGCTTTCTGTCATGGGTGGTCGCGCGCTTCGCCTTTCGGGAGGAGCTGCCGGCGCGCCGCGCGGCGCTCACCGCCGCGACGGCGCTCGTCACGGCCGTGACGGTCGGCCTGGTCATGATCTTCGTCATCCCCAATCCCATGCCTTTGCTGCTGCCCACGGACACAAACGCGGCGCTGCTCTCGCTTCTCTTCTATCTCCCGGCCGCCCTGATCGATTTCGTGCTGCTGCGGGCCTCCTTCCGCAAGGCCTGGGTCGATGACGCCGAGCCGTTCCGCTAAAGGCCGTCAGAAAGGTAACACGCCATGATCCTCCCGATCACCCTCACCATCGCCGGCGCCGCCGCGCTCCTGCTCATCTGGCTGGCCGCCCGCGTCTCGCGGCTCAGGCGACCGCTCAAGATCGGGCTCGGCGACGGCGGCAACGAAGTTTTGCTCCGGCGGATCAGGGCCCACGCCAATTATGCCGAGAACATGCCGATCTTTCTCATCCTGCTGGGCCTGGTCGAGCTCGCCGGGGGCGACAGGCGAATCCTCTGGGCGGCGGCCATCGCCTTCATCCTCGCCCGCATCGCCCACGCTTTCGGCATGGACAGCCCGTCGCGGCTCCGGCTGCGGGTCGCCGGCATGATGGTCAGCGTGCTCGTCATTCTCGGCCTTGCCGGCTGGGCGCTGAGCTTCGCCTATCGCGACTCCGCGCCGGCGAGCCAAAGCATCCAGATCTCGCCGGGCCGGAAAGCCTAGGCCCGCGCCAGCACGCGGTCGGCGACGAAGGGGTTGGTGCGGCGTTCCTGGCCGAAGGTGCTCATCGGGCCGTGGCCGGGGACGAAGGCGGTGTCGTCGCCGAGCGGCCACAGCCGCGTCGTGATCGCGTCGATCAGGTCCTGGTGATTGCCCATCGGGAAGTCGGTGCGGCCGATCGAGCCTTGGAAGAGGACGTCGCCGACGATGGCCAGCTTCGAGGCGGGATGGTGGAAGACGACGTGGCCGGGCGTGTGGCCAGGGCAGTGATAGACGTCGAAGCTCAGCTCGCCGACCGTGACGGTATCGCCGTTGACCAGCCAGCGGTCCGATTCGAAGACCTTGCCGGTGATTCCATAGGCGCGGCCGTCATCCTCGAGCCGGGCGATCCAGAAGCGGTCGTCCTCGTGCGGCCCCTCGATCTTCACGCCCAATTCGTCGGCGAGGATCTTGGCCGAGCCGCAATGGTCGATATGGCCGTGGGTGAGCAGGATTTTCTCGATCGTCACGCCATGCTGGACGGCCGCCGCCTTGAGCCGGTCGAGATCGCCGCCGGGGTCGGTGAAGGTGCCGCGCATCGTTTTGGTGCACCAGATCAGGCAGCAATTCTGCTGCAAGGGCGTCACCGGGATGATCGCGGCCCGAAGCGGCGGGTTTTGCGGAGGTTCGGTCATGGCGCCGCAAATGGCCTTGGCGGCGCGGCGATGCAAGCGCCCGTCAGGCGGCAGGTCGCACCGCCCGACGGAAATCGGGATCGGCGAGCAGGGCTTCGACCAGCATCTGGTAGAGCGCGCCGTAATGCTGGTCTGCGCGGATATAGGCGACCGCGCCGAGCACGGACGAGTCCCAATCCCGCTCGACGCGCTGCGTCTTGCGCCAGATTTCGCGGCCGCCGCGCGTGACGATGAACTCCGCGGCCAGCACCCCCCGGCCCCGACCGAAGCCCGAATCGACCCGGTTCTCGGTGAGCAGGCCGGAGACGCCGAGCGCGGATGCCGGCTCGAGCCGGCCGGCGCTGGCCAAAGCGGCGCGCAATGTCTCGCCCAGATAGTCGGCGAAGCTCGTGCCCTGCGGTGGGCGCAGGGCCGCGGCGCGAATCAGGATCGCCCGGTCGCGGCCGCGCGGCAGGCCGGGACCCGCCGCGAAACGGTCGACGGTCAAGGCCGGTATGTCGGCGGCGCGCACCGCCTGGAGCCCGCTGAAGGTCGGTTGGGGCGTGTCCAGCCGCGAGGCCGTGCAGCCGCCGGCCGCCAGCAGCAGGGCGAGCAAGGCCGGCGAGCGCCGGCTCATGGCTGCGGGGCTGTCCCGGTTAGGGCAGGGACGAAGGCGGGATCGCCGCCGAGCTGGTTGAGGCCATGGGCGAGCGATTGGCGGACCACTGTCCGCAAGGCCTCTTCGGGGTTGCGCGCCCGCGTCACGTCCGTCGGCGGATCGGTGCGTCCGATCGTCGTCCTGATCGCGTGCCGGACGACGCGGCGGATCGGTGTCGCCGTCGGCCCCGACAGATATTCGAAGGTGATTTCATAATCGTCGGTCACCGTCGTCCCGGCCAGGCCGAAGGTGAGTCCGGTGCGGAAGCCGCGTCCGGCGGCGCCACGCTCCGGGATATTGTTGATCGTGATGCTGAGCACCGCGCCGTCGGCGACCGGCGCCTGGGCGACCTCCGAGAAAAGGCCGCTGCCGCGGACGTCGTTGCCGACCTGCTCCTTGACGAAATTGGTCGCGCGCATGTTCGGCGCACCGTTCGTCTGGAAGGTGAAGAGGAGCTGCACCGGCCGGGGAGTCTCGATCCTGACCTTGGTGGCGGGATCAAGCTCGCCGGGGACGTTCAGGACGAAGAAACGGGCTGCCACCGCCGGCGTCGCGCCGAGCAAAAGGGCGAAGACCAGCAGCCCGATCCAGCGAAAAGGCCGGCCGCCGCCGGCAAGCATCATGGCCATCTGCGCCTCCCCCCGAAGGACGCCGGCCCATGCCGGCCCGCCGCCACGATAGGTCAGGAACGCCTCCATGCAAAGCGAAACGGCGGAGGGATGCCGGGCCCGGCCGATCTGCTATGCTCGCCGCATGCGCTTTTCCCGACGCGAAATCCTCGCCACCGCCGCGGCCCTGCCATTGCTCGCCGGCTTCGCCGAGCCCGAATATGAAGTGCCGTTCGTGCCGACGCCCCATGCGCTCGTGCAGAAGATGCTCGACCTCGCCCAGGTCACCGCGGCCGATTTCCTCATCGACCTCGGCTGCGGCGACGGGCGGATCGCGGTGGCGGCGGCCCAGCGCGGCGCGCGCGCCTTGGGCGTCGACCTCGATCCGCTGCGCATCCAGGAAGCGGCGGCGGCGGCGCGGATCGCCGGGGTCGGGGCCCGGGTCAATTTCCGCCGGCAGGACCTGTTCCGAACGCCGATCTACGAGGCGAGCGTGGTCGCCCTCTACCTGCTGCCGGACGTCAATTTGCGGCTGCGCCCGCGCCTGCTCACCGAATTGCGGCCGGGCAGCCGAATCGTCAGCCACGCCTTCGACATGGGCGACTGGCATGCCGAGGCGGAGGACAGGCTCGACGGCCGCCGCATCTTCCTGTGGATCGTGCCCGCGATCGCCGGCGGCAGCTGGACGCTGACCGACGCGGACGGAAGCCAATATGCGCTCGAGATCGAGCAGCGCTTCCAGGAGGTGGCCGGCACCCTGACCGGGGGCGGCCGGGTGCTGGAGCTGCGGGAAGCGGTGCTGCGTGGCACCGCTTTGCGCTTCACCGCGGGCGGGCGCCTTTATGCCGGCAGCGTCGGCGACGCGGTGATTGCGGGCGAGGCCGGCTGGCGCGCGCGCCGCATCTAGAAAAGGGGACACGTACTTTTTCGCGAAAAAGTACGTGTCCCCATCAGGCGAAACGGTCGGCGAGGTGGCGGAAGCTGGACTGCATCTCCTGGATTCGGCCGACGATGGCGGCGAGCAGGATCGCCGAGGGGATGGTGAAGGCGGCCGAGACGATGGCCATGAAATCCGCCGCCAGGAGCGCGTCATAATCGTCCATGAAGCTGAGCGAGAAGGCGATGTTGCCGCTGATCACGGTGCCGATCCAGCAGGCCCACCACAAGGCGATGACCGGCGAGGCGGGCCTGAGCTGCCAGTCGCGCGGCGTCGCGCTCGCCTTCCACAATTCGCGAACGGCGAGGAAAGGCATGACCAGCTGGACGAGCGGCACGAAGAACCAGCCGACGGCCCAGCCCGGGCTCACCATCATGTCCTCGGCGCCGAGCGCGCGGGCGTTGATTTCGGCGCGATAGAGCCAGACGAGAAAGGCGATTCCCGTCCCCACGAAGAGCGCGAGCTGGGCCAGGATCATCGCGGCCTCGGCGTCGCCGACATAATATGGGTCGAAATCGCGCCGCCAGCGCACCGCCGTCTCGATCAGCGCGCCCAGCGCATTGGCCCAGAGCAGCCAGCGCACCACCCGGGCGAGCCAAGCGGAGTCGCGAAAGGCGGGGCGCCCCGCGCTCCTGTCGGCGTCGCTCATGCCGGAACCTGGGACGGCCCTTTGTCTCCCTCATATTGCCGCGTCGCCTCGGCCCGGGTCTGCCGGTAGAGGAAATAGAAGGGGATGCCGATGACGATGCACAGGATCGGCCAGATCGAGATCCTGTCCATCGCGAGAAAGGCCACAAGCATCGCCACGCCGATGCCCGCGGTGACCAGCATCATCGTCTCGCCGGCCTTCGAATAAGCGAAGACCCCGCGGCCCCGGTCGTCCCGGACGCCATGAATGCCGCGATGGTCGATCGCGGTATAGAGATAGAAGCGGCCGCTATTGCCAGGCTCGAGCAGCGCGGCGACATCCTCGTGGACGATGGCCTTGGCGACCGACTTGCTGCTGCCGTCGCGCAGCTTGAAGGTGAGGCTCCGATAGATCCGCGTCTTGCCGCGGATCCGCTTCAGGTCGGCCGCCTCAAGCGTGCCGTCGATGATCGAAACCGCCATAGTCCCGTCCCCCTATCTCGCGTCGCCAAGCAGATTGGCCTGCCAGAACATCAAGGAGACCCAGAAATTATAATCCTGATTCTCCTTCTTGGCGAAGCCGTGGCCCTCATTCTGGCCGAGCAGATGCCAGGCGGTGCGACCGCTCGCGCGGACGGCGCGGACCATCTGGTCGGCTTCCGAGGCGGGCACGCGCGGGTCGTTGCCGCCGGTCACCACCATCAGCGGGATGCGCAATTCGCTCACCCGCGTCATCGGGCTGATCCGCAGCAATTCGGCGCGCTGAGTCCGTTCATCGCCATATTCGACGCGCCTGAGGTCGCGCCTGTAGCTCTGGGTATTTTCGAGGAAGGTGACGAAATTGGAGATGGCGACGACGCAATTGGCGGCGCGCAGCCGCTCGCCGTAACGGATCGCCGAGGCATAGCACATATAGCCGCCATAAGAGCCGCCGGTGACCGCGAAGCGGGCCCGGTCGAGCGCCGGATCGCGGTCGAACCGGTCGAGGAAGGCGCCGATGTCCCGAACGCTGTTTTCGCGCAGCGCCGGGCCGTTATCGAGGCTGACGAAGCGCTTGCCGAAGCCGGTCGAGCCGCGGACGTTGGGATAGAAGATGGCGATGCCGAGCTCGTTGAGCAGGTAATTGTTGCGGCCAAGGAAGCCCGGCCGCGACTGGCCTTCGGGCCCGCCATGGATGTTGACGATCAGCGGCCGGCGGCCGGGGAAGCGCGCCGCGTCGGGCCGATAGAGGAAGCCCGAAATCCGCTCGCCGTCGAAGCTGCGCACCTCGACCAATTCGGGCTCGACATTGACGCCGGCATCGAGGCCGCCCGTCTCGCTCCTGGTCCAGCGGGTCACGGCCAGGGTGCGCGGATCGACCGAATAGACGTCCGACGGGCTGCGCGCCGAGCTCAGGCTGAAGCCGACCGCGCCCCAGGGCGCGATCTGGAGCGAGCCGATCGTGCCGGCCGGCAAGCCGGCGACCAGCCGCGCGCGCCCGGTGCGCGGATCGAGCAGGCGCAGGCGGCTGACTCCCGCCTCGTTGGTGACGAAGGCGACGAAGCTGCCGTCCTCGGCGATGTCGAAGGTATCGATGTCCCAGTTGATGTCGGTGACGACGGGCGTGAAGCGGCCGGTGGCAGTGTCGATCCGGCCCAGCCGCTGGAAGTCCGATCCCTCGTCCGAGGTGATCCAGAGCGTCCCGTCCGGCGCGAATTCGGCGGCGCCATAAGAGATGTCGCGAGCATGATCGCCGATCGGCGTCATCGCGCCGCTGGCGAGGTCGACCAGATAGGGGTTGGATTTGGTCACCGAGATGTAGTTGATCGCGACCGCGCGGGTCGCGTCGCGCGAGAAATCGGCGATCCCCCAGCCGCCGCCCTCAACCTGCGCGACCATCCGGTTGGTGGAGGGGTTGCGCGGGTCGACCACATAGAGGTCGGAATCGGTGCCGTTGCGGCGAGTCGAGGTATAGCCGATCCAGCGGCCGTCATGGCTCCAGGCGTTCATCTCGTTGCGGCTGCGGCCGTCGGTGAGCAGGCTGAGCCGCCCGTTGGCCAATGTGTAGAGCTGGAAGAATTCGCTGCCGCCGACGTCCTTCTGGACCGCGATCACGTCGCCATTGGGCGACCAGCCGCCCTGGACCGGCTCGGCCTCGAAGCTCAATTGCTCGCGCGCGCCCATCGGCGTCGCGACGCGGTGAAGCTGAGAGGTGTTGCCGAAGCGCGTGGTGATCAGCATCGAGCGGTCGCGCGCGTTCCAGCCGGCAAAGCCCGCGGTGCGGAATTCCATATAGGGCCGGGTCTGGGCGGCGAGCTCGGCCGGCACGGGCGGAATGCCGTCGGCGACGAGAGCGGCGGGCTTCTCGACCGCCGCCGGCGCGGTATTTTCCTGGGCGAAGGCCGCGGTCAGCGGCAAAGCGGCGAGGGCGATGGCGAGCATGAGGCGCATGGATTTCCTCTCAACGGACCGATTCGGCATGTAATGGGCGCGATCTGGCCTTTGCGCGTTCGATGCGTCAACAGAAGTGTTGTGAGCCGAGGAAGCGACAATTGCTGACCCAATATGGCGTGCTCCCTTATCGGGTGGGCGAATCGGGCGCGCTCGAAATCCTCCTGATCACCTCGAAGGAGCGGCGGCGCTGGGTGATTCCCAAGGGCAATCCGATCCCCTTCTTCCTCAATTACGAATCGGCGGCGCGCGAGGCGTTCGAGGAAGCCGGCGTCGAGGGCCGGATCGCGACCGTGCCCGCCGGCACCTATCATTATGCCAAAAGGCGGCGCTCGGGCGCCGATACGGCGGCGATCGTCACCGTCTATCCTTTGCTGGTGACGCGCGAGGCCGCGGACTGGCCGGAGCGCCGGGAGCGGGAGCGGCGCTGGTTCGCCACGGCGCAAGCGGCAGGCGCGGTCGAGGAGCCCGAGCTCCAGGCCCTGATCAGCGGATTTGCCGGCCAGCGAGACGCTCTCTATCCCCGCGCCTCGCTGGTTGTTATGGGCGTGAACAGATTCTCCTGGGGGTATAGAGTGCTCAGATTCATTCGCGCGATCATGCCGAAGGAAGATCGCTTCTTCGACATGTTCGAACGCCATGCCCAGATCCTCGTCGCCGGCGCCGGCGCGATGCAGAAGATGCTCTCGGACGAGGTCGGGATCGCCGAATCCTGCAAGCTCATCCAGGCGCATGAAAACGCCGCCGACGACGTCACCCGCGACGTGCTGGTCGCGGTCCGCCGCTCGTTCATCACCCCGTTCGACCGAAGCGCGATCACCGCTCTGACCTCGGCGATGGACGATGCGCTCGACGAGATGTGGCAGACCGCCAAGGCGATCACGCTCTACGAGGTCGCCGGCTTCGAGCCGCAGATGAAGGAGATGAGCGCGCTCGCCAGCGAAGCCGCCGCGCTCGTCCTCGAGGCGATCCCGCTGATGCGCAATGTCGGGCGCAACGCCGCCCGCCTCCACGAGATCACCGAGCAGGTCGTCCATCTCGAGGGCCGCGCCGACGAACTCCACGCAATGGGGCTGAAGGCGCTCTACCAGCGCCATGGCGCCACCCAGCCCATGGCCTTCTTCATCGGGCGCGAGGTCTACAGCCATATCGAACGGGTGCTCGACCGGCTCGAGGACGTCGCCGACGAGATCCAGGGCATCGTGATCGATCACGCCTGATGGACGGGCAGCTCACCATGACCCTGCTGATCGCATTGATCGGCGTCGCCTTGCTGTTCGATTTCCTGAACGGCCTGCACGACGCCGCCAATTCGATCGCCACCGTCGTTTCGACCCGCGTGCTCTCGCCGCAGCTGGCGGTGTGCTGGGCCGCCTTCTTCAACTTCATCGCCTTCCTGTTCTTCGGCCTCCACGTCGCCAACACGATCGGCACCGGCATCATCAACCCGAACGACGTCACCTCGGCGGTGATCTTCTCGGCCCTCATCGGCGCGATCAGCTGGAACGTGATCACCTGGCTGCTCGGCATCCCGTCGTCGAGCAGCCACGCTTTGATCGGCGGGCTGCTCGGCGCCGGCATCGCCAAGACCGGGATCGGCACGGTGGTCTGGCCGGGAGTGATCAAGACCACGTTCGGCATCTTCCTTGCGCCCTTGCTCGGCATGGCGGTGGCGATCCTGCTCATGCTCTTTGTCGCCTGGGTGTTCCGAAGGATGACGGCCAACCGCGCCGAGCGCGTCTTCCGGCGCACGCAATTGTTCACGGCCGCGCTCTATTCGCTCGGCCATGGCGGCAATGACGCGCAAAAGACGATGGGGATCATCGCCGTCCTGCTCTATTCGCAGGGGATGATGCAGGGCGGCTTCCATGTCCCGTTCTGGGTGGTCATCACCTGCCAGTTCGCAATGGGGCTCGGCACCCTGATGGGCGGCTGGCGGATCGTTCACACGATGGGCTCGAAGATCACCCGGCTGACCCCGCAGCAGGGCGTCTGCGCCGAGGCCGGCGGCTCGATCATGCTGTTCGGCGCGACCTGGCTCGGCATTCCGGTCTCGACCACCCACACGATCACCGGCTCGATCATGGGCGTCGGCGCCGCCCGCCGCGCCTCCGCCGTGCGCTGGGGCGTTGCCGGCAACATCATCATCGCCTGGTTCATCACCCTGCCGGCCTCGGCGGCGATCGCCGCGGCGACCTATGGGGTGACGCGGCTGTTCTGAGGCGGGGCGGGGGAAAGGCTGGGCGGGGGAAAGGCTGGGCGGGGGACAGTTACTGGTAACTGTCCCCATTCATCGTCAGCATTCCACCACGTTGACCGCGAGCCCGCCGAGGCTGGTTTCCTTGTAGCGCTCGTTCATGTCGAGGCCGGTCTTGCGCATCGTCTCGATCACCTGGTCGAGGCTGACGCGATGCGAGCCGTCGCCGACCAGAGCGAGGCGCGAGGCCTCGATCGCCTTGATCGCGCCGACCGCGTTCCTTTCGATGCACGGCACCTGGACGAGGCCGCCGACCGGGTCGCAGGTCAGGCCGAGATTGTGCTCCATGCCGATCTCGGCGGCATTTTCGACCTGCGCCGGCGTCCCGCCCAAAGCCGCGGTCAGCCCCGCCCCCGCCATCGAGCAGGCGACTCCGACCTCGCCCTGGCAGCCGACCTCGGCGCCCGAGATCGAGGCATTCTCCTTGAACAATGAGCCGATCGCCGCCGCGGTGAGCAGGAAGGTGTGGACGCCGTCGCGGTTCGAATGGGGCGTGAAGCGCTCATAATAACGCAGCACCGCCGGGACGATGCCGGCGGCGCCGTTGGTCGGCGCGGTGACGACCTTGCCGCCCGCCGCATTCTCCTCGTTGACCGCCAGCGCCCATAAATTGACCCAGTCGATCACGGTCAGCGGGTCCTGCAGCGCCCGCTCCGCCCGCTCGGTGAGCAGCCGGTAGAGCGCCGGCGCGCGCCGCTTCACGTTGAGGCCGCCGGGCAGGATGCCGCTGGCTGCCATGCCGCGGTCGATGCAGGCCGACATCGCGGCGGTGATCGCGTCGAGCCGGGCATTGATTTCATCGTCCGGCAAGGCGGCGCGCTCATTTGCGAGCGCGATGTCGGCGATGCTGAGGCTCTCGCGCGCGGCGATGGCGAGCAATTGGTCGCCCGAGCTGTAGGGCCAGGGCACGTCCCAGGCGCCTTCGGGCGGGGCGTTGCGCGCGACGTCCGCCTCCTCGACCACCGCGCCGCCGCCGACCGAATAGGAGATCGCGCTGTCCAGGATGCCGCCGGCATCGTCAAAGGCGGTGAAGCGCATGCCGTTGCTGTGATGGGGCAGCCGCTCGCGCTGGAGGAAATGGAGGTCGCGCGCCTCGTCGAAGGCGATTTCGCGCGCGCCGCCGAGCGCGAGCCGGCCGCTCTCCCGGATCCGCGCCACCGTGACATCGGCCGCGTCGGGATCGATCCGGTCGGGCCGCTCGCCGGATAGGCCGAGCAGGACGGCGCGGTCGGTGGCGTGGCCCTTGCCGGTCAGAGCGAGCGAGCCGTAGAGATCGACCTCGACCCGATGCGTGGCGTCGACCCGTCCCGCGTCGCGCAGCCTCTCGACAAAGCGGCAGGCGGCCGTCATCGGTCCCATCGTGTGCGAGCTGGATGGACCGACCCCGATCTTGAAGAGGTCGAAGACGCTGCAAACCAATTTATCTCTCCTGGCCGGGGCAAATGAGCCCGAAGCGGCGTCATGGCAAGGCTGAGCGCGCCGTTCGTGCTGCTCGACGACGCCCGGCCGGGCGGCAAGGCGCGGCTGTTCACGGGGCTGCGCGAGACGATCGAGACGCGCGATCCCGAGGAGATCGTCGACTGTCTCGAGCGCTTGCGCGGCACGGCGGCGGCGGGCTTTCTCGCCTACGAGGCCGGCCATGCGCTGGAGGCGAAGCTGGCGCCCTTGCGCGCCGTCCCCGCGCCGGACGAGCTGCCCCTGCTGTGGTTCGGCCTGTTCGATTCGGAGGAAGAGGTCGATGCCGAAACGCTCCTTCCTGATCCCGCCGGCGCCTGGGCGGGCAAGGCGCGGCCGCTGATCAGCCGGGCCGAATATGAGGCGGCGCTGGCGGCGGTGAAGGCGCACATCCTGGCCGGCGACGTCTATCAGGCGAATCTGACCTTCCCGGCCGAGGTGCCGGTCGCCGGCCATCCGCTCGCCCTCTACGCGGCCTTGAGGGCGCGGGCGCGGGCCGGCCATGGCGGCATCGTCTTCACCGGCGCGCACTGGCTGCTCAGCCTGTCGCCCGAGCTCTTCTTCACGCTCGAAGCGGGGCGGGTCACGACCCGGCCGATGAAGGGTACCGCGCCGCGCGACGCCGATCCCGCCGCCTTCGCCGCCGACCCCAAGCAGCGCGCCGAGAATCTGATGATCGTCGACCTTTTGCGCAACGATCTGTCGCGAGTCGCCAAGACGGGCAGCGTCGAGGTGCCGGCGCTGTTCGCGGTCGAAACCTATCCGACCATCCTCCAGCTGACCTCGACCGTCACCGCCGAACTGGAAGATGGGCTGGGCCCGGTCGACCTGATCCGCGCCATCTATCCCTGCGGCTCGATCACGGGGGCGCCCAAGATAAGGGCGATGGAGATCATCGACGCGCTCGAGGCGAGCCCGCGGGGGCCCTATTGCGGCGCGATCGGAAGGCTTGCGCCGGACGGGGAAGCCGCGTTCAATGTCGCGATCCGGACGCTGACGCTTCGGGACGGCGCGCGCGTCGCCCGTCTCGGGCTCGGCTCCGGCATCGTGGCGGACAGCAGCGCAGGCGAGGAATGGCGTGAATGTCTGGCGAAAGGGGCGTTCGTGGAGACGGCAAGGCCATTCGACCTGATCGAGACGATGCGCTTCGACCCGCAGGACGGCGTCGTCGATCTCGACCGCCACCTCGAGCGGCTCAAGGCGAGCGCCGACGCGCTCGATTTCGCGTTCGACCGGCACGAGGCGCGCAACGAGCTCCAGGCCGCGACCTTCCGCGCCGGGCCGAGCCGGGTGCGGCTGGTGCTCGCCCGGAGCGGCGCGCTGGCGATCGAGATGCGGCCGCTGGAGCCGGCGCCGGACACCCCGGTCGACGTCACAATTGTGCCCTTGCCCGTCGCGCCCGACGATTTCCGCCTGCGCCACAAGACCAGCGACCGCGCCTTCTACGACGAGGCGCGCGCGGCTGCGGGCACGTTCGAGACCGTTTTCCGCGATCCCGAGGGCTTCCTGACGGAGGGGAGTTTCACCAGCCTGTTCGTCGAGCGCGGCGGCCGGCTGGTGACGCCGCCGCTCGCCCGCGGCCTGCTCCCCGGCGTCCTGCGCGGCCGCCTGATCGAGGAGGGCCGGTCCGAGGAGGGCGACCTCGTCGAGGCCGACCTCGCCGCCGGTTTCTATATCGGCAATGCGGTGCGCGGGCTCGTTCGCGCGCGGTTAAGGTCGGGCGGGGCATGATGCCCGCCATGAACATCGACAGACGCGCAGTTCTTGCCCTGGGTGGCGCCGCCGCGGTGACGGGCATCGCCATGACCATGCACGGCCGGGTCGACGCCGATCCGGCTCCGGGCCGCTTCCCCTATCGGCTGACCGACGCCCAATGGCGCCAGCGCCTCAATGCGAGCCAATATGCCGTGCTCCGCCAGGCCTCGACCGAGCGCGCCGGCTCGAGCCCGCTCGATCGCGAGCATCGCCGCGGCACCTTCGCCTGCGCCGGCTGCGGCAACCGCCTGTTCGCCTCGACCACCAAGTTCGATAGCGGCACCGGCTGGCCGAGCTTCTTCCGGCCGCTGCCCGGCGCCATCGTCACCCGCAGTGATTCGAGCGCGTTCATGAGCCGCACCGAAGTGCTCTGCGCGCGCTGCGGCGGCCATCTCGGCCACGTCTTCAACGACGGCCCGCGCCCGACCGGCCTTCGCTATTGCATGAACGGCGTCGCGATGACGTTCCGGGCGGCCTGAAAAGGGCCTGAAAAGGGGACAGTTACTATTTTCGGCCAGCCCCGGCGCGGCGCGGCGGTTCGCGCCCGAAAATAATAACTGTCCCCATTAAGCGGTGTCCGCATTAAGCGGCGATCGGGAATCTCAGCAGCCTGTCCTGAACCGGCACCAGCGCCTGGGCGCCTTCGCCGACCGCCTTGACGATCTCCGGGTGGTGGGCGTCGAGGCCGCCGGTGAGCGATCCGAAGGCCGGCAGGATGAGCTTCCTCTCGGTCGCCACGAAGCAGCGGCGCGAGACGAGGCGGCCGCGATGGCTGATCCTGAGCTTGGGGTGGAAATGGCCGGAGAGCTCGGGCCGCGTTTCGGCCGGGTCGGCCTCGTGGCGCAGCAGCAGGCCGCCGACCTCGGCCTCCTCGGCGATCGCGCCGCCGCAATGATCGACGAAGCCGGCGTCGTGATTGCCGGTGATCCAGGTCCAGCGCGTCGCCGCGGTCAGCCCGGTCAGCAGGGCGCGGGCGTCGGCGGGCAGGCGGTCGCAGCCCTGGCGGTCGTGGAAGCTGTCGCCCAGGCACCAGATCTCGGCGGGCGCGGCCGCCGCGACGATCGCGGCCAGATCGGCCAGGGTCGCGATCGAATCATAGGGGGGCAGCATCTGCCCGCCTTTGGCGAACCAGCTCGCTTTTTCGAGATGGAGATCGGCGACGAGCAGGGCCCGGCGCGCCGGCCAGAACAAGGCGCCCTGGGGCAGCGCCATCAGCTCGTGACCGCAGAACGAAAAGCGAACCATGCCTCGCTATAAAGCGGCGGCGCGGCGGCTTTCAAGGCGTCAGTTGGTGGCGGGGACCGAAAGGGTGGAGGCGGCGGGGGCAGCCGGGGCCGGCGCGCCGGCCTGGCCCTGCGTGGTCCAGAACAGGAGGCCGCCCACGACGAAGCCCTGGAGGACCAGGGCGAACGGGTTTTGCAGCTTGTTCCAGACTTTCACGGGCTTTCCATCCTTTGTCGGCTTGCGTCGAAATCTGGGACGCAATTCCTAAACAAAGGCTGAAGCCGCCAGCTTTATCCCACCAACCGGACGAATCCCGCGACGAAAATGCCGGCGCCGGAACGAATCCGGCGCCGGTTCATCGGGCGTTTAGGCGTGCCGCCACCTCGTCATGCCGGACCTGATCCGGCATCCACCTTCTCTTGGACAGCCTCGGAAGAAGGTGGACCCCGGATCAAGTCCGGGGTGACGAGTCAGGCCAGACCCAGGTGAATTCAGGCGTCCGCCGTCTGCGCGGCCTTGGCGCCCGCAGCGGCCGGCGCGGCCTCGATCGTCGCCGGGGCGTCGCCGCCGATCGCGATCTTGCGCGGCTTCATCGTCTCGGGGATCTCGCGGGCGAGCTCGATCGAGAGCAGGCCGTCCTTGAGGTCGGCGCCGGTCACGAACACGAAATCGGCGAGCTCGAAGCGGCGCTCGAACGAGCGGTTGGCGATGCCCATGTGCAGGAAGCTGCCGTCCCGGCCGCGATCCTCGCCGCGCCGCCCGCTGATCGTCAGCATGTTCTGGTGGGCGACGATCTCGATCTCCTCGCGCTTGAAGCCGGCGACGGCGAGCGTGATGCGATAAGTGTCGTCGGAGAGCTTCTCGATGTCGAAGGGCGGATAATTGTCCTGCTCGGCGCGGCCGGCGCTTTCGAGGAAGTCGAACAGGCGGTCGAAGCCGACGGTTGAGCGGCGATAGGGCGAAAAGTCATAACCACGCATGTGTATTGTCCTCCATTGAGCAACATTGGTTTGGGGCTGCCGCGACGGGCCAACCCTCTGATAAACATGTCGGAAGCCGAACTCAGGCCTTCCGGCGCCCATGATTTAGGAGCGGATTCCGCCGGTTCAAGACCGGGTCAGCTGGCCCGCCACCATCGCCGACAGATCGTCGATTCCGAACGGCTTGCGCAGCACCGGCACCTCGGCGCCGCACGCGCCTTCGAGCTGGTCGCTTTCGGCGAAGCCGGTGACGAAGACGATCGGCAGGCCTGGCAGGCGGTCGCGGATCGCGCGGGCGAGCTCGGCGCCGTTCATTCCCGGCATGGCGAAATCGACCAGGACGAGGTCGGGCGCGCCTTCGTCGAGCGCCGCCAGCGTGGCCGCGCCGTCGGCCAAAGTCCAGACCCGGTGGCCGAGGCCGATCAAGGCGTCGGCGAGGAATTCGCGGACATCCTCGTCGTCGTCGACCACGAAGATGCGGGCGCCGCCGCCGGGCGCGACGCCGGCGGCGCCGGGTCGGCCCTCGCCCGGCGCCTCCTCCAGCGCGTCGAGGCTGGCCCGCGGCAGCAGCAAGCGGACGATCGTGCCCTCGCCCTCGCGGCTTTCGATCCGCATCGTCCCGCCCGCCTGGCGGACGATGCCATAGACCTGGGCGAGGCCGAGGCCGGTGCCCTTGCCGAGCGGCTTGGTCGAGAAGAAGGGCTCGGTGGCGCGCGCCGCGACCTCGGCGGTCATGCCCTGGCCGGTGTCGGCGACGGCGATGCAGACATAGTCGCCCGCCGCCAGGTCGAGCCCGTCCGGCTCGCTGGCGACGCCGGTCGAAATGGTGAGGATGCCGCCGTCCGGCATGGCATCGCGGGCGTTGATGGCGAGGTTGAGGATCGCGTTTTCGAGCTGGTTCTCGTCGCACAAGGCGCGGTCCGCCTCCGGGTCGAGCTCGGTGCGGATGGTGATCGCGCTGCCGATGCTGTGCTTGAGCATCAGCCGCATCGTGTCGATGACCTTGTTGACCCGGACGGGCACCATGCGGATGCGCTGGATTCGCGAGAAAGCGAGCAATTGCGAGGTCAGCTTGGCGCCGCGGCGGCCCGATTCGAGCGCGGCCTCGGCGATCCGCTTCAGCCGCGGCTCCTCGAGCGAGCGGCTGATGATCTCGAGCCCGCCGATGACCGGAGTGAGGAGGTTGTTGAAATCGTGGGCGATGCCGCCGGTGAGCTGGCCGACCGCCTCCATCTTCTGGGCCTGGCGCAGCGCCTCCTCGGCGCGCTCGCGCTCGCCGACCTCGGCCTGGAGCCGGTCTAAAGCGGCGCGAAGATCGGCGGTGCGCTCCTCGACCCGCCCTTCGAGCAGCTCGTTGGCGAGCTTCCACTCGGTGATATCATGGGCGACGCCAATGAAGCCGATATGCTCGCCGTCGAGGCCCCGGCGCGGCTGCGAGATCGAGCGCAGCCAGCGCCATTCGCCGTCGCCGCGGCGGAAGCGCGCCTCGAGCACGAAGGTTTCGAGCGAGGCCTCGCCGGCGATCGACTCGGCGACGACACGCGACTGATCGTCCGGATGGATGATGTGGCGCCAGTCATAATCGACCGCGTCCTCGTAGGTCACCCCCATGAAATCGACATAAGCGCGGTTGACGAAGCTCCTCTTGCGATCGAGCTTGGTCACCCACATCGGCACCGGCGCCGAATCGGCGATCAGCCGGAAACGCTCCTCGCTCTCGCGGATGCGCTGCTCGGCGCTGGCGTTGCCGACCGCGATCACCGTGCCGAAGACGCCCGCGGGCGCGCCGTCCTCGCCGATCACGGGGTTGTAGCCGAAGGTCAGCCAGACCTGTTCCTCGCGCCCGCCGCGTCTCAGCGTGCGCGGATCGGCCTCGAAGAACAGGGTCTCGCCGGCGAGCGCGCGCTCGGCATTGGGCCGAATCCGCTCCCAGATGTCGGTCCAGACCTCGCGCGCGGGCTTGCCCAAAGCCGGGCCGCGATCGCCGAGGATCTCGGCATAAGCGTCATTGTAGAGCATCAGGAAATCGGGGCCCCAGCCGATGAACATCGGCGTCGTCGCGCCGAGCACCATGGAGGCTGCGGTCCGCAGCGATTGCGGCCAGCTTGCGACCGGCCCGAACGCCGTCCCCGCCCAGTCCGGTCCGCTTGTATCGCCCAACAGGGGCGCCGGCCTGACCAGATCGGGCTGGTTGCGGATGCGGTCCATCTATGGCGCCGAAGCCCCGGCCTGAACCTGGCGCATCACGCGGAGCAGATTGCCGCCCATGATCTTGGCGATGTCGGCGTCGCCATAGCCCTCGCGCCGCAGCCGCGCGGTGATCCGCGGCAAAGCGGCGATGTCCTCCATGCCGATGACGCCGCCGCCGCCGTCCCAATCGGCGCCGAGCCCGACATGATCGACCCCCATCACCCGGACCGCGTGCAGCAAGGCTCGCATGTAGAGATCGAAATCGGCGGTCGTATAGGGCCTGAGCGCGTTCAGCGCGGCGGTATCCGCGACCAATTGCCGGCGCTCCGCCGCGTTGAGCTCGGCCCAGCGTTCGCGGCGCTCGTTGATCGCGTCGCGCTCGGGCGAGCCGTCATGCTGGACGAGGAAGATGGAGTTCATGAACATGACGCCGCCGGCCTCGGCGAGCCGGCGCATCCTGGCGTCGTCGAGGTTGCGGCGATGCTCGAAGATCGCCTTGGGCCCCGAATGGGAAAGGACGATCGGGACCCGGCTAAGCCTGAGCATGTCATCGAAGGTCGCATCCGAGCTGTGGCTGGCGTCGATGATGATGCCGAGCCGGTTCATCTCGGCGACCCATTGCCGGCCGAGCGGGCTCAGGCCGTTCCAGCGCGCGTCGCCGGTCGCCGAATCGGCGAGCTGGTTGGTGCGGCTGTGGACCGGGCCGGCCATGCGCAGGCCGAGCCGGTGGAAGGTGCGCAGAAGGCTGAGATCCTCGCCGAGCGGCCAGCCATTCTCCATCGAGATGAACGCGATGCGCCGCCCGGCGCGGTGCAGCCGCTCGGCATCGTCGGCGGTGAGCGCGAGCCCCATAAAGGCGCGATTCTCGCCGATCACCCGCCGGATCGCTGCGGCGCGGACCAGGGCCGCGTCGCGCGCCTCGGCATAGCCGGCCGGTGTCAGCTCGCCCTGCCGCGTGTAAATGACGAAGAAGCCGCCATCGAGGCCGCCCGCCCTCATCCGCGGCAGATCGACTTGGCTGCCGTCCTCCGCGTAGCGATGCGCCTGCGCGAAATCCCAGCGGCCGTCGTCGAAGCGGGCCGGGATATCGAGATGGGTATCGAGGACCAGCATGCGCTCGTGCGCGCGGCGGTCGGCGCCGCTCACCCGCTGCTGCTGGGCCGAAGCGGGGATGGCGAGCAGGATCGCCAGAGCGGGGAGGATGAGGATGCGCATGCAGGTGCTTTGACGCCGCGCGGCGGCCTTCGTCAATGGATCACGCGGCCGGCGCCGTCCCGCGCAGGGTCTCGAGCTTGCTGCGCAGGGCCTCGGCCGACTGGTCGCGCACCCGTTCCGCCATCGCCGCCTTGAGCTCGCCGAACGAGCCCTGGTCGGCGCCGCAATCGTTGCACAGGATCGGCGCCTCGTCGGTTGGGCCGGCCGCCAGACTGTAATTGGCGCTTCCGCAGGCCTCGCAATTGATCTCGACGGTCACGTCCATGTGCCGGCCATGGCAGAAACAGGGGCGGTAGCTCAAGGGGTTAACGGCATCGCATCGGGTGTGGACGACTTTCGCGCCTTATGTTACCGCTCTGCCGACAACGACGCTTTGGGGACGGATTCGGGTGGCGCGAACTTTCTGGCTTAAGCTGTTCGGCAGGACTGCCGACATGAACGTCGATCAGGTTCGCGAGGCGCTCCTGAATGCCGACTTCACGGTCCGTCTCGCCGACCCGGGCCACTTCCAGCGCAGCGCCGATAACGCCGACGTGCTCGGCAGCATCCGCGCTTCCATCGCCGCCGATCAGGCGACACATCGGGCCCCGGCCAGCGCAGAGATCGCGGCGCTTTCCGCGAGCCATGCGGCTGCCGGCGCCGATCGCCTGCAAAGCGCGCAGGGGGGAACGGCTCCGCCCGCCGGGGACAAGGCATTCAATGCGTCCTCCGGGAACGTGATCTTCGTGCCGCTCGTCTACGATCCGCCGCCGGCGCGGGACCCGACCGATGGCTTTTGCGGCGGCTGGGTCGAACGGCGCGTGCTGATCGAGAATTACAGCCTGGTGGCCGATTCCGAGGCTGACGCCGACAATATCGACCTGCCGCTGAGCATGGCCGCGTCGGTGACGAGCGGGAGCCTTTCCGACGCGAGCTTCGATGACGATCTCAGCGCCGCGCTCGGCGGACTCGGCGCCGGCCAGGCGGCCTTGTTCGCGCCGGATGCGGGCGATCATGCGGGCAAGATCTTCCTCGTCGTCGACGGCAACGGCGTCGCGGGCTATCAGGAAGGCGAGGATCAGGTCTTCGGCATCGCCGGCTTGCCGCCCGCGGATCTCGGCGGGCATACGGACTTCTTCGGCTAGGCCCTTCGCCTCAATCCACCCGCATCGCGATCTCGGCGAGGCTCTCGGCCTCGATCAGCAGGCTGTCGTCGACCGTGCCGGTGGCGGTGCGCTCGCGGCCGATGATGACGAGGACCGGCACCGCCATCGGCGAGACCCGGTCGAGCGCGACATGGACCATGGTGCCGGCGGCGCGATCGAGCAGTGAAGCCAATCGGCCGACGTCGGTCATGCGGGCGCGGGCGTCGGCCCAGGCCGCCTTCAGCAAAAGGTGGTCGGGCTCGTAGCGGCGCAGCACGTCGTAGATGAGGTCGGTCGAGAAGCTGACCTGCCGGCCCGACTTGCGCTTGCCGGGATGATGGCGCTCGACCAGGCCGCCGATCACCGCCACCTCGCGGAAGGCGCGCTTCAAGAGGCTCGAGCTCTGCACCCAGTCGACGAACTCGTCCTCGAGGATGTCGGCCGAAAAGAGCGCGGCCGGATCGTCGATCGGATCGAGCCCGTAGACGGCGAGCGCATAATCGTTGGAGACGAAGCCCAATGGCCTGAGCCCCGCGCTTTCCATCCGCCGGGTGATCAGCATGCCCAGCGACTGGTGCGCGTTCCAGCCTTCGAAGCTGTAGGCGACCATGTAGTGGCGATGCTCGTGTGGGAAGGTCTCGACGAGCAGCTCGTCCGGCGCCGGCAGCTTCGAGCGGAAGGCCTGCACGCCCAGCCAGTCGCGGACGTCGTCGGGGAAGCGCGGCCATTGATCGCGGTCGTGGAGGAAGATGCGGACGCGCTCGGCGAGGTTGGTCGACATCGCCATGCGCGCGCCCAGATAGGTCGGAATGCGCGCCGATCTGGAGGAGGCGCGCACGATCAGGTCCATGCCGTCGATCTTCTCGACCTCGAGCACCAGGCCGGCGAAGAAAAAGGTGTCGCCGGGCGACAGGGTGGCTGCGAAATTGTCCTCGACCGTGCCGAGCTTGCGCCCGCCGCGGAAGCGGACGTCGTAGAGGGGCACGTCGACGATGATGCCGGCGTTCATCCGGTGCTGCTGGATGAAGCGCGGGTGGGAGACGCGCCAGGTCCCGTCCGGTCCCCGGGTCAGCCGCTTGAACTTGTCGTAGGCGCGCAGCGAATAGCCGCCGCTCTCGATGAAGGCGAGGACCTGGCGGAAAAGGTCTTCGGTGAGGCCGGCATAAGGCGCGGCGCCGCGGATTTCGGCGAGCATCTCCTCCTCGCGGAAAGGTGCGGCGCAGGCCGCGGCCATGAGGTGCTGGGCGAGCACGTCGAGGGCGCCGGGACGGAAGATTTCGGGGTCGAGCTCGCCCTCGCCGATCGCGTCCAGCGCGGCGCGGGCCTCGAGATATTCGAAGCGGTTGCCGGGGACGAGTATTGCTTCCGAAGGCTCGTCGAGCCGGTGATTGGCGCGGCCGATGCGCTGGAGCAGCCGCGACGAGCCCTTGGGCGCGCCCATCTGGACGACGAGGTCGACGTCGCCCCAGTCGACGCCGAGATCGAGGCTCGCGGTGCAGACCAAAGCGCGCAGCCGCCCGGATGCCACCGCAGCCTCGACCTTGCGCCGCGCCTCGATCGACAGCGAGCCGTGATGGATGCCGATCGGCAGATTGTCGTCATTCACCGTCCACAGGTCCTGGAAGATCAATTCGGCGAGGCTGCGCGTGTTGCAGAAGACGAGCGTCGTCTTGTGCCGCTCGATCTCGCGCATCACGTTCGCCGCCGCCCAGCGCCCGCTATGGCCGGACCAGGGGATTTTCTCGTCTTCCGGCAGCATGATCGAGATCTCGGCCTCGGCGCCCGGATCGCCCTGCACGATATCCACCATATCGACGTCGCCATGCGGGGCGAGCCAGCCCTGATAGGCCTCGGGGTCGGCAACGGTGGCGGACAGGCCGACGCGGCGCAGCCCGGACGCAATCGCCTGCAGTCGCGCGAGCGACAAAGCGAGCAGGTCGCCGCGCTTGCCGGTGGCGAAGGCGTGGATTTCGTCGACGACGACGGTACGCAGGCCCTGGAACAGCAGCAGACTGTCCTCGTGGCTGAGCAGCAGGCTGAGCGATTCGGGGGTAGTCAACAATATGTGCGGCGGCCGCACGCGCTGGCGCGCCTTGCGGTCGGAGGGAGTGTCGCCGGTCCTGGTCTCGACGCGGATGGGCAGGTCCATCTCGGCGACCGGGGTCAGCAGATTGCGCTGGACGTCGACGGCGAGCGCCTTGAGCGGCGAGATGTAGAGCGTATGGAGGCCTTCGTCCGGCGCCTCGACCAGCTCTGCCAAAGTCGGCAGGAAGCCCGCCAGCGTCTTGCCCGCCCCGGTCGGCGCCACCAGCAAGGCGCTTCGCCCCGCCCGCGCCGCAGCGAGCATTTCGAGCTGGTGCCGGCGCGGCGCCCAGCCCTTTTGGGCGAACCAGGCCTCGATCTCGGCGGGAAGAGTCTGGGAACCAGGGGGCATCGACGCCATATAGTCCCCATGGCGCGTCTCGGTTCCTGGGTGAAGCCTTTCCCCGAAGGCATTTACGTCGGGCCCGCCGACGCGTGGATCGATCCGTCGCAGCCCAAGGCCCGCGCGCTCGTCACCCACGGCCATGCCGACCATGCCCGCGGCGGCCACGAAAAGGTCTGGGCGACGCCGGAGACGCTGGCGATCATGGAATGCCGCTACGGGCCGCAGCAAGGCGAGCCCATCGCTTATGGCGAATCGATCCGGCTCGGCGAGGTCGACGTCAGCTTCGTGCCCGCCGGCCATGTGCTCGGCTCGGCCCAGATCGTGCTCGAACATGCCGGCGAGAAGATCGTCGTCTCGGGCGATTATAAAAGGCGCCCAGACCCGACCTGCGCGCCCTTTGAGCCGGTGCCCTGCGACATCTTCATCACCGAGGCGACCTTCGGCCTGCCCGTCTTCCGTCATCCCGCCACGGCCGGCGAGGTCGACCGGCTGCTCCGGCGCCTGCACGACAATCCGGAGCGCTGCATCCTGGTCGGCGCCTATGCCCTCGGCAAGGCGCAGCGGCTGATCATGGAGCTAAGGTGCCGCGGCCATCATGACCCGATCTACATCCACGGCGCGCTGCAGAAATTGTGCGACCTCTATGCCGGCTTCGGCGTCAAGCTGGGCGATTTGCGCCCGGCCACCGGCATCCCGAAGGAGGAGCTCAAGGGCAGGATCGTCATCGCCCCGCCCGGCGCCCTCAACGACCGCTGGTCGCGGCGCCTGCCCGATCCGATCACCGCCATGGCATCGGGCTGGATGCGGGTCCGCCAGCGCGCTCGCCAGCGGCTCGTCGAGATGCCGCTGATCGTCTCCGACCATGCCGATTGGGACGAGCTCACCGCCACCATCCAGGAGCTTGGCCCCCGCGAGGTCTGGATCACCCATGGCCGCGAGGATGCGCTCAAGCATTGGTGCATGACCCGCCAGATCAAGGCGCGCGAGCTGAACCTGGTGGGCTACGAGGACGAGGACGACTAAGCGGCGCTCAGCGGCCGAGCGCGGCGGCGAGCCGCGCGGCGACCTTGCGGTGATATAGGATCGACACCAGCAGGATGAGATTGACGCCGAAGATCATCGCCAGGAAATAATAAAGCGGGCTGCCCGCGAGCATGCTGGCGCCCATCAGGAAGGTCTTGGGGTTGGCGCCGAGCAACTTGGTCAGGACCAGGCCGGGGGCGAAGGCGTCGCGGACCAGCTGGCGGATGCGCCCGGTTTCCCGCGGGTCGTCCTCGGCCTTTGCCAGGGCCGCGTCGATCGGGTTCGCGCTCGGCGTCATCCGGTTGGAGAGCCAGACATAGCCGACCGCCCAGAAGCCGAAATAGCGGGTGAACCAGGTCTCCTTGCGGAACACGGCGTCCCCCGAGGCCTTGGCGGACCTGAGCCAGGGCACGCCATAAGCCCGCCACAGATAGAGGCGGCGCTGGGTTTCGGCATGGTTGGTCTGCACGACATGGCTGACGCCCGCCACCACCGCCAGGATCCAGGCCCAGGCGCCGATCCAGTCGTCGAGCATGAAGACGAAGGCGAAATAGAGGATGACGTTGCCGGCATAGTCGCAGACGCCGTCGACCAGCTCGCCCGTGACCGAGGCCCGGCCGGTCATCCGGGCGAGGTCGCCGTCGGCGCCGTCGATGACGTGCCAGGCGAGCATGAAGGCGAAGCCGGTCAGCGCATTGGCTGGCCAGGCGAGGCCCGTGAAGGCCAGGGCGGCGGCGATCAGCGCGACCAGGCTCATCACCGAAACCATGTTGGGCGAGATGCCGGTCGGCCGCAGCAGCCGCGCCAGCCGGGCCGCGAGCGGATGGTAGAGATAAAAATTGAGCGGATCCTGCAGCTCGCGCGGGCGGGCCTGGGGCCGAATTTCGGCGGCGTTCGCCGTTGCCATGATCCGGCCTCCTTTCTGAACAATGACAAGGGTCTGACCGTCTCTTGCGTAAGGACCCGCATGTTGGGAAGCGAAAAATCCGGGGTGGCCGTGGCTGCTTTCGCTTCCGCGGCCGCGGCGGACCGCCGGATCGCCGGAGTCGCCGCGGCCGCGCGCGCGGTCAGGGCGCTCGCCGATTCGGGCGCAAGCGCGATCCGCCTGGCCATTGGCGACGGCGCGCCGCTGGCGCCCGCGACGATCGCGGATATTGATCGGCTGCGCGGCGCCGCTCCGGTGACGGTCGCGCGCGACGAAGGGCCGCCGCCCGTCCTGCCCACGGCCTGGGAAATCGTGCGGGCCACGGGCAAGCCGAGCGACGGGCTGGTGTCGCGCTGGCTCAACCGCCCGATCTCGCAGCGCATCACTTACGCCCTGCTCGCCATCCCCGCCTTGCGCCCGATCCATGTGACCATCTTCAACGCAATGCTCGCGACGATCATGTTCGCCGTCCTTCTGGCCGGCGGCCATGTTGGGCTCCTCGCCGGCGGGCTCCTATTCCATGCGGCCTCGGTCATCGACGGAGTCGATGGCGAGATGGCGCGCGCGACCTTCCGCGCCTCGGCATCCGGCGCGACCCTCGACTCGGTCGTCGATATCGCGACCAACCTGCTCTTCGTTTTCGCGCTGACCGTGAACCTGGCGCTGCGCGACCATGACGCGATCGGCTGGATCGGCGGTTGGGCGGTGACGCTTTCCATCCTCGGCGGCGTCCTCATCGCCTGGCGCACCCGCGCCGGCGGCGGCCCGCTCGGTTTCGATCTGCTCAAGCGCTCGGGCACGCGAATCCGCGGCCCCGTCGACCTCATTTACTGGGCCGTGCAGACGCTGACCGGGCGCGATTGCTTCGCCTTCCTGTTCATGGTGCTGATCCTGACCGGGCTCGAGCGGACCGCTTTGTCCATCTATGCGGGCGTGGGCACCTTGTGGATTCTCTATGTGCTGACGACGTTGCTGCCGCGTTCCCGCCCCTTCCGACGGGCGGCATAGTTTCTTGACTTCCTTACGGGATTGTGACGAGCATATTGCGAAAACCGGGCGCCGGGCGCCCAGCAGAAAAACCGGAGAATCATGAACAGGATCAAGGTGGCACTGGTCGGGGTCGGCAATTGCGCGAGCTCGCTTGTTCAGGGCCGTTATTTCTATGCCGGCGGCAGATCGCCCGCGGGTCTGATGCACGAGCGGATCGGCGGCTATAGGCTGTCCGACATCGAGTTCGTGCTCGCGATCGACACCGATGCGCGCAAGGTCGGCAAGGATCTGGGCGAGGCGATCTTCGCCGCCCCCAATTGCACGACCGTGTTCCAGAAGGAGATTCCGGTCACCGGCGTCGCGGTCCGAATGGGCCGGGTGCTGGACGGCATGGCGCCGCATATGGCGGACCATGGCGAGCGCGGTTTCATCCGTTCCGACGCGCCCGAGGCGAGCGAGGCGGATATCGTCGCGATGCTCAAGGAAACCGGCGCCGAGGTGCTGGTCAATTTCCTGCCGGTAGGCTCGGAGGAGGCCACCCGCTTCTACATGGAATGCGCGCTGAAGGCGGGCGTCGCCGTGGTCAATTGCATGCCGGTGTTCATCGCCAGCAATCCTCAGTGGGAGCGGCGCTTCCGCGAGAAGAACATCCCGATCATCGGCGACGACATCAAAGCGCAATTGGGAGCCACGATCGTCCATCGCGTCCTTTCGAGCCTGTTTCGGGCGCGCGGCGTCAGCTACAGCCGCACCTACCAGCTCAACACCGGCGGCAATACCGATTTCATGAACATGCTCGACCGCGGCCGGCTCGCCTCCAAGAAGGAATCGAAGACGGAGGCGGTGCAGTCGACCCAGGCCGAGCCGCTCGGCGCCGACGACATCCATATCGGGCCGAGCGACTACATCCCCTGGCTCAACGACAACAAATTGTGCTTCCTGAGGATGGAAGGCGGCCTCTTCGGCGACGTGCCGATGAACCTCGAGCTTCGCCTGTCGGTCGAGGACAGCCCGAACAGCGCGGCGGTGGTGGTCGACGCGATCCGCTGCTGCAAGGTGGCGCTGGACCGCGGCGTGGGCGGCGTCCTGGTCGGCCCCAGCTCTTTCTTCTGCAAGCATCCGCCGCAGCAGTTCAGCGACGACGTCGCCGCCCAGCTGACCGACGAGTTCATCGCCGGCGAGGCGCTGGCGGCCGAGTGAACTGCCTGATCATCGCCGCCGGCCATGGCAGCCGGCTGCGCGGCGTCTCGCCCTCCAAGCCGCTGACCCCGGTCGCCGGAATGCCGCTGATCGAGCGCGTGATTCGCGCGGCGGCGGCGGGCGGGGCGGGCGCTTTCACCGTGGTCACCGGCCATGAGGGGGCGCGGGTCGAAGCTTTCCTCGCCACTTTGACCGATTGGCCGATCGAGGTCGTTCGCGTCGCCGACTGGGATTTGCCGAACGGCCATTCGGTGCTCGCCGGCGCTCGCCGGATTCAGGGCGACTATCTGCTGACCATGGCCGATCATCTGTTCGATCCGGCCATCATGAGCGCCCTGATCGCGGCGCCCCCCGCACCGCTGACCCTGGCGGTGGACCGGAACCTCGCCGCTCCGCTGCTCGACATGGACGACGCGACCAAGGTCGAAACCAAAGCGGACGGCGCGATCGTCAGAATCGGCAAGACGCTCGCTCGCTTCGACGCCGTCGATACCGGCCTGTTCCGCGCGACGCCGGCGCTGGCCGCGGCGATCGGCGCGGGCGGCGGCAGCCTGTCGGAGGGCGTCCAGCGGCTCGCGGACCGGGGCGAGGCGCAGACGCTCGACGTCACCGGCCTCGACTGGCTCGACGTCGACGACCCAGTCGCCCTCGCCAAAGCCGAGGCGATGCTGGCCGCCTAATCCGCGCTCGCGCCCGCCGCGGCGTGAGCGTAACTGAAGACGCGGGCGAGCCGCCAGCCGTCCGCGGTCAGCGCCCAGAGCTGGGTGAATCGGGCGCGGCCGACGAGCTGCTCGGGGCCGTCGCCCTGCCGCTCGTAGAACAGGTGCTCGCCATCCTCGATCGCTCCAAAGCCGGGCACGGGATGGACGTTGAGACTGGCCGCGACCAGCTCGCGGCGCGAGCGCCAGGCATTTGGCT
The DNA here is from genome assembly GCA_035543935.1 of Allosphingosinicella sp. Classification (GTDB taxonomy): domain Bacteria; phylum Pseudomonadota; class Alphaproteobacteria; order Sphingomonadales; family Sphingomonadaceae; genus Allosphingosinicella. The sequence continues at coordinate 57,055 of DATKIV010000046.1, forward strand.
GCTGCCGCTCATGGCAGGAGCGGTCGTAATCGGCGACGAAGGCCTCGGCGTCGCGGGCGACGACGCCGTCGCGGTCGTGATAGAATTCGAAATCGGGCGTGAGCATGGTCCGCAGCCGCGCCGGATCGCAGCCCAGGAAAGCGAGCTCGAAAAATTCGGCGTCGCGGGCGCGGACGGCCTCGGTCAGGGCCGGAGCTTCGGGCAGTGCGACCACCGGCCCCGCGGCGGGCGCGGCGGCGGCAAGGGCGAGAGCGGTCAGCAACGCGGCCTCCTGTGTGTTAGAAAACTAATACACAGGAGGCGTGGTCGCGGCAAGCCCGCGGGTCAGACCGCGGGTGGCGGCACCGTCGCTTTTACTTTTCCGGCCGCCATGACGCTGAGCGCGATCGCCGCCGCCAGCGCGACGAGGGTCAGCCAGAAACCGATCTCCGGCCTGATATGGACGATCTGGGCGAGCTGCTCCGGACTGGGTCCGTCGCCGCCGCCCTGGCCCCGGGGACCGGCGCGGACCTCGTTGGGGATGCGCATGAAGATGTCGTAGGCAAGCAGCAACGCCGCGACCAGGCAGCCGCCGGCCGCGACCAGGAATCCTCGCGCGCCCAGCAGGAAGGTCGCCAGCAGGGAGAGCAGAATGAGCGCGGCCGCGCCGATCACGAAATAATCCATGTTGGAAAAGGGACCGTTGTTCGTCGAGGCGCTGCCTTCCGGCATCATATTGCCGCCACCCATGAGCTCGGCGCAGTCGCGGCTCGCGGTCGCATTGCCGATGGCGAGCTGGAGGCCACTGGCGGTGATAAGGGTGCAATTGCGCCCGCCGCCGGGCAGCGACGAGGCCTCCGGCATCGCCGGCGCGCCGGGGCCGCGGGTCGCCTCGAGCAGGGCCTGCGGCGAGCAGGACACCGCCACGAAGGGCAACAGGAAGAGCAGCAGCGCGAGCAGCTTGGCCGCACGCGCGAGATTGCCGAAAAGCGATGAGCCGGCCATGAGCATTCCCCCTTGGCTTTGCCGAAGGAGGGATGATCCGCCTCAAAAGCAGGCCGAGTCAACCGCTATCGACTCTCCGATCGGGCGCGGCGACCCAAAAAGGGGCGGAGCACGGCTCCGCCCCTTGGAGGTTACCAGCGGTTGCCGTAGCGATAGCGCCGGTAGTCGCGGTCGCGATAGCCGCGCCGCGCCGCGGCGATTTCGCGCCGGCACTCGCGCAGCTCGCGGCGATATTCGCGGCGGCTGTCGGCCCGCCGCAGCTCACGCCGGCATTCGCGCTGCTCCTGGCGGACCTCGCGATTATTGTAGCCAGAGCCGTAGCCGTAGCCGCCGCGGCCATATTGCGCATTGGCGGCGGTGGGGATGGCGACGGCGCCGATGGCCGCCGCGAGAATCAGGAATCGCATAGGATACTCCCTTTTTTCCGAGTCCATTCCAACGTCCGAATGAACGGGCGAAGCCTAGGCGATGTTGCATGAACCGGGCGCGACCCGGACGTTCAGCCGGGGTTTATCGCAGAGGCCCGCCTCCAACGAGAAAGGCGCCCCGTTTCCGGGACGCCCCTCTCGCAGTCAGGCGATCCGCCTAGCGGCAGCGCAGGTCGCGGCGGCTGTCGCTGCGGTCGATCTCGCGGCCGATGGCGCCGCCGGCGACGGCGCCGAGAATGGTGCCGAGCGCGCTCGAACGGCCGTTGTCGATCGAATTGCCGACCAGCGCGCCGACGCCGGCGCCGATGATGAGGCCGGTCGTGCCGTCGTTGCGGCGGCAATAATAACGGCCGTCGCGGCCGCGATAGATGCGGTCGTTGGCGCTCAGGCGGCGCTCGCGATAATAGCGGCCGTCCCGATAATAATCGTCGGCATAATAAGCGCCGCCCGACGGGGGCCGATTATAATCGTAGCGGTTGTAGGTGCGCCAGTCGCGGTTGCGGGCCTGGGCGACCTCGCGGGCGCATTCGCGGCGTTCCTGGCGATATTCGCGGCGCGTGTCGGCGTTGCGCAGCTCGCGATTACACTCGCGCAGTTCGCGTCGCTCGTTGCGGCCCTGGGCGGCGGCCGGCGTGGCGATGGCCAACGGCATGGCAGTTGCCGTCATCACGGCGGCAAAGATCAGCTTACGCATGTCAAAATCCTTCGGTGGCTGGGGATAATAAGAGAACGAAGCGCGGGGCCGGAGGTTGCGTGAACGCGGTACAACCTGCGGTTCATCTACGGTCTAGGTTTCGCCGGCGACCTCGGTGAAGTCGTAATGGTCGCGGATATGCGCGTTGAAATGGCGGCCCTTGCTGAAGGCGGCGCGGAAGCGGTCGGCCTCCTCGGGCGGGACGTCGTGATAGAGATAGCGCCGGCCGGTGGTGAACAGGATATCCAGCACCCGGCGGTCCGGGTCGTAGCGGGCGGCGCGGATGACGGTCGAGGGCATGCCAACGCCAGAACGCGGCGGGGCGGCGCTTCGTGCCGTCAGCAGATCGGGATCGATGCGCCCGCCGCGTCCGGGCCGCGCAGCATGTCGCCCGGGCAAGGGCGGAAAGGATAGGCCGGCGGCTGCATCTCGGGGCGGCGCAGGATCTCGCCTTCGAACGGGCGGAACAGGGCTGCAAAGGCGGTCCGGCGCAAGCTTTCGGTCTGGTAGAAGGGGAAGCCGGCGGGCCCCGCGCCGCCGGACGCGAAGCCCGCGCTGAGCGGGGGCGGGGCGCTCCGATAGGCGGCGCGGCGCGGGAATGGCATTGAGGTGCCGCGCCACTGGTGGCTGCCGTCGAGCGAGCGGACGCTGTCGAGCAGCAAGGAATAACGCGGCTGCGCGCCCACCCGCATCTCGGCCGGATCGCCGCCGAACCGGGCCGCGACCTGGCGCAGCCCGGCTTGGTCGAGCAAGGCCAGGCGGGCGAGGACCAGAGCGTCGTCGAGCGCCGCGAAGCGGGCGGGATCGAGCGTGGCGCGCGTCCGCGGCGCATTGTCGCAGGCATTGTCGGCGCCCGAGGCGAGCGGAGCGCGCAGGCCGAGATCGGCGTCGATCCAGTCGGCGGCGCAGCGGAAGGCGAGCTGGCCGTTGGGGCCGGCGGCGAAGGTCGCGTTGAGCGTCTCGGCCGTGACCGGCACGGGTTGAAGGCCCTCCTCGAGCAATTCGCCGAAGCTGCGGTCGCGCAGCCCGACCAGGCCGATAACGAAATCCTCGACGAGGCCGCCCAGATATTCGTCGAGCTGGAGCAGGCGGAAATAAGAGGAGCGCGGCTGCGCGCCGACCGAGGACAGCAAGGCGGCGCGGCGCAGCGCGAGGTCCGAGCGCATCGCGCGCAGCCGCGCGCAGACGAGATCGCCCGCCGCGACCGGCTGGCCTTCGAGCACCGGCGCGTAGCAGGCGAGCCAGCGGCGATAGGCGGCGGTGGCGCCGGCGCGCTCCTCGAGCGGCGGCGGGGCAGTGCCGCCGCTTTGCACCGCGGCGATGCCGAATTCGAGCGAGGCCTCGATATAACGCTGGGCGACCACTTCGAGATCGCGGGCCCAAGCCGCGGTGAAGACGGTGAGGGCGCGCGCCTGCTGCCAGGCTTCGACCTGGGCGAGATAGACGCGATAGGCGGCCTGGACCTCGCTGCGCGCAACGCCGGTGAGGCCGGCATGCCCCGGGCTGCGCGCGTCGAAGGTCATCGTGTCCGACGCCGGCAGCGACCAGCGCCGCTCCACCGCCCGCGCTGCGGCCAGAGCGGCGTCGAGGCGCGCGCGTTCGGCGGCTTCCTGGCCCGGCGCCCGGGCCTCGGCCACGCGGGCGAGGTCGAGCATGGCCAGGATGGTCATCACCGGCGCCGCCGGTCCGCCGGCGCGCAGCCGCCGCGTCGCGGCGCGGACGAAGGCGGCGGGATCCGCGGCGGCCGAGGCGTAGAAATCGCCCACTCGCGGCCCGCCGCCGGCGCCATAATCATATTGGATGAGCTGCGCGGAGAGGAAGGCGGCGGGCACGCGAAGGATCGCCGGGTCGAGACTGTAATCGAGATGCTGGTCGATATATTTTTCGAGCCGGAAATGGCGCAGCTCGATCGCCTTGGTGCGGTCGGCGCCGATCTCGAACGTGCCGCCGGCATAATTGTTGACGTAGGAGTGGGCGAAGGCGTCGCCCGCATAATGCATGGCATAGCCCCAGGCGAAGGCGAGCTCGTCGTCGCGCCGGGCATTGCGCAGCAGGTGGCCCAGCCAGTCGCTCGCCTGCCAACCGCCGGCAACGCCCGGATGGACGATCGACTGGCCGACCAGCACGTCGGGGAAGATGTCGGGACCGAGCGCGCCGGCCAGGAATTCGCCGCGATGGCCGCGGATCGCGCGGCAAACCTCGGCGGGAACCGCGAACTCGCGCCCGCGCACGGTCACGCGGCAATCGGCGAGATCCTGCCAGACCTGGTCGGCGATATAGAGATGCGTGCGCAGGCCGAAGGCGGCGGCGGGCGCGGCGGAGAAGGTCAGGGCGGCAGCCGCCGCGAGCAAAAGCCGCTTCCTCATCAGTCGTTCTCCTCTCGCAACGACCCTTCACGGAATCGGCCATGGCCGCGCCCAAGTCAATCGCGACAGGCCGCCTCCATGTCGCGCTCGTGCTGTGTGGCGGGCTCGGCCGGCAGCGCGGCGGCGCCCGCGCCGATCTCGGTGACGATCTCGAAGCCGCGCATCAGGGTGCGGTGGACCGGGCATTTATCGGCGATACCGAGCAATTTCGCCTGCTCCTCGGCCCCGAGCGGGCCTTCGAAGGCGATGTGGCGCGTGAAACGGTCGCGCGGCGGCGTGCCATCGGCGCGCGCCGGGACGATGGCGTGCGCGGCCTCGACCGAGAAGGGAGGCAGCGTCCAGCCCTTGCGCTCGGCATAGAGCTTCAGCGTCATCGCAGTGCAGACGGCGAGCGCGGCGGAGAGCAACTCGTAAGGCGTGGGGCCGGTACCGTCGCCGCCCGCCTCGACCGGCTCGTCGGCGACGATATGGCCACCTCTGACCGCGATCTCGGCCTGAAAGCGGCCCTTGCCCGTCGGCCGCGCGATCACATTGTGATTGGGCCCGGCATTCGGAATCGGCGCCATGCGACATCCTCCCGGGCCGACCATGGCATAGCCGCGCCGGGCGCGTAAGGGCCGCGCGCCTCGCCCTGCCCACGCCGGCCGCACCGGCGGGATAGAGCTTGGCGGGAACGACGAAATGATATATTATCACAGTCCATCCGGAGGCAGAATCGGAGTTTTCCACAGGTTCCTAACAATTCGGTCCCGACAATCATTAGCAAGCCTAATGATGGGCTCGAATTCAATCAGAGGGAGGAAAAGGCGATGACCATGTCCGATCGGATCCCCGTTCGCGCTCCGGCCGGCGGGCCGAAATCTTCCCGCTTCCGCTACATCGCGCCCAAGGGCGATTTCGCCCCGATCGTGGCGATCAACACCACGCCTCTGGTCGACGTGATGCTGGTGCTGCTGATCATGTTCATCATCATCATCCCCGCCGCCACCCACAAAGTGCCGCTCGATCTGCCGCCGCCCGGGCGGGTCGTCACCACGCCGCCGCCGGTTCACCGGCTTGACATCGCCGCCGACGGCGCGCTGGCGTGGGACGGCGTCACCCTGCCCGCCGCCGCTCTGCCCGCGCGCCTGGCGGCGCTGGCGGCCGATCCGGCCCGCCCCGAGCTCCACCTCAACGCGGCCGGCGAGGCGCGCTACGAGCAGGTCGACAACATCCTCGCCCAGGTCCACGGCGCCGGCGTCACCAGGCTCGGCTTCGTCGACAACGCGCAATACCGAAACGCCTTCTAGCCCTCGGCTTGACGGCGCGCGGGACGCGGTCGAAGCTGACCCGTGGCACGGCACCGCGACGGGGGAAATATGGACGAAGGCAGGAGCAAGGCCTTGCTGGCGCTGAGCTGGCTGTGGATTGCAATGGTCGCCGGCTACATGGCCTGGGGCGTGATCTACGAGGCCGGCCTGTCCCGCTGGCTGTCGGTATGGCAACTCGAGCATTGGGGCGTCTATTATCCGGAGCGGACGGCGTTCGTGGCCGGCTTCCTGCTCGCCGCGCCGGCTTTCTGGTTCATCCGGCGCCGCGCCATGATCGCGCGGGTGCGCGAAGGCTCGGGCCCAGCCGCCGAGGCGCGGCGGATGGGCCGCAGCGCGCGCAATGCGGCGATCGCCGGCATGCTCGCCGCTCTGGTCGCTGGCGGAGCCTTCCTGCTTTCGCAGCGCCTGCCCGACGGCTCGGAACAGGCGACGCCGTTCGACGGCGCCCGGCTCGGCGACGGGCCGGCGCCCGCCGGCAAGGTCCGCATCGGCGGCCAGCTCGCGCTCGAGGCCCGCACCGACTATTCCGAAACCGGCGGCGCCCGCCCCCGCGTGATCCACTATGTCGGCTTCCGCCCCGACGGCGTCGCCAGGGACGCGCCGATGCGCCTGTTCGTCGAGCGCGATGTCGAAGGCCGCGAGCAATTGCGGACGATCCAGGCCTTCCTGCCCGAGCAGACCGGCTATCTGATCGAGAACGGCCTCCCGCCGCTGGCGCTGCGTTCGCTCGAGCAGCGGGGCGTCAGGGTGGCGCGACCGCATTATCTGCTCAGGAGTGGCGACCTCGCCCGGCGCGAGCCTTATTACATCACCGCCGCGGTGGCGGGCCTGCTCGCTCTGGCCTGCCTTGCCGTGGCGGGAATCGGCGGCGTCCAGGCGCGCAGCCGTAGCCGGCTCGCCGAAGCGCTGGAGGCGCAAAGCCGCGCGCAACGACAGAATTAGATCGTTATTGGCGAGAGAAATCGCCAAACGCGGCGACAGGTCCACAAAATCGGCGTAATAATGCTCAGGACTCGATGTCACGCGCCTCGTCGTCGCGGCCGGGTATGAAGGGGGCTATACATGGATGGATCGAAACTATTTGGCGCGCTCGTCGCGGCTCTTGCCGTAGCAGGCTGCGGTGGCGGCGGCGCCAACAATGCCGCCGCGGCGGATTCGGTGAACAAGGCCGCGCCGGGCAATCTCGCTTCGGCGGCCGGCAATGGCGCCGCCGCGGACCCGTCGGCCCGGCCCTGTCCCAATCGCACGCGCAATTGGCGGGCCATCGTCCAAGCTCCGCTCAATCCGGGAACGGGACCCGAGCTCAGCATCGAGGGGGAGGTCGAGCCCGACCCCGAGGGCCGCGCCGTCAGCTTTAGCCAATCGGGTCTCCATACGCGGCCGCCGCTGATAGTCGTCGAGTCGAGCGACGACTTGCCTTCCGACGACATGCGGTCCCTGGACGGGTCCAGGACCTGGGTGTCGAACAGCGTCAGCATGCCCGACGATCCGGCCTATACGCGAGTCGAGGTGCGTTGCGGCGGCACGGTGCTGGCGCGCCTTGCCATCCAGCGGCCGCGATAGGCGGCGCGCGGCGGCTCAGAGCCGGGCGGCGCTTTCGAGGCGGGCACAGGCGATCGGCTCGACCAGATAGAGGCCGGCGCGGCCGTCCTGCGACCAGCGGACCACCCCACGATGCTCCTCGCCGGTATCGAAATGGAGCTTGACCGCCATGCCGGCGCGAAAGCAGCCGTCATGGGCGAAGCCGGCGCCGCGCTGGGAAAGATTGGACAGCCGCACCGTGTGCAGACCCTTGTCGCAATAAGCGATGGCGCGGCTTGCGACGGGCAGGCGCGGCGGCCGGTAAAGCGGCGCCTTGTGCTCGGCGACCAGCGCCTCGAGCAGGGCCGCGCAGTCGAGCGGCCGGTCGAAGACGATCCCGCAATGCTCGCCGTCCCACCAGACCGCGCGGCCCGCGACCGCGATCGTCTCCGAAAGGCCGATCGTCAGCCGCTCGCCCGGGACGACGGGCACCTGCGTCATCAGCATCATGCCGCTGTCGGAGATGTTGCGCACCCGCCAAAGCCCGACATCATGGTCGCGCTGCACCAGGGCGACGCGCATGACGGTATGGATGCGGGTTTCCTCCCGGCGTTCGAGATCGACCGGACGCTTGGGGAAAGGCACCCGCAGCCTGGATTGGCGCCCGATCATCATAGCCGCTCTCCTTCACGCTACGAACCGCTTCGTCGATCGCCCGCTGGCTGGCGGTGCAAAAACTTGATCTGAAGCAAGTAAGAAACAGTCAACTATGCTGCCGGTTCCGTGAAGTATTTAGTTTACCATGATTTCCTCTTTATGCCCGCGCTGCGAAAGTATAGTTAAAAGTCTATTAACTATACTTTCGGAGAGCCAAGTCAGACCGTTCCGGCAAAGAGGTCGTCCCGCCAGCGGGCGAGGTCGGCATCGGCGCGGGGCGAGGCGAGATAGCGGCTCCAGGCGGCGGATTCGTGCGCGACCACGCCCAATTCCCAGACGCAGAAGGTGGGCCGCAGCATCGCCGCGCCCGGATAAGCGGGCTCGAAGCGCGCGAAATCGGCCATGCCCGCGTCGCGATGCCAGACCGCTTCCCACGCCTCGTTGGCGCCGCGCCAGACCGTCATCAGCAGAAAATAGAAGTCCGCGCCGCAGCGGTGGAGGATGACGAACCCGCAATCCAAGCCGCCCTCGCCATCGGCGAGGCCCGCCACCAGGCCCTCACGCGCCAGGAAATTGCGGGCCGAAACGGCGATCGCGTCCGGCACGGGCTCGCCGGATTTCTCCAGATGGTAGAACTTGAGGTCGCCTCCCGCCGCGCGAAGCCCTTCGCAGGGCACGGCCTGCTTCTCATAATGCCGATAATCGGGCGGAATGAAAGCTGGTGCGGCCATGGCAGGATCCCGGTGATGTTCGCCGTCTGTTCTAGCTCATCGGATGCATTCAGGGAAGCGCTTCGCTTAGAGCCGGCCCAGCGGACGAGCAGGGCGGCGGGTGTCGGGCGCGGGCGCGTCGGGCGGGATTGCCTCGAGCCGGCGGTTGGTCGGCAGGATCGAACGGCCAGTTGGCGAGCAGAACCAAGCCGCCGATCGGCCGGATCGGTCGCAGCCGGAAGACAGCGGCACAGCCCGGCCAAAAAAGATCGGGCGCCCGCGAAGGGGCGCCCGAATAGGAAGCCGGAGGCCCTAAGCTCAGTGAGCGTCGTTGGACTCGATCGCGTCGGCGCGATTCTCGCCGGCGTCGCGAACGGCGTCGGCCCGGTTCTCGGTGGCCGTGGCCTGATTGTCGGCCGCGTCGCGAGTGGCCTCAGCCTGGTTGTCGATCGCCTCGGCCTGATTCTCGGTGGCTTCGCGGACATTGTCCGCCTTGTTCTCGGCAGGCGTCCGGTTGCACGCGCCAAGCGCAAGCAGGCTGGTCACCGCAAGAGCTGTCGCCAGTCTCTTCATATCGAAATCCCCTCGTTTTGGTCACGAACGGAGCGCCCGGGCATGGCCCGGGCGCTCCGGAAGGCCGGGAGACCTCCCAGCATCCACCCAGCATAAAGCCGGGACGCGGATTAGGTTCCATGAGTCCGCGCGCGTCTCATCGCGCAAAAGCCCGCCTTACTTTGGCCCGCATGCGCCGCGATGATCGTAATGGTCCGATGGAGCTGCCATGTCGCTGGCGTTGCTGATCCTTGTCCAGGCCGCCGCGCCGCCGCCGGCGGGGCCGCTGGCCGTGGATTTCGACCTCGCCCGCTACCGGCCGGCCGACGCGGCGGCCGGAAACCCCGCCTGCGCCGGCGGCGCCGGCGGGCCGGACGAAATCGTCGTCTGCGGCCGGCGACGGCAGAGCGGCGATTATCCGATGGCTCGATGGGCGCGGATCTTCGCCACCCGCCCGCTGATCGCCGAGATCGGCATCGCCGACGATGTGCGGGGCGACGTCCATGTCGAAGCGGTCGAGCTCGACCGCGGCGCGGTCAGCAACCGGGTCATGGTGCGGCTGACATGGCCGTTCTAGATTGAACCCGCCGCGCCGGTGACCCGGGCGGCCTGGAGCGTGTCGGTATATTGCTGAAAGCGGACAGCCTTGCCGCCGGCGACCCGCCAGACATGGGCGAGCTGGGCATCGAGCGTCCTGCCGGTCGCCTTGCAGGTGCCATGATAGCGGCCGAGCGCGACGACGGTGTCGCCGCCGTCGACAATCTCCTCCGGCACCGCCGCGAACATGTCCCATTCCGCCCCGATCCGGGTGAACACGCCGGCAAGGATCGCGTCGGGCCCGACATAGGGATTGCCGTCCGCATAAGGAAAATTCTCGGCCTCGTTCCAGACGATGTCCGGGCTCATGCGGCCGAGCACGCCGGCCATGTCGCCGGCCGCGAAGGCGTCGTAAATGGCGCGGATCAGATCGGTATTTTCTTGCGACATGGCGCCTTCTCCCCAGCCGGTGCGGCGGCGATGATGCGCGCAAAGACACGGGCGGCACAAGCGTCCCCGTGACGCCGATGGAACCTGCCGCGTTCCGCCGGGTTCGAGGGCGGTGATGGGGGGGCGTGACGCGCGGGCGCGCGCCGCCGCGACGGAGACTGGGATGCACGGGCCAAGGGCCGCTCTCGCCGCGATGCTGCTTCCGGCCCTTGCCGGCGCGGCTCTTGCCCAGCAGCGCGCCGGCGCCCCGGCCCGGCGCCCGCCGCCTGCCTGGCAGGTCGATTGGGGCCATCATTATTGCAGCATGATCCGCCTTCCCGGTCCGGGCCGGTCCTATGCGACCGCGATCCTCACCGTCCCCGGCGGCGAAAATGCCCAGATCCTCCTGATCCAGCAGGGCTCGACGTCGCTGCCGAGGCGCGTCTCCACCATCCTGCTCGCACCTGGCGGCAGGTCTTTCCAAACGACGTCCCAGCTCGAAGACCGGGGCAACCGCCGGGTGCTGGCCATTTCCGGCCTGTCCCGCGATTTCAGGGACGCCCTGGCCGAGGCCGGCGAGCTTCAGCTGAAGGACGGCGACGTGCTTCGGGCCCGGATTCCGCTGGCCGGCGCGCGCGCCGCCGCCGCCGCGCACCGCGAGTGCATGACGGAGGTCGCGCGCCAATGGGGAATTGACGAGGCCGCAATGGCGGCGCTGCAGCGGCCTGCCGCCACCACCAACTTTCACGGGCTCACATCCGACGATTATCCGCGCTCCGCGCTGCGCACCGCGACGCAGGGCCGGGTGATCGTGCGGCTGGCGGTGAGCGCGGCGGGCCGCGCGACCGAATGCACGATTGTGGCGACGAGTGGCAACAGCGATATCGACGCCACGACCTGCCGCGTGATCCTGGCCCGCGGCCGCTTCCAGGCCGGGCTCGACGCGGCGGGCCGACCCGTCGACGTGCGGATGATTTCGACGGTAACCTGGCGGCTGCCGCAACACTGACTGGCCCGCCCGCCCCTTATTATGTTGCGCTGCAACAATTACATATGATCCCCGTTGATGCGGGGTGCCGCCCATCCCGGGCTGCGCGCCAGCGGGGAGGGCCGACATATGCCAGCGATTCGACCGGGAATGCGGATCCGCCCAAGCGGCACGGGCGTCAGCGCCTTCGCGCCCGCCGCGGCCGCCGGCGCCCGGCTCGCCGGCCTGCCGCCGATCCGCGACAATCCCGGGAATCTGACCGCGCGGGTCTACGTGCCGGCCGGGCTCGAGGGGCCCGCGCCTCTCGTCGTGGTGTTGCACGGCTGCACGCAGGATGCGGCGGTCTACGACCAGGGCGCGGGCTGGTCGCGGCTCGCCGACAGGCACGGCTTCATCCTGCTCTTCCCCGAGCAGAGCAGAGCCAATAATCCGATGCTCTGCTTCAACTGGTTCGCGGTCGGCGACAGCCAGCGCGGCATGGGCGAGGCGGCGTCGATCGCCAATATGATCGCGGCGATGAAGAAGGCGTATGCGATCGACGCCGGCCAAGTCTTCGTCACCGGCCTGTCGGCGGGCGGGGCGATGGCCGGCGTCATGCTCGCTTGCTATCCCGAGCTCTTCGCCGCCGGCGCGATCATCGCCGGCGTCGCTTATGGCTGCGCGTCGGGCGCGGCGCAGGCGTTCGACTGCATGGGCGGCCGCGCCCGCGACGACGCCGCCGAGCTTGGCGCCCGAGTCCGCCGGGCCTCGCCGCACCGGGGGCCGTGGCCGCGCATCCAGGTCTGGCACGGCAGCGCCGACACGATCGTCGCGCCCGGCAATGGCGACGCCATCGTCCTGCAATGGGCGCACGTCCACGGCCTCGCGCCGCGGCCGGACCGCGAGGACCGGGTCGGCGGCTATCCGCGCCGGACCTGGACCGGCGCCGGCGGCCGCGCGCTGATCGAGCAATATGTGATCACCGGCATGGCCCACGGCATCCCGCTCGATCCCGGCACCGGCGCCGGCGAATCGGGCGAAGCGGGCGCGCATATGCTCGACGTCGGGCTGAGCTCCACCGACCGCATCGCGGCCTTTTTCGGGATCGGGCCGGCGGTCGCCGAGCGCCGCGCCGCCGCGTCCGGCGCCCGGCGGGCGCGCCCCGCGTCGCCGCCGGAGCCGGCGCAGGGCGTCCAGGCGGTCATCGAAGATGCGCTGAGGGCGGCGGGCCTGATGCGCCGAGCGGGGCGCGACCAGGGGCGCGGAGTCGAGCAAGCGGCGGCCTGGCTGGCAATGGCGGCGGCTGGAGCGTAGAAAGACGTGGTGGGGGACAGCGCGATGCCCGACCAGACCTGCCTCAGCCGCCATCTGCTCTATGCTTCGGTCCACGCCTATCATCCCCGGTCTACGGCCTACAGCAGCGCGCCGCCGCGCTGGCTGGCGCCGCCGCTCGAGATCGACGCGCCGCCGATCGACTTCGCGCTCGTCGGGCGCTTCGCCGAAGGCATCGTCATCGCCTTTCGGGGCACGCTGCCACCGCTCGACCTCAGCCCGGACGGCACGCGGATCGTCGTCCCCGAATTCATCCAATGGCCGGCCATCATCGGGGATGTGGGGAACGACCTTCACGCGCTGATGCGGGCCGACGCTCCAGCGGGCGCGCGGCCGGCGCTGCCGGGGCAGGTCCATCCCGGCTTCGCCCGCTCGCTCGACGAGCTGTGGGGAAGGGTCGCCGCCGAGGTCGACCGCCTGCGCGGCACGGACGCGGCGCCGCGCCTCTATTGCACCGGCCACAGCAAAGGCGGGGCGCTCGCCAATCTTGCCGCCCTGAGCGCTCGCCGGACCTGGCCGGCGGCGATCGTGAAGGCGGCGACGTTCGGGGCGGCGCGCGCCGGCGATGCCGCCTTCGCGCAAGCCTATCGCGCGGCCGGGATCGACTGCCGGCGCTACGAGGTCGCGGAGGATCTGGTGCCCGATCTCCCGCCCGGCGGCACGGCGGTCGGCACCAGGCACGCCGTCGCCCTGGTCACCTTTCCGCCGCCGCGCAGCTTGCTTGACAGGCTGCGCGCCATCTTCGTCCGCGACGATCGCGGCGTCGTCCCGGTCCCCATCGCAGCCCACTTGCCCTATCGCGAATTCGGCTATGACCGGCATGTTTACGAGCCCGGCGGCCAGCCGGAATGGTCCTGACCGCCGCGGGCGGCGAGGGTGGAGGCGCGGACGGCAAGCGCCGCGCGTTACAGAAAGCCGCGCCCGGACCATCGGCGCGCCCCGGCACCCATGCCGGATCGGTGAGGCGAGGCGATGAAAATCCATATCCGCCGCGCGCCGCCGCCCGCCCGCCAAAGACGGCCGAGCGCGCGGCGCTGACCGCGCGGACGGCGCCCGCCGCGCTGCTTTCAGGGCCGCTCGATGATGGCGATCTCCCGGCTCTTGACCAGCCAGAAGGCGGAAAAGACGTAGATACCGCCGACCTCGATCAGCAGCACGACGGGGCTGCGATCGGCCGGGCCGGGCATCAGGAAGTGAAGCGCAACCACCGTCAGCGGGATCACGATCATCAGCGTGCCGAGCACGGTATAAACGGCCTTGAACCGGCGCCGCCGCGTCTGATCCGTGACCAGCTCGAGCGTATCGCCGGAGCAGAACAGGCAGACAAAAGCGATCGACAGGAAAAAGAGGACCGCGGCGGTTTGATGGACGATCCCGGTCAGCGTCGGCTGCGCGGCGGGGTTGGGCGGCCAGTCCATCGGCAGCAGGGCGATCAGCAACGCCGCGATCCCGGCGGCGTTCAGCGCCCAATCCTCGCGCGACGAATAGCCCTTGTAGAAGAAAAGGAAGGCGCCGACCGCCCACAGGACGCCGACGAAGACGTCGCGCATCGTCCCGGCGCCGGGCTGGGGCGCGCCGCCGGCGTGAAAATGATAATAAGCGCTGATCGAGGCCTGGACATGATCGGGCCCCGCCCCCAGCCACAACAGGATCGGGAAGGCGAAAGCAAGCACGGCGAGGCCGCGGCGAAGCAGGAAATAGCTCGCCGAAATGCTTTCGAGAATCGCGCTTTCCCTGGCGGGCTCGACCGCCGCCGCGCCCGCTTCCATCGGCGCCGCCCGGGCGGCGGCCGCCGCCGGTGCGCCGGCGCGGCCCTGCTTCGCTTCCAGATGCTTGCGAACATCTTCCGGCTTGATGCCCATGACGCCCCCCGATCTTGCGCTGTTCGGCTCCATACCATGAATGGCGGCGCCTGCGGAACAGGAACCGCGCGGGGCGGCGCGCGAGTGGCACGAGTGGCACGACCGGCACGAGAGTCACATGGAATCGCGGGGGGTGTCTTCGCCCGCTTCGGCGCCGTCCGCCGCCGGGCCGGGTTCGGCGGGCGGCGGCGCGTCCTCCGGCAGGCCGGCCCAGGCAAAGCCGGGCGGCACCCAATGGCCGTCCACGCTCTTCGTCCAGCCGGCGGCCAGCCGCGCCGGCTCCTTGTGGCGCTTGATCGCCTCGACCTTGCGAATGATGGATTGGGTCACCTCGTCGATCGGGCGTCCCTTGAGCCGCTCCGCATGCTCGGCGCGCACCTCGCGCTCGATCCGCTTGCGCTCGTGCTTCAGCAGATGCTTGCGCTTGAAGCCGGGGCGGGCGCCGTATTTGCGCGGGTTCGAGCCTTGAAGGAGGAGGCGCAGCAGGCTGGAATCGTAGCGCCGCCGGACATGGACCTGGCCGCCGCAGGCGAATTCCTGCTCGACGCCCTCGATCGCGCGCTGCCAGGCGCTGATCTCGACCGGCGTCGCGCTCATCCGGATCGCGACCCGGCAATTTTCGGCGAAGGCCGGATCGCGCTCCTGATGGCGATAAAGGGTGCGCGGCGCGACGCCGGTGAGGCGGCAGGCGTCGAGAATGCAGCCGGTCTTGACCAGCGCGCGCAGGAGCACGGATTTGCGCGCGTCGGTGAAGGCGTCGTGGCGCTGGCGGGGCGCGCCGGGGTCTTCGGGCGCGGGGTCGCGGTCCCAGGGAAGGGGCTCGTCCTCGGGCGCCGGCGCGGTCTCCCAGGGGCGAGAGCCTCCTCGCCCGGGGCTCCGGCCGGCGACGCGGCTTCATCGAGGCGGTCGGTAAGCGGGGTCCGGGCGGCGGCAGCGCCCCGGGACGGATCGAATGTGTCGGGCATCGGAAACGCTCCTGCAAAAAAAAGGAGCGCGCCATTTATCCCATCCGATAGGCTGTAGGAAAAAGGAAAACGGCGGAAATCGTCTCCGAAACGGAGGAGATATCGCGGGTCAGCGGCGCGGCCGGCCGCGGCCGGTCATGAGCTGGACGCTGGTGGCGCCCGCCGCCGCGGTGGCGGTGACATTCATGACGTCGCCATTGGCGCGTTCGAGGCCGAGGACCTCGCTAGGGCCCGAGCGGGCGCGCTGGGCCTCGCGAAAGCCGGCGCGGGTGGCGGCCTCGGCGTAGAAGGCGATGACCGTGGCGGGCGGATCGGCGGTCCTGAACGCCATGACCCGCATCTCGCCTTCCTCCGAAGCGCCGCCGATCTGGACGGCGCCGGCGCCGGCGACGCGCGGATAAGCGGGGATGCCCTCCGGGAGCCCGGAGAAATCGGCGTCGGCGCGCACTTCGCTGCGGCCGTCGGCGGAGGTCATGGGGGCTTGCGCGGTGCCGCCCTTGTCGGCGCGGTTCGCCTCGGGCGCCGCGCGGTCGCCGCAGCCGGCGAGCGCCAGCAGGGTGGTGGCCGTGATGAGGGTGTGGCGCATGTCTTGCTCTCCCCGAATCCCCGCGCCGGGTTGGGGCAGGCGGGTGGGGACATAGCACAGCGGGCATCGTGCTGAATCGACCTGCGCATAATCGCGGAATCGTCTGCCGAAACTTGCGTTGTTCGACGGCTCTTTGATCCGGGCGTCCCTCTAGGATCGGGCTTGGAGAGCGAGGCCGATGGCGACGGCGAAGCAGGAATTGGGGGCGCTCGGGAACGGCTCGTCGTGCAATATTGCGCCTGCCCCCGCTGCAAGCAGCAGCGCACGCTCGTGCCACTCAGGGCCAATTTCAAATGCGCCGACATCATCTGCGATTTCTGCGGCTATCTCGGGCAGGTGAAGGCGTCGACAAGCGCCGACGGCAGCACGCCGCCAAGGCTCCTGCTTGGGGCGGCCTGGGGTCCGCAGAAGCAGCGGATGGACGCGGGCATCTATTTTCCGCTGTTCCTGGTGTTGGTGGCGCCAAAGCTCGGGCGATTTTCGATCCACTATCTGTCGGCCGACCTGCAGACGGCGGCGCTCTTCCTGGAGCGCCCCCCGCTCAGCGAGACGGCGCGGCGGGCCGGCTGGCAGGGCTTCTACTACGATCTCGGTTCGGTGCGCGATCGGCTCGTCCTGATCGCCGAGGGCCGGCTCGCCGCCCGGCGGCCGCGCGCTGCGGTCCCGCTTGCCATCGCGGAATAGGCGCGCGCGGAGGCATGGACTGTCAGGCGGGGCCCGGGCCCGCCTGCTCCGCCAGTTCGACCTCTTCGAGGTGCGTCTCCTGCTGGCAATCGTGACAGAAAGCGTAATCGTAGACGGCGCCGAGGACCCAATCCTGCTCCTTGGCATTCCACTCAGCCCAGGCATCGCGTGTCACGGTGTTGCCGCCGCATTCGTTGCAGGCATAATCAACCTTCACCGCAAAGTCTCCGCGCGTCCTCCTTGACGCCGTCGAGAAAGAGATTTGCGCCGGTCAGCTCCCATGCCCGGTCGTCGACCATAAGCTCGAGCTTGAGCCCGAACGCGGTGAGGTCCGGCGCCGGGACGCGGAGCAGGCGGCGCAACGCGGCGAGACGGGCGCATTCGAGGAGGTTGAAGCGCTCCTCCAGCGGCGCGCAGGCGGGGAAGGCGCGCGCCGCCGGCGGCAGCAGGGCCTCGGCGCGGCGAAAGGCGGCCAGCCGCGCCTCGGCCCTGCGATAGGCGGCGAGAGCGCGGGTCCAGCGCTCGGCGGCGGCGGCGGCGGCGGGAACGGGGACAGTTGCGAGCAACTGTCCCCTGGCGGCGAAGGAATGCGAAGCGCACGCCCCCGCAACCACGCCTAGCACCGCCCGGCGCGACAGGTTATGCCTCCCGACAGCCATGCTGGAAGCTCCTTCCTTACGGTCCCTTTTAGGGACCGACGGGAATCCAGTCAAGGGGGTTGTTCTGGAAAGTCCTGTTCTCACGCCTGGGCAGTCGCGGATGGCGCGGGCGGCTTTGCAATGGTCGCTGGAGCAGGCGGGCGCTGCCTCCGGCCTCAGCCGCCGCACGATCCTGCGCTTCGAGAATGATCACCGCGACATCCAGCCGGATTTGGTCGCCGCCCTCCGCCGCGCCTTTGAGGCGGCGGGAGTGCGATTCGCCGAAAAGGGCGGCGTCTTCCCGCCAGTTTAGGACCCGACCTCATATTCGAAGCTCTCGCGCAGCGCTCCCGGCGGGTTCCCGTCCGCCGCGGCATCATCGAAATAGATAATCGTCCAGTCCGGCAGCTGCGCCTTGACGTCGCGCGCAAGCGCCAGCCGGCTTCGCTGAACGCCGCCCTGTCGAAGGCCGGATTGTCGAGGCTGTCGAGATCGAACCATTTTTCCCAGGCCGCCAGCCGCGCGCGCAACTCGGGGCTGACAGGCAATTCGTCCAGATACTGCATCGTGCCGTCGGGCCCCCAGAGCGGCTCCGCGCAATAATCGGCCATGATGCGCACCCATTTCGCTTCGCGCATGTCCATGCCTCATCCTAGCCAGCTCGGCCGCCGACGCCGATTGAATCGCGTGGAACGACGGAATCGCGATTGCCCAGCGCGTTCGTCCGAACCCACGCCTAGTACCGCCCGGCGCGACAGGTTATGCCTCCCGGCAGCCATGCTGGAAGCTTCCTTCTTCGCGGTCACTGCTAGTGACCATGCAGCCACTTGTCAAGGCGGCTTTTTTGCCCGCTGACGGACTTTCGCCGGCGCAGTGCCGGATGGCGCGGGCGGCGCTGATATGGTCGCTTGACGAAACCGCCTCGGCTGCGGGCGTGAGCCGCCGCACCATCCTGCGCCTGGAAAATGACCAGCGGGACATTCTGCCGGACAAAATCGGGGCCATCCGCCGCGCCTACGAAGCGGCGGGCATCCGCTTCCTCGATCATGGTCCCGATGCCGGCGCGGTCGCTCCACCCCCGTTTCGAGCGCCGCCGCCGCGCTAGGGAGCTGGCACCAAGTCTTCACGGTCACTTCTTGTGACCGCGAAACAGCGGATCAAGGGGAAATCGGTCTGGACGGTCACTCGCTTGTGCCCGCCCAATCGCGGATGGCGCGCGCGGCGCTGCTATGGTCGCTGCACGAGGCGGCCAGCGCCGCGGGCCTGAGCTACCGCACGATCCTGCGCTTCGAGAAAGAGCAACGCGATGTCCGGCCCGAGCTAATCGCGGACCTGCGCCGGGCCTTCGAGGCGGCGGGGGTGCGATTTATCGAGAAAGAACCGATGCCGGAGGCGCCGTGCGCCGGCACTCAGCATTCTGCGACGAGATAGGTATTGTGTCCCCGAAATTCGTCACGCCTTTTTCGGTTTGGGCACGCTACTAAGTGCCTCCTCAAGTCCATCAGCCCATGGAAAATCCGCAGAAATCTGCTTTCGGTGGGCGGCAGAAGCAATACTAAAAAGAAAATATCTTACGATACCCGTATCATAAAGATAAGCAGGAACTCCCGCCCGCCTTTCAGAAATTATGGGAGCAATTTCAGAAAAAAACCGCTCGCTGTCGCCCGCGTGCTGCCTGAGCATAGCATCGAGCTTTGCTAGATCATCTATGCCAAGTATGTTTGCTGTCCCTATGAAATTCTTAAACATTCCTCCTGGATCACCAGATGGGACTTTAATTCCGGCCTTTCTGCCAGCTCCAACAATCACCCGCCAAGATGAGCTCTCCTCTGCATACGACCGGACCGACTCACTATTGATTGCTATTCCAAGCTCGCCTCGGACGATTTCCTCTGAATACTGTTGTCGTAGCGAATCTATTTCAACTTTGACGCCTGAGAATTCGTTGTCGGCTGCCTCGAGCAACGCGCTGATGCGAAAGAGTCTTCTTCTCAAAGGCTTGGGTGCCTCACGTTCCCCTTTGTATCTGAACCTCCAATCAATGGCAGCCCATGTATGCTGAAGGAGAGTCCTTATCTGAAGCTCGGCTTTCATCCCAGAGTATCTAGAAAACTCCGGGAGGCTAGTCCGATTATCTGTTAGAGAAATCACATAATGAGTAGATAGGTAGCCAAACTTGTCTGGATCCAATTCATCTTCTTTTCTAGCAGAGTTTTCCTCATCTATAGAAAAATTGTCTTCTATTAGTTGTGATATCCTGTCGCACTCTTCCTGAAGATAGGCTATTATCCTTACGCCTGATAAATCAGTGACATCAGCTAGTTTTTTGTACTTTCCTTTTTTTTCTTCTCTCCTAACTTTTCCACTAAAACTGTCCATCTCCTTGGTGCGTGGCTCTACAGAAAAGTACTCTATCGAAGCGTTCCCCAGCAAGGTGCGTAGCAAGGTATCCAAGCTAGAGGTGAGCGCCTCGTATTGAGGACGTAACGCCTCATAGGCTTCAATTAATTCCTCGGGCTTAGTCATTTTCTCCGCCATGAGCGTAACCTGCGCCCGGCAGGCTACGCTGTCTAGAGCCTCGCCCTGATTCCCGATTCTACTCCGCTGCTACTCCCGCCCGAGAGAACATATCGTCCCCGCCCTCGACCTCCGGCACGTCGTTCGCCGCCTTGGCGTTCTGCCTCTTGTCGAAATTGTCCCACACCTCGCCCCAATTGCCGCGCGTCGCGGCCTTGGAATATTCCGTCGCCCTCTGCTCGAAGAAATTGGCGTGCTCGACGCCGTTCAGCAAAGGCGCCAGCCAGGGGAGGGGGTGTTCGTCGATCATGTAGATCGGCTGGAAGCCCAATTGGCCCAGCCGCCAGTCGGCGATGTAGCGGATGTATTTCTTGATCTCCTTGGGGGTCATGCCGGGGACCGGGCCCTGCTCGAAGGCGAGGTCGATGAAGGCGTCCTCGAGGCGGACGGTCTTCTGGCAGACGTCGAGAATGTCGTCGCGGACCGCCTTGGTCATGCAGTCCCGCTCCTTGACGAAGGCGTGGAACAGGCGGGTGATGCCCTCGCAATGGAGGCTCTCGTCGCGCACCGACCAGGAGACGATCTGGCCCATGCCCTTCATCTTGTTGAAGCGCGGGAAGTTCATCAGCATGGCGAAGCTGGCGAAGAGCTGCAGCCCCTCGGTGAAGCCGCCGAACATGGCGAGCGTCTTGGCGATGTCCTCGTCCGTGTCGACGCCGAACGTGGCGAGGTAATCGTGCTTGTCCTTCATCTCCTTATATTGAAGGAACATGCCATATTCGCTCTCGGGCATGCCGATCGTGTCTAAGAGGTGGCTGTAGGCGGCGATGTGGACCGTCTCCATGTTGGAGAAGCTGGTCAGCATCATCTTGATCTCGACGGGCTTGAACACGCGGCCATATTTGTCGTGGTAGCAATCCTGCACCTCGATGTCGGCCTGGGTGAAGAAGCGGAAGATCTGGGTGAGCAGGTTGCGCTCGTGCTCGGTCAGCTTCTGCGCCCAGTCGCGGCAATCCTCGCCCAAGGGCACCTCCTCCGGCATCCAGTGGATCTGCTGCTGGCGCTTCCAGAAATCATAGGCCCAGGGATATTCGAAGGGCTTGTACTGGGCGCGGGATTCGAGAAGCGGCATTTGGGTTACTCCTGATCAATTCGTGCAAAAAGGCCGAAGGGCGCCGTGAGAACGGGCAGCCACAGCCAGGCCGAGAGGGCGATCGACAGCGGGTCCGGCCGCATCAGCGCGAAGCTGCGGCCGATCATGTCGAGAAAGTAGGCCAGCCTGGGCGGCGCGTCCGCCGCGGCCTCGCCCAAGATGATGACGAACCCGGCCACTGGCAGAGTCAGCAGGATCCAGGTGACGACCAGAAGGCCGTACCAGGGCTTGAGCCGGAAGCGATAGCGCGCGCTCATTCCTCCTCGTCCCTGATCACCCTGGCGTCGACGACGGCGCGGCGGCGGGTGCGCGCGCCGCGGTAGACGATGCGGGTCTTGCGGGCGCCGACGCCGAACACGACCACGCCGAGAAAATAGCCGAAATTGTACCAGCCGCCATTGTTCGGCACCGCGTAGATCGAGACTTCGGGAACGAACAAAGAGACCAGCCAGGCCCAGGGGAAGATGAAGCCGTCCCACAGGCCGCGGAAAAAGCCGGGCGCGCCCGCCGCGACCGCCGCCGGTATCTGCCGCGCGCAGGCGGCGAGCGCCGCGAGGGCGACGAGCATGAGCAGCGCGCGCGGGCGGGCGAGCATCATTGGAACAGGCTCTTGAAGTCGAGGCCGAAGCCGATGGCGACGAAGATGGCTGCGCCGACCAGGAGGATCGCGCCCGCCTGCCGGCTCTGGTTGAAGCCGCGCGTGCCCTTCGCCCGCACCAGCATGACCAGGCCGATCAGGAAGAAGGCGATGCCGATGACGAATTTGGTCGTGTCGACGATGTGCATGCTCAATTCCCTCACCCTCCCACCGCTTCGCGGCGGGTCCCTCCAGCGTGGGGCCGATTTCACCCCACGAAATCTGAAGACCGCCGGGGGCAGTCTTCACCCCACTCCCCAAAATGGGAGAGGGACTAAAAGCTCACTGGCACGCCAGGCACTCGTCATAATCGGTCGATTGCAGCGCGATCTCGCGCAGATCGGGCGTGTTGTCGGCCTCGACGCCGCCGGCGAAGCCGGCGCGCTGGACCGACTTGGAGCGCAGATAATAAAGCGATTTGATGCCGAGCTCCCAGGCGCGATAATGGAGCATCAGGAGGTCCCATTTGTCGACGTCGGCCGGGATGAACAGGTTTAAGGACGTCGCCTGGTCGATGAACGGCGTGCGGTCGGCGGCGAGCTCGATCAGCCAGCGCTGGTCGATCTCGAAGCTGGTCTTGAACACGTCCTTTTCCTCGGGGGTGAGGAAATCGAGATGCTGGACCGAGCCGCCCTGCTCGAGGATCGTCGACCAGACCGCTTCCGAGTTCTTCGATTTGGCGATCAGCAGCCGCTCGAGATGCGGGTTGCGGATCGAGATCGAGCCCGACAGCGTCTTGTGGGTGTAGATGTTTGCCGGGATCGGCTCGATGCAGGCGCTGGTGCCGCCGCAAATGATCGAGATGCTCGCGGTCGGCGCGATCGCCATCTTGCAGCTGAAGCGCTCCATCACGCCCATGTCGGCCGCGTCGGGGCAGGGCCCGCGCTCATTGGCCAGCATCAGGCTCGCTTCGGCGGCCTGGGCGTGGATGTGCTTGAACATGCGCATGTTCCACGATTTCGCCATCGCGCCCTCGAAGGGGATGGAGCGCGCCTGGAGGAAGGAGTGGAAGCCCATCACGCCCAAGCCGACGCTGCGCTCGCGCTCGGCCGAATAGCGGGCGCGGGCCATCTCGTCGGGGGCGCGGTCGATATAATCCTGCAGGACGTTGTCGAGGAAGCGCATCACGTCCTCGACGAACATCTTGTCGCCATTCCACTCGTCCCAGGTTTCGAGGTTGAGCGAGGAGAGGCAGCAGACCGCGGTGCGCTCGGCGCCGAGATGGTCGGTCCCGGTCGGCAGCGTGATCTCCGAGCACAGGTTCGAGGTGGTGACCTTGAGGCCCAAATCGCGGTGATGCTTGGGCATCGACCGGTTCACCTTGTCGATGAAGATGATGTAGGGCTCGCCGGTCGCGAGCCGGGTTTCGACCAGCTTCTGGAACAAGGAGCGGGCGTCGACGCTGCCGCGCTCGGAGCCGTCCTTGGGGCTTTGCAGCAGCCATTCGCGGCCGTCGCGCACCGCTTCCATGAAGGCGTCGGTGACGAGGACGCCGTGGTGGAGGTTCAGCGCCTTGCGGTTGAAGTCGCCCGACGGCTTGCGGATCTCGAGGAACTCCTCGATCTCGGGATGCGAGATGTCGAGATAGCAGGCGGCCGAGCCGCGGCGCAGCGAGCCCTGGCTGATCGCCAGCGTCAGCGAATCCATGACCCGCACGAAGGGGATGATGCCCGACGTCTTGCCGTTGAGGCCGACCGCCTCGCCGATGCCGCGGACATTGCCCCAATAAGTGCCGATGCCGCCGCCGCGCGCGGCCAGCCAGACATTCTCGTTCCAGGTGCCGACAATGCCCTCGAGACTGTCGGAGACCGAGTTGAGATAGCAGGAGATGGGCAGGCCGCGCCCGGTGCCGCCGTTGGAAAGGACGGGCGTCGCCGGCATGAACCAGAGCTTCGAGATATAATCGTAGAGCCGCTGGGCGTGGGCGGCGTCGTCGGCATAAGCCGAGGCGACCCGGACGAACAAATCCTGATAGGATTCGCCGGGGAGCAGATAGCGGTCCTGGAGCGTGTCCTTGCCGAAATCGGTGAGCAAGGCGTCGCGGCCGTGATCGACCTCGACCGGATAGACGATCGGCTTGACCGAGCGCGAATCATTGTCGGCGGCCGCCCGGCCGCTCTTCGCCTTGCTGGGCGCCTCTGTCACGCTCGTTGCCACGTCGGCCGGGCTCACTTCGCTGCTGCCGGACAGGTCCATCACTCTACCCCTTGTTCTAATAACGTTCCAGTGGGCCTTACGACCCATCTAGGCGATTCACAGGGGCGCGTGTGGCCTCATTTCGCCTTGTCCCCGATATCCACAGGGCAGGCCCATCCCCGTTCGGCGACCCGCGGCCGCTTATGGGCATCTCCACAACCACTAGCGGCTCCCCCCGTGAAGCGCCACCAGCCATAGTGGCTCATCTGGTTCAGGATGCAATATGGTAAATCACGCATTCGGACTCGATTCGTCGCATAATATGGGTACGACGAAGCGATTTTTGAAGGCCCGGGACGCCCTTGCGCGAACCTCGCGGGGCGGTTCCCGGCAAAAGGGGACAGTCACAGTGACTGTCCCCTTTCCGAGTAAAGTCCCGCCCCGCAATCTGAGCGCCACGCCGCGCCGATGGATCCGGCTTTCCGGGCCTCCAGGCGCGCAGGGGAATTGCCTTCGCCGGCCCTGCGGTTCATGGGGGCGCCATGCTTTCTCAACGGACGCGGTATACAATCAGGGCGCTGCTCCATCTCGCCGACCGTTATGGCGAGGGGCCGGTCCAGCTCGGCGAGATCGCGCAGGCGCAGAATCTGCCGCCCAAATTCCTCACCGTGATCCTTTCGCAAATGCGCCGCGCCGGCCTGGTCGAGACGCTGCGCGGGCGCGAGGGCGGCTATTGGCTGGCCCGGCCGCCGGCCGAGATCAGCTATGGCGAGATCGTGCGGCTGACGCGCGGCTCGCTCGGCCTGCTCCCCTGCGCCAGCCGGCTCGCCTACGAGCAGTGCCGCAATTGCATCAGCGAGGACAAATGCCGGCTCCACCGCGCCATGCTGATGGTCCGCGACGAGACCGCGCGAATCCTCGACGGGCTCAGCCTCGCCGACAAGGTCGAGGTGGCGGAGACCGAACCGGCATGAGCCGCGTGGCCGTCATCGGCGCCGGGGCGTCGGGGGCGCTGCAGGCGCTGCACCTCAAGCGCGCCGGCGCCGAAGTCGCCTTGATCGAGCGGGGGCCGGCGCCGGGGCGTGGGGTCGCTTACGGCACGACCCGGCCCGAGCATCTGCTCAACGTGCCGGCGCGGCGGATGAGCGCCTTTTCCGACGATCCCGATCATTTCACGCGCTGGTTCGCGGCCCGCGCCGGCGGTGGCCCTGAGGATTTCGCCCCGCGCATGCTCTATGGCGATTATCTGCAGGGGCTGCTTGCCGAGGCCGGCATCGCGGCGGTCGCCGGCGAGGCGGTCGACGTCGCGGCGGGCGCGGTGCGGCTGGCGGACGGCCGCGCGCTCGAGGCCGACTCCATCGTGCTGGCGCCCGGCAATTTCCGTCCGGGAACGCCGCGCGGGATCGACCCGGCGGCTTTGGGCGCGGCCTGGGTCGAGGACCCCTGGGCGGGCGGGCTGGACGGGCTTGGCGCGCGCGACGTCGTGCTGCTGCTCGGCACCGGCCTCACCGCGGTCGACGTCG
Source organism: Allosphingosinicella sp. (assembly GCA_035543935.1). Lineage (GTDB taxonomy): Bacteria > Pseudomonadota > Alphaproteobacteria > Sphingomonadales > Sphingomonadaceae > Allosphingosinicella. Next base: position 82,243 of record DATKIV010000046.1, read on the forward strand.
CGCTGACCCTTGATGCGACTGGCTTCCGGGGCCGGATCGTCGCTCTCTCGCGCCGCGGCCTGGCGCCCCGCGCCCACGGCCCGCGCGAGCCGATGGTGGCGCCGGCCGAGGACCTGCCGGCTTCCTGCACCGGCCTGCTGCGCCGGGTGCGGGCGCGGAGTGCGGAATTGGGCTGGCGCAGCGCCGTGCACGAGCTGCGCAGCGTCACCCAGGCGATCTGGGGCGCGGCGAGCGCAGCGGAGCGGCGCCGGTTCCTCAGGCATTTGCGGCCCTGGTGGGACGTCCACCGGCACAAGATCGCGCCGGCCATCGGCGCGCGGATCGAGGCGATGCAGGCCGAGGCGCGGCTCGCCGTCGCGGCGGGCAAATTGGTGTCGGCCGAGGCCGCCGCGGACGGCGCTTCATTGCGCTTCCGGATGCGCGGCGGCGAGGCGGTCGAGACGCTGCGGGTGGCGCGGATCGTCAATTGCACCGGCCCCGAGACCGACATCGTCCGCGCCGGCGAGCCTTTGCTCGCCGCGCTGCTCCAGGCCGGGCGGATCCGGCAGGACGCGCTCGGCGTCGGCATCGAGGTGGATGGCCAGTGCCGGGCGATCGGTGCCGACGGCGCGGCGAGCGGCACCTTGTCGGTGATCGGCCCGCTCACCCGCGGCACCTTCTGGGAGAGCGTCGCCGTGCCCGACATAAGGGCGCAGACGGAGCGGGTGGCGGCGCGGCTGACGGGCTGAACCGGGCGCCGAGTGGGGACAGTCACTTTTCCGCGCGGCGGTGTCGATCCGGACACGACCTTCGGAAAAGTGACTGTCCCCTTTTCCGTCCCCTTTTCCCGCTCCCCTTAGATCACGATGCGGAACAGCGCGCCGCCGCCCTTGCGGTCGCCGACGCTGATCGCGCCGCGATGGGCGAGGACGACCTGGCGGGCGAGGGAGAGGCCGACGCCGGTCCCTTCCTTCCTGGTCGTGAAGAAGGGCAGGAAGACGTCCTGCCTCAGCGCCTCGGGAACGCCGGCGCCATTGTCCGCGACCTCGATCTGGGCGCGGCCTGAGCGGGTGCGCGCGAAGCTCAGCCAGACGTGCGGCGCTTCATTGCTCTCGCGCGCTGCCTGGCCGGCATTGCGGATCAGGTTGATCAGCACCTGGCTCATCAGATCGGGGTCGGCCTCGAAGGTCAGGCTCTCGTCGGCGTCGAGGGTGAAGCCGATGCCCTTGGCGCGGTCGCTGGCGCGGAACAGGCTTTCGAGCTCGCGGCCCCAGGCGGCGGCGTCGATCGGCCGGCGGCGGATTTCGGGGGCGCGGCTGATCTGGCGGTAGCTCTCGACGAAATGCATGACGCCGTCGGCGCGGCGCGCCAGCGTCTCGACCGCCATGCGCGCGTCGGCGACGTCCGCATTGTCGCCGCCATCGGCCCTGCGCATCAGATCGACCGCGCTGTGGGCGAGGCTGGTGACCGGGGTCATCGAGTTCATGATCTCGTGGGTGAGGACTCGGATGAGGTCGGACTGGGCGGCGATCTCGATCGCGTTCAACTCGCCCTGGATCGGCTGCACCGCGACGACGCGGACGAGCCCGCCGAGCCGGTGGACGATCGCGGCGCTGACCAGCATCGTCTGCGCCACGCCGTCGCTGAGCAGGGGCACCAGGCGGGGGCGGCCGACCGCGCCGCCCTCGAGCGCCCGCGCGAAGGCCTCGCCATATTCGCGGAAGTCCTCGACCCTGACGCCCTGGTGGCGGACGAGCAGGCGGCGCGCGGCCTTATTGGCGAGCTCGACCTTGCCGTCGCCGTCGACGGTGAGGAGGGCGGTCGGCGCGTCGTCGAGCACGGCTTCGTAGAAGCGGTTGGCGTCGATCAATTTGTGGCGCTCGTCGCGCAGCCGCCGGATTGCCTCGTCGAGCGTCACGGAGAGCTCGGCGAAGCCGCTGCCCTGGCCGCGATGCGAGAAGCCCTGGCTGAAATCGCCGAACCTGACCGCGTCGAGGAAGCGCGACAGCTCCATGTTGGTGCGCTGCACGTGGCGCCAGAGCAAGGCGGCGGCGCCGGCGACGAGCAGCCCCGCGACGATCCGCGCCGCCCCCAGCTCCGGCCGCGCCAGCGCCGCCGCGAAGCCGAAGGCGGCCGCGAGCAGCAGCGCCAGCCGCCACGCGATCCCCAGCAGGAAGCGATGGCCGAAGACGGTCACGCTTCAAATCCTGGAAATCTACAGCCCATGCTTCTCCATCCGCCGGTAGAGC
>DATKIV010000047.1:0-130330 GCA_035543935.1 Allosphingosinicella sp.
GCGCTTTCTTTACCCAGCTTGCTGAAGAGATGTCTTGGAACGGTTGGGAGTTTTGGAATAACTGCGTGCATACCTCCCGGCGTCTCTGGACCGCCGCGACAGGAGAGACTTTTAGAAACCGTTGGGGCCCTGAAGACCCAGGCGACCAGATTCTCGAAATACGCGGTCTCAATGGAGGACGTAACGCAACTGAGGAGGTAAGGAATTGGCCGGTTCGGAATCAGGTGCGTCGACCGCCGAACCGTCGCCGTTCCGCACAAAATCCTCGGAACAATATCTGCCCACCGCGACAACCGGATTTGCAATGTGCTGCGAGCGTTGAATTTCAACATTGACTCTTAGGAAGCGTTATAGCTCGGCATGTTCGTCGTTTTCATGGTAGGAAAAGCTGTGGACCACAATTCTACCAAACAGAGTGCGGAGCGCAAACCCATATCGCGTTCGGTGAAAGTCGTTATAGCAGCTATCATTTTGATCGTTTCTTTGCTAATATTTCTTAAGGAAAGTCAATTTGGGTTCTCTACATATCCGAGATCTAGTTTTGCGAGATTAACCGTTCAACGGGATCGTAATGATGCTTCCAAGTTTCATTTTTCCGGCCACATAATGGGCAGCTGGAATTGCCTTGGCCCGGTCAAAGTGGACAGGAGTGGAGATGATTTGAATTTGCAGATGACGGACCCCTTTCTGTGCGGCAGTCAAGGAGGGGGTGATTTCGATCACGTTTTCGACACCGAAGGATCCGTGAAGAGGATAACCTATGGTCGGGAGCGGACCGTTCTTTATACCAGGTGAAATAGGGTTGATTACGGTGACTGTGCACTAATTCAGGGAGACCAGTCTTCCGCACTTCGCACACGCCAGAGCAACCGATCCTTCCTCCGCGCGTGACGCTCGGCCGGCTCTCGAGCCTCTCCGAGGCCTTCGTCACCCCGATGCCGCTTGCCTCGTTCACCTATAACAGCCTCGGCCTGCCCCAGACCCGCGCCGAGACCGGGGGCAGCGGCGTCGCCTACAGCTATGACGCGATCGGCCGGCCGATCAGCCTCGCCGACACCTTCACCGGCGGCACCGGCAATGTCGCATTGGGCTTCGGCTACAACCAGGCCAACCAGATCGCGAGCCTGAGCCGCAGCAACGACGCTTATGCCTGGACCGGCCATCACGCGGTGCAGCGGCCCTATACGGTCAACGGGCTCAACCAGTACGGCGCCGCCGGCGGGACGACGTTCGCCTGGGACGCCAACGGCAACCTGACGACGGAAACTCCACCGTCACCGGCCGCGCCGACGACCTACACCTACGATGTCGAGAACCGCCTGGTCGCCGCCAGCGGCGCGCGGACGGCGGCTTTGCGCTACGACCCGCTGGGGAGGCTCTACGAGGTGACCGGCCCCTCCGGCACGACCCGGTTCCTCTACGACGGCGACGCGCTCGTCGCCGAATATGTCGCGGTCGGGCTCGCCTCAATCTACGTCCACGGCAGCAATGCCGGCGCCGACGATCCGCTGGTCTGGTACACCGGCGGCACCATGCGCTGGCTGCATTCGGACCATCAGGGCTCGATCACCGGCCTGGCCGACCCCCAGGGCAACCTCACCAACATCAACGCCTATGACGAATATGGCATACCGGCCGCGGGCAATTACGGCCGGTTCCAATATACCGGCCAGGCCTGGCTCGCCGAGCTCGGCATGTATTATTACAAGGCCCGCATCTACTCGCCGACGCTGGGGCGGTTCCTGCAGACCGATCCGGTGGGGTATGAGGACCAGTCCAACCTCTACGCCTATGTGGGGAATGATCCGGTCAATGGGACCGATCCGACCGGCACGTCGATGGACACTTGCGGCAGCCGTCTCGGCATATCCGCTTCATGTTCCGGCCAATCCATCTTGAACATTACCGGCGGAGGCCGGGGTCCGCGAACCTATGCCGGCGGAGGCTGGGACGCTGGCGGAGGCGGCGGCGGCGACGGTGGTGACCAGGACGACGCGGCCTCATGGGTGCCCGGCGTCAGTCTGTTCAGATGCATGTTTGTGCGAAGTTGCAGCCTCTTGGAAGGCGTGCTTGCGGTTGCCGACGTTGTTCCAATAGGAAGAGCCGCCACTACTGGGGGACGTGTCCTAGGGCGAATCGTCAGAGTCTTTCGTCGTAGTCCCTGCGGGTGCCTGGAGGCGGGCACGCTCGTATCCACTCCGAATGGGCTCAAGCGAATAGAGGAGGTTCAGGTCGGCGATCTTGTCCTGGCCATGAACGCAGAAACGGGGGAAATAGCGCCGCGCCCGGTGACCGCCCTGATCCGGCCCGAGGCCAAGCCGCTCTACGCGCTGAGCGTGCGGGATATCGGTGCCGAGACGGAGATCTTCCACGCCACCGACGATCATCCCTGGCGCGTGCAGGACCGTGGCTGGGTCGAGACGGCCGATCTTCGACCTGGGGACCGGATCGACACGGCCGGCGCGGATGACCTCGTGGTGACGTCGCTACACCGAAGCACCCGTGTCGAGCGCACCTATAATCTTACCGTCGCCGACTGGCACACCTTCCTCATTGGCGAGGATAGGGCGGTGGTGCATAACGCTTGTCCGTCCCCGAACCAGATCAATCAAGCCGTTCAACGAGGGCAAGCACCGAGAGGTATTGGCAGGGTCGATGTTGGACGAGTACAAGGCGAACAAACCCATATTGTCGTGAATGGCGGCGCGCTTAACCGGGATGGAACGTGGAAGCATGCGCCACGGTCCGGACTCAACGCTGCTCAGAGACGCTGGTTGCAAAATAATGGATGGGGTCTTCCAGAATGAGAAAGGCGGTCAATAAGCTAGTAGATCTGATAGTATCTGAGTTGGCGTCCAAAGGTGATGAGGACATTTCATTCGATGTCGGGCCAAGAGGTGATATTGTAAATAATGACAAGAATCACAAAGTTTCCTTTTATATTGATTTATTGGTGGATTTGAAATCAAAAGCAAATGATCTCTCCCTGTCAAAATGCTTCATGCTGGTAATTCCTATATCGGTTACAGACAAAATATGTGAACCACCGTCTAATCTATGCTATATGGATATAGATAAACACAAAGTTGTGTATCTCTATGCGAGCAACAAAAGAATATGCCCTTCAGATGCGCGCGAAGAACATAGGCTGACGATAGATATTGATAAGCTCGGCAATTCCTACTTTCGGTCTTGGAGAGAGATTGAGGAATACGATGTAATAGAGGTCAATAACGATCTGGTCCTACAGGTTTACTAACGGCTACGGTGATAGTGTACGAATTCAGGAAACGCCCGCGTTACACACCTGGCACATGCCAGAGCAGCGGATTCCTTCGCCAAGCCTCTCGACAAGTGGCCTCCCACCGGCTCGCCTGAGCCGGCCAGCAATTGGTATACCAATCGCCCGGAGGCGGGTGCGGTGAGGTGCATGCAGTGCCAGGTGCCATGGCACTGCCGGCAATTGGTATACCAATTGCCGGGGCGCGTGCGGAACCCGGTCCGAGGAACAGGGACAGTGACGTGACTGTCTCCGTTTCCTTGCCGTCGGCCACCCGTCCGGCCGCCCTCTACCATCCGTCGGGCTATGCGTTCACTTACGCCCATGACGCGCTCGGCCGGCTCTCCAGCGTCGCCGGCGGCATCGGCGCCAGTGCCACGCTCGCCCAGTTCACCTACAATGTTCAGGGCCTGCCCGCGACCCGCGCCGATGTTCCGGGCAGCGGCGTCGCCTACAGCTATGACGCGATCGGCCGGCCGACCGGCCTGACAGACACGTTCACCGGCGGCACCGGCAACGTCACATTGGGCTTCGGCTACAACCAGGCCGGCCAGATCGCGAGCCTGAGCCGCAGCAAGGAGAAAAAGGGGACAGTCACTGTGACTGTCCCCTTTTCATCCGCCGGCGCTCGCGCAGACCGCGTCGCGGACCGCGGCGTTGGGGCTGGCCGGGCGGATCGGCTCGGGGCGGCGGTCGATGGGCGGGACCAGAGCGTTCAGCACCAGCGCGCCTTCTGCGTCCGTGCCCCTGACCTCGATCGCCGTCGCGGTGCCTTGGGCGCAGTCGATCTCGAGCAGGCCGGTGGCCGTCTTGATGCCGTCCGCGCCGGGCGCGGCGATGATGCCGCGGATCCGCACCCGGACCCGCCGCGCGCCGGCCGGCTGCACGCTGGCGGGGTCGAAAAAGGTCTCGATCCGCTCGTGCGTGCCGAGGCTTTGCCAATCGGGCGTTGCCGCCGCCGCCTGCGTCTGGGCCAGCGCCAGCGCGAGGATGAGGGCCGCGCTCATAAGAGAGCGATCAAAGCGAAGCCGCCGACCAGAGCGGCGAGGAAGAGCCAGCTGACCAGGGTCAGGCGCTTCTCGATGAAGGCCTGCACCGGCGCGCCGTAGCGCTTCAGGAGGAAGGCGATCGCGAAGAAGCGCACCCCGCGGGTGATCGCGGCGAGAAGGACGAAGAGGGGGAAGTTGAAGGCGAAAACGCCGCTCGCGATCGTCACCAGCTTGAACGGGATCGGGGTCAGGCCCTTCACCAGGATCACCCAGGATCCATATTGGTCGTAGAGGATCTTGAGGCCCTGCATCTTCTCCTCGATATGGTAGAAATTGATCAGCCACAGGCCGACGCTCTCATAGAGGAAGTGGCCGATCATATAGCCGAAGACGCCGCCGAGCACCGAGGTCAACGTGCACACGGTCGCGATCAGATAGGCCTGGTCGCGCCGCGCCAGCACCATCGGCACCACCATCACGTCGGGGGGGATCGGGAAGAAGGAGGATTCGGCGAACGAGACCGCGCCCATGTAGCGAATTGCGTGGCGATGGCCCGCCATTCGCAGGGTCCAGTCGTAAAGCGCGCGAAACATTCGGAAAGAAACCCCGGTCCTGGTCGGTGGCCGGGGCATAGCGGGGCTTCCGGGGCGAAGCCAGCCCCGCGCGCGCCGCGGCAGCGCGGCGGCGATGCCGGCCCCGCCCGCCGCGGCGATCGCGGCGGGCGGGGCGCCGGCTTAGATATATTTCAGCAGGACGAGGATGATCACCACCACCAGGATGGTGCCGAGCAGCCCCGAAGGCCCGTAGCCCCAATTGCGGCTATGCCCCCAGGTCGGCAGCGAGCCGAGCAGGAACAGGACCAGGACGATGATGAGAATGGTACCGAGCATCTGTCATTCCTCCCTTTGGTGTAGCAGCGAAACGACCCGAGTGCGGAAGGGTTCAACCGGCGCGCGCAAAAGCTGGATTTCTCTTCGAACGCGGTCTTCACGGCCGCGGCGAACATGATAGGATTGGCGCATGCTGACCGTCCTCGCCGCTCTCGCCCTGCAGGCGGCCGCGCCGCCGCCCCCCGCGCCCGCCGCGCCCGCCGCGCCCCCAACGCCCGCCGCCGCCGTTCCGGCGCCCGACGCCGCCGCCGACCAGGCGGTGCGTGCCGCCACCCGCGACTTTCTCGACGCGCGCGACGAAGGGCGCTACGATCAGGCCTGGGCGATGCTGAGCCCCGCCGGCCAGGCGCGCCGGCCCCACGATCCTTGGGTCGCGGCCGCCCGCGATTTCAACGCCCAGGCGGGCGCCCTCCGCGGCCGCCGAATCACCGCCGTCTCCTGGCTGGAAAATCCCGGCGGCCTCGCCGGCATTTTCGGCGTGGTCGAATATGATGGCGATTATGCCGAGCTCGTCTTCCTGTGCGGCATCGTCATCTGGGAGCGCCAGCCCGACGGCGGCTGGCGCGTCTTGCGCGAGGTCACCCACGGCGCCAGGCGCGCCGACGCGCCCAACGCCACCCCCGAACAGATCGCCGAAGGCCGCCGCCAAAATCAGTGCCGCGACTAGGGCCGGGGACGGACGAGCTGAACGATCCGTCATCCAGCGAAAGCTGGACTCTCTTTGCCGTCCAGCGCCCGAAGAAGTGAGATTCCAGCTTTCGCCGGAATGAGGATTCGATGCGGACCGGCCGGCGCCGGTGCGCACTATCCGAGCTCATAGCGCTCGCGTCGCTTGACATTCATTCAAGATGATTTAAACGCTCAATCATTCTTGAATAATTGGAGAGCCGGATGATCGACGCCATGCCCTTCGACATGCCGAACAACCTGCCCTTCGTGATCATGGAAGGCCGGATCGGCGCCGCCGGCCTGCCCGCCCGGGTGCTTCTCGACACCGGCGCCGGCGCCCCGTTCGACGTCATGATCAGCCCAAGCCTCGCCGAGCGCGCCGGCGCCGTCCTGGAAAGCGGCGAGGCGCTCGCCGCGCGCGGCGCGATCGGCGACGAGGCCGTCGCCATCCGCCCCGCCCGAATCGCCGGCTTCGCGCTCGGCCCGGTTCGGCTCGCCACCGTCAGCGCCGGAATCTCGCCCTTGCTCGATTCGGTCAGCCGCCAGCTCGGCGCGCCGGTCGACGCGATCGTCGGTCACCGCTTCATCGCCGGCCGCACCATCGCCATCGACTATGTCCGCCGCCTGGTCGAGCTCGACGCGCGCGCCGGCCGGGCGGAAAGCGCAATCGCCTTCGCCATCGCCCCGCGCCGGCCGCTGACCCTGGTCCGCGCCACGATCAACGGCCGCGGCCCGTTCCTGATGGCGCTCGACACCGGCGCCAGCACCACCCTGCTCTCGCCGGCGCTTGCGCAAGGCGTGGGCGTGCGCGCCGAAATGCCGGCCCAGCTCGGCGGCGCCGGCGGCACCACGGCCGGCGGCGCCCGGCTCGGCCGCGCCACGATCCGGCTCGGCACGATCGTCCGCGACGGCCAGAATGTCGCGGTCGCCGACGTGCTCGGCCCGATCCGCGCGGTGGCCGGCGCTCGGATCGAGGGCGTGCTCGGCGCCGATTTCTTCCGGACAGGCCGGATCATTATCGATTATGGCGGCCAAAGATTGTGGTTCGAGGAGGGACAGGCAGGCGGATGAGCGAGGGCCCGACCGACAGCTTCCTGGTCGAGACGCCGGCGCAGCTCAAGGCGCTCTCCGACCCGTTCCGCCAGCGCCTGCTCGAGCAATTCGCCAAAGCGGCGACGATCAAGCAGGCGGCGGCGCGGCTCGGCCTGCCGCCGACCCGGCTCTACCACCATGTCGACCTGCTGCTCGCCGCCGGCCTCATCCGGGTCACCGGCGAGGCCAGGCGCCGCGCCGTGATCGAGCGCAGCTTCGAAACCGTGGCCCGCCGCTTCGCGGTCAGCCCGGCCGCATTCGGCGGCGAAAGCGGCCGCGCCGGCGAACGCGGCCGCATCGCCCGTTCCAACGTCGAGGAGCTGCTCGCCGGCGCCGAGGATTCGGACGGCGCCTTCCGCCTGCTCCGCACCCGCCTGCCCTTGAGCCAGGCGGGGCGCGAAAAGCTCGAAGCGGGCCTCCAGCGCCTGCTCGACGAGCTCAAGGAGCCGGGCGCCCCTTATGTCGACCTGCTGATGCTGAGCGCGCGGCAGGGCTGAAACGGAAAGGGGACAGTCACAGTGACTGTCCCCTTTTTCGGTCAGGCTGAGCGCGCGGCAGGGGTGAAGGCACGAGCGCGGCGGGCAGTTCAGCACGGCACGGCGTCCCACTTTGGGGGCTTTCATGCTGCGCCCCGATAATAGAGGCGGCCGTTAACGCCCTGAAATCCGCGATTGCCGCGGGCCAAAGCCTGCCGGGATGGCTATTCCCGCCACCTAAAAGCTTTACGCTTCAAAGCGATGGGACCTTGACTCAGTCACGGATTCGATGTCGTGGGAACCAGACCGGTCGAGCACCGGTATCTGAAAGCCGGTCGGGGGATCGGTATCTATTCGAGGGGGAACACATGAAGAAGTTTCTGAGCGGCGTGGCAATCGCCGCGCTCATTTCCACGTCATTGTCCGCTCCGCTGACCGCGGCCGCGGTTCAGGATCCGGCGCCGGCCGCAATGTCGGAAGCGGGAATGCTGACCCTGGCCGCCGGCACGCCGATCACTCTGGCCGTGGCCCAGGAAGCGAACAGCAGCACGCACCGCGCCGGCGATCCGATCCAGCTGACCGTGCTGAACGACGTCCGGGTCGGCGACACGATCGTCATCCCGCGCGGCACTCCGGCGGCGGGCGAGATCACCTGGCGGACCGGCAAGGGTGCGTTCGGCAAGTCCGGCAAGCTGGAATTCGCGCTGCGCTACATCGATCTGGGCGGCCAGCGCATCCCGGTCACCGGCGACTATCGCCAAGAAGGCGAAGGCAATACGATCGCGACCGGCGTCGCCATCATCGCGGTCGGCGTTTTCGCCGGCTTCGTCACCGGCAAGCGGGCCCGGCTCCCGGTCGGCCGCGAGCTGATGTCGCAGCTCGCCCAGCCCGTGCCGTTCACCGCCGACGGCCGCCTCGCGGCTTCGTACGACGGCGCGGCGGCGATGGCGACGGCGGAGGCGAACACGCCGATCGGCCAGTGCCGGGCGCAGGCCGCGGCCTTGACCGACCAGCGGCAGCGCGAGCGCGCGCAGCGCGACTGCTTCCGCGAGCGCATGGAATGATCGGAAGGGCGGCGGAGCCCCGGCGTCGCCGCCCCAATCATCCTTCCGCCAACGAAAAAGGGGACAGTCACAGTGACCGTCCCCTTTTTTGGTGGATGTCGGCCGCCGGCAAAGGCGCGACCGGTTGCTCGAGCGTGCAAGCGTCATAGGCGCAGGCGGGCAATAGTGAATTCGGCCCTCGCGCTCGCGCGGGTCAGGCTGGACGGCTTCTGAAATCCAGCGCAAGCTGCCGGCCAATATTGGGTGAGGCCGATGACGCTGATATTCAACGAACCGCGCCAGGGACCTGCCACACACGCGCTGATCATCGGAGGGGAAATGGGGACGCATACGTAAGTGTCCCCATTTCCCCACGGGTGCATGACGCGAAAAGTTCGGCCGGCCTCCCGGCTCTCCGGGAAAGGAAAGAAGCGATGCGATTTGCGACGATGGCGATACTGGCATTGCTGGCCGGATGCGCGGCGCCCGCGGCGGCCCCGGGCGCGCCGGACGCGCCGGCGGGAGAGGTCGCGGCGCCGGGCGCGGTGACGGTACGGCTCGGCGGGACGGCGCGGCTCGGCGATCTCGGCGTGCGGCCGATCGCGGTGGTCGAGGACAGCCGCTGCCCGGTCGGCGTCGAATGCGTCTGGGCCGGGCGGCTGCGGCTCAGCGCGGCGGTGTCGGGGGTGGGCGAGATCGAGCTCATCCTGGGCCAGCCCTTCGCCTTGCCTGGCGGCGGCACGCTCACTTTGGTCGCCGCCGCGCCCGCGCCCCGGCACCGGCCGCCGCCCGGCGCCGAGACCGGTCCCGCGACCCGCTTTTCCTTCCGCCGCGACTGAGGCAGCGGACGGGGCAGGCTCGGCGCCCCCCGATCGGCGGCGGGCCATCCGGATTGGGGGCAGGGACGTACCTGGCACTGGGCGCTGGGGGCGCTGTCGCCGTCGCCGCGAGCGGGGCGTTGTCGCCGGCCCGGGCGGCGTGATATCCGGGGGCGCCCAGTGAACGGAGTATCGGCCCATGACCTTATCGACCCTCGCCGTCGCGCTCGCCGCGCAGGCGCTGCCGGCGCCCGGCGCGGTGCAGTGGGAGGAGGTCGCGCGCGACGGCGCCGGCCGCTACGCGATCGACCCGGCCAGCATCGTGCGCGAGGGGGACAGGGTGCGGTTCCTGATGCGGGCCACCGGCGCTCAGGCCAATGCGGACGGCACCAGCGCGGCGGTGGTCCGCTATCTGATCGACTGCCGGCGGCGGACCTCGGCGGTGCTGGCGGTCGATGCCTATCGCGGCGACGCTTTCGCTTATTCGCGCGAAACCGACGAGGACGAGCTCGTCATGCTGCCGATCGCCGGCGCCGGCGGCGAGGCCCAGCTCCAGCGCCGCGCCTGCGGCGGCTAGTTTTCGGCCACCGGATGGCGGTGAATGGCTGGTTCATGTTCGGCGGCTAGCGTGCGCGAGAAGGCAGCGGGCGAACGGGCAGCGGATGCGACACCTCGCGCAGGTCATGACATATTCAAGCCCCGGGACGCTTCGGGGACGGCCCGCTCGTTCGCGGACCGGCTCGAGCCGGGCGTTGCCGGCGGCGCTGATCTTACTGGCCTGGGCTGCCTGGTCCGCGCCTGCGCCCGCGCACGGCCAGAGCGGCGCCGAGGTGGCGGCGCGGTTCCGGCTGATCGAGACGGCGGGGCGGTGCGACACGGCGCCGGGCGACGAGATCGTGGTGTGCGGGGCGCGGCGCAATCCGGACCGCTATCGCATCCCCCAGCTCGGGCGGCGCGGGCCGGCGGCCGGCGCCGGCAATGTGCGGGGCGAGGCGCCGCGGGCCTCGACCGAGGCGGCGGCGTCGGGCGCGTGCGGCATCTTCGCGCACGAGCGCCGGTGCAGCCGGGAAGAGATGGAAGAATTCGGCTATTTCCAGGGCCGCAACCCGGTCGGCTTCCTTGGCGATCTCGTCACGATTCTGGTCGATCCCGACGCGGAGGTGCGGTCGCCGCCGCCCATTCCTTAGGAAAAAAGAGGGACTGCCCTTTTTCCGTCAGGCTAGCGCGCTTCGCCGGCGGCGGGGCGGGGCCGCGGGTGGCGCCAGTGGACAGTGCCCTCGTCGGTGCCGCCGATGGCGCGGCCGTTGGCGTCGCGCGCGGCATTGTAGACGACGAAGCGCCGCAGATAGACGCAGGTGCGCGCATCCAGGCTCCGATAGCCGCTCGAGCGCGTGATCCAGCAGCGGGTGACATTGCCATAGGAATCGACCTCGACGCGGAACGAGACGTCGCCCTGCTCGCCGCGCGCCCAGGAATCGCTGGGATAAGCCGCATTGCCGAACAGGACGGCGAGGTTGACGCACGGCGCGCGCGGCACGGGCCGGCGGTTGCACGGCACGAAGGCCGGCGCCTCCGCGGGCGCACCGGCAGGCTGGATCGCTGCGAGGACAAGCGCGAGGCCGATCATTTTTCCTGCTCCCACGGCCGTCCGTCACGGCGCTCCCGAATCCCCTACCAGCGTCGCGGCGATCGTACAAAAAGGATTTGCCGCCGGCCCCGCCCGGGGAGCCGTGGGCGAACGGATTTCGAGGCTTTTTGAGAGGGCCGAAATCCAACAGACCAAAAAAAGCACCAGACAGGTAAAAAGCGCTTGACAGCGTCACGCTGATATGGCACAATTATCCCAAGCTGGAGAATTATAGCTGAGTCGCATGGGGCCCTACGCGGGGCCCTTTTTCATTGGGAGCGAAGGAGCCGGCGCGGCGCGAGCCGCGGCCGGCTTTTTCATGTTCGATCGAGGAGAATGAGGATGGCGGCGAAAAGGGAGAAGGCGGTGTCGCGCGGGGAGGCCGGGCAGGTTCGCAAGGCGCGGCACGACGGCTGGACCGCGGCCAGGCGGGAGATTTTCCTCGACCATTATGCGGAGCACGGCATCGCGAGCGAGGCATGCCGGGCGGCCGGCATGGACGGGGGCGCCGCCTATCGCTTGTGCCGTCGCGATCCGGAATTCGCCGCGCAATATGCGGAGGCATTCGCGATCTCGAGACTCCATCTCGAGGAGTTGTCCGTCCTTTACGCCAAGACCAGGGGGAAGGCGCCGGTCGAGCCGGGCGGGACGCCGCCGCCCGATCTGGCGAATTTCGACCCCGATTTCACACTCAGCATCCTGAACCGGCCCCGGCCCAGCGTGACCGGCCGCCGCGGCGGACCGCGACCGCGCGCCGCCAGCAAGGCCGAACTGATCGAGACGGCGGTGAAGCTGCTCGGCATGCTGAAGAAGCGCCGGGCAAAAGCGCGGCTGGCAAAGGCGCGGAGGGCGCGCAAATGAACGAGCTCGGGACGTTGAAGCGGTGGATCGGCGCGCTGGCCGACCGGACCGTGGCGGAGCATCTCTGGGCGGCTCGGCGGATGGGCGCGCCGGAGCTCAGAACGCAGTGCGGCAGGAGCTGGACGGCGAGTTGATCGAGGATGTCGAAAACGCCTTGTGGACGCGCGAGGTGGTCACAAAATGTCGGGTGGAAATGGGCGATGGAATGGGGACAGCCACTTTTCCGCGCGGCGGCGACCAGTCCGGCGACGGCCTTCGGAAAAGTGACTGTCCCCCTGCGCGGGACGGAATGGGGACAGTTACTTTTCCGCCCGGCGGCGACCGTTCTGGCGAGGGCGTGCGGAAAAGCAACTGTCCCCTCTCCCTCTCGCGGGTGGTGGTGGGCGTCGATCCGCCGGCTTCGGCCGGCGGCAATGCCTGCGGCATCGTCGTGTGCGGGCTCGGCGCGGACGGCATCGGCTATGTGCTGGAGGATCGCAGCGTCGGCGGGCTGAGCCCCGAGGGCTGGGCCCGCGCGGTGGTGCGGGCGGCGACAATCTGGGAGGCCGAGCGGGTGGTCGTCGAGACCAACCAGGGCGGCGAGATGGTCGAGAGCGTGCTGGGGAGCATCGACAGCGCGCTGCCGGTGCGGCCGGTGAGGGCGCGCTATGGCAAGGGCCGCCGCGCCGAGCCGGTTTCGGCTTTGTTCGCGCAGGGCAAGGCGATGTTCGCGGGCGTGTTTCCCGAGCTCGAGGACGAGCTCTGCGGGATGACCGCCACCGGCTATGAAGGAACGGGGCGAAGCCCGGACCGCGCCGACGCGATGGTCTGGGCGATGGCGGAGCTGCTGCTCGGCAGGGACAGGACGCCGCGAGTGCGGAGGCTTTAACGGGGACAGTTACGAGTAACTGTCCCCTCGGGGAGGGCTTTAGCGGGGACAGTTACGAGTAACTGTCCCCTCGAGGAGAGAGACATGAAATGGTTCGGCCGAATGGCCGCCCGGGCGACGGGGCGGCCTTTTCTTTTTTCGGATTGGCGCGGGATGGCCGCTGGGGAGCCGTGGCCCCGATCTTACGAGGCGCAGGTGCGCGAGGCCTATCTGGGCAATCCGATCGCGCAGCGGGCGGTGCGGCTGGTCGCCGAGAGCGTCGCCTGGGCGCCGGTTTATGCAATGCGTTCCCCGGCGGAGGCCGGGGTCCAGAAGAGGGAAGGGGCTGGGCCCCGGCCTTCGCCGGGGAACATCGAGGATCGCGCCAGCGCTCTTGCCACTCCGGCGCTGCTCGAGACGGTGGCGACGCAGCTGCTGCTGCACGGCAATGCCTTCGTGCAGCTGGTGCAGGACGCGGACGGGCTGCCCGCCTTGCTGTATCCGCTCAGGCCCGAGCGGGTCGGCGTCGAGGGAGATGCGGGCGGCTGGCCGGCGGCCTATGTCTACAAGGTCGGCGCGGCGAAGAGCCGGATCGCGGCGCAGGACGGGCTCGGCCGGCCGGGCCTCGTCCATCTGCGGTCCGCCCATCCGCTCGACGACCATTATGGGCTGGGCTGCCTGGGCGCGGCGGCGGGCGCGGTCGCGGTGCACAATGCGGCGGCGAAGTGGAACAAGGCGCTGCTCGACAATGCGGCGCGGCCGTCCGGCGCGCTGGTCCACGACGCGGGGGACGGCGAGCTGCTGTCCGAAGCGCAATTCGCCCGGCTCCGCGACGAGCTGGAGGGGGAATTTTCGGGAATGAGGAATGCCGGACGGCCGCTGCTGCTCGACGGCGGGCTCAAATGGCAGGCGATGAGCCTGACCCCCGCGGACATGGATTTCGTCGCGCTGAAGGCGGCGGCGGCGCGCGAGATCGCTCTGGCCTTCGGGGTGCCGCCGCTGCTGCTCGGCCTGCCGGGCGACGCCACCTACGCCAATTATCGCGAGGCCAACAAGGCGCTGTGGCGGCTGACCGTGCTGCCAATGGCGGAGCGGATTTTGCGAGGGCTTTCGGACGGGCTGGCGGCCTGGTGGCCGGGGCTCGCCCTCAAGGTCGACGTCGACCAGATCAGCGCGCTCGCCTCGGACCGCGAGCGGCTGTGGCGGCAGGTGAGCGGGGCGGATTTCCTCAGCGACGCGGAGAAGAGGGAGATGCTGGGATTCGGGCCGCCGGCGGCCTCGTCATGATCCGTCATTCCAGCGAAAGCTGGAATCCCACTTCCTTTCCAACGTCGCCGCAAAGGCAAAGAGATTCCAGCTTTCGCTGGAATGACGAGAGGATCGAAATGGACAATCAGAATGCGTCGATGCCGGCGCCGGTCGCCGCGGGAATCGCGGCCAAAGCGGGCCTGGAGCAGCTCCGGTCATGAGGTTCGCGGGCTATGCGGCGATCTTCGGCCGGGCCGACCGCGGCGGCGACGTGATCCGCGCCGGCGCCTTCGCGCGCAGCCTGAGGCGCAAGGCGGGCGCGATGCCCCTGCTGTGGCAGCATGCGCCGGAGCGGCCGATCGGGCGGGTCGATTATCTGAAGGAGGACCGACGCGGCCTGCGCGTGATCGGACAGCTGTCGGAAGGCGCGGCGGGGCGCGAGGCGGCGGCCTTGCTGAAGGAAGGCGCGGTCAGGGGGCTGAGCTTCGGCTATCGGGTGCGAGAAGCGGCGGGGGAGGCGCCCCGAGAGCTGATCGAGCTCGAGCTGGTCGAGATCAGCCTGGTGACTTTGCCGATGCAGCCAAAGGCGCTTGTGCACGCATTGGACGGGTCTTTGCCGGGCGATCCGGCGGGTGTAGCAGAGCGGACATGACCAGGGCCTTCGCATTGCCGATCGCCGCCGCGCTCGCGGGCTGCGGGCCGGGGGCAAGCGAGGCGCCGGTCAACCGGCAGAGCGGAGACGTGCCGATGAACCGGCAGGAGGGGGAGCCGCCGAGGCGGACGGCGCAGGAGAGCGGGCCTTGCGTCGGGCCGATCAGCCCCGAGGGGCTCGCGCAATGCGAGTTCGGGCCGGCGGAGCGGATGCGCGGTGTCTGGGTGACGGGCTTCGAGCGGTCGGATTATGTGCCCGGCGGGACCGGGGCGAGAGTGGAGGGCGATCCGGGGCCGCCGCGGGCCTGGCTCGCCTTCGCGCCGGGCGTCTTTCCCGATCCGGCGCTGCGCGCCGAGCTGGACGCGCTGCGCGCGACCGCCGCGGTCGACATCGAGTTCATCGGCCGCCGGGCGCGACCGCCGGGCGCGGTGGTCGTGGTCGACCGGATCATCTCGGCGCGGAGCCTGGGGCCGGTACGGCGAGACTGATCGTCTGAGATTTCGAAAGTTCTGAATTCCCGGACCCGGATCGCTCGATCCGGGACGGCGGAATCGTGCGTGCAATTCAACCAAGGAGAAATGAAATGCTGGAAGTGAAAGCGGATGCGCTGGAGGCGTCGTTCGAGGCGCTGGAGCGAGAGGATGAGGATGTCACGGTCCTGAAGGAGGAGGTCGCGGCGCTGAAGGCGCGGGTCGACGCGCAGACCGTGGCCGGGGCGCGGCCGGCGCTGGCGGGGGCGAAGAGCGCGGAGAGCGCCTCGCCGTTCGTCGAGCGCTATCTGAGGAAGGGCCTCGAGGCGGGCGTGGAGCTGAAGGCGCTGTCGGGCGCGACCGACGCGGCCGGCGGCTATGCGGTGCCCGAGGAGCTCGACGCGCGGATCGACAGGGCGCTGACCGCGATCTCGCCGATCCGCGCCATCGCCAACGTCGTCAAGGTCGGCACGGCCGGCTATCGCAAGCTCGTCACCACCGGCGGCACGCCGTCGGGCTGGGTCGCCGAGACGGCGGGGCGGCCGGAAACCGCCACGCCGGTCTTCCGCGAGATCGCGCCGCCGTCGGGCGAGCTCTACGCCAATCCGGCGGCGAGCCAGGCGATGCTCGACGATGCCGCGTTCGACGTCGAGGCCTGGCTTGCGGACGAGATCGCGACCGAGTTCGCCAGGGCCGAAGGCGCGGCCTTCGTCTCCGGCAACGGCACCAACCGGCCCAAGGGCTTCCTCGCCGCCCCGAACAGCGACGAGGATGACGGCGCGCGCGCGTTCGGGACGCTGCAGTTTCTCGAGACCGGCGTCGCCGGCGGCTTCCCCGCGAGCAATCCGCAGGACCGGCTGATCGACCTCGTCCAGGCTTTGCGCCCGCCCTACCGGCAGGGGGCCTTGTTCGTGATGAACTCGGCGACCGCGGCGCGGATCCGCAAGTTCAAGACCGACGACGGCGCCTTCCTGTGGCAGCCGGGGCTGGTGGCGGGGCAGCCCGACACCTTGCTCGGCTATCCCGTCGTCGAGGCCGAGGACATGCCGGACGTGGCGGCCGATTCGCTGTCGATCGCGTTCGGCAATTTCCGCGCGGGCTATCTGATCGCCGAGCGCTCGGAGACGCAGATCCTCAGGGACCCGTTCACCAACAAGCCGTTCGTCCATTTCTACGCGACCAAGAGGGTCGGCGGCCAGGTGATGAATTCCGAGGCGATCAAGCTGCTGAAGTTCAGCGCCTGACAAAAAGGGGACACGTACTTTTTCGCGAAAAAGTACGTGTCCCCATTCGGAGATCCGACATGACTTTGTTCTTTGCCGATCTGGTGCGGGTGACCTCGGAAGGGACCGGCACCGGGGACCTGGTGCTGGGCGACGCCTTGCCCGGCCATCGCGGGTTCGACGCGGTGCCGCCGGGCGCGCGGTTTCATTATGCGATCCTGGGCGTCACCCATCCCGATCAATGGGAGACGGGGGAGGGCGAGATCGGGAGCGGCGGCGCGCTGGTCCGGCTGCCGCTCTCCTCCTCCGCCGACAATGGCCTCGTCGATTTCCCGGCGGGGCTGAAAACGGTCGCGCTGACCGTCGCGGCGGCCTGGTTTTCAGGCCGCGAGGCCGCGGCCGGCCCGGTCGGGATCGAGGACGTGGTCGGCCTCCAGGTGCTGCTCGACGACAAGGCCGCTCTGGCCGGCGCCGATTTCACCGGCCCGGTCTCGGCGCCGGCGCTCGGCGCCGCCGGCGATGCCGACGTCAGCGGCGTCTACCGGGTCGACGGCGTCAAAGTGGTCGGTAACCGGGTCACCGGCTGGGCGGTGCCCGGCGGAACCGCGTCGCGCGCCAGCTACGAGACCGGCACGGTCACCGTTTTCCAGCTCGCCCAGCGGGTCAAGGCGCTGATCCAGGACCTGACCGATCACGGCCTGATCGGAGGCGGCTGATGCATGGCGCGGCGATCGCCGCCGGCGCGCTCGGCCGCGACGGGCTCGGGCTGCTCCTGACGGATTTCGGGCGGACGCGGCTGACCGGGGTTGCGCGCCCGCCGCGCGAGCCTCGCGCCGGCGTCGCCGAGCTTGATGACGCCGCGCGCGCGACGCGGCCCTGAACGAGGAAAAACGAGATGAGCTTCTATCTGAAGGACCCGCAATCGCGGGTCGATTATGCGATCGACTGGACCGCCTATCTGGACGGCCAGACGATCGTCGCCAGCCTGTGGACGATCGCTCCGGTCGAGCTTGGCGGGATCGAGGTCGACGAGGACGGCTTCGCGCCGGACCGGACCGCGGCGCGGCTGGCCGGCGGCATCGTCGGCAATTGCTACAGCGTCTCCAACCGGGTGACGCTGTCCGACGGCAGCTGCGACGCGCGCTCGATCGCGCTCCGCGTGGAGGACAGGTGATGGGCCAGATCAGCGCCGGGGCGCCGCTTTTGCCGATCTCGCTCGCCGAATTGAAGGCGTTCCTGCGCGTGACGGTGAGCGACGAGGACGCCCTGCTCGCCGGGCTGGCGCGCGGGGCGGCGGACCTGTGCGAGGCTTTTACCGGCCGCGCGCTGATCGAGCGGGCGGTCGAGGAGGTGCTGACCGCCTCGGCCCGATGGACCCGGCTCGGCGCGGCGCCGGTGCGCTCGATCGAGGGCGTCGCCGCGCTCGCCGGGGATGGCGAAGCGAGCCCGCTCGCGGCGGGCGCCTTCGCGACCGATGTCGACGCTGCCGGCGACGGCTGGGTGCGGGTGACCGACGCCGCCGGCGCGAAAAAGGTGCTGGTGTCGTACCGCGCCGGGATGGCGGCCGACCCGAACGGGCTGCCCGAGGCGCTCAGGCACGGCATCGTCCGGCTGGCGGCTCATCTCTACAGCCATCGCGACGAAGCGGAGCAAGCGGGGCCGCCGGCCGCGGTGACCGCCTTGTGGCGGCCCTGGCGGCGGCTCCGGCTCAGATAGGACGAGACCATGTTCGAGACTTTGGAAGCGCGCGCGGCGCGGGCCGCGGCGCGGCATGCCCGGATGCGTGCGGCGGCGCTGGCCGACGAGATGCGCGCGGCGCTGCCGGCCGACATCGAGGTCGCGGCGGATGAGAAAGGCGTGCGGCTTTCGGGGCCGGCGCTGGGACGACGGCGGGCGCTCGAGGCGGCGCTGCGCTGGACGATATCGGGGCTGGGCCGATGAGCGGCGGCGCGGGCCAGGCGCTGGCCGAGGCGGCGATCGTTGCGCTAAGCGGAGTCGCGGGGTTGAACGGCGTTTATGACGGGCCGCCGCTTTCCGCGGCGTTCCCGCATGCGCGGATCGAGGTCGGGCCGGAAAGCGACTGGAGCCACAAGAGCGGGATGGGGCGCGAGCTGCGGCTGGCGATCGTCCTG
Source organism: Allosphingosinicella sp. (assembly GCA_035543935.1). Taxonomy (GTDB): domain Bacteria; phylum Pseudomonadota; class Alphaproteobacteria; order Sphingomonadales; family Sphingomonadaceae; genus Allosphingosinicella. The sequence goes on from DATKIV010000047.1 coordinate 18,318, forward strand.
CGCGACCAAGGCGAGCGGCCGGCGCGGCTGCGCGCGCTGATGCACGCCGCCGAGATCGCCGCCAGCGCGATCGGGCCGGACCTGGACGGCTGGCGGCTGGTCAACCTGGTCTTCCTGCGCGGCTCTTTGCTGCGCGAGACGGGTGCAGCATGGGCCGCAGCAATCGAATATCGCGCGCGGCTGCTGAAGGTGTGAATGGACAGGCGCTTGCCCGGAGTGCAAACTCACTCTGACAGTATCTTGAGTGACCCTTAATTAGGGCTCGACGCTGGCTGCGGCGCCGGCGTCGGGGTCGGCTGCGCCGCGGCCTGGGCCGCGGGTTGCGCCGCCGGCGCGGCGCCGGGCGCCGGCGTGGGCTGGGCCATATCGAAGCGATCGCGGAAATTGGTGCGGGCGTCGTCGATCTCCATGGTCGCCGATTCCCGGGCGTCGGCAGCGCTCATGCGCGAGGCCGTTTCGCGCCGGATCACGGCGTCACGATAGGCCTGCTCCTGGGCGCTGCATTGCGTCGGATAAGCGGTGGTGAACTCGGTCGGGGCCATGCGCGCCTGGACGCTGCGATCGACATAGGCGCGCAGGCAGCCGGTGAAGGCTTCACGCGACGCCCGAGTCGTGTCCGCCGGCTGCATGGTCATGGCCATGGCCATGGCCAGAACAGATGAAATCATTGCGAATTCCCATCCACCCAAGAGTCTGATGAGCAAGGAGAATGATCCATGAGCGCGGAAAAAGGAAGCGCCTTTTTGCTGAAGGTCGGCGATGGCGCGACGCCGCCGGTCTTCGCCACCGTGGCGGGGCTGCGAACGACCCAGCTTTCGGTCAATGGCGAGGCAGTCAACGTCACCAGCAAAGATTCGGGCGGCTGGCGCGAATTGCTGTCCGGGGCGGGCGTGCGCTCGGTCTCGGTGGCGGGCAGCGGCATCTTCACCGGCTCGGCGGCGGAGGCGCGGATCAAGGCCAACGCCCTGGCCGGCCTGATCGACGATTACGAGCTGAGCTTCGAAAGCGGCGAGCGGATGCGCGGACGCTTTCTTTTGACGCGGCTCGATTATGCCGGCGATCACAATGGAGAACGCACCTATGCGCTCTCCCTCGAAAGCTCCGGCGCGGTGACGGCCGAATGACGCGCAGGGACAGGGAATATCGTCATTCCAGCGCAAGCTGGAATCCCACTTTTCTTCATCGGCGGCCGCAAGGGCAAAGAGATTCCAGCTTGCGCTGGAATGACGGGCCGGGGAGGCGAACATGATCGCGAATTCGGTGCGGGGCGAGGCCTCAATCCAAGTCGCGGGGGCGCCGATTTTGCTGCGGCCGAGCTTTGCAGCATTGGTTGCGGCCGAGGCGGAATTGGGACCGCTCTTCGCCTTGGTCGAACGGGCCTCGGAGGGGCGGCTCACTCTGGCGGAAATGGCGGCTTTGTTCTTCCATTGCGCGCAAGGCCGGCCTGAAGGCTGCACGCGCGAGCGAATCGGCCAGGCGATCGCCGAGAACGGCCTCGCCAACGTGACCCCGGCGCTGAAGGCGCTGCTGACGCAGATCCTGCAAGGCCATGTTTAGAGATGCGGCGGCGTGGCTGGCGGGGATAGCGGGGGCGCTGCTCGGCTGGCGGCCGGACGAATTCTGGAATGCGACGCCGGCGGAGCTGGCGGCGGTGCTCGGCGCGATGAGCGGCGGCACGGCACCGACGGCCGATGCCGACGACCTCGCGCGGCTCAAGGAGAGGTTTCCTGATGGATGAAGAGATCGAGACCCTGCTGGTCAAGGTCCGCGCCGACACCTCGGTGTTCGCGCGCGACGTGGCGGCGATGCGGGCCGAATTGGCGGGACCGTTCGCGGCCGGCGTCGACCAGGCCGGGCGGATGCTGGAGAACGCGCTCGTGCGCGCATTGCGCAGGGGGAAGCTGGGCTTCGAGGATCTGAAGCGGGTCGCGCTGGCGGCGATGGCCGAGATTGCGGCGGCGGCGATCGGGAACGGGCTCAAGAGCCTGTTCGGCGGCGGTGGCGGCGGCATAAGCGGCCTGATCGGATCGCTGCTCGGCGCGATCGGCGGCGCGCCGGGCAGGGCGACCGGCGGGGCGGTCTCGCCGGGCCGCGCCTATCTGGTCGGCGAGCGCGGACCGGAATATTTCGTGCCGACCGCAGCCGGGCGGATCGATGCCCCGCGGCCGGCCGGGGCACTCGACATCAGGCTGAGCATCAACGTCAACGCGCCGGCGGGCAGCGAGGCGCAGGCGCTGAAGGCCTCGAGCCGGCAGGTGGCGAGGGCGGTGCGCCAGGCGCTGCTCCGGGCGGAGGATTGAGACTAAAGGCTATGGTGGCGAATGGGCTCGCAGCCGATGCCGTCGCCATCGCCGTCGAGATGTGGGCCATAACCCAGGTCGCCCTCGTAGACGGGGTCGGCCAGGTTCGTCTGAAAGACGATCAGAAAGGTCTCGACTGAGAGGGTGGCGACCGTGGGCGCGAAAGGCGCTGCGCGCCCCCGCGGCCGGCTCCGCGGATTGAACGGCCTGCCCAGTGACCGCCGGATATCGCGGGGGCGCTAACAAAGAGGGATGACGATGGGACACTGGCTTGCCCCGCCCGGCGGCGCCAAGGCGCTCGGGCATGTGAAGAGGTTCGACGCGCGCTACTGGACGGTCAATTTCCCGCGGCCGATGATGGCTTCGGTAGTGACGATCGGGCCGGACGCGCTCAGGGTCGATGCGCTGTTCTACAACAAGGACGATCTGGCCGGCCTGATCTGGGAGGCGGAGGATCGGTGGGACCATGCGCTGCTGGCCTATCAGACGGCGCGGGATTTCCGGCGGTCCCGGCTTGCTTTCCGCTGGCGCTCAAGCGGGCTGAAGCCGCTCGACGCGGTACACGGACCGACTCTGACCATCGAGGGTCGCGATGCGGAAGGCGCGGCGCGCAGTTGGTACGTGCGGCTGTGGAATTATGCGGGCGGCGATCCCGAGGATGCCATAATCGCGCTCGATTTCGCGGCGGCGGCGGGCGGCTGGGAGGCGGACGATCCGGTCTGGGCGGGCGATGTCGACCGGATGTTCGTGTCGCTGGTCGCGCCCGATTATGATGCGACCGATACGCCGCTCGCCGTCCCTGCGGAAGGCTGGGCGGAGCTGAGCGGGATCGCCTGCGACGGCTCGGGCTCGGTGCTTGCGATCGGCGAGGTGCTGGTGCCCGGGCATAAGCTGCGGATCGCGACCGGCTATGACGATCTTTATCATCTGACGCCCGCGCGGCTGCTGCGGACCATGCTGCAGCTCGGCTATCGCGACCTGATCAATCATTATGTCGGAATGAGCCATTATTTCGGGCTCGGCGAGGACGGGCTGGTCGAGGGGACGCTGAACGCGCCTTGCGCCGCCTGGCACGCGGATTTCCTGGCGCGGGCCAAGGCGATGGGGTTCGAGGTGATCCTGTCGCTGAGCTATGAATTGCTCGACCAGCATTGCCCGGAGGCCTGGAAGCAAAGAGCCGAGAATGGCGATCCGGCGCTCACGGCGTGGGAGCCGCCCTCGGCCTTGCTGTCGCCGGCCAATGACGAGGCGATGGCGTGGCTGCAGGAGGTGGCGAGGGCGTTCGTCGCGCTGGCCGTGGCGGCGAATCAGCCGGTCCGGTTCCAGGTCGGCGAGCCCTGGTGGTGGGTGATGCCGGACGGGCGGATCTGTCTCCACGACGACGCGGCGGTGGCGGCGTTCGATCCGGTGCCGATTGCCGATGTCCGGGCGGCGCTCGATGAGGGCCAGCGTTCGACACTCGACGACGCCGGCGCCGTCCTGGCCGCTTCGACCGCGGCCTTAAGCGACGCGGTCCGGGACGCGGCGCCGGGAGCGGAGTGCCTGCTGCTCGTCTATCTGCCGGCCGTGCTCGGCGCGCCCGAGGTGAAACGGGCCAATGCGCCTTCAGGCTGGGCGGCGCCGGCTTTCGATGCGCTGCAGATCGAGGATTATGACTGGGTGGTTGGCGGCCGGGGCGGCGCGGCGAGCGCGGCCGGGGCCGCGGCGATGGCGGCGCGGCTCGGCTATCCGGTGGCGGAGCAGCATTATTTCGCCGGCTTCGTGCTGGACGCCGAGGACGGCCATTTGTGGACGCGGATCGCGGCCGCGGCCGACGCGGCGGCGCGGCGCGGGACGGCGGAAATCTTCGTCTGGGCGCTGCCCCAGGTGGCGCGCGACGGCTTCGTGCATTTCGATTTGGGAGAGGAAGAGATGGACGCTTTCGAGGACGTATCCTTTCCGATCGCGCTCGGCCGGCAGACCGCGGTCGAGCCCGCTTTCTCGACCGCGATCGTGACCGTCGCGGGAGGCGCCGAGCAGCGCAATTCGGAATGGGCCGATGCGCGGCTCGGCTTCGACGCCGGCCCCGGCCTGCGCGGCGAGGCCGATTTGCGTGCCTTGATCACCTTCTTTCGCGCGCGGCGCGGGGCGGCGGTCGGATTCCGTCTCGAAGACCCGCTCGACCACAGCTCCAATGCGATGGTCGAGACACCGGGGGCGGCGGACCAGATGCTCGGCATGGGCGACGGCGTGAGGACGGAGTTCCCGCTGATCAAGGCCTATGGGGCGCAGGTCCGCCGCATCACCCGGCCGGTGGCGGGGACGGTGCTCGTGTCCGTGGACGGCGAGGAAAGAGCAAGCGGCTGGACGCTGGCGGACAAAGGCGTGGTCGCGTTCGACGCGGCGCCGGCGGCGGGCGAGGAGGTCCGCGCCGGCTTCCGCTTCGACGTGCCCGTGCGCTTCGCCGAGGATCGGCTCAGCCTCAACCGCGCGACCTTCGCGGCCGGCGAGATCCCGTCGGTGCCGCTGATCGAGATCAGGGAATAAAGACATGCCGGACTTCCTGGAGCGCGACCTCGCGACCATCGCCTTGTGCTGGCGGCTGGAGCGGCGGGACGGGGTGACCCTGGGCTTCACGACGCACGACCGCGATCTCGAGCGCGACGGGCTCGTCTACCGCGCCGCGCCGGGGATGCTGCCCTCGGAGATCGGCGTCGCGGACGGGTTCGACGCGGATATGGTCGACATCAAGGGCGCGCTGGCCAGCGCCGCGATCAAGGGCGCCGACCTCGCCGCCGGACGGTGGGACGGGGCCGGGGTGAGGATCTTCATGGTCGATTGGGAGGCGCCCGAAGGCGAGATGTTCCAGGTGGCGCGCGGCGAGCTTGGCGAGGTCCTAGTCAAAGGCGAGGCGTTCGAGGCCGAATTGCGCGGCCCGACCGCCTTGCTCGACTCGCCTGTGGTCGAGCAGACCTCGCCCGAATGCCGGGCCGCGCTCGGCGACAAAAGGTGCCGGGTCGACATGGCCGGGCGGACGCGGCTGACCAGGATTGCCGCGGTCGTCGCGCCCGACACCGTCGAGGTCGAGGAAGCTGCGCCGGGCGATGCGCATGGCGGCGGCCGGCTGCGCTGGATCGGCGGCGCTAATAGCGGCCTCGAAAGCGCGATTCGAAGCTCCGAGGACGAACGGCTGATCCTGTACGAGCCACCGCCCTCGCCGCTCGCAATCGGCGACCTCGTGGAGATCGTCGAGGGCTGCGACAAGATGCTCGCCACCTGCGCGGGGCGGTTCGGCAACGCCGTCAATTTCCGCGGCGAGCCGCATCTGCCCGGCATCGACCTGCTGACACGCTATCCCGGGGCCTGACGCCCCATCACCACTCCCTCCCGACGCGGGAGGGATTTTCACGAAGGAGAAGGACCATGCGGCTGCGCGCCTGCCTTGGACTCATGTTGCTCGGGCTCACCGCCTGTCAGGGACTGCCGTCGATCGTTCGGATCGAAATCGACGACACCAGTCTTCAGTTCCGGAAGAAGAAGCCGGCGACGGAGGTGCCGCCATCCAACCAGTTGGCCGGCGATGACGGCGCGCGCTGAGCGCGTCGTCGCGAACGCGCGCGCGCTGATCGGCGTCGAGTTCCGGCCGCAGGGCCGCTCGCCGGCGAGCGGACTCGACTGCATCGGCCTGGCGGCGGCGGCGATCGGCGTCCGCAATCCGCCGCGCGACTATGCGCTGCGCGGCGGATCGGCGGCGCGGCTGGCGGCGGCTTTGGCCGCGGCCGGGCTGCGCGCGGTCGCGGCGGCCCGCCCCGGCGACTTGCTCGTGCTCGCACCCGGACCGGCGCAACTCCATCTCGGCATCGTTACGGAGGGCGGGCTGGTTCATGCCGATGCGGGGCTGCGGCGCGTGGTCGAGCGGCCCGGGCCGGCGCCCTGGCCGATCTTGAGCATCTGGCGGATTGGGGAGGATTGAATGGCGACCTTGATCCTGACCGCGGTCGGCACCATCGTCGGCGGGCCGATCGGCGGCGCGATCGGCGCGGCGCTCGGCCAGCAGGTCGACCAGCGCCTGTTCGCGCCGAAAGGCCGGCAGGGGCCGCGGCTCGGCGAGCTCGCGGTGCAGACCTCTTCCTACGGCACCCCGATCCCCAGGATCTTCGGGACGATGCGGGTGGCCGGCACGGTGATCTGGTCGACCGACCTTGCCGAGCATCGCTCGACCGGCGGGGGCAAGGGCCGGCCCAAGATCACCTCTTATTCTTATTCGGCGAGCTTCGCGGTGGCATTGTCGGCGCGCCGGGTGGCGGCGGTGCGCCGGATCTGGGCGGACGGCAAGCTGCTGCGCGGCGCCGCCGGCGACTTCAAGAGCGCGACCGGATTTCGTCTTCATGCGGGCGACGAGGACCAGGCGCCCGACCCTTTGATCCTCGCCGCGGAAGGAGCGGGGCAGGCGCCGGCCTTTCGCGGCCTCGCTTATGCTTTGTTCGAGAATTTCCAGCTCGAGGATTATGGCAACCGAATTCCGTCGCTGACCTTCGAGGTCGAGGCGGACGACGGCGGGATCGCGATCGGCGCGATCGCGGAAGAATTGGGCGGCGGCGCGGTCGCGGCGGGACCGACCCCGGCGCTGATTGGCTATGCGGCGAGCGGAGACAGCGCGCGCGGTGCGCTCGAGGCGCTCGCCGACGTCGTGCCGCTGTCGCTTTACGACGCGGGCGCCGCGCTGCGGCTGACGGCCGCGGCTGGCGAGCCCTCGGCCTGGCCGGCCGCGGCGGAAAGCGAGCGGCCGGAGATCGTTCGCCGTGGGGCGGGCGCGCTGCCGGGCGAAGCGAGCATCGCCTATCACGACCCGGGCCGCGACTATCAGACCGGATTGCAACGCGCGGTCCGCGCCGGCGGGCGCGGCGCCGACCGCCGCGCCTTGCCGGCGGTGCTGTCGGCCGGGGCGGCAAAGGCGCTGGCCGAATATCGCCTCGCCGCGCTCTGGGCCGGCCGGGTGAGGGTCACGGCCGTTCTGGCGTGGCGCGGTGCTGCCTTGCGCCCGGGCAGCCATGTCGCGATGGTGGGGCAGGCAGGCTTGTGGAAGGTCGAGCGCTGGACGCTGGGGCCGATGATCGCGACGCTCGAGCTGGTCCGGGTGTCGGAGTCGGCGCCGCCGGACCTCGTTGCGGCGAGCCCTGGCCGGCCGGTGAGCGAAAGCGATCTGCCGCGTGGGCCGACGACGGTCCGGCTGCTCGACCTCCCGCTCGGCGACGGGCTGGAAACCAGGCCCTTGCTCTACGTCGCGGCGGCGGGGGCGAGCGAAGGCTGGCGCCGGGCGGCGCTCAGCGCCAGCTATGATTCGGGCGCGAGCTGGCAGGATGCCGGCGGCACGGCGGCGCCGGCGGTCATCGGCGTGACGCTCGGCGCGCTGCCGGCCGCGGGCTCGGCCCTCATCGACAGGGGCTCAGCGCTCGAGGTCGAGCTGCTCGGCGAGGCGATGTGGCTGGAGGGCCGCGACGACGACCTCCTGGCCGGCGGCGCGAACCTGGCGGCGATCGGCGAGGAGCTCGTCCAGTTCGGCGCGGTCGAGGCGCTGGGCGACCGGCGCTTCCGGATCTCGCGGCTGCTGCGCGGCCGTAGGGGAACCGAATATGCGGCGGCGGGCCACGTGGCCGGCGAGCCCTTCACCCTGATCGCGCGCGACGCCCTGGTCGTGCTCGAGGCGCCGGCGGGGTCGGCGGGCGGCGAGGCGCGGATCCTGGCGAGCGGGGCCGGCGATCCGGTCGCGGCGTCGGCCGCGCGCGCGATCGAGGCGGCGGTGCTGCGTCCGCCGAGTCCCGTCCATCTCGCCGCGCGCGAAACGGATGGCGGCGATCTCGCTTTCTCCTGGGTGCGGCGGAGCCGGCAGGGCTGGGCCTGGGTCGACGGCGCCGACACGCCGCTCGGCGAGGAGGTCGAACGCTACCGGCTGGTCATCGCCGGGGCGGGCTTCGAACGGATCGTCGAAACCGGCGGCCCGGCCCACCTCTATGCGGCCGCCGAGCGGGCGGTGGACGGCGTCGGGCCGCTGACGATCGGGGTCGCGCAGGTCGGCAGCCATGGTGCCTCGCGGACGGCGCTGCTGGACCTGGATTAGGAGCCCCTAATTTTGAGGAGATCATCATGACCGAGACGAGCGCGCGCTTCGCCTTGCCTTTCATCCTGCCCGGGCAGGCGCAGAAGGAGGTCTTTCACAATGAGGCGCTGACCCTGATCGACGCCGCGCTGCACGCCCAGATCGAGGCGGGGCCGCTCGACGACGTCCCCGACGAACCCGAACCCGGCCAGTGCTGGATCGTGGGCGCCGGCGCAAGCGGAGCCTGGGCCGGCGAGGCGGATCGCCTGGCCTGCTGGACCGCGGGCGGTTGGCGGTTCGTTTCGCCACGTCCGGGCATGCTGGCCTGGAACATTGATCCAGGTTACTGGCTGCATTGGACCGGAGCCGCCTGGAGCATCGGCGAATGGCCGGCGACCGCGCTCGTCATCGGCGGCCAGCAGGTCGTCGGATCGCGGCTTCCGGAGGTCCCAAGTCCTTCAGGCGGAACGATTATAGACGCCGAGGCACGGGCGGCGGTCGACGGCCTTATTGCGACATTAAAGTCACATGGTCTGATCGAATGACAAAAGCTGCTTTTCGCGTGCAACCGGAGGCGTTAGGCAACGTTTCGGTCCTGACTGGTTATCCGCGGTTCATCTTCAGGATGCGCTGCGGCTTTTCAGCAACAGGTGAGGGGCTAAGCGTGCTTGCGTGGAAACCCCGCTTACCGTAAGAGGTTCACGTCGTTCCCACTCGGGACGCAGAAGAAAGGGGAAGATTATGCGGAAGCTCGCCATTGTTGTGGCGCTGTCGTCAACCGTGCTCGCAACTCCGGCACTTGCGCGCAATGGCGCCTGGTATGTCGGGGGCGATTTCGGCGCGATGATCGTCGAGGATGTCGATTTCGATTTTGGCACCGGTCCGACGATCCCAAGCTCGGCCTCGGCTCAGATAGCGCTGAACCACGACTACGGCTATGACGGCGCGCTGTTCGTCGGCTACGATCTGGGCGCGTTCCGCATCGAGGCCGAAGTCGCCTATAAGCGGGCGAGAGTCGACGACATCGAGTCTTCGGTCCGCGTCCCGGGCAATCCAGGTGCGGGTCAGCCGGGCACTCCGGACCTCTTCCCGGCCGGCGGCGGGCGCACCAGCGCGCTCAGCTTCATGATCAACGGCATGCTCGACTTCGGCGACGACGACGGCATCAGCGGGTTTGTCGGCGGCGGCGCCGGCATCGCCCGTGTCGATTATAACAACGTCCGCGCCTTCTCGAACCAAGGCGCCCTGATCGACGATTCCGACTCGCGCTTCGCGTGGCAGGTCGTCGCCGGCGTCCGCCAGGCGATCAGCGACAATATCGACATCACCGTTCGCTACCGCTTCTTCAATGCCGACAACATCCGGACCGTGGACTTCCGCGGCTTCGAGTCGGAATCGCGGTTCCGTTCGCACAGCTTGCTCGGCGGCATCACGTTCAACTTCGGCGCGCCGCCGCCGCCCGAGCCGATCCCCGATTGTCCGCCGGGCTGGACCCGCGACGCCAACGGCGTCTGCCAGGCCCCGCCGCCGCCGCCGATCGACACCAAGCAATGCCCCGACGGCTCGGTCATCCCGGTCACCCAGGAGTGCCCGCGTCAGCAGGTCATCTACCCGGGTCCGTTCATCGTGTTCTTCGATTGGGACAAGGACGAGATCACGCCGGCAGCGGCCGCGATCCTCGACAATGCGGCTGCTGGCTACCAGCAGGTCGGTTCGGCTTCGGTGGTTCTCGCCGGTCACGCCGACCGTTCGGGCTCCGACGAATATAATGTCGGCCTGTCGCAGCGTCGCGCCAACAACGTTCGCGCCTATCTGGCCGGCCGTGGCGTTCCCGATGCCGCGATCACCTCGGAAGCCTATGGCGAAAGCCGTCCGCTGGTCGATACGGCCGACGGCGTCCGCGAGCCGCAGAACCGGCGCGTGGAAATCACCTTCGGCCCCGGCTCCGGCTGGTAAGAAGGGGTTTCGCCGCTTCGGCGGCGAATGCCACCAAATCGGGGGCCGGCCTTCGGGTCGGCCCCTTTTTTGTCGGCGACGCGCGCCCCTCCGCCCGGCCGGTGCCGGCAACGGGCCAAACACCCTGTTCGGCGTGGCGCCGCTTTGATACGGGTCCACGACCCCCACAGCATCCAGGACCCTTGAATGCGCATCGCGATCATCGGAACCGGCTATGTCGGCCTGGTTTCCGGCGCCTGTTTCTCCGACTTCGGTCACCACGTCACCTGCGTCGACAAGGATGCGGCGAAGATCGGCGCGCTCGAACGCGGCATCATGCCGATCTTCGAGCCCGGCCTCGACCAGCTCGTCGCGCGCAACGTCGCGGCGGGACGGCTGGCCTTCACCACCGGGCTGGCGGCGGCGATCGCCGCCGCCGAGGCGGTGTTCATCGCGGTCGGGACGCCGTCACGGCGCGGCGACGGCCACGCCGACCTTTCCTACGTCTATGGCGCGGCGCGCGAGATCGGCGAGCTGTTGCCCGGACCGCGTGTCGTCGTCACCAAGTCGACGGTGCCTGTCGGCACGGGCGACGAGGTCGAGCGCATCCTCAGAGAGGTGGCGCCCGACGCCGCCGTCTCGGTCGTCTCCAACCCCGAATTCCTGCGCGAGGGCGCGGCGATCGAGGATTTCAAGCACCCGGACCGGATCGTCGTCGGCGCCGAGGACGAGCTCGCGGCCGAGGTGATGCGCGAAATCTACCGGCCGCTCTATCTCAACAAGGCCCCGCTGCTGTTCACCTCGCGGCGCACGGCCGAACTCATCAAATATGCGGCCAACGCCTTCCTCGCCACCAAGATCACCTTCATCAACGAGATCGCCGATTTGTGCGAGGCGGTCGGCGGCGATGTCCAGGACGTGGCGCGGGGGATCGGCCTCGACGGCCGCATCGGCGCCAAATTCCTGCACGCGGGCCCCGGCTATGGCGGCTCCTGCTTTCCCAAGGACACGGTCGCCCTGCTCAAGACGGCCGAGGATGCGCATGCGCCGCTCAGGATCGTCGAGGCGGTGGTCAAGGTGAACGACGCGCGCAAGCGCGCCATGGGCCGCAAGGTGATCAAGGCCCTGGGCGGGCAGGCGCGCGGCAAGGTCGTCGCTTTGCTCGGGCTCGCTTTCAAGCCCAATACCGACGACATGCGCGACGCGCCTTCGCTCAGCATCGTTCGCGCGCTCGAGGATGCCGGCGTCGTCGTGCGCGGCTACGATCCGGAAAGCATGGAGCAGGCGCGGCCGCTCATCCCCAACGTCAACCTGTGCGCCAGTCCCTATGAGGCGGCGGCGGGCGCCGACGCGGTCGTCCTGGTCACCGAATGGGATGCGCTGCGCGCGCTCGACCTCAGGCGGCTGGCCGCGTCGATGCGCTCGAAGGTGCTGGTCGACCTGCGCAACATCTACCCGCCCGAGGATGTCGAAAGCGCGGGCCTGACCTGGCACGGCATCGGCCGGCCGGGGCGCGGGGCGGGGTGAACGCAGGCAACAAGCGCCGCCGCCGCTCGTTTGACCCGCGCAGAGGGACATCAATGTTCAAGGCAGTGACGATGGCCGTGGCGGCCGCGGCCGCGGCGAGCTCCGCTCCGGCCAATATCCTGGGCGCAGCCAGTGCGCAGATCCGCACACCCGACGGCACGGTGGTCGGATCGGCGCTGATCCCGATCCGGTCCGGCGTCATAGTCGTCCGGATCGCCGCCAGCGGCATGCGGCCGGGGCGCTACGCCGTCCATCTCCATGCCGTCGGCCGCTGCGACGGCCCCGCATTCGAAAGCGCCGGCCCGCACTGGAACCCGACCGCACGCCAGCATGGCCGCCTCAATCCGCAAGGCCATCATCTCGGCGACCTGCCCAATCTCGACATTGGCGCCAACCGCACCGGCCGGCTTGAATTCACCATCCCCGGCACCGGGGGATGGGACGGCGCCCATCCTTTGTTCGATGCCGACGGCGCCTCGATCGTGATCCACGCAGGCCCGGACGATTATCGCACGGACCCGAGCGGCAATAGCGGCGGCCGCGTCGCCTGCGGCATTCTCAATTACTAGATCGGCTCGCCGGCCGCGCGGGCGCGCTCGATCTTGGTCGCTTCGAGGTCGGCGATGTGGCGTGCGCCGATCCAGAGCGCGAGGAGCGTGAAGGGCGGCATGATGTAGAGCGAGAAGACGCCCGCGCTGAGGCTGTGCGTGACATCGGCCATCTTGCCCGCGAAATAGGGGCCGAGCGCGAGGCCGACCATGGTCGTTCCGAGCACATAGGTGGCGCCGGCGGTCGCGCGCATACGCGGAAGCACGACATCCTGAAGCGTCGCCACGGCGGCACCGACCCAAGCCGAGCCGAAGAGCTGCGCGATCGGGCTGGCGATGTAGAAGGTTCCCAGATCCTGGGTGGTGAACATCGTCCAGACCGCCGGAATCGGCAGCACGACGGCGAGCATGTTGACGAAGATGCGTCCGCGCGGATCGCGCCGGCGCCACAGATCCGAGATGATTCCGCCCGTGATGACGCCGATCGCCGCGGCGATGGCCGCGCCCCAGCCGAGGATGGTCGCCACTTCCTCGGCGGCGCTGTTGCCGATGAAGTGGGCGGGCGCGGTCGCCGCGCCGTAGAAGGTGCGGATCGCATAAGGTGGCGCCCAGAAGCTGATCGCATAGGTCATGAACGAGATGCTGCCGAACGCAACGGCGAGCATGACGACCGTGCGGTTGCCCCAGATCAGCCGATAGGCCGCTGCGTCCCGGTGGCGCAGCGATTGCACCCAGGAGAAGACGGCGTAGATGCCGAGCCCGTAAGCGAGCCATTGCGGCCAATCGCCGGTCAGGACGATGAGGCCTGCGACCGCCGCCGCGACGCCCGCCAAGGCGATCAGGTTGACGGCGAGCGCGCCGGGGATGCGCGAGACGCTGACCAGGGTGAGCGGCGGCAGGATGGCGAGCAGCTCGCCGCGGAAATCGCGCCAGGCATTGGGGCGGACAACCGGCTGCGGCAGTCCGTCCGAGGCGCCTCGCTGCGGCTCCCGGAGCGACGTCACCCAAAGCGCGAGGAGCAGGCCCGGTATGCCGACGGCGAGGAAAGCGGCCTGCCAGCCGGCTAGGCCGAGCGGCGCTTCGGCGGGATTGGGGAAGGCGGCATTCCAGCGGCTGCTGACCATCCCGCCGATCGGCAGGCTGAGGCCGCCGCCAATATAGAGGCCGGCCGAATAAATGGAGAGCGCGGTCGCCCTTTTCTCCTTCGGGAAATAGTCCGAGATCATCGAGAAAGCCGCGGGCGAAGCGCTTGCCTCGCCGATGCCTACGCCGATCCGGGCGACGGCAAGCATGGCGAAGGAGGATGCGAAGCCCGAAAGCGCGGTCATCGACGACCATAAGGTGAGGCCGAGCGCGATCAGCCGGCCGCGATACCAGCTGTCGGCGAGCCGCCCGAGTGGGATGCCGAACAAGGCGTAGAACACCGCGAAGGCAGTGCCGTAGAGGAAGCCGATCTGGGCGTCCTGGAGGTGGAGGTCGTGCTTGATGTCCTGGGCGAGGATCGAGATGATCTGCCGGTCGATGAAGTTGATGGCGTAAACGAGGACGAGGACGAAAAGGGCGTACCAGGCGTAGCGGCTGATCCGGATCGGCGGCGGTTCGGGCATAGCTTTGCCGGTGTCGGTCGCCGCCATATGTCCCCTCCGATTGTGCTTCTCCTTGCTTCTGGCTAGCAGAGCGGCGCGCTTTGGCAACAAGGCTTGATGCGATGCCTCACCGGATTCTCTTCGTCTGCCTCGGCAATATCTGCCGCTCGCCGCTCGCCGAGGCGGCCTTCCGCGCGGAAGCGGAAAGGCTCGGACTCGACGCCGAGGTGGATTCCGCCGGCACTGGCGGCTGGCACGCCGGCGAGCCGCCCGACCGGCGCGCGATCGCCGCGGCGCGGCGGGGCGGCGTCGACATCTCGCAGCTGAGGGCGCGGCGGGTGACACCAAGCGATTTCGAGCGGTTCGACCATATCGTCGCCCTCGACGAGGAGAATCTCGCCGACCTCACGGCGATCCGGCCTGCAGGCAGCCGGGCCAGGCTGTCGCTGCTGCTCGACCATGCGCCCGGTCGTGCCGGACAGGCGGTCGCCGACCCTTATTATGGCAGTGATTCGCATTTCGACCTTACTTGGCGCGATGTCGTCGACGGCGCGCGCGGGCTGACGGCGGCGCTGCAAAAGGAGAGCGCGAGATGAGCCTCATCTATCATTATCACCCACTTTCTTCCTTCTGCTGGAAGCCGCTGATCGCGCTCTACGAGAACGGGACCGCGTTCACGCCGAGGATCGTCGACCTTGGCGATCCCGACTCGCGCGCGGCGTTCGCCGCTTTGTGGCCGATCGCGAAGATGCCGGTGCTCGAGGAGGAGGTGCATGCGCGCGTCATTCCAGAGACGAGCATCATCATCGATTATCTCGACCGCCATCATCGGGGCCCGATCCGGTTCGTCCCCGAAGATCCGGACCTGGCCCGCGAGGTCCGGCTCTGGGACCGGATTTACGACCTCTACGTCCAGGGACCGATGCAGAGGATCGTCTTCGACCGGCTGCGGCCGGAGGGTCAGAAGAATCCCTATGACGTCGTCGAGGCGCGGCAAGCGCTGGCGACTGCGCTCGGCTTGGTCGAGCGCCACATGGCCGCGCGGCGCTGGGCGACGGGGGACGATTTCACTCTGGCCGATTGCGCGGCGGCGCCGGCGCTCTTCTATGCCGACAAGGTGACGCCGATGGCCGGCCTCTGGCCGAACGCGCTGGCGCTGCTCGACCGACTCAAGGCGCGGCCGAGCTTCGCGCGGGTGCTCGAGGAGGCCGAGCCTTGGTTCCAATATTTCCCGGCGGAATAGCGAATGAGCGTCTTCTCCCAGCGCGTCGCCGACCAGATCGGGCTGCCGGAGGAGAAGCTCGAGCGGCTGGTCGGGGAGAGCGTGTCGGAGGTGCTGCTGGTGCATCGGCCGGATGGCGCGCTCTCGGTGGCCAAGCATAGCCCCTCCGCCGGCGCCGAAGCCGCGATGCTCCGAGCCATGGCGGGCGCCGGCTTGCCGGTTCCCGCGGTCGAGGGCGAGCATGAGGGCGTGCTGCTGCTCGAATATGTCGAGAATGACGGCGTGTTCAGCGCCAGGGCCTGGGTCGACGTCGGCGCGCGAATCCGCGCTCTCCATGACCGGACCGGAGACGCCTTTGGCTGGCCGGTCGACTATGCCATCGGCACGGTGACGCTCGACAATCGCGAGACGGGCGATTGGCCGCGCTTCTGGGGCGAACAAAGGCTGATCGCCACCGCGAGCCTGCTCGACCGGCCCTGGCGCCGGCGGGTCGAGCGGCTGGCCGCGCGGCTCGGCGACCTGCTTCCGGCTTCTCCCGCGCCCGCAATGCTCCACGGCGATCTTTGGACCGGCAACATGCTGGTCCAGGGCGGCCGCCTCGTCGCCCTCATCGACCCTGCCTGCTCCTACGGCCACGCCGAGGTGGATCTGGCGATGCTCGACCTGTTCTCGACGCCGCCGGGGGAATTCAATCAGGGTTATGGCGCGCGCGAGCCGGGTTGGCGGGAGCGGCAGCCGGTCTACCAGTTATTCCCCGCGCTGGCGCATGTGCGGCTGTGGGGGGCGGGCTATTATGCGATGGTGGAGCGCCTGCTGGTCGCGCTGGGCGCTTAGCCCAGCGGATAGCGCTCCACGATCGAATAGACGGCAGCCTCCTCGGTCAGGTCGCTCTCGAACAAGGCGAAGGAGTCCACGGTGAACGTCGGGCTGGTCAGGCCGCCCGATTGTTCGAGGAGGTTGCCGACCGGCCCGGAACCGCGCTTGAGGCGGGCGAGGGTGATGTGCGGCAGATAGGCGCGCTCGTCGGGCGCGACGCCAACGCGGGCGAGGGCGGCATCGACCTTCTTGTGCAGGGCCCGGAGCGGCGCGTGCGGGGTCACGCCGGCCCAGACCGCGTCGGCGAGCCCGCGCCGCTCGAACGCGCCGATCCCGTTGAGGGCGAGGTCGAACGCCGGCTGGTGCACGGCGCCCAAAGCGGCATGGACGTCGCCCGCGCGATGGCGGTCGACCTCGCCGATGAAGCGCAAGGTGAGGTGGAGCTGATCCTCGCTCTGCCAGCGCGCGCCGCTGATCCCGCCCATCGCGCCGAGCAGCATCTTGCGGATCGCCGAGGGCGGCCGGATCGCCACGAACAGGCGGTGCATGGCCTTCGCCTAGCAGGCCCGAGCCGGAAAATCATCGCTAACGGCCCTCTCCGCCCCAGACGGCCGGCCAGTTTTCCTTGAAATGGCCCCGCATTCCTCCGATATCCCGATGGCACGGCATTTTTGCCGGGGATGGGAGATTTGAAATGGCGAATTGGTCTGACCCGCGGCCCGGTGCGGCTCCGCCGAGGCCGGCCCCGATCGACAGCACGAGGGACTATGGACGCGATCTCAGCGACGTCCGCGGCGGCCGCGACGTTTCGGTCGACGCCGGCCTCAGGGCGCACATGCTGTCGGTCTACAATTACATGGCGTCGGGCGTGCTGCTCACCGGCGTCGTCGCCTTGCTCTTCTCGCAATGGGACGGCGCGTTCGACATATTGTTCGGCCCGGGCATCCTCAAATGGGTGATCATGCTGGCGCCGCTCGCTTTCGTGCTGGTGCTGAGCTTCGGCATCAACAAGCTGTCGACGGGCATGGCGCAGGTCATCTACTGGACCTTCACTGTCGTCATGGGCCTTTCGCTCGCGTCGATCTTCTTCGTCTATACCGATGCGTCGATCGCACTCACCTTCTTCGCCACCGCGGCGGCCTTCGCCAGCCTCAGCCTCTGGGGCTACACGACCAAGAAGGACCTGTCGGGCTGGGGCACGTTCCTGCTCATGGGCGTGGTCGGGCTGATCGTCGCCACGGTCCTGTCGATGTTCATGTCGCCGGCGGGCCAGCAGACGATGAACCTGGTGATCGGCGCGGTCGGCGTGCTGATCTTCGCCGGCCTGACAGCCTTTCATACCCAACAGGTGAAGAGCATCTACTTCCAGCTCCAGGGCACCGAGTTCCTGGGCAAGGCCGCGATCATGGGCGCGCTCGCGCTCTATCTCGACTTCATCAACATGTTCCTGATGCTGCTGCGCCTGATGGGCAGCCGCGACTAGCGCGTCGCAAGACGTCGAAGCGAGGAGGGCCCGGCGGCGACGCCGGGCCTTTTTTCTGTCAGCGCAGGTGTCGCCGGAAGAAATCGAGCGTCGCCACCCAGGCCCGGGTCGCCGCCTCGCGATCGTAGCGCGCCTCCGACGTGTCGTTGTGGAAGGCGTGGTTGACGTTGGGATAGGTGAAAGTCTCCACCTCCTTGCCGGCGGCGCGCAGGGCGGCGATCCACGGCAAGGCGGTGCCGTTGACCCGCTCGTCGAGGCCGGCGAGCAGGATCAGCATCGCCGCCCTGACCCGCGCCGCCTCGCCGGGATCGGGCGCCGGGCCGTAGAAGGAAACGCCCGCTTTCAGCGCGTCGCCGGCGGCGATGGCGAGCCGGTGCACCATCGCGCCACCCCAGCAGAAGCCGACCACGCCGACCCTGCGCGCGCCGCCTTCGGCCGAGGCCAGCCAGGCGATCGTGGCGGCGCCGTCGGCGACCGTCTCCGCCATGTCGAGCGCGCCGATCATCGTCCGCGCCCGGTCTTCGTCGCCAGCGGGCGTGCCGCCGGCGGGGCTCAGGAAATCCGGAGCGATAGCGGAATAGCCGGCCACCGCCAGCCGCCTCGCGACGTCGCGTATATGGTCGTTGAGGCCACGATTCTCGTGAACGACGAGCACGACCGGGAGGTGGGGCGCAGCTTGGGCGGGCGCGGCGTTATAGCCCGTATAAAGGCGCCCGGGGCGCGCCTCCCAAGTCAGCTCCTGAGTGCGGATGCGGCGGTCGTCGGCGGGGACGATGGGTGCCGCCTCGGCCCCGGCGGCGATGCTGCCGAGCAGCGCGCTCGCTGCCGCCGCGCTGCCGGCGATCCGGGTCAGCCGGGCCATGAAAGCGCGCCGATCCATGCCCTCGTGGGTGAAGCGGTCGTAAAGCGCGATCGCGGCGCGTCCGATCTCGCCGTTCATCTCAGCCGTCCTGCTCCTGAGCGATCAGCGCATCGTCGATCTCGCTGGCGCGGATCGCGGCGGGGCGGGCCTGGAGACGCCCGAAATATTCCTCGAAGACCGGCCTTTTGTCGATCGATCCGAACTGCATCCCGAAGCCGATCTGGGATCCGACATAGAGATCGGCGGCGGTGAACTGGTCGCCGCAAATATAGGGGCCGGGGATGATGGCGACCTCGAGCGCGTCGATCGCGGCGTCGAAGCTGCCATAGCCGACGAAGGCGCGCTGCTCGTCGCTGACCTCGACCTTGAGCGCCTTGTTGGTCACCGCCGCCTCGACCGGGCTCGCCGCGAAGAACAGCCAACGATAATAGGTCCCGCGCTTGCGGTGATTGGCGGGCGGGGCGAGGCCGGCGTCAGGAAAGGCGTCGGCGAGATAGGCGCAGATCGCCGCCGTCTCGGTCACCACCGTGTCGCCATGCCGGATCGCCGGCACCTTCCCCATCGGATTGATCGCCAGATAATCGGCGTCCTTCATGCTCTGATTATAGCCGAGCACGACCGTCTCATAAGGCGCGCCGACCTCCTCCAGCATCCAGCGGATCACGCGGCCGCGGGACTGGGGGTGGGTGTAGAAGGTGAGATCGGTCATGGCTGGGCTCCGGGCTGTGCAGCCCGCATCCTACCGCCGCCCCGGCAAAAGCGGGAGTCCTGCCGCGACCGCTATCAGCCTAAAATGCGGAGACGATCGACACGAGGCTCGTCAGGATCGAAAGCACCGCCCTAGCGTCCTGCAAGTCGGCGATGGTCTGATTCATCCTTTCGATTCGTTCTTCCAGCTCTTCGGTGGCTTGTTTTAGCGAAGGAACGTTACCTCCAGGTCTGATGATCCCGGTTTGAATCTTGGTCGTGAGCGATCGAACCAGCGACAGCGCGTCGCTGCGCGCGGCGCTAAGCTTCTCCGCCGTGCGGATATCGCCCCGGCTTTCGGCCTCGCGCTGCTGGGTGAACAGGGTTTCGGCGGCGGCGCGCGCGACTTGCCGGGACCTCGCCAGTTCTTCCAATGCGTCCCCACCTTCGGCCATGGCTTTTCTCCTCGTTCGACCGTCCCATCCTAGCGCGCGCGCAGGGCGGTGATAAGGGCGACCGCGCTGTCCTGGAATTCCTTGAGGCCCGCCGCGAGGGCGGCACGATGCGCTCTGGGGTTGTGAAACACCTCCTTCAATTCGTGATGTGCTGCCGCGAAGGCGCGTGCCGCAACCATCGGATCGGATCTCCTGAGGCTCTTCAGCGCATTGTTTTCAATCTCAAGGCGCTGAACCGCATCGTCGTAGGTCCGGATCCGTTCAGGGCTGGCAACGCGCTGCCGCCCGCGCCTCACGAACATCCCAGGCTGGCGCAGAGCCTCGTTCGCGTGAAGCGCAATATAGCGCGCGGCCTGGGCGCGGTCATAGGCGGCCTGCGCGGTGACGACGCGCGCGGCCAGGCCGAGCCGCTCCATCATGGCCGGCATCGCCGGGTCCATCCGGTCGAGAAACTCGCGCGTATGCGCGTTGCGTCGTGCGGCGATGATCGATCCGATGGCCGCTTCGGCGACATTGAGGATCAGGTCGGCCGGCCCGCCGATCTTGAGCGCACCGATCAGCCCCCGGCCGGCCTCAAAGAGTTCGGCCCGGGCGGCATCGGCCCGCCCCGACGTCTCCCCACCGGCAATGTCAGAAAGCGCTTCCACATAGGCTTCGAGATTCTGCGCGGCGCCCCCGAGCGTATCGGCGTCGAGGCTGACCACGGCGCTGACATCGGCGGTATAGGGCCTTGGCGCCGGCAGCTCCGGAAGGGCGGTCGCCAGCTCCGGAAGGTCGCAAGGGCTGATTCCCCGTATCGTTCGATAAGCCCGATCGGATGCAGCCGGATCGTAAGGCGGCCGGGTACGCCACTGGATGATCAAGGCGTCCAGATTGTCGTTCACCTCGGCCGCGCGCGTGTAGCAATTCGTGTCGAAGGCAATGGAGTGGCCGGCCAGCATGTCGCGCCGATACCGGCCGCGAATTTCAGCTTCCGCCGATTCCTGGCCTGCCGCCTCGGAGGCCCGCAAGGCCGAGGTGAAGTTCGTCGTGGCGCCCTTCAGCGCCTTGACCTCGTCCGGTGCCGTCAGCGTCGAACAGCCTGCGACGAGCGTCAGCACAGCCGCGCTCATGCCAAACAACAGGATTCTCATGCGCGCCCCCCATGGCGAAGGGCCTTCGCATATCAGGGAATCCGGGACGGAGGCAGCAGGACTAGGGCCCGGCCGGCCGACGCCCATCCCAAAATAGGACGATCAGGCCTTCTCCTCCGGCTGGTCGACTTCCTTGACCAGCTTTGGCCCCTTCTTCCGGCTCTTCGACGCCTTGGGCGGCGCCGCGGTGATCTCGAAGACCGGTCCATTGTCCTTGATGCGGACCTTGACCTCGCCGCCGTGGATGAGCTTGCCGAAAAGGAGTTCCTCGGCGAGCGGCTGCTTGATCTTCTCCTGGACCAGCCGGCCCATCGGGCGGGCGCCGTAGAGCTTGTCGTAGCCACGCTCGGTCAGCCAGGCGCGGGCGCCGTCGTCGAGCTCGATATGGACGTTGCGGTCGGCGAGCTGGAGCTCGAGCTGGAGGATGAACTTGTCGACGACCCGGGCGACGACCTCGGTCGGCAGGTAGCCGAACGGGACGATCGCATCGAGGCGGTTGCGGAACTCCGGCGTGAACATCCGCTTCACCGCTTCCTCGCTCGCATCCTCCTTGGAGACGTTGCCGAAGCCGATCCCCTCGCTCGCCATATCGGACGCGCCGGCATTGGTGGTCATGATCAGAATGACGTTGCGGAAATCGACCGACTTGCCGTGATGGTCGGTCAACTTGCCGTGATCCATGATCTGCAGGAGGATGTTGAACAAGTCAGGATGCGCCTTCTCGATCTCGTCGAGGAGGAGGACCGAATGCGGATGCTGGTCGACCGCGTCGGTGAGCAACCCGCCCTGGTCGTAGCCGACATAGCCCGGCGGCGCGCCGATCAGGCGGGAAACCGAGTGCCGCTCCATATATTCGCTCATGTCGAAGCGCTGCAGCGGGATGCCCATGATCGACGCGAGCTGGCGCGCGACCTCGGTCTTGCCGACGCCCGTGGGCCCCGAAAAGAGGTAGGAGCCGATCGGCTTGTCGGGATCGCGCAGGCCCGCGCGGGCGAGCTTGATCGCGGAGGCGAGCCGGTTGATGGCGTCGTCCTGGCCGAAGACG
The DNA here is from genome assembly GCA_035543935.1 of Allosphingosinicella sp. Classification (GTDB taxonomy): domain Bacteria; phylum Pseudomonadota; class Alphaproteobacteria; order Sphingomonadales; family Sphingomonadaceae; genus Allosphingosinicella. The sequence continues at coordinate 39,993 of DATKIV010000047.1, forward strand.
ACCCGCTTTAGGTCGCGGTCGAGATGCTCGAGCGCCCTCTTGTCGTCCGACGAGACGCTCTTGGCCGGGATGCGGGCCATGGTGGAGATGACCGCCTCGATCTCCTTCACCGTGATCGTCTTCTTGCGCTTGGAGGGGACGACCAGCATCTGCATCGCACCGACCTCGTCGATCACGTCAATCGCCTTGTCGGGGAGCTTGCGGTCGTTGATGTAGCGCGCCGACAGCTCGACCGCCGCCTTGATCGCGTCGGGCGTATATTTGACGCTGTGATGCTGCTCGAAGGCAGAGCGCAGGCCGGTGAGGATCTTGATCGTGTCGTCGAGCGTCGGCTCGTTGACGTCGATCTTCTGGAAGCGCCGGAGCAGGGCCCGATCCTTCTCGAAATGGTTGCGGAACTCCTTGTAAGTGGTCGAGCCGATGCAGCGGATCGCGCCGTTGGAGAGCGCGGGCTTCAGGAGGTTCGATGCGTCCATCGCGCCGCCCGAGGTGGCGCCGGCGCCGATCACGGTGTGGATTTCGTCGATGAACAGGATCGCGTGGGGGAGCTTCTCGAGCTCGTTCACCACCGCTTTCAGCCGCTCTTCGAAATCGCCGCGATAGCGGGTGCCGGCGAGCAGGGCGCCCATGTCGAGCGAGTAGATCACCGCGGGCCTCAGCACGTCGGGGACGTCGCCCTCGACGATCTTGCGGGCCAGCCCTTCGGCGATGGCGGTCTTGCCGACGCCGGGATCGCCGACATAGAGCGGATTGTTCTTCGACCGGCGGCAGAGGATCTGGATGGTACGGTCGACTTCCGGCCCGCGGCCGATCAGCGGATCGACGCGGCCTTCCTCGGCCTTCTCGTTGAGATTGACCGTGAACTGCTTGAGCGCGGATTCCGGCTTTTTCTTGCCCTCTTCCTGCTTGGTTTCCTCGGCCTTGGTCTCGGCGGGCTGGGCGGCGGGCTCGCCCTTGCCGACGCCGTGCGAGATGTAGGTGACCGCGTCGAGCCGGCTCATGTCCTGTTGCTGCAGGAAATAGACCGCATAGCTCTCGCGCTCCGAGAACAAGGCGACGAGCACGTTGGCGCCGGTCACCTCGTCGCGGCCGGAGGACTGGACGTGGAGGATGGCGCGCTGGACGACGCGCTGGAAGCCCGAAGTCGGCGACGGATCGGTATCGGACTGGACCTTGAGCGCTTCGAGCTCATTGTCGAGATAGTGACGCACCGCCTCGCGCAGCTCGCCGGTATTGACCCCGCAGGCCTCCATGACGCGGCCGGCATGGACGTCCTCGATGAGCGCGAGCAGCAGATGCTCGAGGGTCGCATATTCGTGCCTGCGGCCGCTCGCCTCGGCAAGGGCATTGTGGAGCGTCTGCTCGAGCTCACGGGCGAATGACGGCATCTTCTACTCCTGACGGCCCATGAGCGATTCAGGGCCTTTCATCCCAATGTCGGCCCTTGCGGCTCGCGCATCAAGCGCAACGGCCCAAATATTCTGCGAAGCCGCCTTCGGCCCCGGCAGAAAACTGGTTAAGGCTAAGATGTTACCGAGACATTAACCATCTTTCCGCCGGTTTTACGGAGGCCGAAGCCGTCATTTTTTGAACAGGTCATGAGCGCTGGCCTGGAAGCTGACCGAGGCGTCGAGCTTGGCCCTGACCCGGACGATCTCCGCCTCGAGGATTTCGATCCGCGCGCGCAGCTCCTCGACCGACAAAGGATCGAGATCCTGCTTCGTCAGCAGGGTCAGCGGATCGTCGGGCTTGTCCGGAAAAAGCTCGTCGAGGTCCATGGCAAGGAACGTTGACCGCGAAGCCGCTCAAGTCAATAAACCCGCGACCGCCTTTGCGACGAACGGGACCGATGACCACTTTGCCCGATGAGATGGATGCGATCGACCCGGCCGAGGCGGGCGGGCCGGAAGTGCTCGTCCCCGTGCGCCGCCCGGTGCCGCGGCCGGGGCCGGGCGAGCTGCTGATCGAGGTCGCCGCGGCCGGGGTCAACCGGCCCGACGTGCTTCAGCGCCGCGGCCTCTATCCGATGCCGCCGGGCGCGCCTTCCATCCCGGGCCTGGAAGTGGCGGGCATCGTCGCCGCGACCGGCGACGAGGTGCCTGCCGAGCTGGTCGGCCAGCCGGTCTGCGCGTTGCTGGCCGGCGGCGGCTATGCCCAATATGCGGTGGCGCCGGTCGGCCAGTGCCTGCCCGTGCCGGCGGCGCTGACGATGATCGAGGCGGCGGCGATGCCCGAGACGCTCTTCACCGTCTGGACCAACCTTTTCGAGCGGGCCTATGCGACCGAAGGCGAGACGGTGCTCGTCCATGGCGGCACCAGCGGCATCGGCACGATGGCGATCGCCTTGGGCGCCTTGTTCGGCCTCAAAGTGATCGTCACCTGCGGCAGCGACGACAAGTGTCGGAGCGCCGAGGCGCTCGGCGCCGCGCATGCGATCAACTACAAAGACGAGGATTTCGTCAAAGCGGTGGCGCGGCTGACGGAAGGGAAGGGGGTCAATATCGTCATCGACATGGTCGGCGGCGACTATCTGCCGCGCAACCTCGAATGCCTCGCCGAGGACGGCCGCCACATCTCGATCGCCATGCAGCGCGGCATGACCGCCGAGATCAGCATCGCCAGGATCATGGCGCGGCGGTTGACCCTGGCGGGCTCGATGCTGCGGCCGCGCTCGGTGGCCTTCAAGGCGCTGGTCGCCGACGAGATCGCGCGCAGCGTCTGGCCATATGTGGAAGAGGGCCGGCTGAAGCCGGTGATCCACGCCACTTTTCCGCTGGCACAGGCCGACGAAGCGCATAAGCTGATGGAATCGAGGGATCATGTCGGCAAGATCGTGCTGACGACCTGAACGGATCGATGGGGGGAAGAGTGGGGGAGATGCTCAAGAAGATGACTCCGTCCCGGTGGGTGGCCGGGACATTGCTGCTGTTCACTCTGGTCTCGATCCTGTTCTCGGGGCGACCGATCGCCGGCTACGGCGTCTCGGTGATCGAGGAGGATATGGTGCTTCCCGACAATGCGCCGCGCGCCGACATGCTGCGCGAGCTGACCACGGTGGGTGAGCTGCCCTATCCCAACGGCCGGCCCCGGCGGTCGCTTGCGAACACGACCCAGCCGGTCAAGATCGGCCACGTCTATACGGAATACGGCATTCTCGGCATGCCCTATTGGGCGCAACCGGACGGCGAGCTCGGCATGTTCATCTATTCCGAGGGCGAGAACCATATCGGCGGTGCCCCGCTCAATCCGGCCCGGCTCCAGCTGCTCGAGCAGGCGGCGGGCGTATCGATCCCGCGCGAGCACAGCTCACGCTGGTACAAGCATATCTGGGGCTGGCTGTTCCCGATCCTGTTCGTGGTCTGGCTGCTGCTCTGGCGGCGGGAAGATCGAAAGCGCGAGGAGGAGGAACTTTGGGGCAGTGAGTGAGCCGCTGATCCTGCACGAATATGCCGCGTCCGGGAATTGCTACAAGGTGCGGCTGACCGCTTCGTTGCTCGGCCTCGCGCTGGAGCGGCGCGACTATGACATCATGAAGGGCGAGACGCGGACCGCGGATTTTCTCGCCAACGTCAATTCGAACGGCCGCATCCCCGTGCTCCAGGTGGGGACGCGCTTCATCCCGGAGAGCAATGCGGCCTGCTTCTACCTGGCCGACGGCTCGCATTTGATCCCGGACGACCGCCTCGACCGGGCGGACATGCTGCGCTGGATGTTCTTCGAGCAATATAATCACGAGCCCAACATCGCCACCTTGCGCTTCTGGCGGGGCTGGGTCGGCGAGGCCTCTCTCAGCGACGCCCAGCGCGCGCAGGTCCCGGGCAAGCGCGCGGCCGGCGCGGCGGCGCTGGCGCTGATGGACGCGCATCTGGCGCGGCGCGACTGGCTCGTCGGCGACGGTCTCACCCTCGCCGACGTCACGCTCTATGCCTACACCCATGTCGCCGACGGCGGCGGCTTCGCACTCGGCGATTATCCCGCGGTCGAAGCCTGGCTGAAGCGGGTCGCGGCGGCGTCCGGCTTCATCCCGATGGACGCCTAGTCGCAGCAGCCCCCGCTACGCCCGAAGAAGGCGAGGCCGAGCAGGCCGACGACGATGACGCCGCCGACGACCAAAGTGGTCTCGATCGTGGAAAGGCCGAGGCGGGGACCACTCGCGTCGCCCTGCATCGGGCCCTGGCCGATTCGGTGTCCTCCCAGCCGGACGCTGGCCGGCTCGCGGCCGGCAATCCCGAATTCGAAGCCTTCTCCGTAGCGAAGCGAAGCGCGGCCATCCATGGTCTGGCTGCGGCTGAACGGCGCCAGCGCCAGGCCGGCCCGGACCCCGCCCTCGTCGGGCCCGCCAAAGGCGAGCCGGACGCGGGCGCCCGCGAAGGCGCCCATGCGAACCTGGGCGTGATCGGCGGCGATGCCAAGGTCGGCCGCGCTGGTGGGCGCGGCGGCGACGAGTTGGGCCGCGATCAGAGAAGCGGCTGTGATGGTCTTCATGCGTCCTTCCCCTCTATTCGTCGCAGCGATTGCCGTCGCAGGCGACAGTCAAGGCGAGGTAGAGCCCGCCAATGACGGCGACGCCGATGATCGCCACCACGGCCAGGCCCTTGAGCACGGTCCGTCCGGTCCGCGCCTGGCGCTCGCGATTGTCGACCGGCGGCTGCTCCTCGCCCTGCGCGGCGGCGAGGCGGCGGGCGAAGGAGACGCCGCCGATCGACAGGGTCAGCGGCCGGTTCGGCGACACGCCGAGCTCGATTCCATCGGCGAAACGGGTCCGCGTCCGCCCGTCCATCTGGCGCCCATGATCGACCGAGGTCAGTGACAGCGCCGCGCGCGGCCGTCCGCTATTCTCCCCGCCGAACGGCACGCGGAAGCGCGCGCCGATGAAGGCGCCCCGCCTTTGCTCCCCGAAGGTCGACCGTTCATCGTCGAGCGGCGCGGCCGAAATGGGCTGCGCCGCGGCCAGCAATTGCCCCGCGAGCAATGCGGCGATCGTCAGTTTTTTCATTGATTTTCTTCCCCTTAAGCCAGCCATGGTCGGCCAGCTTTGCGGCGGCGCGGGGGAGGAATTGTGGCGTTTTCCGGGCCTAGGTGTCCCGAAGCGCGAAACGCTGGAGCTTGCCGGTCGCGGTCTTGGGCAGAGCGTCGACGAAGTCGATCTCGCGCGGATATTTGTAGGGCGCGATCGCGGCCTTCACATGGTCCTGGAGGGCGGCCGCCGTGGCGCCATCGGCTGCGTAGCCGGGGGCGAGGACGATGAAGGCCTTCACCTTCTGGCCGCGCTCCGGGCAAAGCGCGCCGATCACCGCGCATTCCTGGACCGCCGCGTGGGCGAGCAGCGCGTTTTCGACTTCCGGCGCGGCGATATTGTAGCCCGAGGAGATGATCATGTCGTCGGAGCGGGCGACGTACCAGAAATAGCCCTCCTCGTCGGCACGGTAGGTGTCGCCGGTGACGTTCCAGCCGTCGACGACATAAGCGGCCTGGCGCTCGTCGTCGAAATAGCGGCAACCCGTGGGCCCCTTGACGGCGAGCCGGCCGGTGCCGCTCGCCATCGGCCGGCCTGCCTCGTCGAGCACGGTCGCGATATAGCCGGGGACGGCCTTGCCGGTGGCGCCGGGGCGGATATCGTCGCCTGCGGCGGAGATGAAGATGTGCATCATCTCGGTCGCGCCGATGCCGTCGACGATGGCAAGGCCGGTCGCCTCGCGCCAGGCCTGCCAGGTCGCGGCGGGGAGAGGCTCGCCGGCCGAGACGCAAATGCGCAGGGAGGCGATGTCGTGCTCCGGCAACATCGGAATCATCGCCTTGTAGGCGGTGGGGGCCGTGGCGAGGATCGTCACCTCGTGGCGGGCGACGGCGTCGAGCAGGGGCCCCGGCCCCGGCGTCTCGATCGTCACCGCGGTGCCGCCGAAGCGCCAGGGGAAGATCAGCAGCATGCCGAGCCCGAAGGTGAAGGCGATCGGCGCCGAGCAGGCCCAGCGATCGCCGGCCCTGGGCTTGAGGACATAGCGGGCGAAGGCGTCGGCCGGCGCCAGGATGTCGCGGTGATAATGGACGCAGCCCTTCGGGTTGCCGGTCGTGCCCGAGGTGAAGGCGATGAGGGCGACGTCGTCGCGACCGGTGTCGATGGGCGCAAAGCCCGGCGCGAAATCGTCGAGGCCGGCAAAGCCGTTGTCGCCGTCATAAAAGAGGATCGAGCCGACGCCGCCCGCCGCGTCGAAATCGGCGCGGAACCGGGCATCGACGATGGCGTGCGAGATGCGGGCCCGCTCGAGAATGGTGGCGATCTCGCCGGGGCGCAGCATCGGCATGGTGGTGACGACTACGCCGCCGGCCTTGAGCACGCCGAGCCAAGAGGCGAACAGCATCGCATTGTTAGGCCCGCGCAGGAAGACGCGGTTGCCGGGGACGAGGCCTTCGCGCTCGACCAGCCGGCGCGCGATCCGGTCGGACAGGTCCTTCATCTCACCATAGGTCCAGGCCCCGGCATCGTTGACCACGGCGAGCGCGTTCGCGTCCTGCCGGTCGATCAGCTCGACGGCGGCGTTGAGCCGCTCGGGATATTGAAGCTCCGGCAGAGTGAAGAGGAATTCGGGCTGGGCTTGCGGCGGGGGCAGACCGTCGCGGATGAAGGTGTCGATCATTCGGGCACCACCGCCATGGTTTCGATCTCGATCTTCGCCTTTGGCTCGACCAGGGCCGTGACGCCGACAACGGCCATTGCCGGGAAATTCCGGCCCATCAGCTCGCGCCAGGCGGCGCCGATACCGGTGAGCCCGTCGCGATAGGCGGCAATGTCGGTGACGTAGCAGGTCATCCGCACGACATGCTCGGGTCCGGCCTCGTCCTGCTCGAGAATGGCGAGCGTGTTGATCAGGATCTGGCGGAACTGGCCGGCGAGGTCATCCGTCTCGAATTCCTCGCGCGCGTTCCAGCCGACTACGCCGGCGGTGACGATTATCCGGCCCTTGGCGGCAATGCCGTTGGCATAGCCTTTGGGGCGCGGCCAGCCGGGAGGCAGGAGCGTCTTCATTTTCCAAATTCCGCCAGATGGTTGCGCGCGATCACGATCTTCTGCACTTCGGACGCGCCTTCGTAGATCCTGAGCGCCCTGATCTCGCGGTAGAGGCTTTCTACCGGCACGCCGTGGGTGACGCCGAGGCCGCCGAAAATCTGCACCGCCTTGTCGATCACTTGTTGCGCGCTGTCGGTGGCATGGAGCTTGGCGAGCGCGGCCTCGCGGCTGTTGCGCACGCCCTGGACGTCGCGCAGCCAGGCGGCGCGGTAGACGAGCAGGGCCGAGGCATCGACGTCGAGCACCATCTCGGCGAGCATCGACTGGACGATGGCATTGTCGGCCAGCGTGGCGCCGCCGGACTTGCGGGCGAGGGCGCGCGCCGTGGCCTCGTCGAGCGCGCGGCGGGCGAAGCCGAGCGCCGCCGCGCCGACCGTGGTGCGGAAAACGTCGAGCGTCGCCATTGCGTGGGCGAAGCCGCGGCCGCGCTCGCCGAGCAAGGTGGCGGCGCGGAGGCGCATGCCGGTGAAGCTGAGCGTAGCGAGCGGGTGGGGAGCGATCACCCGGATCCGCTCGCTCGCATCGAGACCTTGCGTACCGGCATCGACGATGAAGGCGGAGACGCCCTTGGCGCCCGGCGCTTCGCCGGTGCGGGCGAAGAGGACATAGAAATCGGCGATGCCGCCGTTGGAAATATAGGTCTTGGCGCCGTCGACCACATAGACATCGCCATCCGCTACCGCCCTGGTCTCCATCGCCGCGACATCCGAGCCCGAGGTCGGCTCGGTGAGCGCGAAAGCAGCGATCTTCTCGCCTTTGGCGACCGCCGGAAGATAAGATCGTTTCTGAGCTTCGCTGCCGAACAGGCTGATCGTGCCCGATCCAAGCCCCTGCATGGCGAAGGCGAAATCGGCGAGGCCCGAATGGCGGGCGAGCGTCTCGCGGATCAAAGCGAGCGAGCGGACGTCGAGGCTGTCATGCACGCCGCCATAAGCTGCGGGGACGCAATAGCGCAGCCAGCCGCCGGCGCCGAGCCTGGCCACCAAATCACGGCATTCGGCGTCGACATCCTCGCCGTGGGGCGCCGCCAGCTCGGCTTCGCACCAGGCCTCAAGCGCTTGCGCCAAATCCCTGTGGGACTTGTCGAAAAATGGCCAGTCAAGGAACGCGCGATCGCTCATCTTCCCCTCTCCCTTTTGGGGAGAGGGAGGGGCCCGCCGCGAAGCGGTGGGAGGGTGAGGGAAGGGGTGGTCGAGAGCGCACAGACCCTCACCCCCCCATTGCTGGCGCAATGGGTCCCCCCCTCTCCCCAAATGGGAGAGGGACTAGTCACCCTTGAACTCCGGCGTCCGCTTCTCCGAAAAGGCCTCGAAGGCGCGGCGGAAGTCGCCCGTCGCCATGCAAATCGCCTGGGCCTGGGCCTCCATCTCGATCGCGGTTTCGAGGCTCACCGCCCATTCGCTGTTGAGCTGGGTCTTGGTGATGCCGTGGGCGAAATTGGGGCCGTCGGCGAGGCTGCGCGCCAGCGCACGCGCCTCGGCCAGGGGATCGTCGGCGAGCTTGTTGTGGAAGCCCCAGCGCTCGCCCTCCTGCGCGCTCATCACCCGGCCGGTGAACAGCAATTCCGACGCCCGGCCCTGGCCGATCAGCCGCGGCAGGATCGCGCAGGCGCCCATGTCGCAGCCGGCGAGGCCGACGCGGGTGAAGAGGAAGGCGGTCTTCGTCCCGGGCGCGGCGATCCTGATGTCCGACGCCATGGCGAGGATCGCGCCGGCGCCGACGCAGACGCCGTCGAGCGCCGCCACGATCGGCTGCGGGCAGGCCCGCATCGCCTTGACGAGATCGCCGGTCATCCGGGTGAAGCGGAGCAGGCCCGGCATGTCCATTTGCGTGAGCGGGCCGATGATCTCGTGGACGTCGCCGCCCGAGCTGAAATTGCCGCCCGCGCCGGCGATCACCACCGCCTTGACCTCGGGAGCGTAGACCAGGGCCCGGAACGTATCGCGAAGCTCGGCATAGGACTCGAAGGTGAGCGGATTCTTCCGCTCCGGCCGGTTCAGCGTCACGGTCGCGACGCCGTCGGCATAATCCCATTGGAAATGAGCCGGCTGGAAGCTCTCAGGATTCAAGTGCCTGTCCTTTCGCGATCGCGCGCTTGAGGTCGCCCAGCGCGTGATAGAGATTTTCGCGCGCGGGCGCATCCATTCCCGCCAGCAGGCCGTCGATCCAGTCGTGATGGGCAACGGCGAGCCCGGCGAAATTGACGCGGCCCTTCGCCGTCAGCCTGACGATCGAGGCGCGCCGGTCGGCGGGCGAGGGGGCGATGCGGACGAGCCCGTCCTTGGCCAGCTTCTGGACGAGCTGGGTGACGTTGCCGTTGGAGACGAGCAAGGCGCGGGAAAGCGCGCCCATCGTCATGCCCCGCCGGTTGCGGTCGAGCGCGGCGAGCACGTCGAACCGCGCCAGCGTCGCACCGTGCCCGGCGAAGCGGCGCTGCACGTCCTTCTCGATCGCCATCGTGCAGGAGAGGAGGCGCAGCCAGAGTCGCACGCTGGAACGGTCGGCGAGCGCGCCGTCATGCTTCTCGCGGATGGCGAGCACCTCGCTCACATGATCTCCCCACCCGCGACGACGATCGACTGGCCGGTCACCGCCCGGCTTTCCGGCAGGCAGAGCCAGAGCACGGCGGCGGCGATCTCGCGCGGCGCGATCATCCCGCCTTGCGGGTTGTACTTCTCGATCTCGGCGCGGGCTTCCGCTTCCGACCGGCCGGTCTTGGCCTGGATCGTGGCGATCGATTCCGCGACCAGATCGGTGTCGGTGAAGCCGGGGCAGACGGCATTGGCGGTCACCCGCGTCCGGATCAGCTCGAGCGCGAGCGCGCGGGTCAGCCCGATCACACCATGCTTCGCCGCGACATAGGGGGCAACATAAGGATAGGGCTTCATACCGGCGATCGAGGAGATCGTCACGATCCGCCCGGATTCCGCCGCGAGCAAATCGGGCAGCGCCGCCTGGCAGCAATCGAACACCGCGTCGAGATTGAGCGCCATCGTCTGCCGCCACAGCTCGCGGGTGACGCGCGCGAAGGGCGCGCTCCGGCTGCCGCCGGCATTGTTGACGAGGATCGTGACCGGCCCATGCCGCGCCCGCCCGGCGGCGAAGCACGCCTCGAGCTCGTCTGAACGGGTGACGTCCCCGGGCGCGGCCAGCGCATTGAGCTCCGCCGCGACCGCGTCCAGCTTGTCGCGCCGGCGCCCGACCAGCGTCAATCTCGCGCCCTCGGCGCCGAGCGCGCGGGCGATGGCGGCGCCAATGCCGGTGCCGCCGCCGGTGATGAAAGCGTGGTGTCCCGTCAGTCTCATGCCTTCAATTCCGCTTCGCGCTGGAGGTTGCGGGCGAGCTGGGCCATGCCGCCGAGATAGGCGGGCGGGACGGCGACGCGGCGATAATCCTGGGCGGCCGCGGCGCGCAGCGTCCACATCGGGTCGATCAGATGCGGACGCGCGAGCGCGACGAGATCGGCGCGGCCGGCGGCGAGGATCGAATTGACATGGTCGGGCTCGTAAATGTTGCCGACCGCCATGGTCGTGACGCGGCCCTCGTTCCTCACCTGGTCGGCGAAGGGGGTCTGGAACATGCGGCCGTAGACCGGCTGGCAATCGGCCCAGGTCTGGCCCGCCGACACGTCGATCAGGTCGGCGCCGGCCCCCCAGAAGGCGCGGCCGATGTCCACCGCCTCGTCCGGCGTGACGCCGAGATCGCCCATCCAGTCGTTCGCGGAGATGCGCACCGACATCGGCTTCTCCTCGGGCCAGGCGGCACGCATGGCGCGGAACACTTCGAGCGGGAACCGCAGCCGGTTTTCGAGGCTGCCGCCATAGTCATCGTCGCGCATATTGGTGAGCGGGGTGATGAAGCTCGACAGCAGATAGCCATGGGCGGCGTGGAGCTCGACCATGTCGAAGCCCGCCTCGAGGCCGAGGCGGACCGCGGCGACGAACTCGGCGATCACGCGGTCCATGTCGGCGCCGGTCATCGGACGGGGGATCTGGTTGTCCGGGCTCCAGGGCACGTCGGATGCGGCCATGACGGGCCAATTGCCGCTCTCCAGCGGCACGTCATAACCTTCCCAGCCGACCCTGGTTGAGCCCTTGGGGCCGCTATGGCCAAGCTGGAGGCAGAATTTCGCGGCGCTGTTGGCATGGACGAAATCGACGATCCGCCGCCAGGCCTCGACATGGTCCGGCGCGTAGAGGCCGGTGCAGCCCGGCGTGATCCGGCCCTCGGCCGAGACGCAGGTCATCTCGGTATAGAGAAGGCCGGCACCGCCCAAAGCGCGGGCGCCGTAATGGACGAGGTGGAAATCGTTCGGGACGCCGTCCTCGGCCGAATACATGGCCATCGGCGAGACGACGACCCGGTTGGCGAGCTCCAATTCGCGCAGGCGGAACGGCGCGAACATCGGCGGGGCGGGCTCGTTGACGGCGTCGCCCCGCGCCCGCGACTGGAACCAGCGCTCAACCCCCTCCAGCCAGTCCTTGTCGCGCAGGCGCAGATTTTCGTGGCTGACGCGCTGCGAGCGGGTGAGCAGCGAATAAGCGAACTGGATCGGCTCGAAATGGAGGTAGCGGTCGAGCGTCTCGAACCATTCGGTCGAGTTGCGGGCGCTGTTCTGGAGCTTGAGCACTTCGAGGTTGCGCTCGGCCTGATATTCGGTGAGCGCGGCGTCGCGCGATAAACCCGGCCGGTTCAGCACCTCGGCGAGCTTGATCGCGTCCTCTAGCGCGAGCTTGGTGCCCGAGCCGATCGAGAAATGGGCGGTATGGGCGGCGTCGCCGAGCAGGATCAGCTTGTCGTGGGACCAGCGGCCGCAGACGATCCGGCGGAATTGGAGCCAGGCCTGGGGTCCGGGCAAATGGCCGGCGTTGGACATGAGCGCGTGGCCGTCCAGATATCGGGCGAAGATCCGCTCGCACAAGGCGATTGCGTCCGGCTGGTCCATCGCATCGAGGCCGAGCCCGGCCCAAGTCTTCGGATCCATTTCGACGATGAAGGTCGAGAGATTGTCGTCGAAACGGTAAGCGTGCGCCCAGACCCAGCCCGCGCCGGTCTCCTCGAACGCGAAGGTGAAGGCGCCGAAGACCTTGTTGGTGCCGAACCAGAAGAATTTGTTCTTCTTTCCTTGGATGTCGACATCGAAATGGGCCTGGTAGCGGTCGCGGATGCGGCTGTTGGCGCCGTCGGCGGCGATGACCAAGTCATGGTCCGCCCAATCGGCGAGGTCGGGGCTCCCCTCATGCTCGAAATGGAGCTGGACGCCGAGCGTGCGGGCCCGATCCTGCAGGATGGCGAGCAGCCGCTTGCGGCCGATGCCGATGAAGCCGTGGCCGGAGGAGCGGATCGTCTTGCCGTGAATGTGGACGTCGATATCGTCCCAATGGGCGAATTCGCTCTGGATGGCGGCGCCCGAGACGGGGTCGTTGGCAAGCAGATTCTCGACGGTCTGGTCGGAGAAGACGACGCCCCAGCCGAATGTGTCGTCGGCGCGATTGCGCTCATAAAGGTCGATGTCGTGCGCGGGATCGCGCAGCTTCATCGAGATCGCGAAATAAAGCCCGGCCGGCCCGCCGCCGAGGCACGCGATGCGCATCGCCCTCTCCAATTGCTTTAGACCTAAAATATCCAGGCCCGCGGGGGAGGTCAAGCATCGGTCCTGGACCGGCGTTCGGCCGCCGGATTCCGCGGTTTCCTGAGACGGCCGGCGCCCCCCGCGCGGCGCGCCCAGTCTAGGCAAAGGCGGGGCAATCGTGCGGGGCGAGCACGTTCTCGAGCCGCCAAATCTGGAAGAGCGAGCCGACATAGAGGCGTTGCGAGGTGGCGTGCAGTCAACTTGGATCGCCATCGAGGTGGCGGACGATCAAATCGGCGGCGTCTTCGGCGTCCATCGCCATCGTGTCGATGCGGATGTCGGGCGATTCCGGTGCCTCATAAGGCGAATCGACGCCGGTGAAATTGGCGAGCTTGCCGGCCCGCGCCTTCCTGTAGAGGCCCTTGGTGTCGCGCCGTTCGGCCTCGGCCAACGGGGTGTCGACGAAGATCTCGATGAAGTCGCCGGCGCCGACCATCTCGCGGACCAGCTGGCGCTCGGCGCGGAACGGGCTGATGAAGGCGGTGAGCACGATCAGGCCGGCGTCCATCATCAATTTCGCCGCCTCGCCGGCGCGGCGGATGTTCTCGACCCGGTCGGCGGCGGTGAAGCCCAGATCCTTGTTGAGCCCGAGCCGGACATTGTCGCCGTCGAGCAGGAAGGTGTGGCGCCCCCGCGCATGCAGCTTCGCCTCGACGAGATTGGCGATGGTCGATTTGCCGGCCCCCGACAGGCCGGTGAACCAGAGCAGGCGCGGCTTTTGCAGCATCAAGGCGGCGCGGCGCCCGGCGGTGACGGTCAGCGACTGCTCGTGGACATTCTCCGCGCGGCGCAGGCCGAACCGGATCAGCCCGGCGGCGACCGTGGCGGCGCTGATCCGGTCGATGAGGATGAAGCCGCCGAGGCTCCGGCTCGCTTCATAGGGCTCGAAGACGATCGGGCGGGCGGTGTGGATCACGGCATCGCCGATCTCGTTCAAGCCCAGCGTCCGCGCCGCGAGCTGCTCCATCGTGTCGATGCCCAGCTTGTATTTGGGCTCCTGCACGGTGGCCGGCACGCTCTGGGTGCCGAGCTTGAGCAGATATTGGCGGCCGGGCAGGAGCGGCTCCTCGGCCATCCAGATCAAAGTCGCTTCGAACTGATCGGCGATCTGCGGCGCCGCGCCCGCGAACAGGGTGTCGCCGCGCGAGCAATCGACCTCGGCGGCGAAGCTCAGCGCCACCGACTGGCCGGCCTCGGCCGTGTCGAGGTCGCCGTCCTTGGTCGCGATGCGGGCGATCCGGGCCGGCGTGCCGGCGGGAGCGATCGCGATGCTGTCGCCTGGGCGCACCGTTCCGGCGGCGATCCTGCCCGCATAGAAGCGCGCACCGCCGTCGCGGATCACCTGCTGGACCGGCATGCGGAAGGCCCCGGTGCCGTCCGCCTCCTCCGGCTCGATCGCTTCGAGAGTCGCCAGCAAGGACCGCCCGTCATACCAAGGCATGCGCGCCGATCTTGCCGTGACGTTGTCGCCGTCGAGCGCGCAGACCGGGATTGCGGCGACTCTCTCGATGCCGATCGCCGCGCCGAAGCGGACGAAATCCCGCGCGATCGCCTCGAACCGGGCGCGGTCGAACCCGGCCAGGTCCATCTTGTTCACCGCCAGCACGAAACTCCTGATGCCGAGCAGCCGCGCGATCGTGGCGTGCCGCCGGGTCTGGGTCAGCACGCCTTTGGTCGCGTCGACGAGGACGATGGCTACTTCCGCGCGCGAGGCGCCGGTCGCCATGTTGCGCGTATATTGCTCGTGGCCCGGCGTGTCGGCGAGGATGAAGCGCCGCCTCCCGCTCGCGAAATAGAGATAGGCGACATCTATGGTGATGCCCTGCTCGCGCTCGGCCTCCAGCCCGTCGGCGAGCAAGGAGAAATCGGTCAGTCCCTCGAGCTTGTCGGACGGCACCGCGCCGCAATCGTGGAGCAGCCGGCCGATCAGCGTCGACTTGCCGTCGTCGACCGAGCCGCAGGTGAGAAGGCGCAGCAGGGAGGCAGGGCCAGCCATCAGAAATAGCCCTGCTTTTTCTTGCGCTCCATTGAGGCGGGCTGGTCCTTGTCGATCAGCCGGCCGGAGCGTTCGGACGTGCCGTCGCGCGCCATCTCCGCGAGCACCGCGTCCACATCGGCGGCGTCGCTCTCGACCGCACCGGTAAGCGGCCAGCAGCCCACCGTGCGCACCCTGACGCGGCGCGTGACCGCCGCCAGCGGGAAGCGCTCGTCGTCGACGATCAGCAGGGTGCCGTCGCGCCGCGCCGTGGGGCGCTCGGCGGCGAAATAGAGCGAGGCGACCTTGAGCTTCTCGGCGGCGACATAGGCCCAGATGTCGCGCTCGGTCCAGTCGGAGAGCGGGAAAACGCGCAGGCTCTCGCCCGGCGCACGGCGGCCGTTATAGAGCTGCCACAGCTCTGGCCGCTGGCGCTTGGGATCCCAGCCGTGGCTGGCCGAGCGCACCGAGAAGATGCGCTCCTTGGCCCGGCTCATCTCTTCGTCGCGCCGGGCGCCGCCGAAGGCGACATCGAAGCGGCCGGCATCGAGCGCCTGCTTCAGGCCCTCGGTCTTCCACAGCTCGGTATGGAGCGCCGCGCCATGGTCGAACGGGTTGATGCCGCGCGCCTCGGCGTCGGGGTTGCGGTGGACGATGAGCTCCATCCCCGCCTCTGCCGCCAGTTGGTCGCGCAGCGTGTAGAGCTCGGCGAATTTCCAGCCCGTATCGACGTGGAGCAGGGGGAAAGGCGGCCGCGCCGGGAAGAAGGCCTTGCGGGCGAGGTGCAGCATCACGCAGCTGTCCTTGCCGCCAGAAAAGAGCATGACCGGCCGCTCCGCTTCGGCGACCGCCTCGCGGATGATATGGATCGCTTCGGCTTCCAGATCCTGCAGCGCCGCGGTGGTCAGGGGAATGTCCTCGAACGGGGAAGGGGTGCCCGACCGATAGTGGCCCGGCCGATGCGGCGCAATTGCCGCGGTCAGCGGGTTGGTGGGATTATGAGGATCTCGGCCCGCCGGTTCTGCGGTTCTCGCGCGCCGTCGGGCGTCTCCACCAGCGGCCGGCTCTCGCCAAAGGGTTCGAGCCGATAGGCCGACGTGACGCCGCGTCGCCTCAAATAGGCGATGACAGCCTCCGCGCGCCGTCGGGACAAAGCGAGATTGTAGGCTTCTGGGCCGGCACGATCGCTATGGGCGGCGATCAGCACGGTGCAATGGCCGAGCGGCGCATAAGCGATCGCGGCGGTGTCGAGAGTCGCCGCCGTCGGGGGCGTTATCGCACTGCTGTCCCAATCGAAGAAGATCATGAACAGTTCGCGATACATGCGGCTGCCGTCGATCTCGATATAGCTGCACATCGCCTCGTCCGGCGTCACGGGAGGCGCCTGGCCGGCCAGAGCGGCGGCGAGCAGCGAGGCCGCCAGCATCAGCCGGACAAATCCTTGAAGGGCATTCCGACGCCCGGATTCGTCATGAATACTCCCCAATGTGCCTGCGGCCGTCCGGTAAAGAGGCCGCCCGCGCGGCGCAATCCGCGCCCGCGAATATGATGCTGGAGCCTTGCAGGGAACCTGCCTAGACTGAGCGCGAGGGGGGAAAGGCGTTGGCCGGAAAGATCCTGTGCTTCGGCGAGATGCTGCTGCGGCTGACCGCGCCGGGGCGCGAATTGCTCCTCCAGAGCGGCCGGCTCGACGTCCATGTCGGCGGCGCCGAGGCCAATGTCGCGGTCGCCCTCGCCCGGCTCGGCCACGCCACCGCGATGGCGAGCCGGGTGCCGGACAATGCGCTGGGCGAGGCGGCAACCGGCGCCTTGCGGCGCCACGGCGTCGATACCAGTGGCGTGAAGACGGGAGAGGGGCGGATGGGCCTCTATTTCCTGTCGCCCGGCGCGGGCTCGAGGGCGTCGGACATCGTCTACGATCGCGAGGGCAGCGCCTTCGCGCGCGCGCGCCCGAGCGATTTCGACTGGGACGCGCTGCTCGGCGGCGTCGCCCTGCTGCACCTGTCCGGGATCACGCCCGCGCTCGGCCCCGATTCGGCGGCGCTGGCGGCGGCGGCGGCCGCGGCGGCGCGGGCCAAGGGTATCCCCGTCTCGGTCGACGCCAATTTCCGCGCCCGGCTCTGGGCCCGCTGGACCGGCGATCCGGCGACGATCCTCGCCGATCTGGTCGCAGAGGCGGACATCTTGTTCGGCAATCATCGCGACCTCTCGCTGCTGCTGGCGCGCGAGTTCAGCGGCGAGGGCCCCGAGCGGCGGCGAGAGGCGGCACAAGCGGCCTTTTCGGCCTTCTCGCAACTGCGGCTGATCGCCTCGACCGCGCGCCACGTCACCGACGCCGACACCCACCGGATCTCGGCGCGGATCGACGACCGCGAGGGCGCCGCGCAGACCGAGGAGGTCGTGGTCGCCGGCATCGTCGACCGGATCGGAGCGGGCGACGCTTTCGCCGCCGGCGTGCTGCACGGGAGACTGAGCGGCCTGGATCGTGAGGGTATCGTGCGGGCCGGCCTTGCCTTGACCTGCCTCAAGCACAGCCTCCCGGGCGACGCGAGCCTGTTCACGTCCCGCGACATCGAGGCGTTCCTCGCCGGCGAGCGCGACGTCCGGCGCTAGGGTGCCCTCCCCCTTGATGGGGGAGGGTTGGGTGGGGGTGAACGCCAATGAAGGGCGCAGCCTTTCCGGAAACTCCACCCCACCCCAACCCCACCCCATCAAGGGGAGGGGCTTCTCGGGCTGGATTCCCGATACGTCCCGGCGTTATATCCAGCGTCTGTCCACCGGTGTCAGCAAACTGGAACGCGATGACCCGACCTCTGGCCCTTCACCCCGACCGGCTCTTTCCCGCCGACCCGCGCACGCGCGACGTCGCCCGCGCGCTCTACGAACCGGTCCGCGACCTCCCGATCCTCAGCCCGCATGGCCACACCGATCCGGCCTGGTTCGCCTATGATGAGCCGTTCGCCGATCCGGCGCAGCTGCTGATCGTCCCCGATCACTACGTCTTTCGGATGCTCTACAGCCAGGGCGTCCCCCTGGAGGCGCTCGGCATCCCCACGGTGGACGGAGGCCCGACCGAAACCGACCCGCGCAAAATCTGGCGGCTGTTCGGGGAGAATTACCACCTCTTCCGCGGTACGCCGTCGCGGCTGTGGCTGGACTGGGTGTTCGCCGAGGCCTTCGGGCTCGACGTCCGGCTCGAGGCGGACACGGCGGACTTTTATTACGAGAAGATCGATGCGGCGCTGAGGACAGACGCCTTCCGTCCGCGCAGTCTGTTCGAGCGTTTCAGGATCGAGGTCATCGCCACTACCGAAAGCCCATTGGATCCGCTCCACCATCACCGCGCGATCCGGGAAAGCGGCTGGCCCGGCCGCGTCGTCACCGCCTATCGGCCTGATCCGGTGATGGACCCGGAGCATCCGGGCTTCGCCGGCAATCTGGTCCGCTTCGGCGAGATTGCGGGCGAGGATATCGCGACGTTCGACGGCTATCTGCGCGCGCACGAAAATCGCCGCGCTTTCTTCCGCGCGGCGGGCGCGACCTCGACCGATCACGGTCACCCCAGCGCCGTCACCGCCGATCTGCCGCGCGCCGACGCCGAGGCGCTCTACGCAAAAATCCGCGTCGGCACCTTCGAGCCGCGCGACGCCGAGCTGTTCCGCGGCCAGATGCTGACCGAGATGGCGCGGATGAGCCTGAACGACGGCATGGTGATGCAGATCCACCCCGGCGCGTTCAGGAGCCACAATGCGCCGGTGCTGGCGCGCTTCGGCCGCGACAAGGGCGCCGATATTCCGGTCCAGACCGAATATGTCCGCGCGCTGAAGCCCTTGCTCGACCGGTTCGGCAACGAAGCCGGGCTGACAATCATCCTCTTCACCCTCGACGAGGACGTCTATTCGCGCGAGCTCGCTCCGCTCGCCGGCCATTATCCCGCGCTCAGGCTCGGCCCGCCCTGGTGGTTCCACGACAGCCCCGAGGGCATGCGCCGCTTCCGCGAGGCGGCGACCGAGAGCGCGGGCTTCTACAACACAGTCGGCTTCAACGACGACACCCGCGCCTTCCTCTCCATCCCCGCCCGCCACGACGTCGCCCGGCGGATGGACTGCGCCTTCCTCGCCCGCTTGGTCGCCGAGCACCGGCTCGACGAGGACGAAGCCCACGAGGTCGCCCGCGCGCTCGCTTATGATTTGGTCAAGGCGGCCTACAAATTGTGACTGCGCGGCTGAGTGAGGCGACGCTCGGGCTTCTCCCCGCTTGGGTCAGACCCCCCGGCGTCCGGCCCGCGCCGCGCGTGGTCCATCTCGGGCTCGGCGCGTTCCACCGCGCGCATCAGGCGGTTGTGTTCGACGATCTCGGCTGGGGCGTGACTGGCGCGTCCTTACGCTCACCGGCGGTGCGCGACGCGATGGCGCCGCAGAACGGGCTCTATTCGCTGGTCGTCGGCGAAGAGGTGCGGGTGATCGGCGCGGTCCGCGAGGTTCTGCTCGATTCGGAGAGGCTGGTCGCGCGCATAGCGGCGCCCGAGACGCGGATCGTCACGCTCACCGTCACCGAAAAGGGCTATCTGCGGGGCGGCCGCGCTGCCGCGATCCTCGCCGAGGCGCTCGCCCGCCGCCGCGACGGCCTCACGATCATTTCCTGCGACAATCTGCCGCGCAACGGCGCGCGGTTGCGCGAGGCCGTGCTCGCGGCGGCAGGCGGCGCGGCGGAGCGGATCGCCGAGCGCTGCGCCTTTCCGCAGACCATGGTCGACCGGATCGTGCCGGCGACCGAGGAAGCGGACATCGCCGCGCTCGCCGCGCGCACCGGCTTCGTCGACCGCGCCATGGTCAAGGCCGAGCCCTATTTCCAATGGGTGATCGAGGACATTTTCGCGCCCGGCGAGCGCCCCGATTTCGAAGCGGCCGGGGTGCAACTCGCCGCCGATATCGCGCCCTGGGAGGATGCCAAGCTCCGCCTGCTCAACGGCGCCCATAGCGGCCTCGCTTATCTGGGCGGGCTGGCCGGCCTGGCCTTCGTCCACGAATTCGTCGCCGATCCCGCCGGCCGGCGCTTTGTCTTATCCTTGTGGGACGAGGCGGAGACGACCTTGGCGCCGCCGCCCGGCCTCGACCTCGCCGCCTATCGCGCGGCTTTGATGGCGCGCTTCGCCGATGCAGGCCTCCGGCACCGCATTCGTCAGATCGCGATGGACGGCTCGCAAAAGCTGCCGCAGCGCCTGCTCGCGCCGATCGCGGCGCGGCTGGAGCAGGGGCAGGGGATCGACGCGCTGGCGCTCGCGGTCGCTGGCTGGATGCGCTGGCAGAGCGGGCGCACCGACGCCGGCGACCCCTTCCTGGTCGACGACCCGCTGGCGCAGGAGACGGCGCGCCGCCTCGCCGGCTGGCACGATCCCGCCGCCCAGGTCCGCGCCCTGCTCGGCATCGAGGCGGTCTTCCCGCCAAAGCTCGGCGCCGATCCGCGCTTCGAGGAGGCGCTCACCCGCCAGCTCACGCGCCTGATGGAGCGCGGCGCCGCGGCGGCGATCGGCTTGTCCCCCAAATAATAGGGACTGTCGCTGTTTAATGCGCCGAGGCGCCGTCGGCGCCGATACCGGTCTCGGCGCGGACGCGCTGGTGGAGATAGCCCTTCCTGTCCACCGCCGCGCGCGGGCTGGTGTCGAGCAGCGAGACGATCCAGATCGTGAGAAAGGCCACCGGCATCGAGAAGATGGCGGGATAGATATAGGGGAAGATCGGCTTGGGATTGTGGAGAATGTCGACCCAGATCGATTTCGACAGGATGGTCAGCACCAGCGCCAGCACCACGCCCGCCGTTCCGCCCGCGACTACGCCGCGCGTCGTGCAGCCCTTCCAGAAAAGGGAGAGGATCAGCACCGGAAAATTGCCAGAGGCGGCGAGCGCGAAGGCGAGACCGACCATGAAGGCGACATTGATCTTCTCGAACGCGACGCCGAGTCCGATCGCGAGCAAAGCCAGCACGACGACCGTCCAGCGCGACACGCGCAGTTCCTCGTCCGACTTGGCCTGTCCCTTGCGGAACACGCTGGCGTAGAGATCATGCGAAACCGCCGAGGCGCCCGACAGGGTGAGGCCCGCCACCACCGCGAGGATCGTCGCGAAGGCGACAGCCGAGACGAAGCCAAGGAAGAGATTGCCGCCGATCGCCTCGGCGAGATGGATTGCGGCCATGTTGCCGCTGCGCAGCGCGCCCGCCGCGTCGACCCAGGCGGGGTTGGTCCCGACCAGCACGATAGCGCCGAAGCCGATGATGAAGGTGAGGATGTAGAAATAGCCGATCCAGCCCGTCGCCCAGAGCACCGAGATGCGCGCCTGCCGCGCGTCGGGCACGGTGAAGAAGCGCATCAGGATGTGCGGCAGGCCGGCGGTGCCGAACATCAAAGCGATCCCCAGCGAGATTGCGGAGACGGGGTCGGTGAGGAATGTGCCCGGCCCCATGATCGATCCGCCCTTGGCCGCCGCCTGGTCGGCACCGAGACCGCCGGCGGAGGCGATGTCGGTCTTCACCTGCACGGCGCGGGCGAACAGGGCCTCGACCGAGAAGCCGAACTGGTACAGCACCGCCAGCGCCATGAAGGTCGCGCAACCGAGCAGCAGCACCGCCTTGATGATCTGCACCCAGGTCGTGGCGATCATCCCGCCGAACAGGACGTAGAGCGTCATCAGCACGCCCACGATCACCACCGCGTAGAGATATTGCAGGCCGAACAGCAATTGGATGAGCTGCCCGGCGCCGACCATCTGGGCGATCAGGTAGAAGAGCACGACCGCCAGCGTCGAAACAGCCGCGAAGCAGCGCACCGGCGTCTGCGCGAAGCGGAAGGAGGCGACGTCGGCGAAGGTGTAGCGGCCAAGGTTCCTCAGCCGCTCGGCCATCAGGAAGAGGATGACCGGCCAGCCGACCAGAAAGCCGATCGAATAGATCAGCCCGTCATAGCCGAAGCCGAAAATCTGCGAGGAGATGCCGAGGAAGGAGGCGGCGGACATATAGTCGCCGGCGATGGCGAGGCCGTTCTTGAAGCCCGAGACGCCGCCGCCGGCCGCGTAGAAATCGGCGCGCGTCCTGGTCCGCCGCGCCGCCCAGGCGGTGATCCCCAGCGTGAAGGCGACGAAGATCGCGAACATGCCGATGGCGGACCAGTTGGTGGCGCCGCTCATTGGGGCGCTCCGTCCCTGAGGGCGCGGACCAGCGGATCATATTCCTTGTTGGCGCGGCGCACGTAGAGGCCGGTCAGCACGATCGCGAGCAGGATGATGCCGACGCCGATCGGAATGCCGAGCGAGGTGACGCCGCCGCCGATCGGCCGGGCGAGGACCTCCTTGTCGAAGGCAATCAGCAATATGTAGCCATAATAAGCGGCGAGCATGATTGCCGTCAGCAACCAGGTGAACCGGCCGCGCCGTTTCACCAGCCTCTGGTAGCGCGGATCGGCGAGCACCTCGTCATAGCGCCCGCTATCGTCCGCCTCCGGTTCAGCCATTCCTCAACCCCTTCTCATGTCTTGCGCCGAGGCTGCACCGATAAAGGCGCGGCGGCAAGCCGGCTCTAGCGAAACAGCGCCAACGGCACTGCTTCCCCCATCGCGCGATAGCCGGCCGCGGACGGATGGAGGCCGTCACCCGAATCAAAAGCGCGGCGCATCCGCATGGGAGACGCTGGGTCGCGCATCGTCGCGTCGAAGTCGATCACCGCGTCGAAATGGCCGGGCGCGCGGATCCAGGCATTGAGCGCCCGGCGGTCGGCCTCGGCGCCCGGTCGATAGTCCGAGCCGCCGAAGGGCAGGATGGTCGCGCCGATTACCTTGATACCGCGGGCGCGGGCACGGGCGATCATCCGGCCGTAGGCGGCGATGAGATTGGCGACCAGCGCGCGCCGCGCCGCCGGTGCGGCGAACATGCCGATATCGTTGATGCCTTCGAGCAGGATGACGAATTTGACGCCAGGCTGGCCGATCACGTCGCGCTCGAAGCGGGCGAGCGCGTTCGGCCCAAAGCCGTCGCTGAGCACGCGGTTGCCGCTTATGCCCTGGTTGAGCACCGCCAAATGGCGGGTCGCAGGATCGGCCTGCAGCCGCGTGGCGAGGATATCGGGCCAGCGCTGGTCGCTGTTCGGGCGGATGCCGAAGCCGTCGGTGATCGAATCGCCGAAGGCGACGATCGCCGCCGCGCGCGGGGCGCCGGTCACGTCGACGCCCGCCAATTGGGTCCAATGGCCGATGGTTCGCGCGCCGGGCAGGTTGGGCGCCGCGCTGCGATTGCCGTGGACGAGGAAGGTCGTCGTGCGCGAGCCCGGATGGCTGGTCCGCGGCGACGGCGGCTGGGGCAGGTAGAAGGAGATGGCGAGGTGGCCGAGCGGCGGTACCGCGAGGTCGACTGGATCGGAGACGGCCTCCGCGCCGGCCGGGACGAGCACCGCGTCATCGCCGGCGAAGGTCACGGCGCGGCCGCTGCCCGGCGCGATCCGCGCCGTCGCCGGATCGGCGGAGCGGGCGACGCGGATCGCTTCGATCCTGAGCGGCCTTGTGCCGAAGGCGTTGGAGAGGCGGATGCGGATGCGCTCGCCGCCGAGGCTGACCCGAACCAGCTGGCGCACGGTCGCGTCGGTCAAATCGGCCTGGGAGAAGCGGCCGACCGGGACCATCTGCGAACTCGCCCAGGTTCCGACCCAATGCGCTTGGCCATTGTCGCGCGGCGCTGCCGCCGGCGAGACCAACGCCGCGACGAGCAGGGCGATGGCGGTAACGAGCTGCTGCATGATCATGACAGCTCCTTGAGCGGGACGCCCGGGTCGGCGAGCCGCGCGCGGTCAGGCGCGGTCCCGTCTGCCACCAGTTTCCTGCCCTGCACATAGTCTTTGACCGCATTGACGCAATCGAGCGCGACGACCCGGCCTTGACGAAGATAGACGGCCGAAAAGCTGCGCGAGGCCGGGGCGCCGCGAACGACGACCTCGTCATGGCCGGCCGAGATGCCGACCGTCTGCAGCTTCAGGTCATATTGGTTGGACCAGAACCAGGGCATCGCCGCATAGGGTTCGGGCGCGCCGGCGATCGCCTTTGCCGCGACATTGGCCTGATCGTGCGCGTTCTGGACGGATTCCAGCCTGATCCGCGCGCCGGCCGCAAAAGCGTTTTCGTGCGCCGCGCAATCGCCGATTGCGTAGATGCCGGCAAGGTCGGTCCGGCAAAAAGCGTCGACATGGACGCCATTGCCCGCGGTCGCGCCGGCCTGGATGAGCGGCGCGACGGCGGCATCGATGCCGATGCCGACGACCACCATGTCGGCCGCGATCAGCGCGCCGCCGGCGAGGCGGACGCCAGTCGCCCCGCCGTTTTCGCCTTCGATGCAATCCACGGCGACGCCTGTGCGCAGGTCGACGCCGTGGGCGCGATGTTCGGCTTCATAGAAACGCGAGATCGGCTCGCCGGCGACGCGCGCGAGGACGCGATCCAGCGCCTCGAGCAGCACCACCTGCTTGCCGAGCCCGGTGAGCACCGCGGCGACCTCGAGCCCGATATAGCCGCCGCCGATGACCACCGCGCGCCGCACCCCGGGCAGCTCGCCTCTCATCCGGTCGACATCGGCGCGGCTGCGGACGGTGTGGACCTTGTGCAGGTCGGCGCCCGCGCAGCCGAGCATGCGCGGGCGGCCGCCGGCCGCCCAGATCAAATTGCCGTAACCGATGGCCGAGCCATCCTCCAGCCTCGCCTCGCGGGCGGCGGGATCGACGCTGGAAACCCGGCTGCCGAGCCGCATCGTCACCTCCCGCTCCGCCCAGAAGGCCGGCGGCCTGATCAGGATGCGCTCGAACGCCTTCCCGCCGGCGAGATAGTCCTTGGACAGAGGCGGCCGCTCATAGGGAAAATCGGGCTCGTCGCCGACGATAATGATGCTGCCGGCGAATTTCTGCTGGCGGAGCGCGATCGCCGCCTGGGCCCCGCCATGGCCGGCGCCAGCGATCACGACGTCGAACCGCCTCGTCATTCCCCCTGGCCTCCGGTGGTGCCGGGTGTCGGACTCGAACCGACGACCTACCGCTTACAAGGCGGTTGCTCTACCAGCTGAGCTAACCCGGCCGGGCATTTCATAGCTCAAATGGTCTAAGCAAAGGCGAAGGTCCAGCCCCCGGGGTCAGCTGTCGAGCTTGGTTTCGCGACTGGGGCTCGCTCCCGCCGGAGCGATGTTGAAGATCCGCGAGATCAAGGCTTCGAGCGCCTTGAACACCGATTCCACTCCAAAGCCCGCGACGAACGAGACGGCCGAGGTGGACAAGGCGACCGGCCCGAGCAGCGACGTCTCGCCATTGTCCGCGCCCGGGGTGACGAACAGGCTGATGCAGGCGCCGACCACGGCGCCGAGCGCGAGCTGCTGGAAGGTCAGCTGGACGTCGCGCGGGCTGAGCAGGCTGGCCTTGATCTTGCGGGACAAGGTCCGGACCACCGACGCGATTGCGCCGAGAAAGCCGTAGAGCACGGGCAGCACGCCCGCGCCGAGCAGGTTCGCCAGCCAGCCGGCGGTATCCGGTCCGGCCGCGATTGCCCAGGTGGCGAGGCCCTGCCGCACCGCGAGGAAGCGCTCCGCGTGCATCATTCGCGCCACACAGGCGTCCCTGAGCTCGGCGCTGGGATAGGCCTTGCTGCGCGAGGTGCAGGAGAAGATTGTATAGCTGTTCGTTGGGGCCGGCACCGCCTGGACAAGCTGATTCGGAGACTGCGGCTGCCGCTGCTGTGGCGCTGTCGCGGGCGAAGCGGGCGGCGGTGCCGGTTGCGGGGCGGGCTGCGCGGCTCCCAGCGCTGGGCCGCCGCCAACGTTCAGCGCCGCTTGCGCCGCTCCGGCGCGCAATTCGGCTTCAATGAGCGCGGTGCGGGAGGCGGCGTAATCGGTGAGCGCGGCATTGCCGATCGCCAGATACCAGGAGATCAGCAGCGTCACGAGCAGCACGCCGGCCGAGAAGATCAAAGTGCATTTCAGCAGGAAACGAAAGTTGCGCGCCTTCTCGACCAAGTCGGGATAGGCCTCGGCGGCGAGCGAGGTTCGCGACGGCGTGCGAACCGCCCCGCTCTCCGAGCGGCGGCGGCGGCGCGCTTTGGCGTCCGTGTCCTGCGTCACCATCAGGGTGAAGGCGATGGTCGAGCCGCTGGCGGGCTTGGCCAGGCCGTTGAGATAATCGCGGGTCTTGATCAGCAAGGCGGCCTGCTTGGCCAGCTCATTCGGGTCGGACTCCGCGCCCTTGGGCGGCCAGGTGATCTCGCAAACCTGCTCGATCCAATCCTTCGGCAGGCCCTTGGGCTTGGTTTGCGTGGTCAGCGTGGCGATCGTGACCTCCGGATTGGCGGAGATATTGTCGAGCAGGAGATGAACCTCGCTGCGCGCCCGGCTGAGGATGAAAGCCGTCGGGTCTTCCGAACTGTCCTGAATGGGGGGCGGGCAAGGCGGGTCGCCGCCGCCGGTTTTTGCTTCCGGTCGCCCGCTATCAGACGCTTCGTCTTTCCTCGTGGCAACCATGGACTTGC
Source organism: Allosphingosinicella sp. (assembly GCA_035543935.1). Taxonomy (GTDB): domain Bacteria; phylum Pseudomonadota; class Alphaproteobacteria; order Sphingomonadales; family Sphingomonadaceae; genus Allosphingosinicella. Next base: position 66,202 of record DATKIV010000047.1, read on the forward strand.
CCCCCCGAATCGGCTTCGCCCGGTCTTGCCCGGAACAATTGGCCGACCGCGAACTATGTCATCAGACGACTTTGCGCACAAGTTGAGGCATTTATGCGACGCCGAAGGTCCAGCCTTCGCTGCGGGCGAGGCCGGCGGTGAGCCCGGACGGATGCCAATAGCAGCGCCGGCCGGCGATCGCGCGCATCCCCGCCGCCGCGATCAGCGCGTCGGTTTCATGGTCGTCTGGCTCGTGCGCGAGAGCGGCGGGGCCGCTTCCGAGCGCCGCCAGCGCGGCGTCGAGTTGGTCCCGGCTGCGCACCTTGCGGCCGCTCAATCCGGCCAGCCGGATGAAGGCCCGCGTGTAGATCTCGACCACCAGGCTGCCTTGCGGGGGCAAGGCGTCCATGGGCCAGATTGGGACACGCCCGCCCAGCCGGTGGAGCAGCCGCATGCCGGCGAAGCTCGCTTTGGCCACCTGGGCGGCGCCGATCGCGTCGTAGAGCGTCGAGGCTTTACCGCCGCCGGTGGCGTTGAAGGCATGCTCGCAGACCCGATGATGCAGGAAGTCGCGCTTGGTGCCGTCGGCTGCGCCGAAATAGAAATGGCGGCGGTGGGCCTTTTCGAGGAAGCTGGCCGCGCCGAGATCCTCATCCTCGCTGAGGCGGTCGACATAGGCCCAGAAGGATCTCGCGTCGGCCGGCACGTCCGCTTCTCCGGGCAGATAGGCGCCGCGCTCGGCGATCGGCGGGGCGAAGCTGCAATCGAAGCCGAACAGAGTCGGTGCCTCGTCCGCCGTCTCCAGCAGCCACTCCAACACCCCGGTCCGCGACCAGACATGGCCGGGCCGGACGAGCGCGGGTGCAGTGTCGCCCGTCTCGCACAGAGCGATGGCGATGCCCTTGTGGCGCTTTCCCTTGGCGCCCGACCAGTCGATCGCGGCGAAGCGCTTGAAACGCAGGCTCACTTCTTCTTCCGCGGCTTCACCTTCGGCTTGGCCGCGGTCCAATCGCGCGACCGTTCGATCATCGCGCGGACGCGTTCGGGATCGGCGCTGCCGAAGCGGATCAGCACCGCGGGCCAGCCTTCGTAATGCGGCGTCTGCCAGAAGGTGTCGGGGTCGGTCTCCTTGAGCATCTCGACCGTGTCGAGATCGATGGCGATGCCGAACGAGCTCTTGTCCTCATGGCCGGTATAGAGAAAGGCGCGGCCGTTCGAGGCGACCTTGACCGCGGGCTTGCCATAACTGGTGCCTAACTCCGTGTCGGGCAGCGACAAAGCGAAGGCGACGGCCTCCTCGAAGCTCGAAATCGGTTCAGTCATCGCGCAGCGCCTTTCTTTGCTCTTCCCACCAGGCGATGCGCTCGGCCACGCGCTTCTCGAAGCCGCGATCGGTGGGCGTGTAGAAGGTCTCGGGCGCCATTTCCTCCGGCCAGTAATTGTCGCCGGAAAAGCCGCCCTCCGCGTCATGGTCGTATTGATAGCCCTGGCCGTAGCCGATCTGCTTCATCAGCTTGGTGGGCGCATTCAATATGTTCTTCGGCGGCATCAGCGAGCCGGTCCCCTTCGCGCTGCGCCAAGCCGCGCCCATCGCCTTGTAGGCGGCGTTCGATTTGGGCGCGGTGGCAAGATAGAGGCACGCCTGGACGATGGCGAGCTCGCCCTCGGGCGAGCCCAGGAAGTCGTAGGCGTCCTTGGCGGCGAGGCACTGGACCAGGGCATTGGGGTCGGCCAGGCCGATATCCTCGGAGGCGGCGCGGATCAGGCGACGGAGCAGGAAGAGCGGCTGCTCGCCCGCGACCAGCATCCGCGCGAGATAGTAGAGCGCCGCCTGCGGGTCCGAGCCGCGGATCGATTTGTGGAGAGCCGAGATCAGGTTGTAATGGCCCTCACGGTCCTTGTCGTAGACGGCGACGCGGCGGTGGAGCAGGGCCGCCAGCTCGGCCGGTCCCAGCGGCTCCGCGATCTCGATCGAGAACAATGTCTCCGCCTGGTTGAGCAGGAAGCGGCCATCGCCGTCGGCGGTCGCGACCAGGGCGTCGCGCGCCTCGGGCGTGACCGGAAGCGGTCGTCCCATCAGCTCATCCGCGCGATCGAGCAATTTGCACAAGGCGGCGGCGTCGAGCCGGTTGAGGATCAGCACTTGGGCGCGGCTGAGCAAAGCCGCGTTCAATTCGAAGCTCGGATTTTCGGTGGTGGCGCCGACCAGCACCACCGTGCCGTCCTCGACATAAGGCAGGAAGCCGTCCTGCTGGGCGCGGTTGAAGCGGTGGATCTCGTCCACGAAGAGCAGGGTCTGGCGACCGATCTTGATATGGTCGCGCGCTTCGGCGAACACCTTCTTCAGATCCGCCACGCCCGAGAACACCGCCGAGATGGCGACGAAGCGCATGCCGACGGCGTCGGCGAGCAGCCGCGCGATCGTGGTCTTGCCCGTGCCCGGCGGCCCCCACAGGATCATCGAGGCGAGCTTGCCCGCCGCCACCATCCGCCCGATCGCCCCGTCGGCGCCGGTCAGATGCTCCTGTCCGACCACATCCTCGAGCCTTTGCGGCCTGAGGCGATCGGCGAGCGGCGCATTGTCGCCCGGCGGCGGCGCCGCCGGTTGCTGGGGTTCGGTCTGGAATAAATCGGCCACGACCCGCCGATTAGCTCAATTCGCGGGCAGCCGCACCCTTCCTATCGTGATCGTCGAATCGGGGCCATATTGCGCCCGCGCCTGTTCGGGCCGCGCCCGCGCCAGCGCCGCCGCTATAGGCGGCAGGCCGGACCGGGTGCCGACGATGGTGAAATCGATGGGCTGGGCGCGGTCGAGGATGAGGTCGAGCACCGCGCCGTCGCAGGCGCGCCCGGCGCACCGCAGGAAAGAGCGGCCGTCGCCCGCGCCGGGCGTGAACGGCCGCATGAACCCCTCCACGCCCGCCGAGCGGAGCGCAGCCGAAGCGGGCGCGATCAAAGCGGCGCTTTCGGCGCCGTTCATCCGCAGGCGCAGCCGGACCCGAATCCCGCCCGGCACGGCCTCGCGGCTCACCAGCTCCACGCTCGGCCCGGCGACCGGCGCGGCAGGCGCCGGCGCGGCCCAGCGGCGGCGGGCCGTGTAGGGGAATTCGGTGCGCTGCCAATCGCCGGCATGGGGCACCGGCGCGCCGTCATTGTTGACCGCGAAGCGGGCGGTGCGCGTGGTTTCGTCCCAGACATATTCGATGGTGAAGAGCTGCTGCCTGTCGGCGCTGTAGGCGGGGGCGAATGCGGCGACGAGCCAGGCCGTGATGGCGAGGTCGATCGCGCCCGCAATCACCCACATGGACCCCGGGCGCGACAGCAACGGCCTCAGCTCGATCAAGGCCGGCAGCATGATCGCCGCGCCGAGAGGCGCGAAGATCCACGGCGGATTGCTGCTCATCAGCTCCTCGAACAGAGCGAGCGCGGGGCCCAGGGTAAGGAAGAGCAGGATTGCCGCGACGATGGCGCCGACCCGCTCGGCTTTGGGCCACCAGCGTTTCCCGACCATGCCGAGCGCGGCGGCGAGCGGCGGCGCCAGGAAGAAGATCGCCGCGCCCGGCGCGACGAAGCAGACCGCCCCGCCAAGCGCGATGAAGAACAGCCAGAAGGCGGCGCGCAGGCGCGTTCGCTCGGGGGTCCCGGCCACCGCGAGCAGCCCGATCACGCAGGCCGCGAGCGCGCAGGCGTAGACCGCCGTCGTCGCGACGACCGGAAAGGCGCGCCAATAATCGCCGGCACGGATCAGGCCGAGCAGGAAATGGCCGGCGAAAGCGAGCGCCGCCGATCCCGCCATCGCCGCCGCCATCGCGAGCAACGGCCGCCCGAGCGCGCGCCGCCGCCGGCTCTCGAGCAGGAAGAACAGGATGAGCAGGCCGAGCAGCACCAGCCCGAACAGCAAAGGCAGGACGATCAGCACGCGGCCGGCAAGGTCGGTATAGAGACGCTCGCCGCCCGCCGCCGGTATCTCGCCCGCCGCGACCCGCCCCGCCACGTCGAGCAATTGGCCGCCCATATGCTGGAGGCTGTGCCGGTCGAGCGAAGCGAGGTCGTCGCCGGCGCTGTGATAGCGCGTCTCGTTGCCGATCACCGCGAAGTTGAGGATCGTCCAGGGCCGCGCCTCGAACACCGCGACGTCGGTCGAGTTGGGGATCAGGCGATAGAGATCGGTGGAGAGCGAGTTGGCGACCGGCCGCCCGGCCGTGCGGTAGAGGGCGATGGCGGCGCCGTTCGGCCGGCTCGTCTCGAACATGATCGCCGGCCCGGCGACGCCGCGCGATTCGAGGTTGATCGCGGTGTCGACCCGGCCGGCGAGCGGATCGCGCTCGAGGAAGGCGCGGGCGCCGAGCAGCCCCGATTCCTCGCCTTCGTTGAACAGGAAGGTGACCGGCCTCGTTAGCGTCCGCCCCCTCAGTAGGGCCGCGACCTCGAGCATCGAGGCGACGCCGATGCCGTCGTCGGAAGCGCCCGGCCCGGCCGGCGTGCTGTCATAATGGGAGACGAGCAGCAGGTGATTGCCCTGGGCCGGCCCGATCGTCGCGACCAAATTGCGCACCCGCGCGCAGCCGACGGCGCGGCCGCGCCGCTCGTTGCAGGCGAAATCGTCGGTGACGCGCGGGTTCAGCCCGACGCTGCGCATCTCCGCGATCAGCCGCGCGCGCACCGCGTCGCTTGCATCGCTGTCGACCGGATGCGGTCTCTGGTCGCCGAGGATTCGCTCGAGGCGCGCGATGGCCCGATTGGCGTCGAAGGCGGTGGTGGTCGGCAAATCGGGCGGGGCGGGCGGGGTCAGCAGGACGCCCTTCAGTGCCATCGCGGCGAGCAAAGCCAAAGCGAGCGTCAGCAAATATCCCGCCTGCTTCATCCGCCCCCTCCTTGCGCCCGCTCGCCCGCATGCCATATCCGCTTCACGGGCCGCATGCGAGAGCAGGCGCTGGCCTTCAGGCGGAGACTGGGTTCATGGGTTACCGGGTGGTGGTCGTCGGCGCGACCGGAAATGTCGGGCGCGAGATGCTGAACATCCTTGCCGAGCGCGAATTCCCCGCCGACGAGGTCGCCGCGGTGGCGAGCCCGCGCTCGACCGGCGACGTCATCGACTTCGGGGACAGCGGCAGGGAATTGAAGGTTCGCAACATCGAGCATTTCGACTTCGCCGGCTGGGACATCGCCTTGTTCGCCGCGGGCTCGGCCGCGTCCAAGCACTATGCGCCGATCGCCGCCGCCGCGGGCTGCACGGTGATCGACAACAGCTCCCATTTCCGGATGGACCCGGACGTGCCGCTGATCGTCCCCGAGGTGAACCCTGAGGCGATTGACGGCTATCGCCGGCGCAACATCATCGCCAACCCGAACTGCTCGACGGCGCAGATGGTGGTGGCGCTGAAGCCGCTGCACGACGCCGCCACGATCAGGCGCGTCGTCGTCGCCACCTACCAGTCGGTGTCGGGCGCCGGCAAAGCGGGGATGGACGAATTGTTCGAGCAGAGCCGCAACATCTTCGTCGGCGATTCCGCCGAATCGTCGGTCTTCACCAAGCAGATCGCCTTCAACGTCATCCCCCATGCCGGCGATTTCCTCGACGGCGGCGCCACCACCGAGGAATGGAAACTTGTCGTCGAGACCAAGAAGATCCTCGATCCGAAGATAAAGGTCCACGCCACCTGCGTGCGCGTTCCCGTCTTCGTCGGCCATAGCGAAGCGATCAACATCGAGTTCGAGAACGAGATCAGCGCCGAGCAGGCGCAGGCGATATTGCGCGAGGCGCCTGGCATCATGCTCGTCGATAAGCGCGAGGACGGCGGCTATGTCACGCCGGTCGAATGCGTCGGCGAATATGCCACTTATGTCAGCCGCGTCCGCGAGGATCCGACCGTCGACAACGGCCTTTCGCTCTGGTGCGTCTCCGACAACCTCCGCAAGGGCGCGGCGCTCAACGCCGTCCAGATCGCCGAGCTGCTGGGCCGGCGGCATCTGAAGAAGGCCGCGTGACGCTCACGCTGGAGCCGGTCGCGCTGGACATGGATCCGGCGCGATTCGCGGCCGAGCTGGCGCCGGCGTTCGGCGGCGACGAAGGGCCCGCGCGCGAGATTCTGGCCCAGACGGTCGCTCTGCTGACCAGGGACCCGCGCCCCCAGCCCTGGATCAGCTATCTGGCCCGCCAGGCCGGCGAGGCGATCGGCCTTTGCGCGTTCAAATCGGCGCCGCTGCCGGCCGGCGAGGTCGAGCTCGCCTACATAACCTTCCCCGCCCACGAAGGGCGCGGCCATGCGACCGGGATGATCGCTTTGCTTGCCGGCATTGCGGACCGGGCCGGAATCATGCCGATCGCCCATACCCTTCCGGAAGAGAATGCCTCGAACCACGCCCTCAGGCGCAACGGCTTCGCCTTCGCGGGAGAGGTCGACGATCCCGAGGACGGGCCGGTCTGGCGCTGGGAAAGGCCGCTTGCGTGACCCTGCACGCCGATCTCTATTGGTCGTTCCGCAGCCCCTATTCCTACTTCGCGATTCAGCGCTGGCGGGAGCTCGCCCAGACCTATGATCTCGAGATCGCGGTGAAGCCCGTCTATCCGCTCGCGATCCGCCAGTCCGGCTTCTTCGCGCAGGTCCATCCCAATTATCTCGGCTATATGGCGCGCGACGTGGCGCGGATCAGCCAGCAGAGCGGCGTGCCGATCGCGCGGCCGCGGCCCGATCCCATCGTCCAGGACATGGCGACGCGCGAGGTCGCCGCCGAGCAGCCTTATGTCTTCCGTCTCGTGCGCCTCGGCCAGGCGGCGGCGCGGCGCGGGCGCGCGATGGAATTTTGCGCCGAGGTCTCGCGACTGATCTGGGGCGGGACGGAGAATTGGCACGAGGGCGACCATCTCGCTTTGGCGGCGGCGCAAGCGGGGCTGGATTTGGCCGAGCTCGACCGCGAGGCGGCGACGGACGCCGAAGCGCTCGATGCCGAGCTGGCGGCGAACCAGGCGGCGCTCGAGGCCGCCGGCCATTGGGGCGTCCCGACCCTCGTCTTCCAGGGCGAGCCCTTCTTCGGCCAGGACCGGGTCGACGTCGCGCTGTGGCGGATGAAGGCGGCGGGGCTGGCGGAGCGCTAGGCGAGCCGTCATTGCGAGCGAAGCGAAGCAATCCAGTACGGCGCCGCGGCCCGCTGGATTGCTTCGTCGCTACGCTCCTCGCAATGACGGAAGTGAGGCTGACCTATCTGCGGCAAAGCGCCGCCTTCGCCTCGGCATATTCGGCGATCAGCCGCGCCACATAGTCCGCCGCCGGGCGCACGGCGTCGATCGCGCCGATGCCCTGGCCGGAGCCCCAGATGTCGCGCCAGGCTTTGGCCTTCGAGCCGTCGCCGGTGCCGAAATCCATCGTGCTGATGTCGCCTTCGGGGAGGTTGGCGGGGTCGAGGCCGGCGAGCTCGATCGACCTTTTGAGATAATTTCCGTGCACGCCGGTGAACAGGCTCGAATAGACGATGTCGTCGGCGCGGCCATCGCATATGCCCTGCTTGTAGTCGGCTGTCGCATTGGCCTCGGCGGTGGCGATGAAGGGGGAGCCGATATAGCCGAGGTCCGCGCCCATCGCCTGCGCGGCGAGGATGGCGCGGCCGGTGGCGATGGCGCCCGACAGGATCAAGGGGCCGTCGAACCAGTCGCGTATCTCCTGGATGAGCGCGAAGGGGGAGAGCCGCCCGGCATGGCCGCCGGCGCCCGTCGCCACCGCGATGATGCCGTCGGCGCCTTTCTCGATCGCCTTGCGGGCGAAGCGGTCGTTGATGATGTCGTGCAGGGTGATCCCGCCCCAGGAGTGGACGCCCTGATTGACCTCGACCAATGCGCCCAGCGAGGTGATGACGATCGGCACCTTCCATTTCTGGCAGGTCGCCATGTCCTCCATCAGCCGTGCGTTGGATTTGTGGACGATCTGGTTGACCGCATAAGGCGCGGCGGGCGCCTCGGGATGGTCGCGGTCCCAGGCGGCGAGCTCCTCGTCGATCCGGTGCAGCCATTCGTCGAGCAGGCTCTGCGGCCGCGCGTTCAGCGCCGGGAAGGAGCCGACGATGCCGGCCTTGCACTGGGCGATGACCAGGTCCGGATTGGAGACGATGAAGAGCGGCGCGCCGATCGCGGGCAGGCGCAGGCGGTCGAAGAGGGGCGGAAGGCTCATGCCGTCTGCGTAATGGAAACTCGCCGGATGACAATCTAGATTGCGGGGATGATGCGCGCGATGCAGCTCGACCGGGCCGGCGCGCCGCTCCGGATGGTGGAGCGGCCGATCCCCGCGCCCGGGCCCGGCGAACTGCTGATCGAGGTCGCGGCCTGCGGCGTGTGCCGGACCGACCTCCATGTCGTGGACGGCGATATCGCGGGGCCGCTGCCGATCGTCCCGGGTCACGAGATCGTCGGCCGGGTCGTCGGCAGCGGAACGCGAGTCGGCGTGCCCTGGCTCGGCCGGACCTGCGGCATCTGTCCTTATTGCCGCGGCGGGCGGGAGAATCTGTGCGACGATCCACTCTTCACCGGGTTCACGCGCGACGGCGGCTTCGCCACCCATGTCGTCGCCGACGCGGCTTATTGCCTGCCCATCCCCGACGCGTTCGGCGACGTCGCGGCGGCGCCCCTGCTGTGCGCGGGGCTGATCGGCTGGCGCGCGCTCAAGCTGGCGGGGGAGGGCGAGGCGCTCGGCTTTTACGGCTTCGGCGCCGCCGCCCATATCCTCGCCCAGGTCGCGGCCTGGCAGGGACGGCGCGTCCACGCTTTCACCCGACCCGGCGATGAACCGGGCCAGGAATTTGCGCGCGCGCTCGGCTGCGTGTCCGCCCAGGGGTCGGGCGAGGCGCCGCCCGAACCGCTCGATGCCGCCATCCTCTTCGCGCCCGCCGGCGCTTTGGTTCCCGAGGCGCTCCGCCACGTCCGCAAGGGCGGCCGGGTAGTCTGCGCCGGCATCCACATGAGCGATATCCCGGCCTTTCCCTATGCCGATTTGTGGGGCGAGCGCGCGATCCTTTCCGTAGCCAACCTGACCCGGGCGGACGGTGCGGAATTTCTCGAAATCGCCGCTTTGGTGCCGGTAAGGACCGAAACCACGGTCTTTCCTCTCGCCCGCGCGAACGAAGCGCTGGACATGCTGCGCGCCGGGCGCATTGAAGGGGCGGCGGTGCTGGTGCCGGAAGGAGAATGACGTGAAATACCGCAAGCTTGGCGCAAGCGATCTGGAAGTTTCCGAAATTTCCCTGGGCTCGTGGCTCACCTACGGCGTCGGGGTCGAGGCGGATCAGGCCCGCGCCTGCCTCGACCGCGCCTTCGATCTCGGCATCAACTTCATCGACACCGCCAACATTTACGGCCACGGCGCCGCCGAGAGCTTCCTCGGCGAGGCGCTCTCGGGCCGGGTCCGCAACTCCTACATCCTCGCCACCAAGCTCTTCTTTCCGATGACCGAGAACGACCGCGGCCTCTCCGCCGCGCAGATCGAAAAGCAGCTCGATGCGTCGCTCAGGCGTCTGAAGACGGACTATGTCGATCTCTACCAATGCCACCGCTATGACGAGGAGACGCCGCTCGAGGAAACGATGCAGGCGCTGACCCGCGCCGTCGAAAGCGGCAAAACGCGCTATATCGGCTTTTCGGAATGGCCCGCCGACAGGATCGAGGCGGCGATCGACATGACCGGCGTCGCCCGCTTCGTTTCGAGCCAGCCGCAATATTCGCTGCTCTGGCGCGAGCCGGAGAAGGCGGTGATCCCGCTCTCGGCCGCCAATGGCATCTCGCAAATCGTCTGGTCGCCCCTCGCGCAAGGGGTGCTGACCGGCAAATATGCGCCCGGCGCGCCGCCGCCGGCGGGCAGCCGCGCCACCAGCGAGGAGATGGGCGGCTGGATCGGCATGTGGCTGCGGGCGCCGGTGCTCGAAGCGGTCCAGCGCCTCAAGCCGCTTGCCGCGCAAGCGGGGCTCAGCCTGGCGCAATTCGCTTTGGCCTGGGTTCTGCGCGAGCCCAAGGTCGCCTCGGCCATCGTCGGCGCCTCGCGGCCAAGCCAGGTCGACGACAATGCCGCGGCCTCGGGCGCGGAGGTGGATCCGGCCCTGTTCGAAGAGGCCGAGCGGATCGTCGCCGGGGGTTGAGCCCGTCATTCCAGCGGAAGCTGGAATCTCACTTCCTGCCTGGCTCGCCTCCCACCAAGAAGGGGGAGTCCAGCTTTCGCTGGAATGGCGGCTTATGAGTCGCGCTAACCCTTGTCGTATTTGTCCGCCCGGCGCCGGCCGAACAGGAGGCCGCGCTCCATGCGCGCCCGGGCGGCGTTGTAATAGGCGGTGAGGAAGGCGTAATCGGGCCCGCCGTCGTCGGCATAGCCGATCTTGCGGCGGATCGTCGCGGCGACATTGGCGACCGCGTCGCCCGGAGCGTCGCGCAGCACCCGCTCGAGCGTCTGCAGCTCGAACACGCCGTAGACGTCGAGCTGCGCCTCGGTGAACTCGTGGTCGGCGACGCCCTCCCACAGCGCCCCGCCGACCTCACCTCTGAGCGTCCGGCGCGGCGCGCGCACCACCCAGGTGCCGGCGAGCAGGTCGCCGACCCGCATCCTGTCCGCGTTGAACAGCGGGAAGAGCAGGAACAGGCCGGTCCAGGCGAGGCCGATGAGCGCGGTCGGGCCGTCGGCGGCGTCGCTGGCCAGATTGTAGGAGAGGAAGGTCATCGGGAGGTAGAATTCGACCTCGCGCATCATGTTGCGGGCGATGACGCGGTCGGCGGTGAGCCGCTCGCCGGAGCGGGCGACGACGCGCAGGCCGGAGGCGCGCTTGCCGAAGGTCGCCGCCCGCGGGCCGATTTCGAGCAGCACGAAATAGAAGCTGCGCAGCAGGAAGAAGCCGATCAGCCCGACGATGGTCGCGATCTCCTTCCCGGTCAGGCCGAACCAGGATGCGACGAAATTGCAGACCAGCGCCAGCCCGAGCAGCATGCAGCCCATCGCCAGCAGGTCGAGGAAGAAAGCGGCGATGCGCTGCCAGGGATCGGCGAGGCTGAGGCTGAGGTCGACGCCTTCGGGCGTAACCAAAGTGCGCCGCTGCTTGGCCTCTTCGCGGTGAGCGAGCGCGAGGTCAGTCATGCGCGCGCCCCCGCGGCCAATAGAAATAGAGGCACCAGGCGAGCAGCATGATCGCGCCGATCGCATAGCGGGCGGCGTCGTCGGTGACGAGCTGGCGGCCGAACCCTTCGAGCAGGCCGGCGACGAAGAGCATCGCGACCACGCCGGCCATCGCCAGCGCGGCGGTGCGCCCGGACGCGGAGGCGGCGGCGAGCCGGCTGCGCTCGCCCGGAAAGACCACGCTCCACCCGATCCGGAAGCCCGCCGCGCCGGCGAGCATGATCGCGAACAATTCGGTCGAACCGTGGATGACGATCCAGCCGGCCAGCTCGGCCTCGAGGCCGTGCGAGGCGTAAAGCGCGAAGAGCGCGCCGAGCGTCGCGCCATTGTAGATGAGCAGCATCGCCGTCGGCATGCCGAACGCGAAGCCCAAAGCGAAGCTCAGCATCGCGACCTGGGCATTGTGGGTGAACAGGAAGGCGGCGAGAATGCTGAGCCCGCTGTCGGGCGGATAGGAATAAAGGACGTCGCGCAGATAATCGGCCGTGGCGTTGAAATTGCGGCCGTCGCCGGCGAAGGGGAAGAGGCCGTCGAACCAGGCCGTGTCCTGGTTGACGAGCAGATAACCCGCGACCGCGCCGATCGCGGTCAGCGCCAGCGCGACCAGAGTCTCGCGCCACAGGCTCTGGACGGCGCGGGGCCAATCGCGGGCGAAAAAGGCGCCGAGCCGGCGCCAGGCCGAGGTGCGCACCCCGTAGACGAAGAAATAGGCGCGCGCACACAATCCTTCGAGATAGGAGACGAGCTCGAGGTCGAGCGAGGTTTCGCGCGCCACCGACAACGAGGACAGCGCGCCGCGATAGAGGACCGGCAAGGCGACCAGCTCGTCGTCGCCGAGCGCGCGCACCGATTTCGTCTCGGCGCGGGTGACGATGTCGTCGAGCCGCTGCCATTCGGCCTCGCGCGCGGCGCGGAAGGCGCGGGGATTGGTGAGCTCGGTCATAACAGGCTCCGCCGCTTGAAGCCGAGATAGGTGTTGACCAGAGCCGGCCCGGTTTCGGCCGCCGCGGCTTCGAGGACGTGGACGCCGAGGTGGCGCAGCCGGGTCAGCACGAGCCGCCGCTCGCGCAGCAGGCCGGCGGCGGTGACCGCGCGGCTGACGTCCTCGGCCGTCGCCGGCTCGGCCGCAACGAGCGCCTCCAGCTCCTCGTCCTTGGCCACGACGAACAGGACGAGGTGGCGCTTCAGCAAGGTGCCGACCGCGCCCAGCATCAGCTCGGCGCTGATCGTGTCGGCGAATTCGGTGAAGACGACGATCAGCGAGCGCCGGTTGAGGTCCGCCGCCAGGGTCGCGATGCCGAGCGTGTAATTGGTCTCGCTGGTCGAATAGCCGATCGAGGCGGCGACGCGCTGAAGGGTCGAAAAGGCGCGCGGGCCGCCGATCGGCCGGCTTGCCGCGCGCGGGCGCGAATCGAAGGAGAACAGGCCGACCCGGTCGCCGTCCTTGAGCGCGACAAAAGCGGTGAGCAGGGCGGCCGAAACCGCGCGGTCCACGCGTGGCACGTCGCCGAGCGGCTCCGACATCGCCCGGCCCGCGTCCAGCGCCATGACGATATTGTTGTTGCGCTCGGTGCGATATTCCTTGGCGATCAGCGCGCTGTGGCGGGCCGATTGCTTCCAGTCGATCGCGCGGCGGTCCATGCCCTGGCGATAGGAGGCCAGCGCCTCGAATTCGGCGCCCTCGCCGACCTGGAGCTGCGCCCGCGCGCCGTGCAGGGAATCGCGCGCCTGCATGTGGACGCTCATGTCGCGGACCGCCTTGATGTCGGGCGTGATCAGCAGGTCGCGGTCGAGCGCCAGCCAGCGCTGCTTCCAGACTAGGCCGAGCGGACCGGGCCAGCGCAGCCAGAGGCTCTCGATCCGCGCCGTGCCGCGCCGCTCGGCGCGCAGCGCGAAGGCCGCTTCGCCGTCCCTGCCGGCTTTCGCGCGAAGGCCGCCGGGCGCGGCGAGCGGGCCGTCGACGCCGAGCGCGAAGTGGATCCGGCGCGGGCCCCGGCGCGGAAAGCGGGCGCCTACGTCAACCGCGAAGCTCTCGCCGACGCCGACCGCGATCGGCCCCTCGCAATGGGCGGTCGCGTCCTTCGGGGCGGCGCCGGCGAGCGCATCGACCAGCGCCAGAAAGATGAGAAGGACCAGAAGCCCCAGACCCGCCGGCCAATAGACCGGCGCGGCGAGCGCGACCGCCAGAGCGGCGGGCGCCGCCGCCGCGGCGATCAGGATCATTCGGCGGGTCGGGTAGATCAACGCGGCGCTCCGGTTTCTTCGACGAGCCGGGCGATCACGCCTTCGACCGGCCGGCCCTCGATCTCGGCCGCGGCCGACAGCAGGACGCGGTGCCTCAGCACCGCCGGGGCCAGCGCCTTGACGTCGTCGGGGATGACATAGTCGCGGCCGTCCAGGGCGGCCCGCGCCCGTGCCGCGCCGGCCAGCATCGCCGCCGCCCGCGGGCTCGCGCCGCTTTCGATATCCGGCGCCTCGCGCGTCGCGCGCACCAGGGCCACGACATAATCGGTGACCTCGCCGACCATCGGGATCTCAGCGACGACGGCCACCGCCTCGGCGATCCGGGCGACGCTGACGCTGGGCTCGATCCCCCATTGCTCGGGGCGGGGCGCGCCGAAGCGGGCGCCGTGGCTGGAGACGATCCGCGTCTCCTCCTCGATCGATGGATAGCCCATTCGATGCTTGAACAGGAACCGGTCGAGCTGCGCCTCGGGAAGCGGATAGACGCCCTGCTGCTCGATCGGATTTTGCGTCGCGATGACCATGAAATGGCCGGGCAGGCGGTGGGTGTCGCCATCGATGGTGACGGCGCGCTCCTGCATCGCCTCCAGCAGGGCCGCCTGGGTCTTGGGCGGGGTCCGGTTGATCTCGTCGGCAAGCAGCAATTCGCAGAAGACCGGGCCGCGGGTCAGCGTGAACTGGCTGGTCTGGAAGTTGAACAGGTTCGAGCCCAGAATGTCGCCGGGCATCAGATCCGGCGTGAACTGGATGCGCCCGAAATCGAGCCCGAGCACGCGCGCGAAGCATTGGGCGAGGAAGGTCTTGGCCGTGCCCGGCGGCCCTTCGAGCAGGATATGCCCCGAGGAGAGCAAGGCGATGAGCATGAGCTCCACCGCCTCGTCCTGGCCGACGATGGCGCGCGCCACGTCGCGCCTTATTCCGTCGGCAAGGGCTTTGACGTCTGTCGCATTCACGAGATGATATCCTTCTTCCATGAAAAGAGCGCGCGCGCGGCGACGACCAGCTCGTGGCGGTCGCGCGCCCACAGGACGTCGTTCGCCAGAGTGGTGAATTTGGGGCCGTCGCCTTTCGACAGCCGGTCGAGATAGGCGTCGAGCGCGTCGCCGCTCAGCGCCGGCGGGGCGCCGACGGCGCGGGCGGTATCCTGGCGGACCACTTCGGCATAGGCCGCGCCGAGCGCCGCCTCGCGCCGCGCCAGCTTGATCAGGCCGGCGCTGTTCTCGACCAAGGCCGCCTTGCCGAGCGCGATCGCGCGCTCCTCGCGCCGCGGCTTGCCGAAGCGCACCGCGCCGTGCAGGCCGGCGAGCAGAGCGGCGGCGATGAGGGCCAGGGTCATCGCCAGGAAAGGCGGCTCGATGGCGAGGCGGATCAGGCTCGGCCGGCCGGCCACGCTCTCCTCCGGGTCGCTGAACGTGCCGAAATCGATGCCGGGGGCGTCGGTCGCGTTGAGGCCGTCGAGCAAGGCGAGCGCGGCGCGCGCGACCCGCGGATCGCTGAGCCGGTGGTTGTTGAGCAGATCGGGATCGGCGACCACATAGAAAGGCTGGTCGCCGATCCGCGCCACCAGGGCGCCGCCGCCGTCGGGCAGCGAGATGAGCGGGAACACGTCCCGCCCCTGGATCACCTGGGGGAAAGCCGGGATCGGCACCGTCATCCCATCGAGGAGGTCGCTGCCGGTCGCGGCCTGCCCCGCCGCCGGCCGCGGGCCGCTTCGCAGCTCGAGGCCCATGGCGCGCACCACGTCATGACCCGCCCCCGGCCCGATCAGGCTCACCCAGTCGCGCCGCCGACTGTGGCGGGCGGTGATCCATTTGGGCAGGATGAGCAAGGTCGCGCGGCTCGCCCGGCGCGCGCGCACCCAATCGATATCCTCCGGCCGGGTGGTTTCGCCGACCGCCATCACGAACAGGTCCTCGTCGTCAAGATCGCTGGGATTGGCGATGAGCCGGGTCTGGCGGACCTGGCCGACCAGGCGGGTCAGCCCGACATAGCCGACCGCCGACGGCGAGAGCATCCGGGCGCGGTCGACCTGGCCCTGGCCGTCGCGCAACGGCGGGCCGTAAGCGAGCATCAGCACCAGCGCGCCGAAAGCGAGCAGCCCGGCCGCGATCAGGCTGTAGACCAGCCGCGGGCTGAACGGGTTGGTTTCGGTCATCCCCGCCAGCTTTCGGCGAAGGCGAATTCCTCATAAGCGGCGCGGCAGTCGCGCCAATCGTCGACGGCGAGCGCGACCTGCGCGAACAGGCTGCGCTCGACCAGCATCGCGATCCGCGCGAAGGCGGCGCGCGGGGCGCCCGGCAGAGCGGGGAGGCCGGCAATGTCGCGGCTGGTCAGCGCCGGGCGGACCAAAGCGGGCCGCCGCGCCTGAATGTCCTCGATGCTGCGGTGGAGGATGAGGCGGGCGGCCTCGCCATACAGGCCGTCCGCGGCCAAAGCGTCGGCCTCGCCAAGCAGCTTCAGCGCCGGCGCCGCTTCGGGCCGCCAGCCGGCGTCCCCTGCCACCATTTCCTTCGGCTTGCGCCGCCAGTCCTGCAGCCCCCTGGCGATCCAGTAGAGCAGGAACAAGACGACCAATGCGACCAGGCCCCAGACCAGGATCTGGAAGGCCGGCGAGGCGGCCCCGGCGACGTGATCGGGCAGGGACGGCGCACCGGCACCGGGCGGGGCCTGGCCGGTCGACACCATCGGCGCCGGCGGCAGATCGAACTGGATCGAGCGGTCGGCGAGCAGCCGATCGTGCGCGTCCGCGAATTGCCGCGCCGCGTCGACCGCATCCCCGCTCCGGGTCCCCACCGTCATCGCGATCCATTCACCCCCTCTCACGTTTCTAGGCGGCGGGCCGCGCGGCGCAAGCCGTAACCGGCTGTGCTTTCGGCTTTCCTTTTGCCCCGAAACGCCGCATCCGATCCGCTCCCGCGGGCGTTGCAGGACGCATGAGGCTGATGACGAGGATCCGGCGCCTGTTCGCCAGACACCATGCGGACAGCAATATGCTCGTCCTGTTCCTGCTCGCCGCGGCCGGCGTGCTCGTCTTCCTGATGCTCGCCTCCGAGGTGCGCGAGGGCGAGATTTTCGGAGTCGACCGCTGGCTGATCCAGGCGCTGCGCAGTGCGGACGATCCGGGCGTGCCGGTCGGCCCGTTCTGGCTGCGGCGGGCCCTGAACGACATCACCGCGCTCGGCGGCAGCCCGGTCCTCACCTTGCTGACCTTGATCTCGGCCGGCTATCTGATCGCTGCGCGCAAGGCGGCGACGGCGGTCTTCCTGGTCGCGGCGATCTCGACCGGGGCGATCGCCAGCACCCTACTCAAGCTCATCTTCGAGCGGGCGCGGCCCGACCTGGTCGCGCATCTCGTCGACACTTATTCGACCAGCTTCCCGAGCGGGCATGCGATGAACTCGGCGGTCACCTTCCTCACCTTGGGCGCTTTGCTCGCCCGCGCCGAGGACAAAAGGCCGGTGCGCATCTACCTGATGGCGGTCGCCGTGTTCCTGACCCTGATCATCGGCTTCTCGCGCGTCTATCTCGGCGTCCACTGGCCGAGCGACGTCCTCGCCGGCTGGTGCGTCGGCGCGACCTGGGCGATTCTCTGCTCCTGGCTCGCCCGCCTTCTCCAGCGCCGGCGCACGATCGAGCCGCAAGGCGAGCGGTGACCGAGACTCATTCCTGTTCGTATTCAGACACCCGTCATTCCAGCGAAAGCTGGAATCTCTTTTCCTTCCAGCGCTTTTTGAAGAAGCGAGATTCCAGCTTTCGGTGGAATGACGATTTAGATCGGGCCGACTCCAGACCGGCGACTCGTCGTGGAATCCTGAGGCAGCGCCGCCGCTAAAGCCACCGCGCCCGTTTGAAGCGGATGTAGAGCCAGATGCAGGCGGCCAGGATCAGCGCCAGCACGACGAAATAGCCGTAGGGGCTCTTCAGCTCGGGCATATGCTCGAAATTCATGCCGTAAATCCCGGCGACGGCGGTCGGCACCGCGAGGATGGCGGCCCAGGCGGCGAGCTGGCGGGTGATCGCGCCGGTGCGCTGCTGCTCGAGCAGATTGCTGAACTCGAACACCGAGGTCAGCACCTCGCGCAGCCCGTCGACCATGGTCTGGACGCGGCGGACATGATCGAGCACGTCGCTGAAATAGGGCCGGCTCTCCTCGTCGATGCAGGGCAGCTTCTGGCGGACGAACTTGGCAGCGACCTCGCCCATCGGCCCGAGCACGCGCTGGAAGCGGATCAGCTCCCGCCTGAGCGCGAAGATGCGGTTGATCTCCGGCCGCGCCAGGAAATTGTCGATCGCGCGATGCTCCATCGCCAGCACCTCCTCCTCGATCGTCTCGACCATTGGCAGATAGCCGTCGACGACGAAATCGAGGATGGCGTGGAGGACATAATCGACGCCGTGCATGAGCAAGGAGGGCGCCGCCTCGAGCTGGTCGCGCAGCGAGCGGTGAGTGCGGGCCGAGACGTGACGGACCGAGATGATGTGGCTGTGGCCGACGAATATCGCGGTTTCGCCATAAACGATCGCGCCTTCCTCCAGGTGCGCGGTGCGCGCGACGACGAACAATTGGTCGTCATAGACGTCGATCTTGGGAAGCTGGTCGGCCTTGAGCGCGTCCTCGATGGCGAGCGGATGGAGATTGTAGCGCTCCTGGAGAGTGCGCAATTCCTCTTCGGTGGGATTGGCGATGCCGATCCACACGAACTCCGACTTGTCCTCCGGGCATTCGATCTTCTCGTCGATCGAGACTTCGCGGACGCGCTTGCCGTTGCGGTAATGAAAGGCGGCGACGACGGTCATCGGGCCTCCGAATGGGTCCCCGGGGGGCCCCGGACTTGTCGCATTTCCGCGCCCGGGGCACAATCGCGTTCGAGACGTGGTTCATCCAGCATGGCTCGAGCGCCTCGCAGCGTCATTCGATCGCTGTTGCGCCAACCGTCCCGCCGTCTTAGTCTCCTTGAAGGGCTCCCGGCCTCCCCAGTGCAGGCAAATGAGGTGGATTCAGTCATCCATGTACAGTCTATCGATCATTCAGTCGGTAAATTGAATAAGGAATATTTGAAGTGCCTGACATGAACACTGATGAGGTCGTTATTGCGATCCTTGGGGATTTGCTTAATCGCGATTCTATTGGACGCGACGACAATTTTTTCGAGTGCGGAGGAAACTCGCTGATGGCGGCGAGAGCGCTTTCGCTGCTGAAGGACAAATTCGGAGTCGAATTGTCCCTGCCGACTTTCTTCGAGAACCCGACCGCCGGGGGCTTGGTGATCCTCGTCGAGGTGGCGCTGATGGGCCTGTCCAATGGACCCGGCGCCGTGGATGACGATCGAGACTATGAGGAAGAGATCATCTAGCGTGACAGTCACGTTTCCTTGAGGCAGCCGCGGCGCGTTCCATTGGATGATTCTATAATGCTCATTCCCAGACGCCTGCTTTTTTCTTCGTCTCTGGGCAGTTCCGCGCAAATTTCGCCGGGCGGCGATCTGCTGGCGTTTCCACGACGGGGCGCGAACGGCGTGCAGGGCATTTGGATCAAATCGCTGAAGGATGGAGGGATTCGGCAGCTGGCGAGCAGCCGCAACGTTCAAGGGGTGATCTGGGCGGCCGACGGCAGGCATGTGCTCTATCTCGAGGATGCCGATGGCGATGAGCAATATCGTTGCGTCGCCGTCGACCTCGACGGCGGGGTCCGGCACCTGACTCCTTCCGGGATCCAGGCACGGATGCTGGCTGTCAGCGCAGCTCATCCCGACGATATCCTCGTCCTGCTGAATCAGGAGGACCGCCGCCGCCACGACGTTTATCGGCTGAACCTGCTTTCGGGGAGCTGCGAACGCATCGCGATCAACCCCGGCAATGTCGTCGGCTGGGTC
This sequence comes from Allosphingosinicella sp., assembly GCA_035543935.1. Classification (GTDB taxonomy): domain Bacteria; phylum Pseudomonadota; class Alphaproteobacteria; order Sphingomonadales; family Sphingomonadaceae; genus Allosphingosinicella. Next base: position 85,436 of record DATKIV010000047.1, read on the forward strand.
GCGGACCGCCAGCTCGCCGTGCGGGCCGCGCTTTCGACGACCCCGGACGGTGGGTTCCAGCTCCTGGTTCGCGATGATTCGGACGCCGACTGGAGCGAGCTGCGCAGCTGGGGCCCCGACGAGCACGGCCACCCGCTGTTCTTCTCCGCCGACGGCGACACGCTTTACCTGATCGGAAATCACGATGCGGAGACAAATCGCCTGATCGCTTTCGACATGAAAAGCGGCGATGAAACAGTGGTTGCCGACGATCCCGAATATGACATCGTCAGCGCTCTGCAGGACCCGGTTACGGGCGTGGCCCAGGCGGCAATCGTAAGCGCGGAACGCTCGCGCACGATAACGCTCGATCCGCGCGTCGCGGACGACCTTGCGGCAATTCGTGAAGCGGTGGGCGAGTCGTTCCGCGTTTTCAACCGCTCGAACGACGGTCGGGTTTGGCTCCTCTCGAGCATTTCCGACCGCCGCCCTCCCGCATGCTACGTCTATGAAAGCAAGGAACGCCGCACCTCGCTTGCCATCGACGACTATGCCGAATTCGATCGCTACGAATTTTGCCCGATGGCGCCAATTGCTGTCCGGGCGCGGGATGGGCTGCTTCTTCGAGGCTATTTGACGACGCCCGTCGCACGGGGGAAGCAGCCGGGGCCGGCCATCCTCAAGGTTCATGGCGGGCCCTGGGCGCGAGATACGTGGGGTTTCGATCCGATGGTGCAGTGGCTCGCGAACCGCGGCTATGCGGTTCTCCAGCTCAACTATCGCGGATCGGCGGGTTACGGGAAAAGCTTTCTCGCCGCAGGCTATCGCGAATGGGGCCTGAAGATGCAGGACGATCTGATCGACGGAGTGGGTTGGCTTGTCTCCCAAGGCATAGCCGATCCGGCGCGGATCGGGATCATGGGCGCCTCCTATGGCGGCTATGCCACGCTGGCGGGGTTGAGCCTCACTCCGGAAATATTCGCGGCTGGGGTTTGCATGTTCGGCCCCAGCGATCTCGTTGCTTTCCTGCGCAACGTTCCCAAACAATGGACGTCGTACCGGGCATTGCTTCACGCCCGGGTCGGGGATCCCGAGGTCGATGCGGACAAACTCGGCGGCGTGTCGCCGATGCAGAATTACGCGGCCATGCGGGCGCCGCTGCTCGTGGCCCATGGCGCCAATGACGCGCGCGTGCCTTGCGCGGAAACCGACCGGTTCGTGTCCGCGTTACGCTCGGCCGGCGGGACGGTCGAGTATCTCGTCTTCACCGACGAAGGCCACGGCTTCACGCGCCCGGAAAATCGACTGCATCTTTGCGCAAAGATCGAGGCCTTCCTGGCCAGGCATTTGCTCGGCGATTGCGAACCCGAAGAGCATATCCCCAACCACGCGGGAACGGTGCGGTAGGCTCAGGCCGTTCTCTCCGCGATGATCAGCATCTGACCCGGCGCCGTGCGCAATTTGATCTTTCGTTCGAGCTTGCAACCGGCGGCTTCCAGCCACGAGACGATGGCATCCGGCTCGTAGGCATTGCTTCCGGTCATGATGAAATAGTGCAGTGACATCATTTTCAGAAAGGCATCGACGAGCGGGCTATTGTTCGAGCTGTCCACTTGGTCGCTGATGATGATCATCCCGCCCGGCGATAGGGCCCCTGCCGCGCGCGTGATGATCGCGCGGCAATCTTCCGGTCCGAAATAATGTATGAGGTTCGAAACCAGGACCGCATCGTATCCCGAGCCCGGATCGTCCGTTCGGATATCTCCGGGGCGAATGTCAAACTGGGGGTTGTTGGTCGCAATCGCATATTCGAGCGCGTCCGGAACATCGAAAATCGTCGCGACGAGGTCAGGATTATGCCGGCAAAAAGCGGCGCTATATTGTCCGTGATTGCCGCCGATGTCCAGGAAGCGGCGAGCGCTGGAGGGAAGGCCGACGCGCGTTGCGATTTCCTCTGCCGGCCCCGCGGCCATCGCCGCCATCGACTCGTTGAATATCGCCCATCGCCCCGGCTTCAGCGACATCCAGTCGTGCAGATGGATTTTGATGGTTCCGTTTCTCAGGGCGAATTCGAGGCTTTCAGGCCAGGTTTCCACCAGGAGGCTTTTCCACATATGGACGAAATCCGCGACATTGCCCGGCTTGGTTTTTACCAGCCAATTCGTTGTCAGCGACGTGTTGCTGTAAGTTGATCCCGTTTTCCGCACGTAGCCTGCGGCGCCAAGAAAATCCAAAAGGCGACGAATCCCCTCCACATTGCAATCCGTGAGCTCGGCAAGATCGGAAGCGCTCTTCGCGCCCTGTCCGAGATGCTCGAAAACGCCCAGGTCTATCGCGACCGCCGCCGAGTGGAATGCCGTTCCGCCGATCAGGTCCAACATTACGCCAGGCGCCCTGTTGCGACGGAGTGCCCAACGTTCGATCGCATTTGGAATTACGGGCATAGCGGCCTCCTGATGGCGAAAAGACGGTCAGGCAGAGAGGAGCATATTCAATGGAATTACGATGCTTCCACCTCCGCGTTGTCGCCCGGAGGTGGATACATTTGGGTCCACCAAGGATCCACCCACCACTTCTCGCCCAATAGATAACTCTTTTGCCATTCCGCGGGATTCTTCGGTGCCGGATAGTATTTGCCAAAGTCGTGACGGCTTCGCTCATGCATCACGAGCCGAACGAGCGGATGCATCCCGAACATGCCATCATGCGTGAATCCCTGTCTCGGCATGCGCGACCAGCCGAGGTCGACGATGCGGTTCGCGCCGGCCCAGGCAAGCTCGTCGCGCAACTGCTGCGAAAGCGCCCAGGGCATGACGGACACGGTCTGCATTTGCGAATTCAGATGAGGCAAGGCCTCGGCGAAGTCTTCCACGGAATACAACATCAGCGTTCGTGCCAAGGGGTGGGCGAATGCCGGATCCGCGAGGCCCTTCGCCATGGAGATGACCGCCCAATCCTTGCCTTCGTCGACATCGTGCCCGAGGTAGCGCGCCTCGAGAAGCGTCGCGCTGCGGTGGGCGAGCGCGTCACGATTCGATCCGAGAGGGTAGCGCTCCGCGAACAACTCAAAATAGCGGCGCAAGCAGGATCTGAAGGAGTCGAGGTCCCCTTTGACAAAAGCGCGTTGCGTATTGAAGCAGGCTTCCTGATCATAAAAACCAACGTCTTCAACCAGGCGCAACGCGGCCTCGTCGGGGTCACAGATGGTGAGATCCACCATCGACGCGCTCCAGCGCGGTCCGAACTCCGAGACCGGGACGTTGGCGCGAACTTTCCGCTTAACGGCTTCGACCGCGTCGCCGCCGCCCCAGATGCACACCGCGTCGGCGCTGGCCAGGCAGTCCGCCCCGATTTCAGCATCGTGAGGCCAGTAGGCAACGGATAAAGATCGCGAAACGGGGTGATCGGGATCCGTGTCGATCATCGTCTGAACGAGCGCCAGGACAGTGACCAGATCGCGCGAGGGCAGCTTCAGCAAGTTCACGTTGCGGGTGATTATTCCGCGCAAGACACTGTACAATCCAGCAAGCGGCAGGTTGCCCACGAGATATTGCAGAACCAGTCCCCTGGGAAACGCGCGGACGAGGCACATCTGGTTGGGAATCCATTCATCGAAGATTCGCTCGTTCCCGAATTCCGCGGCAATCGTATCCCAGGTGTGGAATCGCTGGGTCATGAAATGACCGATCGTCTCGTAGTCCGCCTCGATCATGGCCGCCGAGAATCCAGTGATCTTATGCGCATAGGAATCCGCAAGCCGCCGCCACTGCGAGGTCCGGGACATCCAATTGTCGCCTGCCGCATGGAGAAAGAGGGTCAGCTCATCGGTGGTCAGGCGACTCAACGCCACGGCGAGCTGTTCGCGTGCCGCCTGGATTTCAGCGAGATCGGAGGCGAGCATGACTGGAATGCGTATGGTGACGCCGGTCTCGTACGCTATTACGTGGTTGTCGGGCCGGTCCGTCGGAAGCACGGCGCGCCCGTTGACGATCATCGGCAGGTCAAACTCCAGATCATCCATCGTTCGCACCCATGCTGGCTCCGGCCTGCAGATCCATGCGCGCCGCCTCGGCCGCCGCAATGATCTGCGAGAAGGAGGGTTCGATAATCGTCTCCGGATCGCGACCGATGACACGCAGGCACTGGCGAACCGCGCAGTTGAAATAGGCCGTCGCCAGCACGGGGTTGCGGTAGAGCTGATGGGTCGCGGCCTGGATCGTTATCAGCTCGACCGCCTGCCCGGCGCGCGCCGCCTGCGCTGCAACGCTCCTGACGTCCTCCAGCCTGACCCAGGGGTCGTCGGTGCCGGCGATGAACACCATGGGGCCTCGGCACCGAAGGACGTCGGCCACCGTATCCGATGGGTCCACCAGGCTATGCTCGATGCCGTCGTTCACGAAGACCTTGTCGACTTCGTATCCCAAGACGAGGTTTCGCTCCGGATAGTCTTCACCGCTGCGGACGATGCCAACCAGATCGACGCCCATCACCTCGCTCAGCGTGTATTGGAGGTCCACGACGGGTGTGATGAGCACGGCGGCACCCCAATCGTCGCGACCGGCGAGCGCGCGCATGACCGCGCGCGACGACAGGCTGATGCCCAGGACCAGGGCCCCGGGGCAGAGGTCGAGCACCGCGCCCATATCGGTCGCGAGGTCGGACAGTCGAAACGCTTCGATGGAACCGGTGCTTCGCCCGGGATGGTTGCGCGGGTCGAAGCGATAGACCTTCAGGCCGTTCATGGTCATGAGATACGCTGTCGCGAACAGCCGCTCCGCGCTCATCCCAAATGGCGGCACGATGAGGATCGTGCCGGCCACCTCGCCGGCAGGATGGTCGACGGTCACGACGAGCTTGTCGCCACCTAGAGTGAGCGTGATCTCTTCGTCATTCATCGCGTCGCAGTCCTGACAGCTAGGCTCCGATGGTTTGAAGTTTCAGGGCGCAGCCTCGTGATTCGATCCGATTCACCCTGCGCTCAAACACAATTACATCACCTGTTATTCCGCAGGGGCATTTCGTGTGCTGCGTAACCGTTCCAAAATCGTCGCTGAGTATGAACCCGGGGTAGCTCAGCGGCGTCGGGTCAAGGAACGAGAGCAGCCCGGGCTCACCGCTGGGCAATGCGGCCAACGTGCGCGGATCACGGGCGAGCACGGTGATCCAGGGCGGGCTATGCTTGGCTTTGAACGCGCACTCGAACAGCACGGTATTCAATTCCACCATGTTGTAGCTGTCGCGTATCGGCTGGGTATCCGGAAAACCGAATGCAGAGGCCAGACGCTCATCGAAGGCGGTTCGATCAATGATCTCATTCTCGCGCCGCTTCCAGCCGCCGATAGCGATTATGAGGGACTTGGGACTTAGCTTGAGCGGCCCATGCTCCTCAAGGTACCTCGCCAGATCGAGGAGCAGCGGTGGCGGACCCACGACGTTTATTCCTTCATTGTCGGGGACGCTTGCGAGATCGGCAACGAGCTCCTTCATCGCCAGAACATCGCGGCGAACATAGGATCTCGTCGTGTACAGCACGCCGACGCCTGCCATGACATAGGACACCCAAACGTTCGGGGCATCCCTGGTTGCCGGCGTCAGGTCGAAAACCTGCCGGTCGAAGGTTTCAACGCCCAGCACCTCGCGCTTCCCGATCGCCACGGAGGCGAAGAATCGCTTGAGCGTGACATCGTCGCGAGGGACAACCGATACGGTTCCCAAGGTTCCGCTGCTGGTTGTCAGAATAATCTGGTCGGCCCCGGAGCCGGTGCGGACCGTCTGATCGCCACGCTTGAACAAGCCTGTGGACAATAGGGGAATGGTCGCGAGCTCGGCCGCGCTGCTCAACCGATCGTTTTTGAATCCCAGCCGCTCGCAATATTGGTCATAGGCCGAATTGTGTTGCCGATGGTGATCGACCGCACGCCGAGTAAAATTGAGTCTCAGGTCATCGATCGCGGCGACATCCTGGTTCCCGAGCTGATAAATGTCGTCAGTGCCCAGCATCGCATCAAGCGGATCGATATCTTCGATTACTCTCTCTTGAAGCTGGATGTCCTGCGTAGCCGTCATTTACCGGCCAATCGGCTGGTGCCAAAGGACTGACGCTCCAATCGGCCGCTGTCGAATAACCGCCGCTCCCCATCACCGGAACTACGGGAGTATCGCGGAAAGTTATCGCGGTTGGCGCTTCTGACACTGGTTTGAGACGATCGTTTCATGCCGCGGCTTTACCCATCCCCCGGTTGGGCGTTGTTTACGGAATATCGTCGCATGACTCGGAGCCCGATTCAAGAATGCCTCTCGTGGAAGGCAAGGGGTTGCGCCGCGACGATTTAAGCAATGCTGGGGGCGCTTGTGGGGGTTGCTGCCTGGGAACGCGACCCGAAGCGGTCCTTCTCTCGGCAATGGCATGGCCGTCGGCGAACTTGAGGGGATCCGGGCGGGCGTGCCGCCGCGCTATGTGCCGGGAGTTGCGGCAAGGGGATGGCGCTCAGCAGGGCTTTTTTTTCGACGGCGGAGCGAGGCCGGGATGCAAGAAGCCCCATGTCGTCAACGTCCGCGGAAGATGAGATCATGCGACTTCGCAAAGGGCCGAATCAAAATCCGATCGGCAGCGCTGACAATCGCTTGCGCGCCACCGACCGGATATTGAAGACGAGCACTTAAGCTAAGTGCGTTATTAGCATTCCTGCAGCAAGGCCGGAACAAAGAGTTCCTCTTCTACAAGAACAAATTCATTCTGCGTCGCAGACGCTTCGCTGGAAGCGATTTCGCTGTCTTCGATGCTGATGTTGAGCTTGTCGTCCATTCTTTCCATAGCGCCACTCCTCCTTAACATCCCGCCAGGGCGCGAGATCTCCTTTGGTGCGTAAGCTCGGCGTCAGGTCGTTCTGGTCTCGGCCGGACTTTACAACAAGTGCGGGGTATGGTCAAGTGGTCTCAGGTAAAGGCTATATGCTTGAGAAGCCCCGACTTAAAGGCGTTCCGGCAGACGCGATTCAGTGATGCGAGGGGAACGAAACGTGAAACATGCATGGGAAGACTCGTATCCTAAAGGACTCCCCTGGTCGTTGCCGATCCCGCCCGCGACACCATTGCAGGACGCGCTGAAAACGGCGGCCAGCCGATGGCCACAAAGGACGGCCATCGATTTCTATGACACGGAATTGACTTTTCGTGAGCTGGACGACTTGGCGCGGAAGGCAGCCAAGGGCTTGCGGGAATTGGGAATCGGAAATGGCGCGCACGTTGGCCTGCATCTGGAGAACACGCCCCATTTCGTGATCTGCTTCTTCGGCGTGTTGTATGCGGGCGGCAGCGTGGTCAATTTCAACCCGCACGCCGGAACCAATGAATTTGTTGGCCAGCTTCGCGACTCGGAAGTGAAAATACTCGTCACCGGAGATTGGCAGAGCGAGTTCGCGGCGACCAGAAGATTGCTGGCCGATAATTCCGTCGCGATGGTCGGGTGCAGCTTGAGCGACTTTCTGCCCGAGGCCGCGGTGGCGCAACTGGTCGATCGCGCGCTGCGCCAGTGGTCGTGCGAGGGCGCAGAGGCGCGATTCGCCGCTTTGATCGCGAATGATAGCGCGCTCGACGCCGGCATCGGGGACCAGATCGCGAGCGACACTGCGGTTCTTCAATATACCGGGGGAACCACGGGGGCGCCGAAGGGGGCGATGCTGACCCACGCCAACTTCTCCGCGGTGTTGCACATGCTGCTTCTGTTTACGGGGGGCGACTATAACGACCGCCAGTACAAGATCCTCTGCATATTGCCGCTGTGGCATGTGTTCGGACTGACATTCATCCTGCTCAGATCGGTGGTGACGGGCACGGAAATGGTGCTGCATCTGCGCTTCGATGCCGGTCGCGCTCTGTCGGACATCGCCCGGAAGAAAGTCACGGCCTTCTCCGGCGTGCCAGCAATGTATGCGGCGCTGGTCAACCATTCGAGGTTCCTGACGGAAGACCTGTCGTCGGTATTGAGCTGGACCTCGGGCGGCGCGCCATTTCCGGCGGAATTGAGGGCGCAGTTCGAGCAACGCGCACGCGTCGACATTCACGAAGGTTATGCGTTGACGGAAACGACGGGCATCGCCGTGCAGGCGCTGACGCCCGACAAGCTCGGCACCTTTTGCGTCGGCCTGCCGGTGCCCAATACGATCGTCGAGATCGTCGATATCGAAACCGGGGGCACGCTCCTGCCCAATGGCGAACATGGCGAGATCTGCATTTCGGGCCCGCAAGTGATGAAAGGCTATTGGAGGAGGCCGGATGAAAACGCCGCCGCATTCGAAGGCGGGCGCTTCCATACCGGCGATATCGGCTTTCTCGATGCGAAGGGATTTCTCACGGTCCTCGACCGAAAGAAGGACATGATCCTCGTCGGCGGACATTGCGTCTACCCGCGCAATGTCGAGCGGGTGCTGAACGAGCATCCGGCCGTCGCGGAGGCCGCGGTCGTCGGCGTCCCAAGTCCGGATTTCGGAGAAGTCGGCCACGCCTGTCTCGTGCTTCGACCCGACCATGATCCGCCGCAACAAAGGGATTTCTATGCTTTCCTGGCCGACCGACTCTCTACGCATGAGATTCCGTTGACCTTCGAAATTCTCGAAAAACTCCCAAGAACGGCGGCCGGTAAGGTAACAAAAACGGAGCTCGCGGCGGCAAACCGGGAACTGGCGGCGGGACGTGCCGCTTAAAGCGGCCCGCCACGATGTCGCCGCAGCGGGAGCTCGGCATTGCATTGGCGGGGGCGACGGGGAAATGGCTCAGTGAAGGCATTCGACTATGTCGTCGTCGGCGCCGGTTCGTCCGGATGCATATTGGCCGCGCGGTTGAGCGAAGATCCGGCGAACAGCGTCCTGCTGCTGGAGGCAGGCCCCGCGCAAGAGAATTTCGCGATGCGCGCGCCTGCTCTGTTCTATGTTCTTCAACGCACCCGATATGACTGGGCCTATCGGACGGAGCCGCAAGGCGCGGTCGACGCACGGCGAATGTTCTTGCCGGCCGGCAGGGTGGTCGGCGGATCGAGCTCGATAAACGCCTCGCTCTATGTCCGCGGACACAAGTCCGACTATGACGGCTGGCGCGCATCGGGAAATCCGGGGTGGGGCTGGGAGGACGTCCTCCCCTATTTCAGGAAATCCCAGCGGCAGGCGCGCGGAGCCTCCGAGTTCCACGGTGCGGACGGGCTCATACGGGTCTCGGACCAGGACGGCATAGCCCCCAGCACTGCGGCATTCGCCAAATCGGCGGCGACGCTGTTCGGCATTCCGTTCGTCAAGGACTTCAACGGCGGCGACTCGACGGGAGCGGGCTATTTCCAGGTCACTTGCGAGCGCGGTCGGCGCAGCAGCGCCGCCACCTTCATACGCGAGGCGCGCGCGAGGCCGAACCTCACCGTGCGAACCGGCGCCTTCGTGACGGGAATTGAATTCGGCTCGTCGCGCGCAACGGGCGTGCGCCTGCGAGTCAAAGGGGGCGAGGAGACCGTCAAGGCCGGGCGCGAGGTCATCCTCGCGGCGGGCGCGATCGGCTCACCACGCCTGCTGATGCTTTCGGGGATCGGGCCCGCGCCGCACCTGCGCGAGGTCGGCATCGATACGAAGCTCGATCTGGCTGGCGTCGGCCAGAACCTGCGCGATCATATCGGCTACCCTGTTTCATACGAGGCGACGGCAAACAGCGCGCCGCATTACAGTCTGCCGGCCTCCCTTCGCTGGATCTTCAATTACATGATCAGCGGCGGGGGAGGGCCGCTCGGACGCTCCTATATGGAAGGCTGCGCCTTTGTCCGCACCAGTCCTGGCCTGGAGCGCCCGGACCTCCAGTTCCACTTTGCGCCATGGAGCAGCCTCGAGCCCAATATGGACGAAAAAAGGCAGCTCAAGCGCGGGTGTGGGTTCACCCTGTTTCCGACCCTCCTCTACCCGCAAAGCGTGGGGGAGATCCGCTTGTCTTCCAGCGACCCCATGGCGCCACCCCACATCGATCCGCGCTATTTCTCCTGCGACGCGGACTTGCGGGCGCTCATGGAAGGGGCACGGCTCGCGCGACAGGTCGCGGAGACGGAGCCGCTGTCGGCCTGTGCCTTGCGCGAGGTCGCGCCCGGGGCCGCCGTGCAGAGCGACGACGCTCTCGCGTCCGATGTCCGCCGGAGAGCCAATTCGATCTTTCATCCAGTTGGCACCTGCAAGATGGGAGTGGATGCGGGGGCGGTGGTCGATCCCGAACTTCGCGTCCGCGGCGTCGACGGCTTGCGGATCGCGGATGCTTCGATCATGCCTTCCATTCCGGGAGGTAATACCAACGCTCCAACGATGATGGTGGCAGAAAAGGCGGCGGATTTGATTTTGGGAAAGGCGCTATAGCTTTGCTCGGTGTCCGTTCGAAGAAGGATGCAGTTACATGACTGATGAACTCTCCGCGCCGAGTAGCTTGCACCATTGGAGCGGTTACGAACCCTCCGATCCCAAGCTCATTGCCCTCTATTCGAAGGGTAAGACTCTGCAGTGGAATGCCGATACGGAAATAGACTGGGATCAGCCCATCGATCCGTCTTCCCCCCTGCACGCGGCCGCTTTTCCACTGCTCGATCTGCCGATATTTCGGCGACTGAGCCCGACAGAATTAGACCACCTGACCGAAAAGCTCACCCGCCTCGCGCTCTCCCAGATCATTCATGGCGAACAGGGCGCGCTCATGGTCGCGTCGCGACTGGTGAGTATCGCTCCGGATTATGAAACCAAGCTCTATGCGGCAACCCAGACGGTCGATGAAGCGCGCCATGTCGAGGTTTTCGGCCGATATCTGAGACGCTGTGGCGGGATCGTGCCGCTGGCGCCGGGTTTCGGCGCATTTCTCGACAAGGTGATCGACGCCGATTCCTGGCTCACGATGGTGATCGGCATGCAGATCATCGTCGAAGGCGCCGCGCTGTCATCCTTTCACACCTATCGTCGAAGGTCGCGGGAGCCTCTCCTCACCGGCATTCTTGACCGGGTCATCCGCGATGAAGCCCGCCATGTGGGCTTCGGATCGACATATTTACGAAATAACCTGAGCGAAATGTCAGATGACGAGAGAGAACATCTCGCCGATTATGCCTATGACACCGTGATGATGTTCGCGCGAACGCGTCACGAGTCATTCCGTCAAAGCGAAGGCATCCTCAGCGAGTTCGGTTTTTCTCTCGACGAAGTGCTTCACTCCGCGGCGGAGCGACTGCAAAGCGGCGAAGGCGCTCTCGCCGATCCGGCCCGGGACGGCATTACCGAATTCATCTTGCCGACGCTGACGCGCCTCGGCGTGCTTACGGAGCGGGTCAAAGAAAAATTTGCAAGCGCTCGCCTGCCGCCAATCATGGTGAGCACCCTGCTCGACGAGCTCGACATCTTGACCATGTCGACCACCAGGGAGAATTGAGTGCAAGCGCCGCAAACCTTGTTCGACCTTCTGCGGCAACGGGCGTCCGACTCGCCCGGGAGGGGCTTCAGATTCACGCGCGACCTCTTCGTCACGGAGTCTCTGACCTATGCCGAGCTCGACCAAGCGTCGCGCTCGGTCGCTGCCGCCATTGCCGAGGCCAAGGCCGGTCCAGGCGCGCCGGTATTGCTGCTGTTCGCGCCGGGACTGGATTTCATAAAGGCACTTTTCGGTTGCTTTTACGCCGGTGTCGCGGCGGTTCCCGCCTATCCGCCGAATCCCGGCCGGATCAAACGCAGCATGGCGCGTCTTCGTGCGATCGTCCAAAGCTGCTCGCCTCGCTTCATTGTCAGCTCGTCCGACATATGCGGTACCGCGGAAGCGATAATTTCCCATGTGCCGGAGTTGCAGAGCGCGACGTGGATAGCGATTGACGGGCGGCATACGGATCCGAGCAACTGGCGTCCTCCGACCCTGAAACCCGACGATCTCGCGATACTTCAATATACGTCCGGCTCGACCGGCGAGCCGCGCGGAGTGATGGTCACCCACGGAAATATCCTGCACAACCAGGGCCTCATAGGCCAGGCCTTTGCCAGTCGTGCCCGCGAAGACGTGGTGGTGTCGTGGCTGCCCGTCTACCATGACATGGGCCTGATCGGCACCACGATCCATCCTGTATTTCTCGGCTGCGAGTGTGTCCTGCTGGCGCCGCTCGAATTTCTTCAAAGCCCGTACAGGTGGCTCGCGGCGATTTCCACCTACGCGGGAACGGTCGCAGGGGCACCGAATTTCGCTTATGATCTCTGCGCGCGAAAAATATCCGATGAGCAATTATCCTCGCTGGATTTATCGAGCTGGCGGGTGGCATTTTGCGGCGCGGAGCCGGTGTATAAGGAAACGCTCGAGCGTTTCGTGGAGCGATTCTCGCCGCGCGGCTTTCGCCGCTCCGCCTTCTTGCCCTGCTATGGCCTTGCCGAGGCGACCTTGATCGTGTCGGGCGCATCGCGGCCGGAGGGGTTCATTGCGTCCGCTGTCGATGTTGACGCGTATCGCAACGCCCGGCTGGTGGCGTCCCGAGACGGTAGCCAGTCGGTCATCGGGTGCGGTCCCGTCCTCGGCGATCAGCAGCTGCTCATCGTGGCGGAGGACAAGCCCTGCGCGCAAGGCGGGGTGGGCGAGATCTGGCTGCGCGGAGACAGCGTCGGCCGGGGCTATTTCAATGATTCCGCACAATCGCGCGAGATATTCGAGGGAAGGCTTGCGGACGGGACCGGACCGTTCCTCCGCACCGGCGACCTGGGCGCCCTGGGCACCGATGGCGAGCTCTATATCGTGGGACGAATCAAGGATTTGCTGATCGTCCGCGGCCTCAACTATCATCCGCAGGACATCGAAAGAAGCATCGAAGCCGCATTGCCGGCGGCCAGACAGGGCTGCTCCGTCGCTTTTGCCGTTGACGGTAGCGCCGGCGAGGATTTGGCGGTGCTTCTGGAATACGATCCCCGCGCGAGCCGCGGCGGCGTCGACTGGAATGCCGCGGTGGAGGCAGTGCGCACCGCAATTGCCGCGGACCATGATCTTGCGGTTCGGACCGTGCTCATCGCTGTCGCGGGGGAGGTGCCGAAGACGTCGAGCGGCAAGGTACGACGCAATGAAACTCGGCGCAGGGTATTGGCGGGCGAGGTAAAGCTGCTTCACCGCTGGGAAGCTGTCGTGGCTGACCCGATGCCGAGCAAACAGATCGGGCATAGTCAGGACGATATCGCCGACTATATCGCAATGTGGCTGTCGCGTGCCCTGGGCCGGGCGGTAGGGGCGGATGCGGTATTTGAAGAAGTTGGACTTGACTCGCTCGATGCGGTGCGTCTGACTCAGGCACTGGGAAAAGAGCTTGGCCGGGAGCTAAGTGCAACTCTCGCGATGGATTTCCCGACCATCGACTTGCTTGCGGGGCATTTGGCATCGTCTCTGCGCCGCGATCTTGTGTCAACGGCCTCCAATGATAGCCAGGGCGGGTAGATATGGGCGAGCCAAGGGATCCTTCCGAACAAACAATCCAGCTAAGTTCCGCGGCGCGGATCATACCCCCTTCTTTTCTTTCCAACGAGCGGTGGGCGGTCGAGAGTTTTATCGGACCTAAGCATTGGAAAGTATCGGTGCCCGCGGTCATGTTGTTGCTCGCCTGCATCGAGGAGAATTCCCGCCGGGCAGTGCTCGACAGAGTCGCGAGCCTTACTCTGGCTCCTCGTGAAAATCTTGAAACGCTGCTGACCGAGCTGGAGCGATGCGGGCTGATCGTCTCGTCCGACGCCTCGAAGGCGAATGGCCACGCGTCGATTTGCCAGAAAATCCCGGAGGCCTGGGCAAAGGCGAATTGGTCGGAAGCAGCGGAATACCATCTTTCCACGCTCGACTATCCGTTCCCGGATTATTCCACGAACGGCCGTCAAATCGATACCGATCGAATGCGGGGTTACATTGGCGAAGAGCCAGACGTCGATCGGTACAAGCGAATAGCCGATCCGGTAAGCCGCAGGGATCTTCCCGCACCGGACGCATCTTTGTGCGATGTCCCGCTCGCCGAGGCGCTGCGAGATTATCTGGACCCGGATCCCGCCCAGGATGCACCGGTTATCGATGACGCCGTTATCCTCAATCTCCTGTCGATGACGTTTTGCGAAGTGGGCCTGATAAAGGGAGGGCGATGGCAGCGCGCACCGATGATGCGACGCACCAGTCCGTCCGGCGGTGGGCGCCACCCGTCCGAAGCCTATCTGCTCGTCATGGACGTCCCCGGTCTCAAGCCCGGTTGGTACCACGTCGATGTCTCTCCTCCGCAACTTTCGCTGATGCGCGAAGCGGTCTTCACGGACTCCGAATTGCGGGAACTCTTCCCGCTCGGCTATGGGCGGGCGCCGTTCGACGTCAAATGTCTGGTGGCGCTGACGACCATATTCGAGCGGAACATGTATCGCTACCGCGAGCCGCGAACGTTCCGGACGGTTCATATGGATATCGGTCATCTGGCGACCACGCTCGGTCTGGCCGCCTCCGCGCACCAAATCATGACGCATGTCGCTTACGCCGACGACGATGAGGCGATCGAACGCAGCCTCGGGCTGGATGGATTGGAAGAGGGGTACATGTTGACCGTGTCGCTCGGTATCCCCTCAACGGACGCACAATAGAATATGGGGACGATGGCCAATGATGGGCGTTGAGAATCGGGAGAACTGGTGGCCTCTTCTTAGCATCCGGCCGGTTTCCAGTAGTCGTAAAGTTGTCCTCAGCGATGCGCTCAATCGGCGACGCGCGGCCGTGGATGCAAATGCTCTGCTGGAATTCCTATCCGCGCGCTACCGCGGTTCAGCATCCACAGCCGGTGGTCATAAGCTGGCGGATCAGCTGGCCGAGCGCGGGTGGTTTCCATCGGCCCCCGTCGACGCGACCCTGGTCGATCGGATCAATCATTGGTGGAAACGCGGCTGGAGCTCGTCGCTGCGCTACTATCTCTGGTCGCGGGGGCGGCCCCAGGTGGACGGGAAGGATAGCACGGGCGACGTTCGCCGGGCCGTCATCACGGAATATCTAGGCGAAGGTGAGGCCCCGTCCCGCGGGTCATTCGATTCGCTGCGGGTCGTCGAACTGCCCGAGCCCAGCCCGCTTCCGGCCGAGATGACCGTCGGCCAGGTCCTGATGGCGCGCAGGAGCATTCGCTCGTACGCGCGGGTTGAAGCGTCGGCGCAAATCCTGTCATCCGTGCTTTGGAATGGCCTGGCAAACGTGCGGCAGCGGCAGCAGCGCGTCCCTAAAACTCCGATCGATTATTTGCGGTCGTACGGAATTGCTTTCGATTTCCACCTGGCCGTGTTCGACGTGGCGTCGATAGAGCCCGGAATCTATCGGTATGACATCCTCAATCACCGGTTGCTCGAGCACCGGGTCGGCAACTTCCGCGAGGAGGTAACGTCGCTTCTGGTCGGCATGCAAAGCCCGATGACGGCGAGTTGGACATTGGTCATTTCGGCGGACATCCCGCGCTATCAGTGGCGCTACCGCCACGAGCATGCGCTCCGCAACTTGTACATCGGTTCGGGTCGCGTGGCCCAGCTCCTCATTCTGCTGGGGCAGGCCCACGGCTTCGGCAGCGTGCCCACCCCCGCAATGCTCGATTCGGCATGCGGCGAGCTTTTCGGAATGGATCCGGCGAAAGAGCTTCCGATTTACACGATCACGATGGGGCCGCTTACGTCGGCGCCTGGGGAGGAGAGGCGGCGTGCCTGAGGAAATACTCCGGTTGCAATCAAGCTTCTCGCACCTGCCCCTCGATGGGGACAGGCTTGCGCTCGTCTCCACGGTGCTGCAGCGACGGTTGATATTGGGAGGTCCCAGCGAACGTGTGGCGCAGGCGCTCGAAACGCTCGGAACGGGTGTCGACGCGGAGCGCGTCGCCGAAACCGTGGTCGAAGCGTCAAAGCTGACGCGCGAGGAAGCGGAGCGTCTGGTGCTGGAACTCCAACAGGCGAAGGTCCTCGTGAAGCGACGCGTCGAAGATGACGTTTCGTCCCTTGACGGAACATCGCTGTACGACCGGCAAATCCGTTTCCTGAGCTTGTTCGAGTCTTCCGAGGATTCGGGGATCAAGCTCAATCAGAACCTCCAGCATCGGAAAGTCGTTATTCCAGGGGTCGGCGGCACTGGCGGCTGGATCGCCTTGTTGTGCGCACGAATAGGCATTCGACGCATCGCTGTCATTGATTCGGACGAAGTCGAATTAAGCAATCTGCATCGCCAGATTCTGTACGATAAAGCTGACATCGGAACCTCCAAGGTCGAGGCGTGCGTCGCCCGCCTGTCGGGAATCGACGACGACATCAGTTTCAGCGCTCACAAGCTGTTGATCACCGAGCCGGCGGACATCGAGTCGATAATCGAAGATGCGGACCTGGTGTTCAATGCATTCCCGCCGTTCGACAGCAACTTCGCGGCGGCTTCTGCCGCGGTGGCCCGAGCGGCCCTGCACATGGGCGTGCCATGCCTGCAAATGCCGGCCGCGCACTGCATCGGTCCACTGACCATTCCCGGCCAGACGGCCTGCCAGCGTTGCGCGAGGGACGCCTTGAGCGGCGACTTCAGCTACGCGACCAAGGTCGTTCCGCCCTGGTATAAGGACGGGTTCATCGGCGCCATGTCGCCACGGCAAGCCATTACCGGCGGAATGGCGGTTTGGGAGGCCGTTCGCTTCCTGTCCGGCATGGATCGTCCGCCGACGTTGGACGGCACGGTGCGGATCGAGATCTCCGATTACACGAATCACAATTTCATTCGTATCGCGCGCGATCCAGAGTGTGAGGAGTGCGGCGGTTACATCGCGCGTGGAGATGAGCACGGATAATTCATTTGCGCAGGTTCAGTGCGAACGGGAATCCGCCCCCTGATTCAAGCGAGGCTCGGTTTCGCCTGCACTGTCGACAAAGGCGTGCGCGCGGCGCAGTTCGGGAACGTAGGGATACAACGCGTCGGTATTGCAACGACCTTCATCCCGCGGCGCATCGATGCGGCCCAATGCGCCATACGATCTGAACCCGAACATCGCGCGCTCTTCGATGGAAAGCGAGTCATAGACGTCGTCGTGGATGCTCACCGGATAGAGTTCCGCCTGGCGGATGAACGGCAGCGAATAATAGGTCGTCACCGAATATCGGGTGTCATCGGAGCAACTGGCACCCGAGCTGTGCCAGGTGCGCCCGTCGAGCACGATCGCGCAGCCCGCCGGGCAGACCACCGGCAGAGTCTCGATCGGCTCCGGGTTGACGTTGTCCATGACGCTGGTGTCCAAGACCCAGGGCGGAGGCGGCCCCTTGTGCGTGCCCGGAACCACCCGCGTGGCGCCGTTTTCCGCGGTGAAGTCGCTCAGCGTGATCATCACGTTGGTCGCGAAGGGAATCGGCGTCGTGCACGGGACATATTGCTGATCGCAATGCACGACCATCGCCACGGCATTCTTCCGGATGATGAGGCCGTTGGTGCTGCCGAGATAGAATGCCATATGGTTGAAGACGCCGCGCATGCAGGCGATGATCTTCGGATTCATCGTCAAATCTATGAACTCGCGTCCTTTGTTGAGCAGCGCGCGCACGCCCTGCCAGGGCGCAGCCCGGTCCTCGCGAAGTCCCCCGATCCAGGTATTGCCGCCATGGCCGCCATTCCCAAGCCAGGCGACCTCGTGCTCGATCTCCAGCTCGGCCTGCTCCACGAGCCTCGCGCGAAGACCCGCGACCTCTTCGGCGGAGATAACGTCGCTGATGATTCCGTAGCCCCATCTTCTTACGTCGCTGATGACCTGGTCCAGGTCTTCAGTCGGAGACGGAAGCTCGGAAAGATCCCAGCCGGTCATCTGGATCGTCGGGCCGAGCGCCGCAGAAACGTCCGTCGTCGTCACGACTGTAAGGGGAGCGATCCTGCTGCGCATGGCAGCCAGTATCGACGGGAGCACGCCCGACGGATTGCCGGTAATGCGGATGCGGCCGTCCATTATCCTTTGCGTGTGGTCGTATTTGCGTTTGCCTTCATCGGTGATCAAGACGGCGCGCGCGGCATCTTCCCATTGCATCGTCAAGGTCAGATCCGGCTTCTGCGCGGCGCCGCGCGCAACGACGGCGCGGCCCTGCTTGATTGTCAGCATCCAAGCCGGCGTTCCCCACGCGACGACCTCGGGCGGAGCGCATTCGTACACCTCGGCGAATGTCACATCGATCTTTGCCGCCGTCGACGAGTCCAATTGGGCAAGAAGTCCATTTGCGATTTCCAGGACCATATTCAGCCAGTCATCGCTCATAAATTCACGTTTGATGCCCATGATCGCGCTTTCCCAATCTGTTCAAGGACCTATCTAGACCGCACGGTATCCAACATGAGACGAATTGCGCTGATCATAGCCTAACCGAACGACGGCCGATTTCAATATCAACGTCCGATCGAGCGAATGCTCGGCGGGCCGAGAAAGGGATGCCGAAACAGCGCGACATCAGGCTTGCTCGCCATGTCTCGCCGGGACCGACTCGCTATTTGAAAGCCGCGAACCGCTTGGAGCGCGACGTCGTTCAGCCCGCCATGAATCAGCCCCGGGGTGAATCTCTCTATCCGTTCAAACTCACTTGACCCATGGTGGCGTCGGTTGGACCGATCGGTCGCCTTTCTTGGTTCATTTCAATCCGGGGGGAGCAATGCCAGTAATTCCGAATCTGATCGAACGGTGGGTGCTCCGGCGCAACCGCGCGCCCGGGGTGATGTTGGATCTGATCGCCGGAACGGCATTCCACTCCGCGAGCCTTGCAAGTAATCTGGGTTTTTTCGAGCATTTGGCACAGGGCCCGAAAAGTGCTTCCGACCTTGCGGAGTTGACCGGATGCAACGCCGAGGGGGTCCGAAGGCTGCTGGATTTTTTGGCGACTACAAAATATATAGTCAGGACCGGCGAGCACTATAGCAATTCCACATTGACGGACCGCTGGCTGATAAAGTCCAGTCCAGGAAATGTGGTCAACTTCGTGGATAACTGGAACAGTCTTCTTGTTGAGACTTGGGCTGAAAGCTTGGAGCATTCGGTCAAAAGCGGAACGGTCAAGGTTCATTTTCAAGACTGGATGTCGCTGAAACCGGGGCGGTGGGCCAAATTCACCGAATCCATGACGTCGATAGCCGCGAAGCCGGCGGAGGAAATCGCGGCTCTGGTCGATCTTCCCTCCGGTGCCCGCCGATTGCTGGATATCGGGGGCAATCACGGCCTTTACAGCGCGGCTTTCTGCCGGCGCTATCCTCAACTGACGGCAACCATTTTCGACGTCCCGGAAGCCCTCGATCATGAAATAGCGGATCAAAATCCGCAACTCGTTATGCGACCCGGAGACATTCGAACCGACGATCCCGGGTCGGATTACGACGCGACTCTGATATCAAACCTGATCCATTACTTCACCCCTAAGGAATGCAGCGCGCTGATAAAGCGCGCAGCGTCAGCTTTAGCGCCTGGCGGCATGATGATCGTCAGCGATCAATCGGGCAACGCGAAAGGTTCGCCCTTGATCGATACCTTTCTGAAAATGATGTCGCTGCATTATTTCATCGTCACGGGCAGCGACGTCTATTCCGCCAACACAGTGATCTCCTGGATGGAAGCCGCAGGCTGTAGACATATGAAGACCATCAAGTTGCGCACGGCCCCGGGCCAGATGCTAATTATCGCGCAAAGAGAGAGTTGAATCCCATGATCGGAGCTGCCGGTCGATCCCCATGCCAAGAAGCCGCGGCTGGGTGACGACAAGGCGATCGTGAGCTCGAAGCAGGGGTCCGGGATCCCGGCCCGCGTCGAGGGATTTGGTCAGGCCACGAGCCGCTGCTCGAGCAAGTCCAGATAGCGCTTCATGAGGGTGTCGATCAGCGCCTCGGAGAAATATTTCCGGTCGAAATGGATGGTCGCCACAATCTCGTCATTCGGGCGATTGAGCGACACGGTCAAATTGAGAGGATAATGGAGCTTGTCGTAAGCGTCATAGGAGATCAGCTCCATTGCGCCGCTCGTCGCGCCTCGGAACGCATGGTGGAAATTCAGAAAATTGAACGTCGCGAAGAACAGCTCCGTCGCGCCGCGATCCGCCGCTATCCTGGTCAGCGGATATGTCGCAAATGGTTCCAGCTCCACAAGTGCCCGATGAACGGCGCCGGCGTGGTCCTTTGCCTGTGCCTCGTCAAAGGGCACGCAAAGCGGAGCGAGGTTCCAAAACAGTCCCAGGGCCGTGACCGGATCGGAAAGCCGGTCGGAACGCCCGTTCGCGACAACGCCGATCGTCGTCGGCGCGCTTCTTTCGGCCATTGTCTCCAGCAGCTCGATATAGGCGCTCAGGGCGAGGGCTTTCACCGACACCCGCATCTCCCGTCCCGTCCGATACAGCCGTTCGACGAGATGGAGGCGCGTAACGGCAATGGGACTGGTTTCCGAAAGCCCGTCCTGCCCGGACTCAGGCAAAGTAGACGCGTTCGTGACCGGCAGCTCCCAACCGCGCCAGAATTCGATGGCTTGCTCCGACCCACGAATCTCGCGCTCGAGCGCGACATATTCCTTGAAGACGTTATCGCGGAGCGGCAATGACGGCTCTTCTCCCCATCCTATTCTTTCATACAAATCGAAGAGCGAAGAGAGGAAGTATTGATTTCCCCATCCATCGTCGATCGCGTGGTGGATCGATATCAGCAATATAAACGTGTCGTCACCGCAATCGAACCAGACGAATCGCAGCGCCCCGCTGGTCCCGTTTAACGGCGGCAGGGGCTCGGCTCTGTCCTCGGCGATTTTCGCCGCGATATAGCGCTCGCGTTCGGCCGAACGCAGCTTCGCCACGTCGTGCGCATGGAAGGCGACTCGCTCATGGTCCGCCTTCCGGATAGCCTGGATCGGTTGTCCGGCGCCGTCGACGAGAAAACGAGTCCGCAATACCGGCTCCGCCTCGACGAGTAGCTGGGCCGCACGCTCCATCGCATGTCCGGAGCAGCCCTCGTGGCGAACGGTCAGCCATTGCTGAGCGTGATAGACGCCGCGCTCGGTCCCCCTGTTCGTGTGATATTCGCGGACCATGGTCGATTGCATCGTGGTTAGCGGATAGGCGTCCTCATAAAGTTCACGATCGACGATCTCGTCGCCGACGCTTGGCACGGGCGGCTGGATCTTGCCGGGTTGGCTCGTTTCGGAACGTTGCTGGACGGCGGCGCTGACTTCTCCGACCGTCGGATTGCCGAAGATATCGGCGACGGAGAAGGCCGGCAGATGGCGTCTGGCGCGAAGCGCGACCTGGACTGCCAGCATCGAATCCCCGCCCAAAGCGAAGAAGTTGTCGTGGCGTCCGACGCGGTCGACGCCGAGCACCTCCTGCCAGATCGCCGCGAGGATCGTTTCGATCTCTCCGACGGGCGCCTCGTAGGCGTTGAGCGCGAGGGACGATTCGTCCGGCGCGCGCAACGCCTTGCGGTCGAGCTTTCCGTTCGGCGTCAGCGCGAAGCTGTCGACACGCACATAGGCCGCCGGCACCATATAGTCCGGAAGGGCCGCGGCCAGATGCGCTCGCAAGGAAGCGATCTCGACATCGTCCGCCGCCGTGAAATAAGCCACCAGCCTTTTGTCGCCGGGCGTGTCCTCGCGCGCCAGCACCACGGCCTCGCGCACCTCTGGATGGCCCGACAGACGCGCCTCGATCTCGCCCAGCTCGATCCGGAACCCGCGCAGCTTCACCTGATCGTCGGTCCGACCCAGATATTCGATGTCGCCGTCCGGCCCGTAACGTCCGAGATCTCCGCTTCTGTACAGCCGCTCGCCGGCAATGAAGGGGCTCTGCAAGAAGCGTTCCGACGTCAATTCCGGACGGTTGAGGTAGCCTTGCGCTACACCGGCACCGCCGATGTACATCTCGCCGGCCACGCCGATCGGCGACAATTGCCGGTTCCGGTCGAAAATGTAGATATTCAGGTCTGGCAGTGGAACTCCAATCCGGCTTCTGTCCGGATCGGAGAAATCCCGTAGAGACAGCTTGTGATAAGTCGCATGGACCGTGATTTCGGTGATTCCGTACATGTTGACCAGGTCGGTCTTTTCAAGCCGGTTGCGCTCGATCCAGGGCTGGAGCAGATGTGGCCGCAACATTTCCCCGCCGAAGATCACGAGCCGCACGACGTGCTCTTTGGGACTTCGCGCCTGCGCACCCATCAGATTCAAAAAGGCGCTGGGAGTCTGATTGAGGATGGTCACGCTCTCGCTGCACAGGAGAGTGTAGAATTCCTCCGGGGAGCGTGCGCATTCGTGCGAAACGAGAACCAGCCGACCGCCATGCGCCAATGGCCCCCAAATCTCCCAGACCGAAAAATCAAAGGCGAGAGAATGGAACAGCGTCCAGACGTCTGCCTCGCCGAAATCGAACAAGCTCTGCGTGACGGTGAATAGTCTGACCAGATTGCGATGGTCGATCATCACACCCTTTGGCTGTCCCGTGGAGCCCGACGTGTAGATGATATAGGCGAGGTCGGCCGGCGCGGCGCCCGCCGCTCGGGCCTCCGGATTGGCCGCATCGAGACAGGCCCATTGCTGCGCGTCCGCGTCGAGATGCACGATTTCGATCTCGGGAGACTGGGCGTGCGTCAGCGCTTCGCGCAGCACCGGCCCCGTCCGGGCATCCGTCAGGATGAGAGCCGGCGCGGCGTCCCGAAGCATGAAGGCCAGTCGTTCGACGGGATAGGCCGAATCCATCGGCACGTAGGCCGCGCCGGCCTTCAGAACCGCCAGCACCGCAATTATGGCTTGCGGCGACCGTTCCACACAAATCGCCACCCGAGAGCCTGCCGGCACCCCGGCCGCCATGATGAAATGGGCGAGGCGGTTCGCTTCGGCGTTCAACGCGCCGTAGCTCAAACATTCCCTTCCGAACACCAACGCGGTCACGTCCGGCCGGCGCTCCGCCCAATGTTCGAAGAGCTCATGAATGCGACGCCGATCGGGGCATTCAACGGGCCTATTCGTCGTGGGCAGAATGCGCTCGCGATCTTCGACCGGAATGCAGTCGATGCTCGCCATCTCCGTGCGCGGTGACGACGCAAGCGCCTCGACGATGCTTGCCAGCGCGCACCGCGTCATCGAGAGCATGCGCGCGGGATCGATTGGCGAGCGCGCCTGCACGGACAGGGAAAACCGGTCGCCGAAATCATCCACGATCAGGGCGAGAGGATAGTTGGTCCGCTCCTCGTTCTGAATTTCCCTGGCTCCCGCCGATGCGCCTGGAACATCGCTGTCGAGGGGCGCGACACCATGACGATAGTTCACGATTGCCGTGAACAACGGCGCCGGCGGGACGATATCGCTGCAACGTTGCGCAAGGGTGAGGGGCGTGTGTTCGTAGCGCATGACGCCAGCCAGCGCGCCGTGCGTGTCGCGCAAGCATTGTTCGACCGCGATATCTCCAAGGTGAACCCTGATCGGCAGCGTATTGATGAACGCCCCCATCACCCTGTCCGCTCCTTCCCCGCTCTGCATGCGACCGAGCAGGACCGTGCCGAAAACAGCCTCGTCGCGACCGGAAAGCCGGCCGATCACCAAGCCGCAGGCGACATGGAAGAGGCTGGCGGTGCTCACATGCAGGGATCGCGAGACCGCGCGGATTTGCGCGGCCATGGCGGGCTCCAGCTCGCATGCCGCATCATTTATCTCGGCGCCGCTGGCGCGAATGTCGAGCATGCCGAAGGGAGCGGTCGGCTCGTCAATCCCGCCGAGCATCCGACGAAAGAAGGCGGCCTGCTCTTCCTGATCGGTCGCGTCACCGGACCGCGCCACGAAATTGCGGAACGGCACCGGCTCCGGCAGGTCTTTCACCCCGCCGAGATGAGCCCCAACTTCGTTCATCAGAAGGCCCATCGATGTCGCATCGCCGACCAGATGATGCGCGAGGAAAAGCAGCAACCAGCGATCGTTTGCCGCATCTTGAGCGAGGAACCCCCGCATCAGGGGCGCTTGCCGCAAATCTATGCGGTAATGACGCGGACTGAACTTTTCCGTGAGCTGTCGCGCGATATCGCCGTCCGCCGGTGAAAATTGGATTTCCTCGATGCTGAGAGGCGCATGCCGCCACACGACCTGGACGGGCTTCCGCAACCCCTCCCAGACGACAGCCGTGCGCCAGGCATCGTGGCGCCCTATCACTGCTTCCAAGGCCTGGGCATGGCGGTTCGCCGACTGCCGGTCGGGAAGGCTGAGGAGGCTCCAGACCAGATACGTATCGCCGATATCTTCGACCAGATGGTGGAAGAGCATTCCTTCCTGGAGCGCTGTCAGGGGATAGATGTCCTGAACGTTGGTCGCGCCACCCGGAACCGTTTCGACGATCCTGTCGATCTCCTCCTGGCTCAGCTGAACCAATGGCAGGAGATCGGGCGTTATCTTCTCGTGGTCAGGCGTTATCAGATTGGGCGGCACCGGAGATGTGCCGGCGTCGGTCTCCATCGTGGCGGCGAATTCGGAAAGGTTCGGGGCATCGAATATCCTGCGAACATCGGCTTTCAATCCCATTGAGCGGATCCGCTCGAGCACCCTGACCGCGAGCAGCGAGTGGCCGCCCAAAGCGAAGAAGTTGTCGTGGCGTCCGACGCGGTCGACGCCGAGGACCTCCTGCCAGATCGCCGCGAGGATCGTTTCGATCTCTCCGACGGGCGCCTCGTAGGCTTTGAGCGCGAGGGACGATTCATCCGGCGCGCGCAACGCCTTGCGGTCCAGCTTTCCGTTCGGCGTCAGCGCGAAGCTGTCGACACGCACATAAGCCGCCGGCACCATATAGGCCGGAAGGGCCGCGGCCAGATGCGCTCGCAAGGAAGCGATCTCGACATCGTCCGCCGCCGTGAAATAAGCCACCAGCCTTTTGTCGCCGGGCGTGTCCTCGCGCGCCAGCACCACTGCCTCGCGCACCCCTGGATGGCCCGACAGACGCGCCTCGATCTCGCCCAGCTCGATCCGGAACCCGCGCAGCTTCACCTGATCGTCGGTCCGACCCAGATATTCCAATTCTCCATCGCGCCGCCACCGGACGATATCGCCGGTGCGGTACATGCGCGCACCCGGCTCCGCGAACGGGTTGTCGAGGAAGCGCTCCGCCGTCAGCGCCGGACGGCCGAGATAGCCTCGGGCCAACCCGTCGCCAGCAATGTAAAGCTCGCCGCGCACGCCTTGCGGCACCGCGCGCCGTTCGTCGTCCAGAACATAGAGCTGCGTGTTCCAGATAGGTCGGCCGATCGGGATCGGAGAGCCGCTCGCAACCGTCACGTGATGCGAGGTTACATCGATGGCGGCTTCGGTCGGCCCGTACAAATTGTGGAGCTCCGCGTCGCTTGCCTCGAGAAACGCCTCCGCGACAGAGCGAGGCAGAGCTTCGCCGCTTGCGAAGACGAGACGCAGGCTTGCGCAGCTCGAAAGCGCTCCGCTGCTCAGGAAGGCCGTCAGCATCGAAGGCACGAAATGAACGATGCTTACGCCCCGCTCCTGAATCGTGCGGGCCAGATAGGCCGGATCGAGATGACCCCGCGGACGAGCCACTTCGAGCCGCGCGCCTTCTGAGAGCGTCCACAGAAACTCCCAAACCGATACGTCGAAGGAAAAGGGAGTCTTCTGCAGAACGACGTCGCGGCGCGAGAGCCGATATTCCGCCTGCATCCAGAGCAACCGGTTCGACAAGGCCGCGTGCTCGACCATCACGCCCTTCGGCCGGCCGGTCGACCCTGACGTGTAGATGACGTAAGCTAGGCTGGAGGTCCGCGCCGTCAGCGGCGGTGCGCTCACCTCGTGACGCGCGATTTCCGGCCAGTCGCGATCCACGACTATCCGCGTCGCATCATTGGTGAGGGCGATGGCGGCGGTTACGGCATCGACGATGAGCACGGACGCTCCGGCGTCCTGCAGCATGAAATCGAGCCTCCCCGGGGGATATTCGGGATCCAGCGGCAAATAGGCGCCTCCGGCCTTCAATATCGCCAGGATGCTGACGGTCATCTCCAGGCACCGGTCAAGGCAGACCCCGACCACCAGATCAGGTCCTACTCCAAGCCCGACCAGATGACGGGCGAGTTGATTGGCCCTCTTATTCAGCTCTCCATAGGTTAAGTCGTCGCCCTCGAAAGACAGAGCAACGGCATCTTCAAGCTCGGCTGCACGATCCTCGAACCGCTTGTGCGCGCATCGCGTGTCGCTCAAGCGCGTCTCCGTGCTGTTCCACTGCACGAGTGTCCGCTGACGTTCCTCGGGGCCCATGAGCTCGAAGGCTCCGAGAGGCCGCTCCTGCTCCTCCGCCGCCTGCTTGAGGATATGACCGAAATGCCCGGCCATGCGGCGCGCCGTCTCGGCGTCGAACAGATCGGTGTCGTAATGAAGCAGACCCTGCAACCCGATCGGCGTCTCGTAAACGTGAAGCGCGATCTCCATCTGGGCGCCGCCATTGTCACTCTCTTCGAGCGATAATTCCATCCCCGGCAGCTTGATGCTTTCCCGCCGCGCCTCGTTGTGCAGGACGAGCAGCGCCTGGATCAAAGTCTGGCGCGATGAGTCTCTGGGGATATTCAGTGCCTCGACCAAAGCGTCGAACGGCACATCCTGATTGGCATAAGCAGCGAGCGCCGCCGACTTGACGTTCTTTACGAGCTCCCGGAACGTTCTCGGCTGCCGCAGGCGGATGCGAAGTGGCAGGGTGT
This sequence comes from Allosphingosinicella sp., assembly GCA_035543935.1. Classification (GTDB taxonomy): domain Bacteria; phylum Pseudomonadota; class Alphaproteobacteria; order Sphingomonadales; family Sphingomonadaceae; genus Allosphingosinicella. Next base: position 112,109 of record DATKIV010000047.1, read on the forward strand.
TGACGAAAAAGCCGAAGAGACGTTCGGTTTCGAGCGAGTTGCGCCCGGCCACCGGCGTCCCGACGACCACATCATCCTGACCGCTCCATCGCGCCAGGAGCAGAGCATAAGCGGACAGCACAACCATGAAGAGCGTCGCGCCTTCGGCTGCCGCCAGACTTCGCAATCCTTCGAGAACATCGTTCGAAACCGCGACCGGAACCCGCGCGCCACGGAAGCTCCGCTTCGGCGGATGCGGCCTATCGGTCGGAAGGTCGAGAAATGCAGGCGCGCCGGCCAGCTCATCGCGCCAATAGGACACCTGCTTTTCCAGAATGTCGCTTTCCAGGTGCCTGCGTTGCCACAAGGCATGATCGGCATATTGCAGCTGCAGCGCGGGGAGGTCGGCCTGGCGCTTCCCGGCATGGGCCGCATAAAGCTCGATCAGCTCCGGAAACAGGATACGCATCACCGACCAGCCATCCGAGACGGCATGATGAATGGTCAGAACCAGCCGGTGCCGGGTCGGCGAGACATGGAGCAGCAGCGCCCGAAACAGGGGCCCCGCGGCCAAATCGAATAGCCGCTCCGTTTCCCGGTCGGCCAGCCGCGTGGATTCCGCATCCGGGTCGGGCGCTTCCGAAACGTCGACTATGGGCAGCGGGACGGAGGAGGGCGCATCGATGGCCTGCGTGCCTTGGCCGTCGACCGCCGGCAGCCGGGTCCGGAGCGCCTCATGTCTGGCCACCAGCGCGTCGAGGGCGCTTTGAAGCGCCGGCCGGTCGAGGTCGCCGTCCAGGCGGACGATCACACCTATATTGTAGGCCGATCCGCCCAGCCCCATCCGGTCCAGCAGCCACAGCCGGCTCTGGGCAAAGGAGAGCGGGATGATCGCGGGTCTTGCTTCCACGACAAGAGGCTCGCCGCGCTGCACGGAAGGGCCGCCCAGTTCCAGCGCTTCGATGATCTGGCTGCGCATCGCGCGCATCTCGGAAAGCTGATCGGCGGAAAGCGTGCCGCGAGGCGCCCGACAACGCAATTGCCCCTGCTCGATCGAGAGCTTCACGCCCAGGCGGCGCAAATCGGACAAAATGAGGTCAACGGTCCGCATGCTCTGCCTCTACGTTACGGCTGTCGGCTTGGATTCAATCTTTCGGGTCCCTCACTGCAGGCTCTTTTCACGATATCAAAATGCAACCCGGTGGTTCAACACAGGTGCTTGAGAAATTGGGCTGTGACGAGAAAGTCCTGCTTTCGGGCTTTGGCAGTCATCGCTTCGGGTGCACTGGGATATTTGGGTCTAGAGCGGATTCAGCATGACGAGTGTCGATGCAAGGTTTGTCGCGCGCCTTTTCCCAGCGCAGGTCAGCGTCGCCATTGCCACCGAGCAGATGTTCGAGATGCCGCTTTTGGCGGGAGAATCGGCGTTGATCGAAGGAGCCGTGGCCAAGCGGCGCAGGGAATTCGCCGGCGGACGCAATGCCGCGCGCGCCGCGCTGGATGCGCTCGGTTTCGCGCCGATGCCGATCCTGCGTCGGGACGCCCGCGCGCCCGCATGGCCCGAGGGCGCGGTCGGCAGCATCACGCATTGCGCGGATTTCGTCTGCGCGGTCGCCGCGCGTTCCAGCCGCTTCGTGTCGCTGGGCATCGATGCCGAAAGGGCGCAGCGCATGGAAGCCGGCTTGGCGGAGCTGGTCTGCCGCGAGGACGAGTTCTCCCATTTCGCGGAGCTCCCTGCCATCGACGGCGTCGACTGGGCGGCAATTGCCTTCTCGGCAAAGGAGGCGGCGTACAAATGCCTGTCCTTCATGCTCGATGCCATTCTTGATTTCCGCGACGTCTCCTTGCGTTTCGCGGCTGCCGACAATCGCCGCGCCGGCCGGTTTCAGATCGACGCATGCGCTCGCTGTCCCGAACTGGAAACGGCGGGGTTGATCGGACGATGGGCCGTAACCGGAACGATGATCCTGTCGTCGGCCTATATTTGCAAAGGGAGAGTGGTGGACGCACCAGGGCTTGAACCTGGGACCCGCTGATTAAGATGCGCTGTCGCCGTCCACGACGGACACCTTCCTCTGGGACGTGGATCTGAAGGGGTCGGCCTCAAGGTGACGGCCAGGGGCGCCAAGACCTATTTGCTGCAATATCGGATGGGGCAGGGGCGCGCCGGCGCGCCGCTGCTCAACGCTCAAGCCAGTGCCGCCAGCGGAGCCGATGGGCTCGCGCCCAGCGCTAGCATCTGCCTCGCACCGGTCAGGGCGTGCGGGGGGCGGCCCTTACCGAATTCGCCCGGCCTGGCCTCGTCGCCCTCGCGGCGGCATGTTCTCCTGAAGCAAGGCCGATTGTCCGGAGCAGGGCCTCGGCGAAGATCTGGCCCTTCAGTCTGTAGCCGCGGCCATTGAGGTGGATCCCGTCACTCGATGCGAGTCTCTCCGCCTGCCAGGCGCGCATCGCATCGGCCCCGCCGGCGATTGCGTACCAGTCGTAGAACAGGCAGTTCTCCTCGAACGCAATCCGACGCAGAAGCTCCGCCAACTGGCGGGTCGCGGTCACGTCACGGCGACGGAACCGCTCGTCCATCGGCGCGCTGATCAGGATCGCGACGTCGGGAGCGACTGCCCGAATGCGGCGGATGGTCTGACGCACGGTGTTCTCCAGGGTCGGGGCGATACTGTTCGTGTAGAGAACGTCGTTCGTTCCCCAATCGAGCACGACGAGATCGGCGCCCAGACTGGCAAACTGGCTCTCGAACAGGCGCTGGTCGCGCAACGCATTATAGTTGGCACCGCCCACGCCCAGATTGTGATAGACCAAGCCGGCCGGCACCGCGTCGCGCAGGTCCAGCCCGTACAGAGTGAACGTCGGAGCCGGAGCTGCCGTGCCCGCCGCCGGGGCAGCTTCCTCCCGCACGAGCTCGAGGTCCACTCGAAGCGCGCTCGCCAGCGACGGCAGTTCGAACCTGAGCTGTTGCGGCACGGCGCGTGGCGAGATCAGCTTCGTCTGCGGAACGCCGTCGGCGGTCAGCGTCAACCGATAGAACGCATCCGCCTTGACGTGGAGGTTGACGGTCAGCGCGCCGCGGGCGGGCGGGCGAGTGAAGGTAAGCGTCGCCGAAGCGGCAGGGTCGCTGGTGGTCGCTGCGAATCCGGAAACGCCGATCGGCAGGCGCGGCGGCTGCTGAATGCTGTTCGCCGTGCGCCAGCTACCGGTGAAGCTGCTGCTGTAATCCTCCTGGGAATAGGTGCGTGCGATGGCATAGGGAAACACCATGCCGCGGCCGCCGATGCCGCGAACGCTTTGCAAGCTGTCGCGGATCGCCCTCACCTGATACCCGTTCTGCACATGCGAATCGCCGAAATGGGCGATGACCACCGGCCGCTCGGGGCCGGCGCGCCAGCGGGTCAGGAAACGGCCGAATGCGCGCCGGTCGCCATATTCGACCAGATTGCCGGGGCCACGATCGATCGACAGTGGCGGAACGGGATCGGTGGGCGCAGCCCTGGTCGTCGCCGGCCGGGGAACAGGAGCGCGGCGAGAGGCCGGCGAGGGCGTCGGGCGGATTTGCGAAAATCCCTCGGTTCCGCGCCGGGACTCGACGGTGGCGGCGGACAGCGAGGCGAGGAGCAGCAAGGGAAGGGACAGCATGCCTGCCGCGTGCCGCAGTCGCGACTTCGCCCGGTGCGCTCGGGGAGGGGAGGGTTGATCACGGCTCATGATGGCTCTCGGCGTGGCAGGGCGGATCGGGAGACGCAACGCCATGCTGGACGGGCCGGTCCCGGCGTAGGTCGACCCGTTGCCGGTCGCGTCAGCGCCGACCCTGCTGGAGCATCGTCAGTCCTCGCGCCACCGTTCCGCGCGAATTGGTGAACAGGCTGTTATGGGCATAGAGGAGCTCGCCGATCGCGTTCTCGGCCATGAACTGCGGGATGTTTCCCCGGAAGTGGCGGTAATCGACGACAAAGATGCGGTCATAGTGCGCCGCGAGATAGGGTACGAACGCATTGCCGTACGAATCCTTGACGACGAGGATGCTCCGACCTGACCTGTGCTGCGTCTCGATGCGAATCAACGGGAAGTCGCCGCCGAGGAACACCCCATAGCTGTTCCCGCCGCTCGCTTGCTCATGATATAATAGTCCCGGCCGGCCTTGCCCGAGCGAATTCGTGAACACCGTCACCCGGGTCTCGCCCGGCACCTTCCAATATTCCACATGATCGGGGTTGGCCGACAAAGCGGGGCTGCGCGTCCGGTAATAGAGCGTGCCGAGAAACTCGCCCCGCGTGCGGCCATAGCTCATCTGATCGAGGCGCAGCGGAGTGAAGCCCGCCGCCTCGGCAAAGGCCCGGTAGGCATAATAGGCGCCCCGTCCGGTCCAGTGATGATCCGTTCGAAACTGAATATATTCTTCGCGGTGAGGCAGCATCGCGTCATAGGCACGCACCGGCACCACGCCCGCGGGGAGCCGGCTGTGGAGCAGATCGATGTTCCGCTTCTCCAGCATCTGACCGTCGTTCACCTGCCGCGGCAGGAACATGTCGCTGCCGACGGGGATGCTCATGACGTAAAGGCGGACCTGCGGCAGCGCCTCGTGGTACTGGCGGATCATGTCGACGAACGGCGTGAGCGTCGCCGCCGTTCCGCCGAACTGCTGCACGGCGCGATCGCCCACCACGATCACCGAACGCACGCGGCGGTACTCTTCGTCCACGGGCACAAAACTTGGCCGGCGTGCTTGCGGCGGCACCGGGGCCTCGTTGAACACCTCGATCTGCTGCGCGTTGTGAACGCCTCGCAGGCGCTTGAGGGTCGCGGTCAACTCGACCCATTGCTCCCGCCAGGGGAAATTGTCGTTGTAGAACTCCTCGAAGCGCCGCTCATAGCTGCCGTCGAACACGGCGCGGAGAGTCAGATCGGGAACTCGCGCGAGCTCGCGCTTTTCGGACGCGGAGATCGACTGTTGGGGAGTCAGCCAGAATGCCACTCCGCCAAGAATAAGAATGCAGACGAACGCCAGGGCATTGATCCAGAGCATGAACCGGCCGCCAGCATCGCCCGCCAGCACCACCTCGGGCGGGGTTTCGAGCGGACCGCCGTCCACGGAACCGGCACGCGCGGAGGCGCGAGCCGCCTTTTTGCGGCCCGAACCGGAGGGTGGACGATGCCGGGGAGACTTGCTGCCTGCCATCTTCAGAACCGGAAATAGATGAAGGGATTGTACGAACTGCCCACCAGCAGCGCGATCGAACAGCCGAGGAACAGCAGGTTCAGCGTCAGATCGAACAGGACGACCGCGGCAGCCGGAAGGCGCGCCACCAGCCGCTCATGTACAGCCCGGTACACCGGCCAGCAGAGGATGAGCGCCGTTGCGAGCCAGATCGCATTCGCCTGCAGCACGGACAGCACGTCGAAGTCGGTCGACACTCCGCTCAGGCCGAACATCAGCGAAAGGTGCCGCCCCAGTGCGCCGAAGTCGGTGAAGTAGAAGATCGTCCAGCCGACCACGACGAAGAACAGCGCATAGCCGTGCTGGAACAGGGCGGGCAGCCGGGAGAGCAGCCCGGCGAGCAAGAACTTCTCGATCAGCAGCAGGACGCCATAATAGCAGCCCCAGATGAGGAAGTTCCAACTGGCCCCGTGCCACAGGCCGGTGAGCGCCCAGACGATCAGGATGTTACGAACCTGCGCATGACGATTGCCGCCCAGCGGGATGTAGACATAGTCGCGAAAGAAGCTGGACAGGGAGATGTGCCAGCGACGCCAGAAATCGGTGATCGATCGGGCTGCGTAGGGGTGAGCGAAATTCTCGTGATAGTGGAAGCCGAACATGCGTCCGAGGCCGATCGCCATGTCCGAATAGCCTGAAAAATCGAAGTATATCTGAAGTGAGAAGAGCAGGGTTCCAAGCCATGCTCCAGCCATCGTGCCGCTTCCCGCCTCGGCCCCCAGGAACGGCAGCGCGAGCTCTCCGGCGACGTTCGCGATGCAGACCTTCTTGAACAGGCCCTTGCAGAAGCGGCTCACTCCGCTCGAGAGATCATCGATCCGGAACACGCGTTCGTGGATCTCTCGCGCGATGTGGCCGAAGCGGATGATGGGGCCCGCTACCAGATGGTGGAAATTGGCAATGTAAACGAGGAAGTCGCGGTATGAGCGCTCCGCCCGGACCTCTCCCCGCCACACGTCGATCGTGTAGGAGATCGACATGAACACGTAGAATGAGATGCCGAGCGGCAGCGCGAAACTGGGCGGCGGAATTGCGGTGCCGGCCAGGGCATTCAAGTTCTCGACAACGAACCCGCTATATTTGAAGACGGCGAGTACGCCGAGGTTGAAGATCAGCGTGCTCGCCACCCCCAGCCACGCGATCGAGGTGCCGCGCCAGTGTTCGATGAACCGGCCGTTCCAGTAATCGACGGTTGCCGAGAGCAGGAGCAGCACGACCCACACGGGCTCGCCCCAGGCATAAAAGAGCAGCGACGCCGATACGAGCAGAAGGTTGCGGGCGGCCCGCCATGGCGTGACATAATACAGGGTCAGGGTGACGGGCAGAAACAAGAACAGAAAGATCAGGCTTGAGAAGACCATGATGAGAACGCGCCCGCCCTATGGCGTCCCCATGGAGCCCGATCACGTCGGGCAGGAACGCTCCCACGCAAACTGCATCACATACGTCTGGTAACCCGGGCTAGCATACCGAATACGGTCGAGGAAGCGGAAATAATTCTCCGAAGGATTAGTGTAATGGCGGTCCTGCCAGCGTTTATAATAGGCGACACTGTCCTGCCATTTGTCAAATCGGAGATAAGCACGAGAGCGAAAGCCGAACAGGTTGTTACGGGTCATCAGCATCGGATGACGCAGATTGCCCGTTTCAAGAAGGGCCTGCCGCATTACGATCTCCGGATGCCGGATTCCCGCTGCACAGATCGCCTGAAATACGCGCTCGGTGGTCGGCGGTCCGGCGAGCGACTGGTCGGGCCGATCCGCGTTCGCGGCTGATTGCACTGCTTCCGCTTGGACGGGCAGCTCCTGCCCGCCCGACGACGGTCGCGCCACGACGGGCGCCCTGAGGCCGACGGAGGGCTGTTCCTCCGCGGCGTTCGTGGTGACATCCACATTCCGGCCCTCGACTGAACCTGCCGTTCCGGCCGAGACGGGGGCGGTCGCCGCGGTCGGAATGGTGGCTGCACAGACCAGCAGCGCCATGGCGGCACGGCGCGGAAATGTGCGGTCATCGATAAGCTTGCTGTTCGACTCCACTCTTCTTCCCATTCCCTTTGGAGCGCAAACCACCGGCGGCCCGCCCTTCGGCGCTAAAATCGAGATGACAATTGGCCCGGCCGCGATTTACGAGGCGGCGCCGGTAAAGGTGCAATGATGTGAAGGCAACGAATTCGTCTACGGATTGCGGCAAGGCGTTAGGATATTGTGACAGGGTGTCTAGAATTCCTCTCGGCGCCAAGGTTCTACATTGTTCACGGCGCGCAGCTTCGGGCTGGTTTTATAACCTGATCACACGATCCGCGCCGAGAGAGTTTAGAGCTTTGCGACAGAGGTCGCCACTCTTGCTCGATTTTCCATTATCGCAAGTCCGGCAATCCAGCGGCGGCATATCGTTTGGATCTCGCTCCGCCGCGAGGACCCGTCGCCAGGTCGCCTGAAGTTGGTTTCGGATGGTCGAACTTTCTCAGAGCCTCGGGCCCGTGATTGCTCGGCCTGATGCGTCAGGCCGGGCGAATAGGGAAATCCGCAGAAAATATGGTGGACGCACCAGGGCTCGAACCTGGGACCCGCTGATTAAGAGTCAGCTGCTCTACCAACTGAGCTATGCGTCCGAAGCGATTCCACCCGGAAATCGCGACAACCAAGAAACGCCGTGCGGCGGAGGAAGGCCATCTAGTGGGCGGCCGGGCGGAATGCAACCGCGACGGCGCGCCCTCAGCCGCGCCGCGCCTCGCGGCGGTTCTGGCGTTCGATCGCCATCAGGACGCCGAGGCAGATCATCACCGTCATCATCGCCGAGCCGCCGTAGGAGAAAAGCGGCAGCGGAATGCCGACGACGGGCGCCAGGCCCATCACCATCATCAGATTGATCGCGACGTAGAAGAAGATGGTGGTGGTGAGCCCGGCCGCGGCGAGCCGCGAGAAGCGGTCGCGCGAATCAGTCGCGACCCGCATCCCCCATCTCAGGATCAGCGCGAAGGCGAGGATCAGGAAGATGCCGCCGGCGAGGCCCCATTCCTCGGCCATGGTGGCGAAGACGAAATCGGTGTGCGGCTCGGGCAGATAGCCGCCATGGCTCTGGGTGCCGTTGAGGAAGCCGACTCCGGTCAGGCCGCCCGATCCGATCGCGATCTTCGACTGGGTGATGTGGTAGCCGGTGCCGAGCGGGTCCGTTTCCGGGTTCATGAAGATGAAGACGCGCTGGCGCTGATAATCGTGGAGGAAGCTGAACGCGATCGGCAGCGCGACCGCGAGAAAGGCGATCCCGCCCGCGAACAGCCGGAGCGGCAGGCCGGCGAGGAACATCACGGTGAGCCCGCCGAACACGACCATGGTCGCGGTGCCGAGATCGGGCTGGATCAGGATCAGGCCGGCGGGGATGCCGATCAGCAAAGCGGCGGGCCAGATCGCGCTCCAGCCCCTGATCTCGCGCGCCGGCAGCAGCGAATAGAAATGGGCGCAGGCGAGGATGATCACTGGCTTCATCAACTCGCTCGGCTGGAGGTTGATGATGCCCAGATTGACCCAGCGCTGGGCGCCGCCGCCGACGAAGCCCAGCGCCTCGACGACGACCAGCAGCACCAGGGTGACGACATAGGCCGGAAAAGCGGCCTTCTTGAACCATTCGGGCCTCAGCCGCGATATGGCGATGGCCATGCCGAAAAAGAGGACGAAGCGCATCCCCTGCGGCTGGGCATAGGTCATCCGGCCGCCGGCCGCGGAATAGAGGACCAGGGTCGAGAAGCCGGCGATGGCGACGACGCAGATCAGCATCAGCCAGGGCAGCTCGCGGATCGGCCGGGGCAGGAAGCCGAGCGCCATCAGGCGGGATCCCCGGGCGCCGGCGCGCCGGCCGGCCTGTTCGCCCATGCGGCGGCGCGGCGCGCCATCCGCTCGGCGATGTTGCCGCCCCATTGCGCTTCGAGTGGGGCCAACCTTTCCTCCGCTTTGGCCTTGTCGAACAGAAAGGTCATGACGTCGCAGGCCACCGGCGCCGCCGCCCGGGCGCCGCCCAGGCCGTGCTCGATCACCACCGCGCCGGCATAACGGGGCTGCACCACGGGCGCGAAGAAGACGAACAGGCCGTGGTCGCGATAGCGCCAGGCGGCGCCGGCGCGGCCGCGATCGGCGCCGATGTTGCGCACCTGGGCGGTACCGGTCTTGCCCGCCATCTGGATGCCGTCGAGGGGGAGCCGGCTAGCGCCCGCGGTGCCGTTGCCGTTGACCACCTCGGCCATTCCCGAGCGCACCGCCTCGAAGCTGGCGGCGGCGAAGGGCAGCGGCCGCGCCGGCGGGTAGCGGTCGAGGACGAGCCGCGGCTGGACGTCGCGGCCCGAGGCGACGCGGGCCGCCATCACCGCGAGCTGGAGCGGATTGAGGATCACATAACCCTGGCCGATCGCGGCGTTGAGCGTGTCGGCCTGGCTCCACTCCTGCCGGTAGCGGCGCTGCTTCCAGGCGGGATCGGGGATGGTGCCGTAGCTTTGCGAGACCACCGGCAGGTCGTAGCGCTGGCCGAGGCCCAATCGCTTCGCCATGGCCGAGAAGCGCTCGATGCCGATCCGCCGGCCCATCGTGTAGAAATAGGTGTTGCAGCTCTTGGCGATGGCGCGGTGGAGGTTCATCGGCCCGTGCACGCCAAGGCAGCCGAAGCGGCGCGAGCCCAACGTGTAGCCGCCGCCGCAGCTCACCGTCTCGTCGGGATCGACGCCCGCCTCCATCAGCGCCATCGCCACCGCCGGCTTGAAGGTCGAGCCCGGCGGGTAGAGCGCGTTCAGCGTCTTGTTGATCAGCGGATGGCGCTCGTCCTCGCGCATCATCGCCCATTCCGAATGGCTGATCCCGTCGGAGAAGCTGTTCGGATCGTAAGCGGGCATCGAGGCGAGAGCGAGGATGTCGCCATTGTTGCAGTCGAGGATGACGCAGCTGCCCGATTCCTCGCCGAGCCGGCGCGCCGCGAAGGCCTGCAGCTCGGCGTCGATCGTCGTCCTCAGCGCGTTGCCGCTGACGTCGGGCAGGGTCTGGAGCTGGCGGACCAGCCGGCCGCGCGCCGTGACCTCGACCCGGGCCGCGCCCGGGCGGCCGCGCAGGCGCTGCTCCATCACCTTCTCGAGCCCCTCCTTGCCGACCTTGAAGCCCGGTGTGATCAGCAGGGGATTGCGATTCTCGGCGTCATAATCGCGCTGGTTGGGCGTGCCGACATAGCCGAGCAAATGGCCGACCGCCGCGCCCGCCGGATAGGAGCGCGAATAGCCCTCGAGGACCGACACGCCGGACAGATCGGGCTCGTGCACCTTGACCGAATAATATTGCTGCTCAGTGAGATGTTCGGCGACGGGCACGGGCTGGAAGCCCTCGCCGCGCTCCAGATCGGCGCGGATGCGCTGGACCTCTTCGGGCGGCAAGGCGAGCAGGCGGGTGAGCTCGGCGATCAGCCTGTCCTTGTCCTCGATGAAATCGGGAATGAGGTCGACGCGGATGTCGGCGCGGTTGATCGCCATCGGGTGGCCGTGGCGGTCGACGATCCAGCCGCGCCGCGGCGGGATCAACCGGGTCTGGACGCGGTTCGATTCGGCGAGGTCGCGATAGCGCTCATTCTGGGCGATCGCGATATAGCCCATCCGCCCGGCGAGCAGGACGGCGACTCCGCTTTGGAGGGTGCCGAGCACGAAGGCGCGGCGCGAGAAGCTCTGCGTCTGACCCGCCTCGGTGACGGGCGGACCACCGCCGAACCGCCGGCGCTTCATCGCGTCAGCCGCCAGCGGTCGAGCCTGAGCACGATCCGCGCCGCCAGCGGATAGGAAAGGATGGCCAGGCAAAGCTGCGGGACCATCAGCCAGGGGCTGATCTCGGCGCCCATCAGCAAGGCGATGACCCAGATTCCGGCGCTGTGGAAGGCGCAGGCGGCGGCGGCGAGCAGCCAGTCGAGCCAGTAATCGCGTTCGCCGAGCAGGCTGTCGGCATAATCCAGGCCGAGGAAGACCAGCGTCCACAGCAGCATCGACTGGCCCAATGGCGCGCCGCTGATCAGGTCGGCGGCAAAGCCGAGCCCGAGCGCCACCTGCGCCGACCAGATTTCGGGCCGCATCAGCCGCCAGGTGATGAGGATGAGGAAGCCGATATTGGGGATCCACAGGGTCGAGGCCACGATCGGCAGCAGCGACATCATGATCGCGACGATCGTCGAGGCGAGCGGCACGAAGCGCCGCCTGAGGTCGCGGATCGCGACCTCGGTCTCGGAGCCGGCGATCCTGCTCATCGCCGCGCTCCTGCGGCGGCGGGCGCTGGCGTCGGCGCGGCGACCGGCGGCGCCGGCTGCCCAGGCGGCGCCCGGTCGAGCGGCCCGGCCGCGGCGGGCTGGTAGATGCGCTGGACTATCGCGTAATCCAGCCGCGCCGGATCGGCGACCGGCCGGCCGATCGCCCGTTCGCCGACAAAGCCCGTCACCACCAGGACCGGGATGTTGGGCGGATAGAGGCCGCCGATGCCGGAGGTGACCAGGAGGTCGCCGCGGCGGAACGGATTCTGGCCGACCTCCAGGGTCCGCAGCTCGATCGTGCCGTCGCCGCGGCCGACCGCCAGCGCCGGCGTGCCGTCGCGGGCCATCCGCACGGGCACGTTGCTGCCGGCGTCGGTGACGAGGATGACTCGAGAGGCCCATTGGCCCGTCTCCAGCACGCGGCCGATCAGGCCGTCGGGCGAACGCACCGCCTGGCCGGGGGCGACGCCGGCCGCGCTCCCAGCCGACAGCGTCGCAAGCCGCCGCGGCGCCTCGAACGTGGAGCCGACGATGCGCGCCACCGTGACCTCGTCGTCGGTCTGCCGGGCCAGGCCGAGCAAGGCATTGAGCCGCCTGTTCTCATGTTCGAGCGCCTGGCGTCGGTTCGATTCGCGCTGCGCCTCGGCGAGCTGCTGGCGCAGCCCGGCATTTTGCGAGCCGGCGCGGAAATAATCGCTTATGCCCTCGCCGACGCCGCCGACGAAGGTCGCGACCGAGCGGGTCGCGCTGCTGATCGGCGCGGTGATGTCGAGCGCGAGGCCGCGCAAAGCGGCGAAGCCCTTGGGATCGATGATGGCGATGGCGAGCAGGACGACGGCAAGGATGACGCCGCCCACGGCCACGACATAGCCGAGGAAGACCCCATATTGCGCCCTGCGGGAGAATCCGGGGCGCCGTTTGCCCGGCGGCGCCATAACCCGCTCCTATCCCCTACGCGGTCTGCAGCACGCCGCGGAAGATTTCCTCTTCCATCGCGCGTCCCGTGCCAAGCGCCACGCAGGTCAGGGGATCGTCGGCGACCGTGACCGGCAGGCCGGTCTCGTCGCGCAGCACTTCGTCCAGCCCCTTCAACAGCGCGCCGCCGCCGGTCAGGACGATGCCCTGGTCGACGATGTCGGCGGCGAGCTCCGGCGCGGTGTTCTCGAGCGCGATTCGGACCCCCTCGACGATCGTGCCGACCGGCTCCGACAAGGCCTCGGCGATCTGCTTCTGGGTGATCGTGATCTCCTTGGGCACGCCGTTGACGAGGTCGCGGCCCTTGAGGTGGACGGTTTCGCCGTCGGCGCCGCCCGGCGGGGCCTTGGCGACCCCGACCTGCTTCTTGATCCGCTCCGCCGTGGATTCGCCGATCAGGAGATTGTGGTTGCGGCGGACATAGGATGTGATCGCCTCGTCCATCTTGTCGCCGCCGACGCGCACGCTGGTGCTGTAGGCGATCCCGCGCAGCGACAGGATGGCGACTTCGGTGGTGCCGCCGCCGATATCGACGACCATCGATCCGATCGGCTCGGTGACCGGCATGTCGGCGCCGATCGCGGCCGCCATCGGCTCCTCGATCAGCCAGACTTGGCGGGCGCCGGCGTTGGACGCGGCGTCGCGGATCGCGCGGCGCTCGACCGAGGTCGAACCCGAGGGCACGCAGATCACGATTTCGGGCCAGCGCGGGAAGCGGCGCTTGCCGTGCACCTTCTGGATGAAATGCTTGATCATCTGCTCGGCGACGTCGATGTCGGCGATGACACCGTCGCGAAGCGGGCGGATCGCCTCGATCGCGTCGGGTGTCTTGCCCATCATCAATTTGGCGTCGTCGCCGACCGCCTTGACGCGCTTGACGCCGTTGATCGTCTCGATCGCGACCACCGAGGGCTCGTTCAGCACCACGCCGCGACCGCGGACGTAGACGACGGTGTTCGCGGTGCCGAGGTCGATCGCCATGTCATGGGACGGGAAACTCAGGAAATTGAAAATGCCCATAGTGGTTTAAGCTCGCTTGCTGATCGGGCGGGCGGCCGGGAAACGGCCGTCTCCGTTGCATTTCCTATAGGATGGGCCCGCGCCCCCGGTCCACCAAAGAGTGAAACATCGTCTCGCGGGTCGGCGCGGCATCGTATAGAGATGCATCCCATGTCAATACGCCGCCTGCCCGAGCATCTGGTCAACCGCATCGCAGCCGGTGAAGTGGTGGAAAGACCGGCCAGTGCGTTGAAAGAGCTGGTCGAAAACGCGATCGACGCCGGCGCGACCCGGATCGCGGTCAGCTTGGCGCAGGGCGGAATCGGCCGCATCGAGGTCGCCGACGACGGCGCCGGCATGGCCCAAAGCGAGATTGCGCTCGCGCTCGAGCGCCACGCCACCTCCAAGCTGCCCACCGATTCGATCGACGAGGTCGCGACTCTGGGCTTTCGCGGCGAGGCGCTGCCGTCGATCGCCAGCGTCGCGAGGGTGACGATCGAGAGCCGGGTCCGCCCCCTTCGGCTGGCTGGCCAAGCCCGCCGCTCAGGACAGGCCTCGACAAGCTCGGGACAGGCGGCGCCAGACGGCTGGTCGCGCGTCGTCGACAATGGCCGGCTCGACGGGGAGGGGCCGGCCGCGCTGCCGCCAGGCACCCGCGTCACCGTCGAGCACTTGTTCGCCCGGGTGCCGGCGCGGCGCAAGTTCCTGCGCTCCGAGCGAAGCGAATATGGCGCCTGCCTCGACGTCGTGAAGCGCCTCGCCATGGCGAGGCCCGATATCGGCTTCACATTGGAGCATGAGGGCCGCCGCACGCTCAGCGTGCAGCCCGGCCAGGACCGCCCGGCCAGGGTCGCCGCGCTCACCGACCGCGAGCTCGTCGAAAACAGCCTCGCCATCGACTATGCGCGGGGCTCGGCGCGGCTCGGCGGCGTCGCCGGCCTGCCGACCTTCAATCGCGGCGTCGCCGACCACCAATATCTGTTCGTCAACGGCCGGCCGGTGAAGGACCGGCTGCTGATCGGCGCGGTCCGCGCCGCCTATCAGGACCTGCTCGCCCGCGACCGGCACCCTGTGCTGGCCCTCTTCATCGACCTCCCGGGCGAGGAGGTCGACGTCAACGTCCACCCGGCCAAGACCGAGGTCCGCTTCCGCGACCCCGGCGGCATACGCGGCCTGATCGTCGGCGGCCTCAGGCACGCGCTCGACGAGGCCGGCCACCGCAGCGCGCAGCGGCCTTCGATGTCCGCGCTCGGCAATTGGCAGCCCGAGCCGATGCGCTCGCCGAGCTTCCCGATGCCGGCGCCGGGCCAGTCCAGCGTCTGGGACAGCCTTCAGCCTTATTCCCCGCAGGCGCGCGCGGAAGCCGCCATCGAGGCCGTCCCGCAGGCGCAGAGCTTCCCGCTCGGCGTCGCCCGCGGCCAGGTCGCGGCCACCTATATCGTCGCCGAGGCGGAGGATGGCCTCGTCCTCGTCGACCAGCATGCCGCCCATGAGCGCCTCGTCCTCGAGCGGATGCGCCGCGCCATGGCCAATGGCGGCGTCGCCCGCCAGGCGCTGCTGCTGCCCGAGGTGGTCGAGCTGGACGAGCCCGCCTGCGACCGGATCGAAGCGCGCATCGCCGAGCTTCAGGAGATGGGCCTCGAAGTGGAGCGCTTCGGCCCGCGCGCGATCCTGGTCCGCGCGACTCCGGCCCTGCTCGGCGCAGGCGACGTCAAGGGGCTGGTCGCCGACCTCGCCGACGAGCTCGCCGCCTTCGACAGCGCCCTCAGCCTCAAGGAGAGGATCGACCTCGTCGCCGCGACCATGGCCTGCCACGGCTCGGTCCGGGCCGGCCGCCTGCTCTCGGTTGCGGAGATGAACGCCCTGCTGCGCGAGATGGAGGTCACCCCCCATTCGGGCCAGTGCAATCACGGCCGCCCGACCTGGGTGAAAATGTCCCACGCGGACATTGAGAAGCTTTTTGGAAGGAAATGAGTAGCTTAATCCATCGCAGGCTCAGCGAGGAAGAGTTTCGGGCATGCTGCGTCTCACCGATGAAGGACGTAACGGCGTCGGCAGGCGCAGCCATCGATATCTGGCCTTATGTGGACAGCCTCGATCTCGACGATCTCGCAATCCCGTCGCTCAACGAGGTGCACTACGTTTATCGGGATGCCGCGGAGCGTTTCGATCAGGTGCTAATCGGGACGGGCCGGTTCAACACGCTGTTGGTCGTGGTGGTCGATCTGCGAGAGAGCACAATCTTCGGGCATTTCCTGCTGGATTTGAGCGACGCATATGGTGCGACTGGCGCGCATCTCAGGCCAGTCCCATAGGGGTGTCGCTATCGCTGAAAGCGCGATTTGCCTCTGCGCCGTCACCTTGGTCAAGCTCGCCCATGGCGACATCGGGAATTGCTCGGGAGGAAATGATGGCGCGCGAGGATGAAGACCGGTTCGAAACGATTGCCTGGGTCTACAGCCAGAGCGAGCTCGCCGTCCTGCTCTCGCTGCTCGCCCACGAGGACATTTACGTGCTCCCGATCGGGCGCGGCCACGCCTCGGTGGCCTGGGGCAATACGCTGGCGCTCGGCGGGATCGAGGTCCGCGTCCATGCGGCCGAGGCCGAGGATGCGCGCCTGCTCCTCGCCGGGATCGACCGGACGCCGTTCCGGCGCGGCGTGTTCAGCGACAACCGGCTGGTCGACGGCTTGATCATGGTGGTGCTCACGGTCGCGGGCCTGTTCGTCCCGCCGGCGCGCATCCCGGCCGTCTTCGTCGCGCCGGCCGTCGTCCGCCGGGCCGACTAGGCGGGAAAGCGCGCGGCCACCACATGGCCGATCAGACCCTGGGGGCCTTCGAGCGGGCGGCTGGCGGCGACGCCGCCCAGGGCGCCGAGCCGGTCGGCGAGCGCGTCCGCCCGGTTCGCGTCGAGCGACGAATCCGCCAAAGCCGCCAGCCGGCCGCGATGGGCGGCGATCTCGTCCCGCACCTGAGCGGCCTTGGCGAGCAATTGCCCGACGTCGAAATGGCCGCGGCGCTGGAAGGTGTCGAGGAGGACCGCGCCCGAATTCTTGAACATCGTCCGGTCCGTCGCCCGCGGGATATGGCGCGCGGTGCGAGCGAGCGCCTCCTGGAAGGCGGCGAAGCTCTCGTCGGCCAGAGCGGTGTCGCCGCCGTCGCGCTCGACCGCGAGCACGGCCTCGAAGCAGCGCGCGGCATGGCGGGGGAGGTCGATCTCCTTCAGCAAAAGGTCGGCATCGGCGATCACCTTTCTGGCGTCGCGCGCCACCGCCCCGTCGGCGGCGTGGACGACGAAGCGGATCCGTCCGCCCGGCGCCAGCATCCTGACCGCCTCCGGGAGCGATTTGGAGAGATCGGAATATTCGATCCCATATTGGCTCACCACCGCGTCGAAGCCGCCGTCGCCGAAGGGCAGGGCCTCGACGTCGGTCCGGCCCCTGAAGTCGATCGCGGCGTAGAGCTCGGCATGGCGGCTGACGAAGGCGGGCGGATCGATATCGGCCTGGTCGACGGCGACGATCCTCGCCGCCCTCTTGTCCTCGGCCGCGATCAGGGCGGCGGCCCCGTTGCCGGTGCAAAGGTCGAGGATGCAGGCCGCTTTCGGCAGATCGGCGAAGAAGGCGCGCCAGCCGCCAGCGATGCTCTCGTCATAATTCGCCCGGCCCGCCTCGTCGAAGCACGACGCAATGCGGTCGTAACGCCAATATTGACTCCAAATCCCCCCGTCCGGCAAGCGTCCCCTCCCGCCGACTTGAGGCCGAGTGTAACAGATTTGTGAGAGGAAGCGCGGACTATTTGGGTGATTGGAACCTGAAGATCGCCCCTGTGGTTTAAGGCTTCAGATTCCCGAGCTTGCGTCCGACGGCTTCGATCGGATGCGAAGCCGCTTCGGCGCGCGAGGCGGTGAGCCGGGGATAGCCGGCCCCGGCGTCGGCGATCAGCTTTTCGGTGAAGGCGCCGCTGCGGACCTCGGCGAGGATTCGGCGCATCTCGGCGCGCGTCTCCTCGGTGACGATCCGCCGGCCGCCTTCGATGGCGCCGAACTCGGCGGTGTTGGAGATCGCCTCGCGCATCCCGGCTATGCCGCGCTCGTAGATGAGATCGGCTATTAGCTTCACTTCGGTAAGGCATTCGAAATAAGCGATTTCCGGTGAGAAGCCCGCCGCCACCAACGTCTCGAAGCCGGCATGGATCAATTCCGGTATGGCGCCCCACAAGACCGCCTGCTCGTTGAACAGATCGGCCTCGCATTCCTCGGCGAAGCTGGTCGGCAGGATGCCGACGCGCCCCGAGCCGATCGCCGCGGCATAAGACAGGGCCAGAGCCTGCGCCCCGCCGCTCGCATCCTGCGCCACCGCGAACAGGGAGATCAGGCCCGATCCGGCAAGGAAGTCGCGGCGCAGCGCCGTTCCCGGCCCCTTGGGCGCGACCAGGAAGACGTCGAGGTCCGCGCGCGGCTGGATCAGGCCGAAGCGGACCGACAGGCCATGGGCGAAGCTCAGCGCCGCGCCCTCGCGCAGATGGGGTTCGATCTCCTCGGCATAAATGCGGCCATGGTCCTCGTCGGCGGCCAGCATGACCACGAGGTCGGCTTGCGCCGCGGCCTCGGCCGCGGTCACGACCGCGAACCCGTCGGCCGCCGCGCCCGCGCGCCGCTTCGACGCGGCGGGCAGCGCCACCGTCACCGCGACCCCGCTATCCATGAGGTTGAGCGCCTGCGCGCGCCCCTGATTGCCATAGCCGACGATCGCCACCCGCTTAGAGCGGATCGGCGCCAGGTCGGCA
>DATKIV010000048.1:0-33453 GCA_035543935.1 Allosphingosinicella sp.
ACCGTGGTCGATCTCAGGCTGCCGGCCTATGATTACGTCAACCTCAGCGCCGGCATCGACTGGACCAACGGCCTCGGGGTGATGCTCTACGTCACCAATTTGTTCGACGAGAACGCCCTCCTCTCCTTCGACCGCGAGCGCGGCGGCAGGGCGCGGCTCGGCTTCAACGTCGGCCAGCCCCGGCAGATCGGAATCACGGTGCGCAAGCGCTTCGGCGGCTGACCGGGTTGGGGACAGTCCCTCGGCCTCTTCGCTGAGGCATGAACGGGGACAGTTGCTGGCAACTGTCCCCTGCTTGCGTCGGAGATCGCATGATCAAGTTCACCCGCCGATCCTTCCTGCTGGCGGGCGGCGGCGTTGCGGCGGCGGCGTCGCTCCCCCGCGCGCTCGGCGCCCAGACCCGGCGCGCTTCCCCGGACGTGATCGTCGTCGGCGCGGGCGTGTTCGGCGTCTGGACCGCCAAAAAGCTCCAGGAAGCGGGCAAGTCCGTGCTCCTGATCGACGCCTGGGGGCCGGCCCATGCCCGCGCTTCCTCGGGCGGGGAATCGCGGATGACCCGCGGCTCCTACGGCGCCGACGAGGTCTATACCCGCATGGCGCTCGATTCGCTGACCGACTGGCGCGCGCTGTCGCGGCGCGCCGGGCTGCCGATCTTCCACGAAACCGGCGTCCTCTTCTTCTTTCCGCGGGCCGAGCCTTTCCTCGAGGAGACGATGCGGGTCCACCGCCGGCTCGGCCTGCCCACCCGATTGCTCGACCGGGCCGAGATGGGGCGGCGCTTCCCGCAGATCGATTTCACCGGCGTCACGGCCGGCCTTTACGAGCCCGGCTTCGGCGCGCTGATGGCGCGGCGCGCGGTGCAGACCCTGTTCGCCGAATTCCTCCGCGACGGCGGGACCTACCGGCAGGAGCAGATCCGCCCGGTCGAGGCGACGGGCGCCGCGCTGCCCGCAGTCACCGCCGTCGACGGCACGAGCCACCGGGCCGAGCGCTTCGTCTTCGCCTGCGGGCCCTGGCTCGGCCGGGTCTTCCCCGCTTTGCTCGGCCCGCGCATCTTCCCCACACGTCAGGAGGTGTTCTTCTTCGCGCCCCGGCCCGGGGACGAAAGGTTCGAGCCGGGCCGGCTCCCCGGCTGGGCCGATTTCAACGGCGGCGACATCTATTACGGCTTTCCCAACCTCGAAGGCCGCGGCTTCAAGATCGCCCATGACGCGCACGGGCCGGCCATGGACCCCGACACGGGCGACCGCATTCCTTCGGCGGGCGCGCTCGCCGACGTCCGCGCCTTCATGGCGCGGCGCTTCCCGAGCCTCGCGGACCGGCCGCTGAGCGAGGCGCGCGTCTGCCAATATGAGAACAGCTCGAACGGCGACCTGCTGATCGACCGCCATTCCGGCCTCGAAAACGTCTGGCTGGTCGGCGCCGGCTCGGGCCACGGCTTCAAGCACGGCCCCGCCGTCGGCCGCTATGCGGCGGACCTGGTCATGGGCCGGCTCGCGGCTCCCGAACCCCGCTTCTCCCTCGCCACCAAGGCCGAGCGCGAGGCCCGCGCGGTCCATTAAAGAGGAACAGTCCCTCTTTCACTATTGAGGCTGGCGGCGCTCCGCGGCGGGCCGGGGCGCGAAATTGACCCGGCCGATCTCCCGGATCGTGCGGCCCCCCATCTCTCCTTCGACCAGCTCATAGCCAAGCAAGGCGAAGGTCCGATCGCCGAGGAAGATCGGCCGGGCATTGCCGTACCAGTCGGTGCAGGACGCCTGGCAATCATCGTCGACGACGCCTTGCGTCTGCGCGGCGAGCTCGCCGGCGGGCGCGAAACGGCGGTCGTCGAGGCGCAGGAACAGCATCGCCGCGGCGCTGCCGAAGAAGCGCTGCATCGCCGGCTCCGCCGCGCGCGCGATCGGCAGGCCGATGATCCCGGAGGCGCCGTCCGCCGTCGTCGGCCGGAAGAAGAAAGCGTGGCTGCGGGTTTCGCCCTCCGAGGCGGCGGGCAAGGTGAAGACGTCGCCGCGCCGCGGCCGGGCGCCGGGCGCCAGGTTGATGCTGCTGAAGCCGAGGCTGTCGTCGGCGCCGTCGCCGACGACGAGCGCATCGCGGCCGAGCACCTCGATCCGGTCGACCGCATGGCCGAGCGCGATCTCGGCCACCGCGCCGCCCCGCACCGGCGCGACGACGACCATCCCGGTCTTGTCCTCAGGCCCGCTGCCCAGCGCTCCGGCGCCGTAGAGGACATGGTCGCCGACGAAGCGGTTGCGGAACGAATATTCGTCCCCGCGCGGGCTCGGCAGCCAGCGATAGCGCGACGCCGGGGCGGGGCGCCAGCCGTCGCCGAACGAGGCGATCGGCACGCGCAGCAAGGCGACCCGGCCGCCGCTGACCTCCGGCCCGCCCATCGCGTCGCCATTGCCCTCGTCGCGCACCAGCACGTTCAGCATGCCCTCGGCGCGGTCCTCGCGGAACGAGAATTGATCGACCGGCGCCCCGCGCGCGCCGATCGCCGAGGGCCGCTCGCGCCCGAACGGCAGCCGGTAGACGAGGGCCTCCGGCTCGCCCCGGCGCCGCTCGTCGCGGAAATCGGCGACCCACAGATAGACGGCATTGCCCGAGACGTAGAAGGTGCGCGAGGCGGGGCCGAGCACGCCGGTCGCCGTACAGGTCAAGGTCGGCGCGACGAGGTCGCAATTGGTCACCGAATGGAGCGCCTCGATCTCGTCGCCCGTGGCGTTGCGCATGAGCGGCGCGATGTAGATCTGGCGGGCGCCGGCGATCGGCCGGAACGGCCGATCCTGATTGCCGCGCTCCCATTTGCGGATGCCCGGCAGCACTTCGAGCGGATCCTCGTCCCAATCGAGATAGAGCGGGGTGTAGAAGACCAGCCGGCTGCCGATCAGCCGCGAGGCATAATTGCGCGAGGAATAATAATCGTTCGAGCGCAGATGATAGGCGTCCTCGAAGCGCAGCCGGCCGGCCGCGTCGAGGCGGAAGCGGTTGATCTCGGTCCCGCCCCTTGCATAGGAATAGCCGACGACGATCACCCGGTCGCCATGGACCAGCATCTCGTCATACCAGTCGCCCCGCCCCGAAACGCCGGGCGGGAAGGCGTCGATCGAATCGACGGGGCGCATGCCGCCGCCCGCCAGCGAAACCGTGAACAGCCGGCCGCGCCGCAGGATGACCAAGATGTTGCCGCGCACCTTGACGATGCCGCCTTCATCGACGTCCGCCTCCTGGTTGTTGGTGATGCCCGCGCTTGGGGTGGAGATTCGCGAGCCGGTGACCGCGACGGCCATCTCCTGCGCCGAGTCGGCCGCAGCGGCGGGCGGCGACGGCATCGGCACCGGCACCGGCCGTTGCTCGCCGCGCAGCCGGCGCAGGAACCGCCGGAGCTCGGCGTCCGAGCGGAACGCGGTGAGGCCGCCCGAGGCGTGGGGCGCGGCCACGGGGCGGGGCTGCGCCGGCGCGCGCCGCTGGGCCGCCGCGCCCTGCGCCGCCAGCATGAGGACCGCGCCGAGAGCGGCGATCCAGCCTATCCGTCTACCGCTCGTCCGCATGCCACTCTCCCCGCAAGATGTTGCACGTTATCGTTCGCAAGCAGCCCAGCAAGTGGGAATCGGGCGCGACCGCGGTCAATGCCGCCGGCCCGCTGAACGCTCCCTGACCGCTCGGTCCACTGCAAATCGAACGGGGGACCATGCCCGGCGCGGCGGCGCGATTGACATATCGGATAAACCCGATGTATTACCTGCCCATGTCCAGGCCCGCCGCCGCTGCCTCGCCCTTCAGCGCGATCGCCCATCCTACGCGCCGCGCCGTGCTGGACCTCCTGCTGAACGGCGAGCGGAGCGCCAGCGAGCTGCGGCTGGCGCTGGCCCCCCGCATAAAGGGCGCGAGCCAGCCGGCCTTTTCGGAGCATCTGTCGGTTCTCTCGCGCGCCGGCCTCGTCGATGCCCGGCCGCAGGGGCGCGAGCGCATCTATTCCCTGAACGCCCGGCCGCTGGCCGAAGCCTTCGACTGGCTGAAGCCGTACGAAGCCTTCTGGGACGAGCGGCTGGCCAGGCTCGGCGATTATCTGGACCGGAAAGCGAGGCCGCAATGAAGTCGTTTAGACGGGTCGCGACCTATAAGCACAGCATCGAGGACGTGTGGGCCGCGCTCACCGATCCTTATGCGCTCGCCGAATGGCTGATGCCGACGACCTTCTTCGAGCCGAAGGTCGGCAGCAAATTCCGCTTTCAATATGATCCGGAAAGGCTCTCCCCGACCGGGATCGTGGACTGCGAGGTCATCGAGAGCGAGCCGCCGCGCCGCCTCGCCTGGTCGTTCCAGAACCGGGCGCCCGACGGCGCCAGGCAGCCGCCGCCGATGCGCGTCGAATGGACGCTGATCCCGGTCGAAGGCGGGACCCGGGTCGAGCTCGTCCAGTCCTACGAGAACCAGCCGTGGAAGATCGTCTTCGCGATGGGCATGGGCTGGCGCTTCTATCTGCGCTGGTTCCTCCCCAAGGCGCTGAAGAATGTCAGCGACGGCGCCTTCCGGCGCGGCGCGATCCCGCTGAAGAAGCGCGCCTATAAGGCGACCAACCTGCCGGACGACGTGATCATTTAAGGGGGAGACGATGAAGCGGCGCGATCTTCTGCTCATTCCAGCGGCGGCGCTGACCGTGATGATCGCGAACGTCGCGATCAGCTTCGGCATCGTCTGGGTCTATTCGACCTTTATCAGCCCGGGCCAGCCGCTCTCTCATTATCAGAGCTTCGCGGCGACCGCCGCGCCGATCGGCAGCGTCGTGGCGGGCATCCCGCTCATGCTGCTCGCCGGCTTCCTGCTGGCCAGGGGACGGCAAAGGCGCGCCGCTTTGCTCGCGGCGGGCGCGGCCGCCTTGCTCTATATCCTTCTCGATCTGGCGATCCTGCTCGGCGCGCATGCCGGCGGCTCGGTCTGGGGCTGGGCGGCGCTCTCCCAGGCGACCAAGCTGGCCGCCGCGCTGGCCGGCGCGGCGCTCGCCATCCGCCGGACTCCAGCCGGCTAGCGCCGCCGCCCCGCCGATTGCTCGCGGACCGCGCGGAACTCCGAGCCCTGCCGCCATTGCGGCCAGTCCCGCGAGAAAGCCAGCTCGCGCCCGATCGCGTAGGCCAGCGCCACGTCCTGCGCGGCGCCGCGCAAATCCCAGTCGGGGCGCCATTCGTCGCAGGTCTGGTGGTAGCAGCGGGCGGTGAACTCGGCGACCCAGCGGTCGCCGGCCTCGCGGCCGCCGGTGACGAGGTCGGCGCCGCCGCCCAATGCCATCAGCAGCAGCACCGGCACGCCGCGCTTGGCGAGCGGGAAATGGTCGGCGCGGTAGAAGAGGCCGCGCTGGGGCTGCGCGTCGGGCGTGACCGCCCTGCCCTGAAGCGCGGCGAGGCGCGCCAGCCGGTCCTCGAGGTCGCTCTGGCCCTGGCCGATCAGCACGACGTCGCGCGCCGGCCCGGCGCTCTGCAGCGTGTCGAGGGTCAGGTTGGCGACCATCGTCTCGGCCGGATAGAGCGGGTGGGAGGCATAATATTCGGAGCCGAGCAGGCCGCGCTCCTCGGCAGTCCAGGCCGCGAACAGCAAGGTGCGCGGCGGCCGCGGCCCGGCGGCGAAGTGGCGGGCGATCTCCAGCACGCCGGCCAGCCCGAGCGCGTCGTCATGGGCGCCGTTGCGGATGCGGTCGCCATTCGCGTCGGCCGCGCCGGTGCCGTAGGCGTCCCAATGGCCGGAGACCATGATCGTCTCTTGCGCGCGCCGCGCGCCGGTCAGGCGGGCGATGACATTGTGGCTCTCGACCCGCTGGACCGTCACCGGAAGATCTGCCGACAAGGTCGCGCCCAGCGGGATCGGGCGGAAGCCGGCGACCCGCGCCTGGCGCTTCACCGCCTCGAAATCGAGCCCGGCGCGGCGGAACAGGCCGGCGGCGACGTCGCGCTGCAGCCAGCCCTGGAGCAGCACCGGCGCCCGCGCCCCTTCGCCAGGCACGACATTGTAATTCTCGCCCGCCGGCGCCTGGACGGTGTTCCAGCCATAGCCGGCGGCCTCGGTTTCGTGGATGACGAGCGCGCCGATCGCGCCGCGCCGCGCCGCCTCCTCGAACTTGTAGGTCCAGCGGCCGTAAAAGGTCATCGCCCGCCCGCCGAAGCGGCCCGCGACGGCATCGCCCGCCGCCGCCTCGAAATCGGGATCGTTGACCAGGAAGACCGCGATCCTGCCGGCCAGATCGACATCGCCGAAATCGTCCCAGCCGCGCTCGGGCGCGGTCACGCCATAGCCGACGAAGACCATCTCGGCATTGTCGATCCGGGCCCGTTCGGTTTCGCGTACCGTGCTGACATAGATGTCGCGCGGCGAGCGCAGGTTCACCGTCTCGCCGTGGCTGGAGACAGCGAATGCGGCCTCGGCCGGAACCTGGGTGCGGATCAGCGGCACGCGCTGCGTCCAGCCGCCATTCTCGCCGCCCGGCTCGAGGCCGAGCGCCTGGAACTGTGCGATCAGCCAGGCGACCGTGCGCGTCTCGCCCTCCGTGCCCGGGGCGCGGCCCTGCATCTCATCGGCCGCCAGGTCGCGGGTCCAGTCGGAAAGACGCTGCGTGTCGACGGGCGCGTAGGAGGCGGGCGAGGCGGGGTCGGCGACCCGCGTCGTCGTGGTCGCGCAAGCGGTGAGGGCCAGCGCGCACAGGGTCGGAATGAGCTTTCGCATGGCGGTCCTCTTTGGCGCTTTTCGCGGACGGCACAAGGCTGCTAGGTCGGCTGTCGCTCATACCGATCCGCTCATCCTGAGCAGCCGGTGAGCTTGTCGAACCGGCGTATCGAAGGACGCACGGTGCCGGTCCTTCGATACGGGCCTTCGCCAGGCTCAGGCCCTACTCAGGATGAGCGGACGGGGTATCCGTTCGGAAGGTCCACTTTCTATGCGTGTCTTGATCGCCCTCCTCTTCCTCCCCCTCGCCGCCGCCAGCGCCTCCTTCGCCCAGCCCTCCGCACCGCTCGCTTATCCCGGAACGGCGCGCGGCGACGTCGCCGAGGAGCAGTTCGGCGAGCGCGTCGCCGATCCCTATCGCTGGCTCGAGAACGACGTGCGGCAGGACCCTGAGGTGCGCGCCTGGGTGACCGCGCAGAACGCGCTCAGCAGCCGCTTCCTCGCCACCCTGCCCGGCCGCGACGCGATCCGCGCGAGAATGACCGAGCTCTACAATTACGAGCGGTTCGGCATCCCCGAAAAAGCCGGCAGCCGCTATTTCTACACCCGCAATGACGGACTCCAGAACCAGGCCGTCCTCTACGTCCGCGACGGCCTCGACGGAACGGCGCGAATCCTGATCGACCCCAACCCATGGGCGCGCGACGGCGCCACCGCGCTCGCCGAATGGCACCCCTCCCACGACGGCCGCCATCTCCTTTATTCGGTCCAGGACGGCGGCACCGATTGGCGGACCGTGCGCGTGCTCGACGTCGCCACCGGCCGGCCGACGAGCGACGAGGTCCGCTGGGTCAAATTCTCCAACCTCGATTGGGCCAGGGACGGGTCGGGCTTCTATTATTCGCGTTTCCCCGAGCCCACTGCGACGGCGCAATTCCAGTCGACCAACGAGAATCAGGCGATCTACTTCCATCGCCTCGGCACGCCGCAAAGCGAGGACCGGCTCGTCTTCGCAACGCCCGACCGGCCGCGGCTCAGCAACCGCGCCGAGGTGTCCGAGGACGGGCGCTGGCTGATCGTCTCGTCGTCCGAAGGCACCGACGCCCGCTACGAGATCACCCTGATCGACCTCGGCCGGCCGAACGCGCCGCCGCGGCGGCTGGTCACCGGCTTCGAGCATGGCTGGCACTATCTCGGCAACCGGGGCACAATCTTCTACTGGCGGACCAACAATGGCGCGCCGCGCCGGCGCATCGTCTCCACCGACATCGCCCGCCCCGGGCTCGTCATCCGCGAGCTCGTGCCCGAGGACAGGGCGACGCTCGACGACGCCTCGATCGTCGGCGGCTGGCTGATCGGCCAATATCTGGTCGACGCGAAGAGCGAGGTGCGCACCTTCACCCTCGCCGGCGCGCGCACCGGCGCGGTCGCCTTGCCGGGCATCGGCAGCGTCGGCGGCTTCGAGGGCGACCAATCGAGCGGCGAAACCTTTTTCTCCTATACCAGCTTCTCCCAGCCGGCCGCGATCTTCCGCTACGACAGCGCGAGCGGCCGCACCGCCCCCTTCGCCGAGCCGCGCCTGGCCTTCGATCCGGCGCGCTTCCAGGTCCGCCAGATCTTCTACCGGTCGAAGGACGGAACGCGGGTGCCGATGTTCCTGGTCCACCGTCGCGACCTCGACCTCACCCGGCCGCAGCCGACCCTGCTCTACGCTTATGGCGGCTTCAACGCGCCCGAGCTGCCGCGCTACCAGCCCAAATGGATGACCTGGGTCGACATGGGCGGCGTGCTCGCCGTCGCCAACATCCGCGGCGGCGGCGAATATGGCGAGGCCTGGCACGATGCCGGTCGGCGCGCCAACAAGCAGAACGGCTTCGACGATTTCATCGCCGCGGCCGAGCATCTGATCCGCGAGGGGCTGGCCTCGAACCGCACCCTGGCCATTGAGGGGCGCTCGAACGGCGGCCTCCTGGTCGGCGCCGTCCTCAACCAGCGGCCGGACCTGTTCGCCGCCGCTTTGCCCACCGTCGGCGTGATGGACATGCTGCGCTTCGACCGCTTCACCGCGGGGCGCTATTGGGTCGACGATTACGGCTATCCCGACCGCGAGCCCGACTTTCGGGTGCTCAGGGCCTATTCGCCCTATCACAACATCCGCCCGGGGGTGCGCTACCCGCCGCTGCTGGCGACCACCGCCGACACCGACGACCGCGTCGTCCCCGGCCACAGCTTCAAATATATCGCCGCCATCCAGCATGCCGACCCCAACGGCGCGCCCCACCTGATCCGCATCGAGACCCGGGCCGGCCACGGCTCGGGCAAGCCGACCGACAAGCAGATCGAGGAATATACCGACATGTACGCCTTCATCGCCCACTATACCGGGCTTCGGGTGCCGGCTGCCGAGCGCTAGGCTCCGCCTCGTCATGCCGGGCTTGACCCGGCATCCACCTGCTCTTTGCGCGGGTCGAAAAAAGATGGACCCCGGGTCAAGCCCGGGGTGACGATTCGGCCCTAGCGCGTCCCGTACGTCCGATCCCCGGCATCGCCGAGGCCGGGGACGATATAGCCGTGGTCGTTGAGCTCCTCGTCCATGGCGGCGGCCCAGATCGGCACGTCCGGATGGGCGGCGCGGACCGCCTCGGCGCCGGGCCGCGAGGCGAGCAGGCAGACGAAGCGCATCTCGGCGACGCCGGCCTCCTTGAGCCGGTCGATGGCGGCGATGGCGGTGTGGCCGGTCGCCATCATCGGATCGACGATGATGACCAGGCGCTCGGCGCAATCCTCCGGAGTCTTGAAATAATATTCGACGCACTGGAGCGAAACCGGCTCGCGGTAGAGGCCGATATGGGCGACGCGGGCCGAAGGGAGCAGGTCGAGCATTCCCTCGGCCATGGCAAGGCCCGCCCTTAGGATCGGCGCGATGACGAGCTTCTTGCCAGCGATCGCCGGCGCCTCCGTGACCGCGATCGGCGTTTCGATCTGGATCGGATTGGTCGGCAGGTCGCGAGTGACCTCGTAGCAGAGCAGGGTCGCGATCTCCCGCACGACGGTCCGGAACAGCTGGATGGAGCTGGTCCGGTCGCGCAGGATGGTGAGCTTGTGCTGCACCAGAGGGTGCGAAACGATCGTCAATCCGTCCATAAAGGTCTGCACTCGGGGCTGGAGGCGTCGGTCACGATGAATATTCATCGCTCCCTCCTATCTCCTAGCTGGACAACAAATGCCAGCCCGTCACGACCACCTCCAGCCCCGAGTGCAGACCCTAAAATACCGTTCCGTCGCTGATGATGTTGAAGGGCGGGCCGCCGCCGGCGCGGCGCTCGGCGGCGATGCGGCGGCCGGCGGTCCAGGTGCCGCCTTCGAGCATTCGCGCCAGAGGAAAATCCGCCTCGGAGACGCCGAGCCTGGCCCGCACCGGCGGCGCCAGCCGGTCGAGCAAAGCGACGGTCATCGCCCGCCAGGCCACGATCAGCGGATCGGAGACCCCATGGGACCGGCCGGCATCGGCGGGATCGGCGAGCTGCAGCACGCCGATGTCGACGAACAGGCCGCCATTGCGATATTCGGCAAGGCCGGTGAGCCCGTCCACGTCGACAACCTCGATGCCGGCCTCCTGCAGCGGCTCGATCAGCGAATAAGACAGCCATTGGGAAAGCTTGTGGAGCGGCACCAGGCCGTCGCTGGCGTCGCCGCGGCGGATCGCCGGGTGGCGCCAGCAATCGCCGAGGGGGACGCCGTTCATCTCGATCCGGTCCGCCCAGATCGGGCCGAGCGCCTCGAGCAGAAGCTCGAGGATCGCCGGCGCCGGCAGCCTGCCGCCTTGCGCCCGCGCGGCAAGCGTGTCGTAGAGGCCGCCGGGACGCCCGCCCGCGAACAGGTCCGGCCGCGCCAGCACCTGCATGCCGAGCCGGCGGAGCAGGGCGGTGCGGCCGTCGAGGCCGACGAGGGGATTGTCCTGCGATACCTGGAAGCCCCGCGCCAGCCTAGCCGTCTCCAGCCTGGGCAGGTCGTCGAGATCGCCAGCCTCGAACATGCGCTGGCTGGCGACCGCCAGGCCCTCCGAGCGCGTGAAGGTCTCGCCGCCGACCGGATCCGCGTAGCGCCAGCCCGGCCCGGTGCCGGCGTCGAGCAGGACCGAGAGGATGACGAGATCGAAGGCGGCGCGCGCACGCTCGGCCGGGTCGCCTTCCGGCAGCACCGGCGCGCCGGCGACGAAATGGCGGTTGCGGGCGTGGAAGGGAATATCGAGGTCGGGAAAGCGCTCGCGCGTCACCGACGCGACCAGCTCGGCGGCGGCGTCGAGCCGGCCGAGGTCGACCGTCCAGCCCGCCACCTCGCCGGCGACGGCGAGGTCGAGCATCTCATGCGCCCGCTCGCGCACGGCAGCCGCATTGAGCAGGCCCCGTATCGGGTCGGTCGCGCCGTGCATCCCGGAACCCTCAGCCGTCATTGCGTGGAGCGAAGCGACGCGGCAATCCAGCGGGCGTCAGACGCTGCACTGGGTTGCTTCGCTTCGCTCGCAATGACGATCTGGAGCCGCCCATGCCTCAGAACTTGCCGAGGCCGCGGCCGACGACCTTCTTCAGCGCATCCTCGCTCGGCGCCCCTTCCGGGGTGAAATAACCGGCCGCCTTCTTGGCCTCCATCTCGACGCTGGCATCCTCGGGCACCAGCCAGGTCGGGATCGGCACGCGCTCGCCAATCTCGACGCCGCCGGAGACGAGCGCGTCATATTTCATGTTCGACATCGACACGAACCGGTCGATGCGCCTTATGCCGAGCCAGTGGATGATGTCGGGCATGAGCTGCTGGAAGCGCGCGTCCTGGACGCCGGCGACGCATTCGGTCCGCTCGAAATAGGTCGCCGCCTGGTCGCCGCCCGGCTGGCGCTTGCGGGCATTGTAGACCAGGAACTTGGTCACCTCGCCGAGCGCGCGGCCCTCCTTGCGGTTGTACACGATGAGGCCGACGCCGCCGGCCTGGGCCGCCCTCGTCGCCTCCTCGATTCCGTGGGTGAGATAGGGGCGGCAGGTGCAGATGTCGGAGCCGAAGACGTCGGAGCCGTTGCATTCGTCATGGACGCGGCAGGTCAGCGTCTTGGTGCCGTCGCCGAGCGAGGCCGGATCGCCGAAGATGTAGAGCGTCATGCCGCCGATCGGGGGCAGGAAGACGCTGAGGTCGGGCCGGGTGACAAGCTCGGGATACATGCCGCCGGTCTGCTCGAACAGGCAGCGCCTGAGGCTCGATTCCTCGACCTCGAACCGTTCGGCCACGCCGGGCAGCCACCAGACCGGATCGACCGCGATCTTGGTCACCGAGACGTCGCCCGCTCCGTGGACAATCTCGCCGTCGACCTCGAGCCTGCCGGCGGCGATCGCGCCCTGGATCTCGCCCAGCGTCAGCCGCGCCTTGGTGATCGCGATCGAGGGCCTGATGTCGATGCCCTCGGCGATCAGATCGGCGAAATCCAGCGCCACCCTGTGCCCCCAGGGATCGAGCGAGACGATCTTCCTGGGATCGCCCCATTGCGGATGCGGGCCGATCTCGCAGACCGGCGAGGTGTCCTGGAAGTCCGGGCGCGCGTCGGGATCCATCGCGCCCGAGGAGATCGCGAGCGCGCGATAGACGGAATAGGAGCCGCCATGGGCGCCGATCGCGTTGCGGTCGGCGCGCGAATTGACCGTCGCGACCACCGGGCCGCGCTCGGCGGCGGGGCTCGCGCCCCAGGTCAGCGGGAACCGCACCGGCCCGCGCGAGCCGGGATGCGAGGTCAGCCTGATATGGCCGCTCTTTCCCTCCGGTGGCTTCATCTAACTCTCCACTCCTATCACCAAAGCTGTTCCGCCCCTGCCCCGACGCTACGACAGCGCGGGCACAGTGGCTAGGGGGAGCGCGCGGGGAGGGAAAATGGTGGGCGTGGCAAGGATTGAACTTGCGACCCCTGCGATGTCAACACAGTGCTCTACCACTGAGCTACACGCCCACGCGGCCCGCGATGTAGCGAGGCCGCGGGCGGGGCGCAACCCCGGCTGGGCCCGTTTGATACGCCGCGCGCGCGCTCACGCCGTCCTGGGCGAACTTCGGCTTTTCCGGGCCGCGCCGGCGCGCCGGTCGCGCTCGTCGCGGCGATTGTAGCGCGTGTAGAGCAGGGCCGCGACGAGCGCCGCGGAGCCGATGCCGAGCGCGGCGCCGAGCCCGGCGCGGTTCTCGCTTGCCCAGCCCGCGAGGCTGCCGGCCTCCTTCTCTTCGCCCGTATCGCCGGCATCTGCCGGGGCCGCCTCTTCGGCCTGGCTTCGCTCGGGCATGGGAGCGGGGTGCAACGGATAAGGCGACTGGGCGGCTTCGGGGATGGGCGGCTGATGAGTCATGACGGGTCCTTCCAAGACGAGCAGGGCTCTGCAACGCTCCAGTGAGGGCTCGGTTGCGCCCGTTTCGGCGTCCTCGCGGAATGGGGACAGTCACTTTCACACGCGGCGATTCGAAATCCCGTCACGGGCAGCCTGAAAGTGACTGTCCCCTTCGCCGCCCGCTAAAGCCGCCCGTGCTGGTCCTCGGTCATGAACATGCGCTCGACCTCGGCGATGAGGTCGCGCAGGTGGAAGGGCTTGGAGAGGACCTTGGCATCCGGGGTCTTGCGGCCGGCCTTGAGCGCGACCGCGGCGAAGCCGGTGATGAACATGACGCGGATGTCGGGCGCGATCTCGGCCGCCTTCTGGGCGAGCTCGATGCCGTCCATCTCGGGCATGACGATGTCGGTCAGCAGGAGGTCGAACGGCTCGCTTTCGAGGAGCGGCAAAGCGGCGAGGCCGTTGTCGACCGCGACCACCCTGTAGCCGGACCGCTCCAGCGCGCGGCCCAGATAATGCCGCATCGATTCGTCGTCTTCGGCGAGCAATATTCTCAGCATCACAGCTCCTCGCCGCTATATGCGCGAAGGAATCGCGATTTGCCAGCCGCCTGCGAACGCCCGATTGCACCCGTCCCAGACCGGGCCTAGTTGTGGTCCAGACATGACCGAGCTCTCCATTCCCCCCTTCTTCCGGATCGGGCCCGAGCGGCCGGCCTCGCCGGTCGTCCTGTCGGTGCCTCATGCCGGGCGCGATTATGGCCGCCATCTGCTCCAGGCCGCGCGGCTCTCGCAAGCCGTGCTGGAGACGCTCGAGGATCGGCTGGTCGACCGCCTGATCTGGCGCGCCACCGCCACCGGCATGACCGCCTTCGTCGCGCGGGCGCCGCGGCTCGAGATCGACCTCAACCGCGAGGAGCGCGAGATCGATCCGGCTTTGATCGCCCCGCCCTTGCCGGCCGGCAGCCTGGTCCAGTCGGCGCGCACCAGGGGCGGGCTCGGCCTGATCCCGTCGCGGATCACCGGCGCCGGCCCGATCTGGCGCGAGCGCATCCCCCGTCTCGAGCTGCAGCGGCGGATCGATCGCATTCACCAGCCCTATCACGCCGCGCTCGCGGCGGCGCTGGCGGCGGCGCGCGCCCGCTTCGGCGAAGCGGTGCTGCTCGATTGCCATTCGATGCCGCCGCGCCACCGCCCGGACAATGACGGATCGCGCACCGCGACGATCGTGTTCGGCGACCGCCACGGCACGACGATCAGCCCCGATCTGCTCGACGCGGCAACGGCGGCCTCGCGCGCGCTTGGCTACCGCACCGCCTGCAACGCGCCTTATGCGGGCGGCTATATCGTCGCCCGCCACGGCCGCCCCCAGCGCGGCATCCACGCCATCCAGATCGAAATCGACCGCTCCGCCTATCTCGACGCCGACCTGCGCACGCCGGGGCCGGGCTTCGAGGGCATGGCGCGGCTGATCGCCGGCGTCGCCCAGGCGATCGAGCAGCGGCTGCTGGCGGGGCAGGACGCGCTGGCGGCGGAGTAGAATATAAAAAGACCGCCTCACGTTTCCGTGAGGCGGCCCAGGTTCAGGGAGGTGCGCCCCCGCTTGCGAAGGGGCGCGGATTGCGCCGGCGTAAAGGGGGGATACGGCGGCGCTTACCTCAAGATAATAAGGCGATTTCCGGTTTCAAGAGGAAACCGGAACGGGGAGAGAGGGGAGAGAGGGGACAGAGGGGACAGTCACTTTCAGGCGGTCGGCGACGAGAGTTCGCGCCGCCGCGCGTGAAAGTGACTGTCCCCATTCCGCGCGTGAAAGTGACTGTCCCCCGCCTTACGCCGCGCCTTCGGGCGCCATCGCCTGGAGCTGCTCGGGCACCTTGCCGAGCTGCATCTGCCGGCCGAACACCTCGCGGATCAAAGGCAGCGAGAAGAGGTGGGCGTGGATCAGGGCCATGATGCCGTTCTGGTTGATCTTGCGCAGAACGTCGCCGTTGAGGTCGCGGAACTTCTCCTCGTCGACCATTCGGAAGCCGCGATAGAGGAAGGGCTGCGGCGCATCGCCCGGCTGGATGGTGACCTCGCCGTCGATCAGCAGGTCGAGATCCTGCAGCTCCTTGACGAAGGCGGTCGTGCGCTGGGCGGCGATCTCGAAATCCTCGCAGAATTTGAGGATGGCGTTGAGCGCCTCGGTCGGCTTTTCATTGTCGAACAAGGCGTCGCCCTCGACCGATTCGCCGATCAGGTCGCTGGTCGGATCGTAGCAGAGCGACAGCTCCTCCGCTTTCTGGTCGAGCCGCGCGAGCAGATAGGGATAGCGGCGGACATAGGCCGGGATGTAGACCGGATTGATCGGCTTGCCCTCGTCGTCGACGAAGACGTTGACGCCGTCATTGAGGCCCATCAGCGCCAGCGGCACCGGCAGGTCGCCCGACGAGAAGACGATCGGGAAATGGCGCTGGGCGGTCATGAACTCGTCGATCGTCAGCGGGATCGCATTGGCCTTGGCGAGATGCGGGGCGCGGTCGGACGAACGGATCTTGAACTTGGAATGGACCGAGCTCGAGAGCGGCGCCAGATTGTTGTAGAAGACCGGCAGATTGGGGGGCGGCGGCTGGGTCGCCATAAGTGATTCTCCAAAATTAGGGAGCGGCGCTCGCGCAGCCGCGGAATTTCCGCGCAACCGTCTATGAGCGAACGGTCTTTTGTGCAAGGCTCTCCTCACCGGGCCCGTCGGACCGCTGCCGGGCAGCGTCGAAAGGCTCTCCCGGGCTTAATCGAGGGGCGGCACCAGCTTGCCGGGATTCATGATGCCGCACGGGTCGAGCGCCCGCTTGATCGCGCGCATCGCATAGAGCCGCGCCGGCTCGCCCAGCCGGGCCAGCTCGGCGCGCTTCATCTGGCCGATGCCGTGCTCGGCCGAGATCGAGCCGCCGGCGGCGGTGACCAGATCATGGACATAGCGACTGACCGCCTCGCTTTCGCTTTCGAGCCAGTCCGGACCCGCGCCGACGGGTGCGCGGACGTTGAAATGGACGTTGCCGTCGCCGAGATGGCCGAAGGCGCTGACCCGCGTGCCGGCGAAGCGCGCCTCGACCGCGGCGGCCGCCTCGGTCATGAAGCCCGCCATCGCCTCGACCGCGACCGAAATGTCGTGCTTGGCGGCGGGCCCG
Source organism: Allosphingosinicella sp. (assembly GCA_035543935.1). Classification (GTDB taxonomy): domain Bacteria; phylum Pseudomonadota; class Alphaproteobacteria; order Sphingomonadales; family Sphingomonadaceae; genus Allosphingosinicella. The sequence continues at coordinate 16,168 of DATKIV010000048.1, forward strand.
TCCTTCTTCTCGGCCTCGGAGATGCTGTCCCTGAGGCGCCAGAAATCCTCGGCCTGGGCCTCGCTGGCGGCGATCGCGGCATCGCCGATCAGGCCGATTCCGAGCGCCGAATGGAGACCCTCGTAGAGCATCGGCTCAGGCCCGGGCGCAGCCATCGGCGCGACCGCCTCGACGAGGACGTTCCACGGCGCGGGCCGGGCCAAAGGCGGCCGCGTGCCGGGAATATGGTCGAGCACCAGGTCGAGCGCGCTCTTCGGAACCAGCTCGAAGCTTTCGACGGCGTCGCCCAATGTCGCCTGGAGGTGGCGCAGCAGCTTCATCGCGGCCGCGGCCGAAGCCACCCCGACCCAGGCGACCGCGCGCTCCCCGACCGCCGGCACCAATTTGAGGCTCGCCGCGGTGACGATGCCGAGCGTGCCCTCGGCGCCGATGAGGAGCTGGCGCAGGTCGTAGCCGCGATTGTCCTTCTTCAATGCAGCCAGCCCCTCGAACAGGCTGCCGTCGGGCAGCACGGCTTCGATCCCGAGCACCAGCGACCGCATCGGCCCGAAGCGCAGCACCTGGGTGCCGCCGGCATTGGTCGAGACGAGGCCGCCGATCGTCGCCGAGCCGCGCGCGCCCAAGGTGAGCGGGAAGCGGCGCCCCTTCTCCAACGCCCGCGCCTGCAGCTCGGCGAGGATCACCCCGGCCTCGCAGACCGCGATGCCGGCGCCGGCGTCGAGGCCGCGGATCCGGTTCAGCCGCCGCGTCGAGACCAGCAGCGAGGCGCCCGACGCGTCGGGCGTCGCCCCGCCGACCATCGACGTGTTGCCGCCCTGCGGCACCAGCGGCACCCCGGCCTCGGCGCAGGCGCGGACGATCGTGACGACCTCGGCGGTCGTCGCGGGCGACAGCAGGGCCGCGGCGGCGCCGTGATAGCGCCCGCGCCAGTCGCTCAGGCGCGGCGCCATTTCGTCGGCATCGCGGGTGAAGCCTTTGGGCCCGAGCGAGGCGGCAAGCTTGTCGAGCAGGGCTGTCGGAGGGTAGGCCATCGAGGCGGCGATAATATGGGTCCGCGGGAGGGGCAAATTAATCCCATGTTCAACCGCGCGCATGGATGCCGGGCGGCGATGGAGCTTTTGGCGTGATCCGGGTGGCGGCCGCCGCCCTTTTGGTGCTTGTCTCGTCGGGGAGCGAGGACATGCAGCCGCGCCCGCGCCCGCCCGGCGGCACGGTGACCATCCACCAGCAGATCATCATCCGCGTCTCGCCCGGGGGCGGCGGCCAGCCCGCCATGTCGCAGCTAGGCCAGAACGAGGGCCGCAGCCCGGTCACCTGGGAGGAGGAGCGCGGCCCGCGCTGCATCCCGGCCCGCCAGATCGCCCACGCCGCCTTGATGCGCCAGCAGAGCTTCGACCTCATCCTGCGCGACCGCACGCGCCTGCGCGCCCGGCTCGAGCGGCGCTGCCCCGCGCTCGATTATTATGTCAGCTTCTACATCAGCCCGACGCGCGACGGCCTGATCTGCGCCGACCGCGATTCGATCCGCTCGCGCGCCGGCGGCGAATGCAAGATCGACCGCTTCCGCACCTTGCGGCCCGCGCGGCCGTGATGCTTACGGAGAGCTACTCGTCCCGCTAATCACCGCGCCCTCGGCGAAGGGCAGTTTCGCGCTCTTTGCTAGCTAGCCATGCACTCGCGCGGACGCGATATGCCTCCATGGCAAAAAAGGGGACAGTCACAGTGACTGTCCCCACTCAATAGCGCCGCCGTCCCCGCCGGCCGCAACGCATCGCGCCGCAGCGCGGCGAGACAGGCTTGGGCGAAGGTGAGCTCCCAAACTTGCTGCAAAAAAGGCGACAGTCACAGTGACTGTCCCCTTTCCTCCCTCACGCTGATAAGCGCACTAACTGCGGGACGTTTCCTGTGGCGACGTATTCCTCCAGCGGCAAAAAGGGGACAGTCACAGTGACTGTCCCCTTTTCCCAAGCGACAACCGCTCTCGCTGAGCAGACGCAGGATATCCTCGTCGGGCTGCAAAAAAGGGGACAGTCACAGTGACTGTCCCCTTTTCCCCGTCCCCTTTTCCCCGTGCCGGGCTCCCATTCCAGCCGTTCGCGCACATCCTTGGGGATGGCGAGGTCGCCGCTCGGCAGGACTTTGGCGCGTGCGTTCATCTGCGGAAAGATACGTCTCGGCCAGCCCAACGGCAAGGCTACAGCCACCCTCACCTTGACAACCCCGCCCTCATCGCACAAGCGGCTCGGCGAAGCGCCTGCGCGAAAAGCGACGGCCCAAACCCCGGACCTTCCATGACCTTTGCCGACCTCGGCCTTTCCGACGAATTGCTCCGCGCCGTGACGGAATCGGGCTATGACGAGCCCACCCCGATCCAGCGGCAGGCCATTCCCTCCGTCCTCATGATGCGCGACATCATCGGCATCGCCCAGACCGGCACCGGCAAGACGGCGAGCTTCGTCCTGCCGATGATCGACATATTGGCGCAAGGCCGCGCCCGCGCCCGCATGCCGCGCTCCTTGATCCTCGAGCCGACCCGCGAGCTCGCCGCCCAGGTCGCCGAGAATTTCGAAAAATACGGCAAGCATCACAAGCTCTCCATGGCGCTGCTCATCGGCGGCGTGCAGATGGGCGACCAGGTCAAGGCGCTCGAAAAGGGCGTCGACGTCCTCATCGCAACGCCCGGCCGCCTGATGGACCTGTTCGGGCGCGGCAAGATCATGCTCAACGACTGCAGCCTGCTCGTCATCGACGAGGCGGACCGCATGCTCGACATGGGCTTCATCCCGGACATCGAGGAAATCTGCACCAAGCTGCCCAGGACCCGGCAGACCCTGCTCTTCTCGGCGACCATGCCGGCGCCGATCAAGAAGCTCGCCGACCGCTTCCTCTCCAATCCCAAGACGATCGAGGTCGCCCGCCCGGCCTCCTCCAACCTTTTGATCGACCAGAGGATGATCCGGGTCGACGCGCGCAAGAAGCGCGACGTGCTCGCCGATTTCCTGCGCAACGGCGATGTCCGCAGCGCGCTCGTCTTCTGCAACCGCAAGACGACGGTGCGCGAGCTCGCCACCAGCCTCAAGCGCGGCCATTTGAATGTCGGCCAGATCCAGGGCGACATGGCCCAGGCCGACCGCATCCGCGAGCTCGACCGGTTCAAGAATGACGAGATCAACGTCCTCGTCGCCTCCGACGTCGCCGCGCGCGGGCTCGACATCAAGGGGGTCAGCCACGTCTTCAACTATGACGTGCCCTGGCATCCGGACGATTATGTCCACCGCATCGGCCGGACCGGGCGCGCCGGCAAGACCGGCATCGCGATCACCCTGGTGACCGGCGCCGACGCCGAATCGATCGACAATATCCAGAAGCTGACCGGCACCAGGCTGCTCGAAATGGGCGACGCTCCCGCTTCGGCGCCAGCGGCCGGGGAGGAGGCGCGCGAGCCGCGCGAATCCCGCCAGCCGCGCCAATCCCGCGAGCCGAGAGAGCCGCGGCAACGCGCCGCCAGGCCGCCCCGGACCCCGCGCGCGCCACGCTCCGAAGCGGCCGCGCCGGAAGCCCGGGCGCCGCGTCCCGAGCCCGAGACCCGCAAGCCCGAGCGCGCCCCGCGCCGCGAGCGCCAGAGCGAGCCCGAAGCCGCCGACGAAGGCTGGAACGGCCCGGTGCCGAGCTTCCTCGGCAAGGGCTTCGGCGGCTGAGCGAAGGCCGGGGCGGCCGGAACATCCGCCACCGTCATTCCAGCGAAAGCTGGAATCTCACTCGCTTCTTGATCGCCGCCGGAAGGAAAGGAGATTCCAGCTCCACCGAAGGTGGGTTCATCCTGAGCTACGCCGAAGGACTGGAATGACGGCTTGGAGATGTGGCATCGAAACGCGATGACCCTTCGCCGCGCCCTCCTCGCCTTTCTCGTCCTCGCCTTCGCCTGCCCGGCCGCCGCCGCCCAGCCATCGCGCGACCAGTCCCTGCGCACCTTCCTCCAGGCCAGCTTCGCGGAGGCCCGCGCGGATCATGCCGATACCTCTTATGTCAGCGCCTTCGCCGATTTGAACGGCGACGGCCGCGACGAAGCCTTGGTGTCGCTCCGCTCGGGCTTTTTCTGCGGCTCGGGCGGCTGCGCGCTCTACATCTACACCCCGGCCGGCAGCTCGTGGCGCGAGGTCGCCGAGCTCACCATCGTCAATCCGCCCGTGCGGCTGCTGAGCACGCGCAACCGCGGCTGGCACGACCTTGCCGTCCAGGTCCGCGGCGGCGGCGCAACACCGCGCGAGGCGCGAATCCGCTTCGACGGGCGCAGCTATGCGTCCAACCCTTCGCTGGCCCCGCGCCTTCGCGGACGCCCGCGGGGTCGCCTGCTGATCGGCGACGGCAGCGAGAGCCGCCCGCTCTTTTGAGCCGGCGCTCGCCGACGTCCCGCCGCCGCTTATCCCAGATTGATGCCCATCGCTTCGGCATAAGCGAACATCTCGTGGTCGGGCTGGGAAGGCGCCGCCGGCGGGATGTACAGCGTCGATGCGGCGGTGAGCTCGACGGTCGCCAGCCCCGCCATCGGGATCCAGCTGATCCGCGGCAGGCAGCCCACCTGAACGGCGGCTTCGTAGACGGCGACGCGATGATCCTGACCGTAATGCCGCCCGAGCTTGTGGATCAGCAGCGGCATCAGCGGGGTTTCGTAGCGGCCCCCCGGATTGTAGCCGTCATTGCCGAGGATACCGATCTGCCACAGCACCATGGCGCTGGCGGGATCGGTGGGGCGCTGGTGGAAGAGATAGTCGGTCGCTTCGTAGGAGCTGCAGCCGGTCTCCGCCGGGTCGATGCCGATGTCGGCGAACAGACAGTCCTCCGCGGAGACGCCCGGTAGCATGACCGCGGGATAGCCCTCCGCGCGCGCGCGCTGGATCGCCGCGTGCGAGGGGTAAACGAACACGCCCGGATGGCCGTAGAAGACGGCGCAGGTGGTGCTGTTGCCGCGGACGCTTTCGAGGACCCGCTCAACCATCATCTCATAGGTGTCGATGCGCTTCGAATCCGTCGAGTAGAGCGTCTGAAGGGATATGGCGTCCGGCTTCAGGCGCAGGATCATCTCCTCCGCCACCGGGTCGCCCACGACATAGAGCACCGAGTCGGCCGCCTTGATCCAGGCGATCGCCTCGGTCGTCATTTGGCCGACCGTGCGCAGGCCGGTGCCGACGACGATCAGGCGTCCGCGCGACTCCGTCATGATTGCGCCGCTCGGCGGTACAGGCCGTGCGCGATCTGCTCGGGCCTCCGGCTCTTCAGCGCCGCCTGAAAAGCGGGGTCCAGACCGGCTCTCGTCATCTCCGCGTCCGGATCCGAATAGAAAGCGAAGAGCCGGTCGGGATCGACGGCGAGGTCGGCGAGAAAGCCGCAGAGCGGCGACCGTTCCGGCTCCGGCGGCGGAGCGGCGTCCTTGGCCGGCGCGCCGGTGTCATGCTCCTCCCAGGCGCCGCCGTCGACGCGCACCGCCCAGCGGAACATCAAAGGCCCAGGCCCCACCACCCGTGCCGAAACGCGGACGTCGAGGCGGGCGCCGCGCGCCAGCTCCATCTCGCGATCCAGCGGCAGCATCAGCTGCCCCCAATGGGTTTCCGGAGCGTCCGGCGCATTGGTGAGGACGACGCCGCCGCCGAGATCGCTGCGGAACCAGGCGGCGAGCGCCGACACCTTGGCCCGCTTCCGGAGCACGAAGCCGAGCGTCGCCTCGTAAGGCTGCCGCACGACGGTGGGAGGGTCGTTGCGCGTGTCGGTTACCCACAGGCGCTGCGGAGGCGCGGCGATGTCCTTGGCGCGAATCTGGCGCCGCAGCATGAACAGCTCGTTCACGACGTCCTCGGCGAGCGGACCGAGCTCGAGATCGTAAGGCCGGCGATGGAAAAAGCCGCTGTCCGGCCTGAGCGAGGTCGCCACCGGCGCCAGCACGGCTTCGACGGTCGCCGGAATCATCCGTCCTCCCGGCTTGAGCAGATGGTCGCGCGCCCAGAGCACGGCCCCGAGCATGTTTTCGTCTACGCCGATCGTCCCCATCCACTCCGACACCAGCACGTCGGCCTTTTCGGCGAGCTGCAGCGAGCGCACGTCACCCTGGAATATGGTGACGCGATCGGCGAGGCCGTTCCAACCGACAAGCTGCGCGGCCAGCGAAGCGATCGGCTCCAGCTCGACGCCGATGACCTGCCTGGCGCCCGCCTTGGCCGCGAACATCGAGAGGATTCCGCTGCCGGCGCCGACGTCGAGGACGACGTCGCCAGGCCGCACCACGGCGGCGATGGCCTCCTGGAAGGCAGCCGTCCTGACCTGATCCCGCAGCATCCAGCGATGCGCGGGCAATTGCGCATAATCCATCCTGGTCCCCTTTTTGGCGAGACGCGGACGCCGGACGGCGTGCGACGCCCGGCGCCCTTGGCAAGTCGCCTCGCCCGAACCCGTTTTCGCTCAGCGGAAAAGGGGCGGACGAATCAGCGGCGGACGGATTATCGGCCCCCAGATCGGCTGGCGGATCACCGGGCCCCAGATCGGCTGGCGGATCACCGGGCCCCAGATCGGCTGGCGGATCACCGGGCCCCAGACCGGCTGGCGGATCACCGGCTCCCAGATCGGCTGGCGGATCACCGGGCCCCAGATGGGCGGCCGGATCAGCGGCGGCCGGATCAGCGGCGGCCGGACCAGCGGCGGTATGGCGCCCGGATCCCCCCCGCCCATTCCACTGGGATCATAGCCTCCGTAGGATTCCCCGCCGCCCTGCCCGCCATAGGGATCGTAACCGCCATAGGGATCGTAGCCGCCATAGCCGCCCGAGGGATCGTAGCCGCCATAGCCGCCCGAGGGATCGTAGCCGCCATAGCCGCCCGAGGGATCGTAACCGCCATAGCCGCCCGAGGGATCGTAGCCGCCATAGCCGCCCGAGGGATCGTAGCCGCCGCCATAGGGATCATAGCCACCATAGGGGTCGTAACCGCTCATGCTAACCTCCTTGCGTTCGCCGGTCTCGGGATCGACTTCTTCGACCCTCTCGATTTCCTGGGTTGTCGCGTTGACGTGATAGACAACGTGCTGCTCGATCGTGGACGGCTCCGAGTCTTCGGATGCTTCGCCAGCTTGCTCCGTTTGGGGGGCGTCGTCGTTCTTGTCCGAAGCTGGTTTTCCCTTATCAGGTTCCTGCGCCATTTTTGCCGCTCCCAATAACTGACCGCTGGGGAATTACCGCGACCGATGGTTGCGGCCCCAGTCTGCATGGTTTCGATTCGACCCCGTTACGAGGACGTCGTCTGCACACGCCTGTGAAGAGACTCACTTGCCGGTAAGTCGACTGTAGCTCTTCTAGGTCATACTGTAAACGGGATAGCGAGGAATAGTTCTTGTACTGGAGAGCGGTCCCAACCTGGCGCTACGACGCGGCCGGGCCGGGACCGTAGCGTGCCCGGAATCCGGCCGCGAAACCGGCGAGCCGGCCTTGCGCGATCGCGCCGCGCAAATCCGCCATCAGGCGCTGATAGAACCACAGATTGTGCTCGGTCATCAGCATCGCGCCCAGGATTTCGCCCGAGCGGACGAGGTGGTGGAGATAGGCTTTCGACCAGCCGGCGACCGGCGACTCGGGATCGAGCGGGGTCTCGTCCTCGGCATATTTCGCATTGCGGATGTTGATCGGGCCGTCCCGGGTGAAGGCCTGGCCGGTGCGCCCGCTCCTGGTCGGCAGCACGCAATCGAACATGTCGATGCCGCGCTCGACCGCGCCGATGATGTCGTCGGGCTTGCCCACGCCCATCAAATAGCGCGGCGCCGCTGCGGGCAATTGCGCCGGCGCGAAATCGAGGCAGGCGAACATCGCCGCCTGCCCCTCCCCCACGGCAAGCCCGCCGACCGCATAGCCGTCGAAGCCGATGCCCGTGAGCGCGTCCGCCGAAGCCCGGCGCATCTCCTCGTCGAGTCCGCCCTGCTGGATGCCGAACAAAGCGCCGGCGCCGGCAAAGGCGTCGCGCGAACGCCGCGCCCAGCGCATCGAGCGCTCCATCGCCTCGCGCTGGGCGGCGGGCGTGTCGGTCGTCTTGACGAGCTGGTCGAACGCCATGACGATGTCGGCGCCGAGCAAGGCCTGGATCTCCATCGAGCGTTCGGGCGAGAGCGAATGGCGGCTGCCGTCGAGATGGCTGGCGAACGCCACCCCTTCCTCGCCGACCCTGGCCAGCTCGGAGAGGCTCATCACCTGATAGCCGCCGCTGTCGGTCAGGATCGGCCGCTCCCAGCCCATGAAAGCGTGCAGGCCGCCCAATCGCGCGATCCGCTCGGCGCCCGGGCGGAGCATGAGATGGTAGGTATTGCCCAGGATGATGTCGGCGCCGGTCGTGCGCACGGCCTCGGGCTTCATCGCCTTCACCGTCGCGGCGGTGCCGACCGGCATGAAGGCCGGCGTCCTGATCTCGCCGCGCCGCATCGCGATCGTGCCGGTGCGGGCGCGCCCGTCCGTGGCGGCGATCGAGAAGGCGAAGCGGGGGCCGGCCATTGGCGCGGCTTAGCCGCTCAGGGCGTCAGTTCAAGCGCCCAGGTTTCGCCCTGGACCGGTTCGCCGAATTCGTGGTGGACCGCCGTCTCCGTGATCGTGAAGCCGGCCGCCTCGTAGATCCGGCGCGCGCTGGCGAGGATGGTGTGGGTCCACAGGCGCATGCGCGCGTAGCCGGCCTCGCGCGCGAATTCGACGCAGGCGGCGACCAAAGCGCTGCCGATGCCGAGCCCGCGCGCCCAGGGCTCGACGTGGAGCAGGCGCAATTGGCCGACATCGCCGCCGGCATCGACCAGCACCACCGCGCCCGCCATCAGGCCGGCGCGCTCGGCGACCCAGCATTGCTCGCGGCCCGGCTTGAAGTCCTTGAGGAAGGCGGTGGTGACCTCGCCCTGCAATATCTCCATCGGCCGCTTCCAGCCATAGGGCTCGTAGAGGATCGACTGGCGGGCCGCGATCGTGAAGAGGTCGCCGGTCCGGAAGGTGCGGATATGCCAGGGCGCATCGCCGCCGCCGAGCAGCCCGGTCACCGCGCCCAGCGCCGCCACCAGGGTCTCGCGGTCGGCCGGGCCGAGCGCCGCGATCCGGCCGGCGACGTCGGCCCGCGTGCGCGCGTCGAGCGCGTCGAAGGCGGCGCGGCCGGCCGGGGTGAGGCTGACCGGCCGGCTCCTTCTGTCCTCGCCGCGGCCGCGCGCGATCCAGCCGCGCGCCTCGAAGCGCCTGAGCATGCGGCTGACATAGCCCGCGTCGAGCCCGAGCGCGGCCTGAAGCGCGGCGGCGAGCGGCGCTTCGCGATTGGCGATCTCATAGAGCAGGCGTGCCTCGGTCAGCGTCAGGTCGCTGCCCAGATAATGCGCTCCGAGCGCGCCCACCGAGCGGGTGTAGAAGCGCGTGAAGGCGCGCAGCGCTGCGACGGCCTCGTCCATCGCCTTTTGATCGCGCGAATTGGTTGACTTTGTCAACTATCAATCGCCAGGGACAGTTACTCGTCGCCGGGGACAGTCACTGTGACTGTCCCCTTTTTCATCGGGGGGACAGTTACTGTGACTGTCCCCTTTTGCACCCTCGCTCCGCCGCGGGTGCCGCTTGATCGCCTCCACCTTGCGGACGATCCTCGCGGTGACCTCCTCGATCGAGGGCGGCCTGGCGCGCGGCGCCCAGCGCCCGCCGCCACGCCTCTTCTCCTCCCGCCATTTCAGGAACCGCATCGCGAAATCGGCATCGAACGGCAGCGGCGGCGGCGCCCCCTCCCCAGGGGGACAGTTGCTCGCAACTGTCCCCGTTTCCGCTCCGCCCAGCACATTGCTCCCCATCGAGGCGATCCGAAGCTCGAGCGTCAGCTCGGCCTCCTCGAGCAGCTCCTCGAGCATCGCGGCGAAGGCCGGCCACGCCCGCCGCCGCTGCCAGACCGCGCTCTCCGTGAAGCCGACCGCCCGCGCCGCCGCGCGGACGTTGCCGCACGCCCGCAGCGCCTCCTTGAAGCGCTCCTCGACCGCGGCGCTCCAGCGCTCCTCCCCAGCCGCGACCAGCTGGAGCCGCCCGCTCCTGCCGCGCCGGATAGTGTTGAGCGCCTTGCCCTGCGGACAATCGAACGGCCCCTTCGCCAGCGCCAGCCCAAGATGCGCCTCGTCCAGAGCCGCGCGCCAATCCCGGTCCAGCTCGGGATCGTGCTCGCGCCTCTGATCCATCAGCCGCGCCTCCACCCCGATCGCCGCCGCCGCCGCGCGCCGGTTCCCGGTCTCCCGCAACAGCTTGAGAAAGAGCGTCCGCCCCTCCCCGCTCAACCGCGCATAAGGCCGCCGCCCACCATTGTCGTCCATATGCGCCCCGCGCCAGTGATTCGTCTCAGCGCGGAATATTACCGGATCGTTTCCTACAAAACAAGCAACAGAACCAAATAGGATTCCCATCCCTACGTCATTCCCGCGAAGCGGGCCTCCGCACGAAAAGGGGACAGTCACTGTGACTGTCCCCTTTTTCCACCATTTCGCAGGAACCGCTTGGCTGGTGAATTTCATCACGGGCCGGGGACACGTACTTTTTCGCGAAAAAGTACGTGTCCCCTGCGAAAGATGGCCAGCGCTTTGGCCTTGGGCGGCGCGGTTGCAAGAGCGGGGGGCTACGCGGTACTCTAGCGGCCCGGAGGAACGATGCGCAAGGCGAGTGCAAAATGGATCATTACGCTAGTGGCCTTTGTGAGCCTTGGAACCGCCATTCTTTCCTTCGGAGATACCGCCCTTCGCCTGTTTAAGAGCCCCGACAACGCTGCGCATCATGATGTTCCAGAAACAATCATCTTACAGGTGTCGGGAACAGAACACGTAGTGACGCATCAATCTGGTACGAATAACTCTTTGTAAGGTACAGACAGCTTCATCATAACTAATGGGCACGTTGCGGCCCCGGCCGGTGGAATAGTCGATGAGGTAACTCCGATCCCGGGCTCAGGTCTTGGAGCGGTTGTGTCCCGTATACGCTCAGAATCCATAACTCGACAAATGGCTATGTTCAAGTTAGAATTGGAGAATTTCGTACAGATACCCTCGGTGACATTGCCATAGGCCCAGGAGAACGTTACACTCTAGAGATTACTGAGCCCGCGACTTACATGGTCACTGACGTGGAATCACGCTGGTACGAGCTATTCCCAATAATACGGTGCGAGGCAGACTAAAGAACAAAATATCCGACTGCCTTTGCTATAGTCAAACGGGGACAGTCACCTGCGTCCCTCTCTCACCTTCGCGCTTGGGGAGCGATCCCGCCGGCCGTGACGGAGATTGGCTGGGGCCGCTCGACCGCGCTACGCCTTCGCGCCTTCGCGCCTTCGCGTGAACAGTATCCCCGCCCAGCCGCACGACCGGCGTCACGCCGGCAGCAGCAAGCTCGCATCCCCGTAGCTGTAGAACCGATAGCCCTCCGCAATCGCATGCGCATAAGCCGCCCGCATGACCTCCACCCCCATCAGTGCCGACACCAGCATGAACAAGGTCGAGCGCGGCAAATGGAAATTGGTCAGAAGCCCGTCCACCGCGCGAAAAGCATAGCCCGGCGTGATGAAGATGGCGGTATCGCCCTCGAACGGCTGCACGCGCCCGGCCTCGTCGGCGGCGCTTTCGAGCAGGCGCAGCGACGTCGTGCCGACGGCGACGATCCGTCCGCCCGCCGCCCGGGCCGCCTCGATCCGCGCCGCCGCTTCCGGACCGATCCGCCCCCATTCGGCGTGCATGACATGGTCCGCCGTGTCCTCGGCCTTGACCGGCAGGAAGGTGCCGGCGCCGACATGGAGGGTGAGCGTCTCGTGGCCGATCCCGGCCGCGGCCAGCGCCGCCATCAGAGCGGGGGTGAAGTGGAGCGCCGCGGTCGGCGCGGCGACGGCGCCGTCGGCCCGGGCGAACATGGTCTGATAATCCTCGCGGTCGCGCGAATCGGCCGCGCGCCGGCCGGCGATATAGGGCGGCAGCGGCATCCGCCCGGCCCGTTCGAGCAGCAGCTCGACGGGCTCGTCGCCGGCGAAGGTCAGCAGGAACGAGCCGTCCTCGCCGCGCGCGCTCGCCGCCGCGCTGACGCCCGCGCCGAAATCGACCTCGTCGCCCTCGCGCAATCTCCTGGCGTTGCGGACGAAGGCGCGCCAGGCGCGCGGCCCCTCGCGCTTGTGCAGCGTGGCGCCGATCCGCGCCCCAGGCCTGCTCTGCAGGCCGTCTACAGAAGCCCCGCGCAGGCCCTCGAGCCGGGCGGGAATGACCCGGGTGTCGTTGAACACCAGCAGGTCGCCGCGCCGCAGCAGCGCCGGCAGCTCGCGCACGACATGGTCTGTGGGGGCGCCGCCCGCCACCTTGAGCAGCCGCGCCGAATCGCGCGGGGCGGCGGGCCTCAGCGCGATCCGGTCGGTGGGCAGCGCGAAATCGAAGAGATCGACGCGCACCCCGCAATCAGGTGCGCGGACGCCGCGGCGGCGCGCCCGGCGCGCGGACCGGCTCCGGCGTGCGCATCGAGGGCGGCCGCGGCACCGCGGGGCCCTGCACCTGCTGGCCCCCCCGGCCCGCCGGCGCCGCCGCGGCCGCCGCTGCGGCGAGGCGCGCGGTCTCGGCCTGGAGCTGCTCGGCGGTGAGCGGCGGCAGGTTTTGTGAGCCCAGGGAAGCGCGGACGATCCGGCTCGGCTGGGCCGGCGGCTCGCCGCGCTCGATCGCGTCGACATAGTTCATCCCGCTCACCACCCGCCCGAAGACGGTATAATTGTGGTCCATGTTCAGCCGCGGCACGAACATGATGTAGAATTGGCTGTTGGCGCTGTTCATGTCCGCCGCCCGCGCCATCGCGACCGCGCCGCGGACGTGGAACAGGCCGTTAATCTCGGCATTGAGATCGGGCAGCTCGGAGCCGCCGGTGCCGTTGTTCCGCGGGTCGCCGCCCTGCGCCATGAAGCCCTCGATGACTCGGAAGAAGGCGAGGCCGTTGTAGAAGCCCTGGCGGGTCAGCGCCTTGATCCGCTCGACGGTGGCTGGCGCGACGTCGGGCCTGAGCTGGATCACGACCCGGCCGCCGGTCGAAAGGTCGAGGTTCCAGCTATTGTCGGCCTCGAGCGCGGGCGGCGGCGGCGCCGCCTTGAACTCCGTGGCCGCGGGCGGCTGCTGCGCCGGCAAGGCGGCCGCGAAGAACAGGCCGGTGATGGCCAGGACGATCGATACCAGACGCGACATTCTCTTACCCCGATTCCCGATTAACGATTGATTCTAAAGCGGCTGCGCGCGCGCCTCAAGCCTTTCGGCCGATCTCGTCCACCCGCGCGCGCACCTGGAGCGCGACGGCGGGCGTCACGAACTTGCCGATATCGCCGCCGAACAGGGCGATCTCCTTGACCAGCTTCGAGGCGATCGGCTGCAGCGACACGCCCGCCATCAGAAAGACGGTCTCGATCTCCTCATTCAGCTGCTGGTTCATCCCCGCCATCTGAAACTCATATTCGAAGTCGGCGACCGCGCGCAGGCCGCGGATGATCATCGACGCGCCTTCGCGCTCCGCGAAGTCCATTAAGAGCGAATCGAACGAAACCACGCTGATGCCGGCGCCGCCGGTGATGCCCGCGGTTTCGCGCTCGACCATGGCGAGACGCTCGCCGACCGTGAACATGGGCGATTTGGAAGGATTGGTGGTGACGCCGATCACCAGCCGGTCGACCAGATGCGCGGCCCGCCGGATGATGTCCATATGGCCGAGCGTGATCGGATCGAACGTACCGGGATAGACGCCTGTCCTCATGCCGCGCTTCTTAGCCGCTCGGGCCGAGCCTGTCGAAGGCTCAATGGTCGCGCTCCACCGCGAAGCGGGCGACGGCGCGGAGCAGGTCGGCATCCTCGCCGAAGGCGTGGAGATGCTCGATCGCCTGGCCGGTGAGCATTTCGGCCTGCCGCCGCGCCCGCTCAGGCCCGAGCAGCGAAACGAAGGTCTGCTTGCCCGCCGCTTTGTCCTTGCCGACGCGCTTGCCGGCCTTCTCCTCGAGCCCCTCATGGTCGAGCAGATCGTCGACGATCTGAAAGGCCAGGCCGACGTCGCGGGCATAGCCGCGCAAGCCGGTGCGTCCTTCGGCCGGCGCCCGGCCCATGATCGCGCCCGCCTCGACGCACCAGCCGATCAGGGCGCCGGTCTTCAATTGCTGGAGCCGTGTCACCGCGGCGAGGTCGAGGCCCATTTCGGCCGCGATCAGGTCCATCATCTGGCCGCCCGCCATCCCCGCCGGACCGGCGGCGCGCGCGAGCTCCGCGACCAGCTCCGAGCGGATGAACGGATCCTCGTGGGTCGCCTCGTCGGCCAGTATCTCGAAGGCGAGCGCGTGCAGCGAATCGCCGGCCAGGATGGCGGTCGATTCCTCGAAGGCGCGGTGCAGCGTCGGCTTGCCGCGCCTGAGGTCGTCGTCGTCCATGCTCGGCAGATCGTCGTGGATCAGCGAGTAAACGTGAATGCATTCGACCGCGAGCGCGCCCCGCATCGCCCGTTCGCGACCGACCTTAAAGAGGTCGCAGGCGGCGACGACGAGCATCGCCCTGATCCTCTTGCCGCCGCCGATCGCGGCATAGCGCATCGCCTCGTAGAGCCGGGCGCGCGCGTCGGGGGGGACTTCGAGAAGGGCATCGAAGGCGCGGTCGACGCCGGCGCTGACCTCCTCGAGCGCGGCCCGCAGGGTCATTCGCCGCCGAAGGGCGCGGTGCCGCCTGGCGCGCCGTCGCGCCCGAACTGGATCTGCTCGATCTTCGCCTGCGCCGCCTGGAGACGCGCCTCGCATTGCTGCTTGAGCCGGTCGCCCTCGCCGTAGAGCTTGATCGCGTCGTCGAGCGACGCCTCGCCGCTTTCGAGCTTGCGCACGATCTCCTCGAGCCGCTTCAGCGCCGCTTCGAAGGAGAGCTCGGCAACGTCATTTTCGGGGTCAGTCATCGCCGGAGCTTTGATCCGGTCGGGCGCGAGGGTCAAGCGAAGGCGGGCCGCAAGGCGAGAGGATGGCCGATCAGCGACCGGTCCGGTCCCGACGGCGGACTGAGCAGGAGCCGCTTCAAGCCGCCCGATACCAGTGCACGCCATCGCGCACCTCGCGCGCCGCCCGCCCCTCGACCTCCAGATGCCGGAGGTGCGCCATCGCCTCGCCCGTCGCCAGGCCGAGGATGCCGTCGTCGATCTTCCTGCCGAACAGGACGGAGAAGCAGTCGAGCGCGCGTTTCGGTTCGGCGATATGCGTATGGAGCGCGTCGAGGCGGCCGCGATGGCCCGCGTCCAGCGCGTCGAGGCGGGCGTGGAGGCCGGTGAACGGCTCGCCGTGCGAGGGCAGGACGAGCAAATCGTCGGGCAACAGCTTCAGCTTGGCGATCGAATCCAGCCATTCGCCGAGCGGGTCGCCCTCGGGTTCGCTGAGACCCAGGGAGACGTTGGACGTGATCCGGGGCAGCACCTGGTCGCCCGCGATCATCAATTTCGCCTGTTCGTCGACCAGGCAGGCATGTTCGGGCGAATGGCCGGATCCGACCACCACCCGCCAGGTCCGGCCGCCGATCGCGACCTCCTCGCCGTCCTGGATGCGGACCATCGCCACCGGCACCGGGCTGACGACGGAGGCGAAGCGGCCCCAGCCCTTCGCCGCTTCGTCGGCGATCCGCTCCTCGCTCCAGCCGGCGGCGCGCCAATAAGCGAGGGCCTCGGCCGGCGGCGTCTCGCGCACGTCGGTGGTCAGCATCCGCGCGAACAGCCATTCGCCGCGCGTCATCCACAGGCGAACGCCGAAGCGCTCGGTCAGCCAGCCGGCGAGGCCGATATGGTCGGGGTGGAAATGGGTGCAGATCACCCGGGTGATCGCGCGCGCCGCGAGCGGCCCGGCGAATTGCGCCTCCCAGGCCTCGCGCGCCGGCGCGATGTCGAGCCCGGTATCGACGATCGCAATGCCGTCGCCGTCGTCGAGCAGCCACAAATTGATGTGATTGAGCGAGCCGGGCACCGGCGAACGGGTCCAGCCGACGCCCTCGGCGATGGCGATGACCTCGCCCGTCCCCGGCCCGTTGCGGCCGAGCGGATAGGTCAGGCCGCGGTGCGAAACAGCCGTGTCGGCGAGCGACGCATCCGGCGCCGCGGCGGCCGCGGGCCGGGGGTCCATGCCCCTAGCTGCGGAAGGCCGCGTCAATGTCCCGGCCGAGATTGCCCGCGGGGCTGTCCGGCTCGCTGCTTTCGGTCGCGGCCAGCGCCGCCTCGGCCTCGCGGGCGTGGGTCTCGCGTTCGGCGCGCAGCTCCTCGATCAGCGCGGCGCGGTCCTCGTTGAAGGTGGTGTCGACCGGCGCCTCGGCGCCACGCGCCTTGGCGGCCTTGGCCACGGCCGCGTCGAGCTCGCGCTGCGAGGTCAGGCCCAGGGTGACCGGGTCCTTGGGCTGGATGTTGGCGATGTTCCAATGGGTGCGCTCGCGCAGCGCCTGGATGGTCGAACGGGTGGTGCCGATCAGCTTGCCGATCTGGCCGTCCGACAATTCGGGATGGTTGCGGATCAGCCAGGCGACGCCGTCGGGCTTGTCCTGGCGCTTGGAAACCGGCGTGTAGCGCGGCCCCTTGGTGCGCACCGCCTGGTCGGGTTCCTTCTGCATCCTGAGCTTGTAATCGGGATCGGACTGGCCGCGCTCGATTTCCTCCTGGGTAAGCTCGCCCGAGCGCAACGGGTCGCGGCCCGTGAGTTTGGTGGCGGCGGTGTCGTCGGCGATCGCCTGCACTTCCAATATGTGCAGGCCGCAGAATTCGGCGATCTGCTGAAAGGTGAGCGCGGTATTGTCGACCAGCCAGCTGGCGGTCGCATGTGGCATGAGCGGCTGGGCCAAGTGGTCCTCCAGAAACAATTAGGGCCGCCCCTTCACGGAGCGGCCGGCTTTCGCCCGCGATGTAGGCCCGACGGTCCGCAGACGCAAGCCAAAGCTTCGCGCGAATAGCCGCGCGGATAGCGCGGTTGCTCCGCGCCGTTTCGCGACCTATTCGAACGGCAACGGAGTGTTTTCGAATGATTTTGATCGCTTTGGCCCTTGCCGCGACCCAGGCCGAGCCGGCACCCCCAACCGAGCCGGCGCCGATGACGGTCGAGGTCGTGCGGGACGCGATCACCGACCGGTTGCGGGCGACCGCCACCTTGCGCGCCGATGGCGAGCGGATCGAGATACGCTGCCAGGCGCCCGACTGGGGCGACGTCAGCGTCGAATATCATTCGCGCCGCTGGATCGCCCGCGGCCATCCCCTGACCGGGCAGCGGCCGATCACCT
>DATKIV010000049.1:0-100040 GCA_035543935.1 Allosphingosinicella sp.
GCGAAGCCGATGGTCAGCGCGACCAGCGACGAGGTGGCGTTGTTGGGGACAACGCGGTCGTAGATCGTCATCGTGAACAGCGACGTCAACAGGCCGAAGATGTTGATGAAGACCGCCGCCATCGCGACCTTCCAATAGGTCGCGCGGTTCCTGCGCATCGGTTCCACCAGCCAGGCGGCGAGCCGCGGCGTCGGAGCCTTGATAAGATTTTCTTCGCTCACCCTTCACCTCTGAGCCGGTCGGGATCGACCTCGAGCAGATCGAGCAGCCGGCCCATGCGGGATAGCAGCACGTAGCGCGCGGCGTCCAATTCAGCCAACGCCTGGATGTAGGCGGTGGCGCTTTCGAAATAGGCGTCCTCGGCGGCGACGACGTCGAACAAGGTGCCGCGGGCGACGCGGAAGCGCTCGGCGATGACGTCGCGAGAGCGGCGGCTGGCGATGTAGGAGGCCTCGAGCGCGGTCAGCTGCGCCTCCAGCGCGCGGACGTCGGACCAGGCGATGGCGGCGTCGCGCTCGGCCTCCTCGCGGATGCGCTGGAAGCGGGCCTCGGCGCCGCGGGCGCGGGCCTCATATTGTTCGGAACGGGCGTCGGCGCTGCCGAAGATGCGGTAGCGCAGGGCGACGCGGCCCCGAATGTCATAGTCGCGGTCATTCTCGATGACGCCGTAGCGGCCGGCGTCGATGCCGGCGGTGATCGTGGGCAGCCGGTCGGCGCGGGCGGCGCGCGCTTCCTGGGCGCCGGCGTCGGCGCCCGCCTGAGCGCTGCGCACGGCGGGGGTGGAGCCGGCGGCGAGCACCGCCTGGTCGCGGCTCGAGACGATCCCGCCCGGGGTGGGCGCGCGCTCGAGGCCGGCCGGGACGGGCGCGCCGGTCAGCTCGGCGAAGCGCGCCTCGGCGCTGGCGAGCAGCCGGCGGAAGCGGGCGAGGCGGGTTTCGGCCTGGGCGATGTAGGAATCGACCCGGGCGACGTCACCCTCGGCCGAGACACCTTCGCGGACGCGGATCTGGACCGCCGCGCGCAGATCGCGCTGGTTGGCCGTGAAGGCCTCGGTCAGGGCAACCATCGCGCGATAGGCGAAGACGTCGTACCAGGCGCCGATCGCGTTCAACGCGATCCGGTCGGCCTGCGCCTCGAGGTCGGCGCCGGCGGCCCTGAGGCGCGCGCCCGCGGCGAGGATACGGCGCTGGGTCGCGCCGAAATCGAAGATGGTCTGAGTGACGTTCAGAATCGCGTCGGTGCGCTGGCGCGGCCGCGACCGCTCGATGATGTTGAACGGGTCGTCCGAAAAATCGCGCGAGAGGACGCGGTAGGAGGTGACGCTGAGGTCGACCGTCGGCAGCTCGGCCGATCGGGCCTCCTCGAGCGCGCCGAGCGCCTCGTCCTCGCCCGCCGCCGCTTCGAGGGTGCCCGGATGATTCTCGACCGCGTGCGCGATGGCGGCGCGGAACGGCTCGAAGCTGGCCTGGGCGCGGCGCAGGCGCAGCACCGGATCGGCGTCGAAGTCGATGTCCATCGGCCGCCCGGACGCCGTCGGCAGCTCCTGCGTCGCGGACCCGGGCGCGAAGGCGGGCGCCTCACGCAGCGGCGGCACCGGCGCCACCGTCACGCCGGACGGCCGGGGCGGAGCGATTGGCTGCGGCCTTTCGGGGGTCGGGGACTGGCTCGAGGTCGACGGCTGGGATTGGGACGTGCGCGTCTGGGCGAGCGCGGACGCGCTCACCACCAGACCGACCAGAGCCGCACATCGAAAGGTGCCGCGCACATTACCCCATTCATTGAGCCGAGCGGCGCGATGTAGTCGCCGCCGCGCCGCAATACCAGTGCTAAACCTCGCCGCATGGCTCTTTTGTGAACGAGGTCAATCGCTTGGGACGGCGTCGGCGGGAGCCCGCCGGACCGGTGCGAGACGAAGCAGGGCGTAGCCCGCCAGCGCCGAGACGAAAGACCCGGCCAGGGTGCCGATCTTGGCCTGCTCGACCAGCCCCGGATCGGCCGGAAAGGCGAGGGCGCCGATGAACAGGCTCATCGTGAAGCCGATGCCGCACAGCATCGCCACGCCGTAGATTTGCAGCCAGGTCGCGCCGCAAGGCGCCGGCGCCAGCCCGAATCGGACCGCCAGCCGGACCGCGCCGAAAATCCCGATCTGCTTGCCGAGGAAGAGGCCGGCGGCGATGCCCAGCGGCAGCGGCGCGAGCAAGGCGGCGGGATCGAAGCCGGCCAGCGGGACGCCGGCATTGGCGAAGCCGAACAGGGGCACGACCAGGAAGGCGACCCAGGGCGCCAGTTTGTGCTCGAGCCGATCCACCACCGCCGCGGGCATGACGGCGGCGGCGAGCACGCCGGCGACGGTGGCATGGACGCCCGAAAGCAGGACGACATACCAGAGCAAGGCGGCAGCGATCAGATAGGGCCACAGGCGCGCCACCCCGCCTCGTCCCATCGCGTAGATGACGGCAAGCAGGCCGGCCGCCGCCGCCAGCGCCGCGAGATCGAGCCGGTCGGTATAGACCAGAGCGATGATCACGACCGCGCCGAGATCGTCGGCAATGGCGATGGCGGTGAGGAGGAGCTTGAGCGCGGCCGGCACGCGCGGCCCGAGCAGGCCGAGCACGGCCAAAGCGAAGGCGATGTCGGTCGCGGCCGGGATCGCCCAGCCGCGAGCGAGGCCGGGCTGGGCGCCGGCCACCGTGAGATAGATCAAGGCCGGCACAGCCATGCCCGCCGCCGCCGCGATCAGCGGCAGCCGCCGCGCCCGCGGGCTCGCCAATTGCCCGTCCGCGAACTCGCGCCTGATCTCGAGCCCGACAAGCAGAAAGAACAAGGCCATCAGCCCGTCATTGATCCACAGGTGGACGTTCATCGGCCCGATCCGCGGCGCCAGGACCGGTCCGGTCTCCATGTGCAGGAGGTGGCGATAGGCTTCGCCCCAGGCGCCGTTCGCCAGGACCAAAGCGAGAGCGGAGGCGGCGACGAGGACGAGTCCGCCCGCCGCCTCGGTATCGAGAAATCGGCGCAGGGCCGAGCGGGCCTCGCGGCGCTGGAGCCTGTCAGTCATCGAACAGTCCCTATCGCCGACCCGGTACAAAAGGAATCTCTCGCGACAAATCCCTGTTCCTGAACAGCTTACTGGAAAAGCGCCGGGGCGGCGAAAGATTTACGGTTAATCGGAGACTAACATGGGTGGAGGAGCAAGCCGTGCGCCGTTACCGATATCGGACTCCCGTTCTCACGGGCCCGTGGCGCGACACCGAGTCCGAGGCCGTCGATGACGCCGTTCGGGCCAAGCAGGCCGTGAACGACGCCACCAGGCCCTCGGGAATTCGATGGACCGTGCCTGGGAAGATCGAGGAACGGGCAACCGAGGAAGCGCCATCGCGGCTCAGGAACTGAGCGGCGCTTCTTGTCCGACCGCCTGACGCCGTTCGCGGCGCCGCCCCCCGCTCAACGCTCGATCCAGGCCCGGTTCGCGGCGATCCGCGCGCTTTCATGGGCGCTCATGCCCGCGACGAAGGCGTCGGGCGAGGCGCGGCCGCGGGCCAGCACCGCGAGCCCGCTGTCGACGTCGGGCGCGGCGGCGGCGAGCTCGCGCAGGGCGGCGAACTGGATTCGGTCGCAAGGGTGGCGCGCCGCGAAGCTCTCGACGAGGTCGCGGCCGTTGCCGCCGCCCTGATTGGCCGCGATCGCGAGCAGGGATTCGGTCGCGGTCCGGGTCAGGATGCCCGCGATCATGCTTTTTTCGACGTCGAACCGATACTGGCTGAGGAAGGGCATGCCCGGCGTCGATTCCATGATGTTGAGCGAGATTGAGAGCTCGTCGGCCGGGAGCTGGTTGTGGACGTCCTTGTGGGCCCGGTAGAGCATCACCTTGCCGGGCTCGAGCCGCGACGTCTCGACGAAGCGCAGGTCGACCGTCTCGCCGGGAAGGCCGACGACGTCGCCATAATCATATTCGTAATAATCGCTCCAATAGCCGGGCCCGAGATAGCCGACCGTCAAAAACGAGAAATTGTGATCGTGCGGCACATGGTAGAAGAAAGGCGAGGTGCCGCTCGCCTTGAAGACGCTGTCGCGAGGGCTCGGCCAGAAATTGGCGCGGATGAAATATTTCTCCGAGGCGCGGTGCAGCATGATCACCTGGCTCGAATAGCGGTTGCCGCTCTGGCCGCCGCACCGGTCCTTGAGCTCGGCGAGCGCGATGTCGGCGAGGAAGGCGCGGTTGTTGGCGAGCCGCTTCAAGAGCGGGCCGAAGGCGGCGAAGCCGTCCTCGTCGCGCGGGTCGAAGCGCGGATCGTTGAGCGCCTCGATCAGGTCGCCGAGTTCGATCGCCTCCTCGTCGGGGCAGGGGATGATGCGAGGCATGTCAGGCGGCCTGCCGCTTGCCGGCCGGGGCATCGAGCCGGTCGAGCACGGCACGCGCGGCGCGGCGCGGATCGGGATGGGGATCGGTCGCGGCCATGCGCTTCAAATAAGGGAGAGCGGCCCGGGCATCCACGCCGAGCATTTCCCGCATGACGTGCCAGCGCACGAAGAAATCGGGATGATCGAGCAGATCGGCCATGGCCGGCAGCGCGGCGTCGCAGCCGAGCTTGCGTAGCAAGGTCGTGACCATCTGGATGCGCGAGGCGGTGTCGTCGACGGCGCTGCAGCCGACGAACGTGCGGTTCGCCGAATCATATTCGACGCTGACCGGCGCCCGTTCGAGCGCGATCGCGACCTGGAGGATGAGCATGTTGCCGCGCAATCGCTCGACCACATAGGATTGGCGGCGGCCGTCGATCACGAGGATCTCGCCATCCTCGATGTCGCGCTCGCCGGTGCGCTCGCAGCGTCCGGCCTGGGCGGCAGTGAAGCCGGCGGTGATCGGCGGCGCCTCCCAGAAGGAAAAGCGCGCGCCGCCCGCCTTGACGAACTTGAAGACGCAATATTGGCCGCTGAAGCCGACGGAGGTCGCGCCGCGGTTCGGCGCTGTCTTCTTGGCGGCGAGCTGGGCGGCGGTGCTGACGCCGGCGGCGATCGAGACCAGGGGACTCTCGTAGACGAGCAGCCCGTTGTGGACGTCGGTCGTCATCCGACGGAAGGCAGGTTCGAAATAGGGGTCCGCTCGCATCTTCGCGGCGAGGCTATCGACCAGGACGTCGACCCAGCCATCGTCGGCGAACACGGCGCAGGCGGCGGCGGCGACCTTTTCGGCGGTCGGCGCGGCGATGCCGGAAAAGGTCGCGTTGAAATGGCGGTGGACCCGGCCCAGGTCCCAGTCGCGGCTGAAGGCGTCGACCGCGGCCACCGTCGCCCGCTGGCGCGGGCGATCCGCGAGCCAGGCCTTGAGGTCCTCACCGACGATCATGGTTGCGCCACCGGATGCTGGAGCGACCGGGCCCGGCGGTGGCGGATTCGATCCGTCTCGCGCGCCGGGCCGCAGTCATGTTGACCTGGCTTAGAGGCCGGCGACGATGCCGAACGCGACGAACAGGCACGTGTAGCCGCCGACCTCCTGTTGCTTGACCGCGCCGGAAACCGCCACTTCGGTCTCGAGCTCTGGAAGATCCTCGACCGTGATGCGAAAATTGTCCATGTCTTGCCTTCCCTAGATGTGCTTCGACGGGAGGCTATGTATCGGAAAGGCGTTGAAACTTTGCTAAAGCGCCGAACAGGTTCCGTTTACCTAGACTGAGATGCAGATCACGATGTCGTCGAATCGTGCTCGTGACGATAGGCTTCTCGCATCGCCCGCAACCGCTCCAGCTCGCGCCGTCCGCGCTTGATCGCCAGCAAGATGATCACGGTGGCGATCGCCGCGCCGCCAAAGCCCAGCGCGCTCAGCCACGCCCGGGAGGTCGGGATCTCGTGCAACGCCGGAAGAAGGGTGCGGATGAAGTTGGAATCCGCCGACGTGGCGGAAAGAAGCCCGGCCAGGAAGGCAGGGCCGCCGATGATCAGGCTCAGCCGGTGGTGCTTGAGCGTGGTTTCGATGCGCTCGATCGTCTGGTCGAGCATGTCCTCGGTGCTGCCGCTCAGGCTCTTGAGCTCGACTTGCCTGAGGTTGCGCAGCCGGATGTTGCTGCCGAGCAGGACCAGGATCGCGGCGCCGCCGATCAGGAACGTCCCGATCTTCGGATTGGAGAGGACGAGCAGGATCACTACCGCCGCCAGCGCCAGAGCGGCGGCGATGTCGACGACCCGCGCGAGCCGCGCCCGGCGGCTCACCAAAGCGGCGCTGCGCCGCAGCCGCTCCATCTCGGCCGGATTGGGCTGCTGGCGCCAGACGTCGCCGAGACGGTCCAGGTCGAGGTCGGTCATTCACTCCGCTCCAGCATCGACTTGAGTGCAGCCTTGGCACGGGACAGCCTGAGCGCCAAGGCATTCGGCGCGATCTCAAGCATTTCGGATATTTCCGGGTAAGTAAAACCTTCGAGCACCAGGATGATGACTTGCCGCTGCGGCAAAGGCAGCTCGCGCGTCGCCTTCATCAGCATCTCGCGCTCGTTGGATTCGATCGCATGCTCTTCGGGGTTCGGCGCGTCGGCCTCGAGCTTCTCCGGGATTTCGGCGACCGGTGGCAGGCGGACCTGCTTGGTGACGAAGGAGATCGAGCGGTTCTGCGCGACCCGGGCGATGAAGGTCTTGAGCGAGGCGTCGGCGCGCCAGGAGGGCAAAGCCTGCCAGACCGCCAGGAAGATCTGCTGGGTGAGGTCCTCGCGCAGGCTGGGATCGGCCTCGTAGGACGAGGCGATGCGCGAGATGAGCGGCCCGTAATCGGCGACAATATCCTCGAACGGCGGGGCGGCGCCGTTGCCGCTTTTCGCGGCGGTCGTCATGGGCAATGCTCCAGCCCCACCATGCCCCCGCACAATCTCATCATGCCCCGTTCCGCCTATAGCGCGACGATCGCTGGAAGTCCCGCGCCAGTGACGACACCGGGGCCATTGTCCCAAATGGAGGCCAAAGTTGCGGCAAAGGTGTGAATGTCCCTGCTTAACCCGATCTTAGACGATCCCGGCTAGCGGCTCGATGCGGCGCCCGCCGGCGGGGCCTGCCACGGCACAAGGAACAGCGATCGTTGCGCGCTCTCTCGACCCGGCTGGTCTCGGCCGCCCATTATATCGTCCGCTGCCAGAACCGGATGCCGGCCTTCGGCAAAGTCTATCTGAAGCAAGACGGCCTGCCCGATCTTGCGCTGTCGCTGAAGAACGTCTCGCGGTCGGGCTTCATGGCGGTGACCAGCGCGCACATCGCGGCCGGCAGCCGGGTCCGGCTGGTCATCCCCTGGATCGGCGCCGTGAGCGCGGACGTGCGCTGGTCGCACGACAACCGGATGGGGTGCCGCCTGACCCGCGATTTCACCTTTGGCCAGATGCTGCGCCTGTGCCTGTTCTGCGCGCCGCGTTCGCTGCCGGCCGAGCTCGAGATAGTGGCGGTCACGGTCATCGCCCTGGCGCTGATCGCTTTGGCATGAGGCCGCTTGTGTCGCGCCTTTCCGGCCCGATCTCCTCGGCTTGACGCCGCAACGCCCGCTCTGGCAGGGAGGCCGGCGCGGCCCGACGGGCCCCAAGCGGGTATAGCTCAATGGTAGAGCACTAGCCTTCCAAGCTGCCGCCTTTGGCAGAAATCAGCCACGCGTACCGTAAAACGCACGATTTCCGCGGCGTTCCAGATCAATAGCTTATCGAGCGGCTGTAAAACGCGAAGCGGTCGGGCAACTCAGCGCGGCGGCTTGCGAACGATCTCGATCTTCACGCTCTTCTCTCCGCACTCGCTACAGACGAGCTTCGTCAGCGCGCCGGTGAGCGGAAGCGGTTGAGGGAACATCAGATTGAGAATGGTCTGGTCGACGAACAAGGCGTGGCCGCAGGCATCGCACCATATCCGCGCCTCGGCGAATACCCGCCCGAAGTCGCAGGTTCGGAGAATCGGTCGATGCTCGGCCATTCGGAACACATAGCGAACGCTTCGAGAGCAGGCACAAAAAAAGCGGGGGCCGGAGCCCCCGCCTGCCTTCAGTCGGCTCGGATCAGCCGCCGGGCGGATCGACCGGCGGGGAGGCGCAAGCCGCCATGGCCCCCTCCGCCGCTTCCTCTCGCGCGATCCGCTGCACGCGGCCGGCCAGCAGAAGCCGGACCTTGGCGGCGAGACCGATCGCCGCAGCGAGCGCCGGGTTGCTGTCCGGATAGTCCGGTCGCGGGCCGATCCTTTCCAGCGCCGGGCAAGGCTGCGGGACCGGAACGCGGACTTCCACGATCCGAACCGTCGGTTCAATCGGGACGCGGGCAGCGGTGGTGCCGCAGCCGGCGAGCAGGACGGACATGAGCAGGATGGGGCGTTTCATCGGGCAATCTCCCTGTTAATCAGCGCTTCAGCGTCGGCGCAGTCGTCGCCAGTGCCGCGGCTGGCGAGGATGGCAGCGGCGCGCTGTAGGGCCGCCTGAGCCCCCTGGCGCGCGTCTATGGCAGCACGATCGAGCGCAGCGATCCTTGCCGCCCCATCGCGGCGTAGCGCCTCCACGGCCCTGTTCTGGTCGTCTATGGTGGATTGCAGCCGGGCACCGTTCTCGCGGCAGGTGCGAAGGTTGCCGGCGATGGTGGCGACTGCCGCCGCCGCGTCCTTCGGTTTCAGGTTGCGGAGGCCAGCTGCCGTTTCGACCGCGCTCGTGATCGTCTCGGTCTGCTTCTTCCACTCGGCGCGAAGGTGATCGACGCGAAGGGCCCAGGCGAGAAGCAGGGCGAACGCGATGGCCACACCGAAGCCGATGGCCGCCTTCATAGAGGTAAAAGGGTTCATTGTCTGGTCTCCGAAACGGTGGGCCGCGAGCCGCGGACGTAGGCGCTGATGCCGGCGACGATCGCGAAGAGAGCGAGAAGCACAAAGAACTGGTTGACACAGCCATTGATCGCCCTGGTGCGGCGGCCGCCAGGATCACGGGTGCCGGCGCCATCCATGTACTCGTGCCATGCATCCTCTTCCGCCGAGCCGTACTGGTAACGGGGCTCGTCCGGGGGCGGCTCCGGGGGAGTGGTGTTCATGATCTTGATCTCCTTTCGGTTGTCAGCCGGTGGGCGAGCGGGTGCCGGCCGCCGCGGCATTTCGGCCGGCCGGGCTTGAGCCGAACTCGTAATTGACGACGGTCCCGCCCCAGCCGAGTACGAGCCCGAGCGCGAGCATCAGCGGCTCGCGATTGCCTTCGGGGATTGGGACAAAGAACAGGGCTATGAAGCCGAGGCCGCCCAACGCGAGGGTCGCAAGGCCGATGATCCCGCGATGTTTCGCCCCTTCCTTGGGCGGTCCGGCGTCGAACGCGGATTGTTCTTGTTTGCTCATTCTGCGGTTTCCTTCTTTCGGAAGAGCAGGCCGACAGCGTTGCGGCGGCCGGGGAAGCGGTTGTTCGCGTGGGTTTGAGGCTGAAACTGAAAGTCGATCGGTAGGCCGGTCAGCTTCGACAGGCGCTCCGATATCGAGACGGTCAGCAGCAGCCAGCGCTGTTCCAGCCCTTGAGGATGCCGGGGGCGCTCACTTCGGCACCACTGCCCAGGTCAATTGACCAGTCACGCCGTCGACGTTCAGCCCGTGGGCGCCCTGGAGCTCCCTGACCGCCGCTTCGGTCTTGGGGCCGTAGGTGCCGTAACCCGGATCGCCAGGGCCGACGACACCGAGCTTGACCTGCAAGAAGCCGACCGCGTCGCCTTTCACTCCGCGCCGCAGCGTGGGATACTCGCCAGCCTTGATCACGCTAGCGTCGTCGTACTGGTAGAAGTTTCCGCCGCGCATGATCTGCTTCAGGACGGTGCCGTAGGTGGGATCGGTCGCATAGACGCCGGTGAGGGCGTCCGCGAAGGCGTCCACATTCGGGAGCAGGGTGCGGGCGTTCGCATAGGCGCCAACGGTCGCGAGTAGCTTGCCGTGCTCGTCGAAGGCCTCTGCCAACGAGGCGAACTTGCGGAACGGGGCGTTGATGTAGATGGTCTCACCGCGCACGACCTCGCGGGTGCGGACGACGACGCTCGGATCGCCCTTGCGCGCCTTGATGCCGAAGGGGTTGTTGCTGCCGGGCGGCATATGCTTCCCCCGGCCGCTCTCGACCGCCCACTGCGCGAGCGAGATTGATGCGGGGATGCCCCACTTCGCCTGCGACTCCCTGGCCGCGGCGATGATGTCGGCGGGGATCGTGGTGCCCTTGCTGGTCGGCGGGGACGGTGCCGGCGTGGGAGGAGCAACCGTGGGCACGCCGACGGTCCGCGCCTCCTCCACCGCCATATCGAACAGGGCATAGGTGATAGCGGTCTTGTTCCACCGATCACCGTAGACGGCCTGCGCCTCGCGCTTGGCGTCGGCGTAGAAGTCGTCCCACTGGGACGGCGGGAAGGTCTGGCAACCCAAGCTCGACGTGCCCCAGTCGCCTCCCTCATGGAGGTTGATCCCGAACATGCCCTTGTCCGGATACGGCCCGCTGGGGCCGTCTCGCATCACGTTCACCGGACCGAGGCGCTGGCAGATCGCCGGATATTGTCGCTTCGAGCCGTTGTGCGTGGAGAACTGATAGACCGGATATACGCCGGGAAGCAGACTCGCCATGCCCTTCCCCGCGCCAGTTCCCTGACCCGCGCGGAAGCGCGACGGGTCGCAGTTGCCATTGTAGGTCTCGAAGAACGTCGCTGTCAGAATGAAGAAGCCGTCGTCGTTGACGCCTCGATCGTTGCCTGGCGTCGACCCCATGCTCTGCGGGAAATAGCCCCTCATCCCGCCGATCTGAAAGGGGGTCGTCTCCAGGCGGACGCCCTTGCTCTCCGTCATTCGGATCGCGGTAGCGCGGTCGATTTGCGGTTTGGCGGGTGGAAGCATCAGCATCATAGGCTCCTATCGAAGGGTCGCATCGGGGAATTACCAAGGAACAAGCATCCTGCTCGCTGGGAGCAGGGACATGGCTTTCTCCTGTCGGGGTATGTGGCCGGGCAACCGGCCGGGGGTCAGCGCTTAAGGTGCAGCCGCGCCTGCCGGATCGCGGCCTGATTGTTGTGCCGATGCTTGAGCAGCCGGCCGATGAAGTAGACCGCGCAGCCGAGCCGAAGCAGCGTGCCGCTCCAGTCCTCGAAGGGCGTCTGTGCCGACCACATGATCGGTCCGATGCTCAGGATGCACCCGGCCCCGGTCAGGGCCATGCCGATGCGTTCCATGCAGGTGAAGCCCGTCGCGCGCCAGCCGAGCTTGTACGTCACGATCCCCGCGACGATCATGCTGGCGATCATGTTGATCACAGGCCAGAACATCATGGCCGGCCCTCCTCGTTTCTGCTGGCCCCGTTCGATCCGTTGCTGCCGAACAGGCTGCTCAGCTTTCTGACGGCCAGGGGGACAAGGACGTTCGACCCCGTCGCCATCAAATAGAGAATGCCGCCCATGATCCGCAGGTCGACCTGCGAACGGCCGAAAATCCACAGCGCCACCAGCGGCCCGACGAAGATCGCGAAGGACGCGCCGACGATGAGCGCCATCATGATCTCGCCGCGAGTCATGTCCCTGAAGGGGCGCGCGCTCAGCGCGGTGAGCGCCCCGGCGAAACTCGCCAAAAGCGACCAGACGAGCGTGGCCCACGGGTGGTTGTTATCCGGCATGGGCCCCTCCCTTCGCTTCGATCACTGTCGGCAGGCGCGGTGTTCGCCGCACCGTCATTTCTTCGCTGCCTGGGCGCCCTGCGGAGCGGCGCTGCCGGCCTGAGCCCGGATGATCCTCGACAGCCCCGAGGCGCTTCTTCTCCAGCCCATCGATCGATAGCCCCGCCCCGCTGACTGCGGCGCCGACCGCGACTAGGGCGGTTCGCGCCACACCCACCCGCCTATCCTCCCGACCGGCTCAACTAGCGGCGCTTGATCGCGACGTGGCGAGGCCGCTTCTTCTCGCCGCCCTTCGGATCGTCCACTTCGCCGACAAAGCGCCGAAGCGTCATGGTGAACCGGACCGGCGAGCGCTCGCCTTTCTCGGTGACCAGCGGGATGCTCTCGAGGAAGACGGTCGGGCGCAGTGTCTCGCTGTCGAGCCCCAAGTCGATCACCCGATAGACCTTGCCGCTATAATGGCGGAATTCCCGACCGGCATAGTCGCGGGCGAGCGCGTTGAGCCCGCGCGCCAGGTCGCTAAGCGTTTTGCGCGCCTTTTTCGTCGGCATTCCTAACTTCCTTCCATCCTCGACAACCGATTTTCGAGCGCCGCCACGCGATGCTCCATGTCATCGTGCCACTGCCGTTTATTGCGGCGCGCCTCTTCCTCATGCTGGGCGCGGCGCGCGGCATGGACATGGCTCCGCCCCGACATCCCGACGAAGAGCTCGAATGGCGCCGGCTCCCGGGGCAGCTCGACCGCCGAGCGCATGTCGATCCCCAGATCTTCGGGCAGGCGACCCGCGGGGACGAAGCGCACCTGATCGGCGATCTTGATCCATTGCCTTCGCGACCTCTCGTCGGCCTTGCTCATCCCTGTGCTCCTGCCGTGCCCGTGGTCGAGTAGGTGCCTGCGACCGAGTTCGTGGCGTGCCGGCGCATCATCAGGCGGAACCTGTTTGAGCTTCCGGCGGTAAGGCCGGTTTTCGACGTGCTGATGTTCACCTGCGCTCTGGTGACGGTGATCCATACCCCGGTATCGGCGTCTTGGTCCCTGACAGCGTGCGGGCTCGAGAGCGTCTCCGTGCCCACGTCCGACCATGAGGCGCCGTTCCACCACTGGAAAATCGCATAGATCTGGCAGGCCGTGGCCGAGCTGGCGTTGTGCTGCGTGCTCAACGAGGCGGTCAGGGCGACGGAGGTGCCGCTGGCGGTCACCACGAACTCCGCGGTGCCGCTGGGCATAACCGTCGCCATGCCAGTCGAAGAGAACTGGCTGAACGAACTCACACTGGCGGCCGTCCCGCCTCCGGTTGTGCCGGTCACCGGAGCGTCTGCGGTATCGCGTCGGAGTAGCACCGTCTTGATGAAGGGAACGCTGTTGGCGTCGACGACCTTGATCTGAATCGTCGCGGTATCTGACGCCAGCGCGGCGACGCTGAGAGTGACCGCCCCCGCCCCGGTGATGGACTGCGCGCCGGAGGCGGACGTGAAGCCGTTCACGTTCCCGCTGATGATCGTGTAGGTCCAGGTGAGACCGCTGGAGACGGTAGAACCGTTCCTGACCAGCTTGTAGGTCTCCGGGCGGGTCAGCTCGCCAGCCTGGGCGGCGCCTGTGTTGTCGTACCTGATGGCGATATCGGCCAGGCCAGTTATCACGGTCGACGCCGCCAGCACGTCCGCTTCACTGACCGCTTTGTCGAGCGCATCGAGCGCCGCCGAATAGTCCCTGAGCCTGGCGCGGAACGCATCGCGGCCCAGCTTGTCGAAAGTGCCGAGAGCCTGCATCGGATCGCGCACCGAGATGGTGCCGGTCTTGGCGGGGTCATATGCTCCGCCGGTCGCGCTGGCCGCCGGGTATATGCTGGCCATGAAGTTGGTCTCGCCGGCCGCCGCCGTGCGCGAGACCCAGACCAGGTACTCGTCGTCGTTGATGGCGGTGACGCCGGCAGTGCCTGCCGCGACCCCGACGGCCGTGTTGTAGGGGATGTCGGAGGCGCCAGTAGAGGTGTCCACCCGGATGTCGGTAAAGTTGCTGGCCGAAGGCGTTCCGAGCCTGAATGACGGCGCGCGCGTGGCTCCGGCCACGGCATCCTTCTTCACCACAACCCCGAAGACGTAGGTGTTGCTAGGCGTGGTGACGAACGTGGTCTCGCGGTCAAGGTAGTCCACCGCGCTGTTGTCGTTGACAGTCGAATATAGCCCGCTGTTTCCCAGGACGGCGGAGCCTCCCCAAGCCGACAGGATGATAGAGGCCAGGCTGGCGGTCGCCAGTGTCGTATCCTGACTGGTGTCGTCGTAGACCGGCGAGAGGGCGGCCAGGTAGGTCAGGAAGGCCGTGCGCACAGTCGAGGCGGCGCTCGTGCTCACGCTCAGCGCGCCCGCCCGCGCGGCCATGTAGGTGTAGCGAGCGCCGAGCTCGGCGACAGCCGGGAGCAGCCTTGCCGTCTTCTCCGCCGCCGTCAGGACGTTGTCGTCGACCAGTGCCGCGAGCGACGCAAGCTGGGCCGAGTTGAGGCCCTGCACTGTGAGGCGCACCGTCCATTCGCCTGCCGCGATGGAGTCGGTCGATCCGGTGCCAAGCGCAGTCGCCTGAGCCGTGAAGAGATAGGCCCCAGAGGCCGCCCCAGGATCGGCCTGCGCCCAGCTTCCCAGCGACCCGCTCAGAACGCCTGTCGCAAAGGTGTACGTCGTCGTCGAGCCAGGCGCCGAAGGCGGCGTGCCGGTCGTGTTGCGTTGGAAGAGAGAGACGGTCGCGGCACTGGTCCCCGCCGCACCAGTCCCGCCAGTGGCACCCGTCGCTCCATCCTGCGCTTCAACGACCGCGGTCGCCCATTCCCCTGAGGCTATCGTGTCCGTTGATCCGGTCCCGGTTGCAGCCGCCTGGCTCACCCATAGTGGATTGCCGTCCGAAGTTGGGACGTTGCGGGTCCAGCCGTTGTTGAGGCCGGTCAGGCCGCCGGTGGCGAACGTGAAGGTGGTTGTCGCGCTTGGGAGGGCCGGGGGTGTTCCTGCCGCAGCGCGCTTGTAGATCCGCACCTCTGCCGTGCTGAGCCCTGCCGAGCCGGTCCCGCCAGTGGCGCCGGTCGCGCCGTCCTGAGCCTCGATGACCGCGGTAGTCCACTCACCGCTTGCGATGGTATCCGTCGATCCCGTTCCTATCGCAGCCGCGACGCTCACCCACAGCGGATTGCCGTCAGCGGCCGGTACGCTGGCAGACCAGCTGTTATTCAGACCGGTGATGGCGCCCGTGGCGAAGGTGACGGTGGCCGTGGCGCTAGGAAGCGTCGGAGGCGACCCTGCAGCTGCGCGCCGGTAGATGCGGACGGGGAATGTGCTGATCCCGGCCGCGCCGGTCCCGCCCGTGGCGCCGGTAGCGCCGTCCTGGGCCTCGATCGTCGGCGTGTACCATTCTCCGCTGCCGATCGTGTCCGTCGAGCCTGTCCCGCTCGCCGTGGCCGCGCTGACGTAAAGGGGGGTTCCATTCGAAGTGGGGACATTGGTCGTCCACCCGTTGTTGAGGCCTGTGACGACGCCTGTGGCAAACGTGAGTGTCGCCGTCGCGGACGGAAGTGTTGGGAGGCTGGCGGAGCGTTTGTAGATCCGCACGATCGCGACGCTTAACCCATGTGGCCCCGGCGGCCCTTCTGTCCCCGTGATCACGCCCACCGTCACGGGCCCGAGGATGAGCCGGTCGCCAGGGATCCCGCCGACGACATAGGACATGGCGGCGTAATAGTCCGCCCCCGACGCGATGGTAGATATTTCGACCCGCGTCACGCCCGCGCCATGGTCGCCGAGCGTGATCCAGTTGGTAACATCTTCGGGGTCGGTCACTCCATCATCGCGCCAATACTCGACCCGGATTGCCCGAGCGTAGCTGTCATCAACCGCGCCAGTGATAGCGAGGATCGGGATGGCCGGCCCACCACTATCCAGCATCTCGGCCTGAAGCTCCCACGCAGCCCCGCCCGGCGCGCCGATGGAAGGCAACGCGCCCGGCTGATCAGCCAGTGCGGCGTTCGCTATGAAGTCGCCCGCGCTGAATACGCTCGCAGTGATCTCGCGGAGCTGCAACCTGTTCTGCCACTCCTGGCTCAGTTCGTAGCCTTCGATCCGAAACATGATGCTCGCGCCGTGGAAATAGCGCTGCGAGGTCCAGACGATCCAGTCGCCATCCTCAAGCTCGGCATGTGGCGGCCCCAGCGTGATCCCCGCCCGCTTCCACAGGCGCCCGAACCGACGTCGAATCTCCCCGACGCGGCCCGCCTGCTTTCCGCTCGTCACGAGGGGCAGGTTCAGGACCTCCTCGCGCGGCCCGCCGTCCGCGATCACGTCGGCGTCCAAGCGGCGGATCGGCGCGCCATGGTCAGCCCAGTTCTGAGCGGGCTCGACGTAGCGCGGAACGACGGTGTTGAACCACTCGTCATCCGAGCGGGGCAGGAACTCGCTGTAGTCGACGCTGCTGCCGACCACGAGGTCGTCGTCGGTGATATAGGCCACCGCCGCCTTGGCCTGCCCCGGCTCGATCTCGACGCTGCCCTCAGGCTGAACGATCACGCCGCCGCAGGCGGCCGCGAACATCTCCTCGACGTTGATGAATATTTCGTCGGCTCGGATGACGCCGCCAATTTTATAACGCGGCTCGCCGTCCACAACCTCGTCGCAAAGGTTGGCCGGCGCGAAGGTGTTTTCGGGCGGTGCTTCGACGGCGCTGAGGCCGCGCCCGATCAGCAGCATCGTGGGATCTGTGACGCGGTTGCAAGCGTAGATGCCACGCACCCACGAATAGCGGCAGTCGATCAGATTAGCGGTCCAGGTCCAAGTCGAGGGCGTGTTGCGGCGGTGAGGGCCGGAGCCGCCCGCGACCGTGCTATCCAGGCGGGCGACGTAGCACTTTGCGCCCTTGAGCCGCCAGCGGAAGGCCGGCCGGCCTGCGGGATAGATGGGGTTTTGGGCATCGGAGGCGTCGGCTTTGTAAGCGGCCACGACGTAGCAGATTCCCACACCCCGGTCGTCTGCCGTCCACCCCGGGCCGTTCGCGGCGAGGATGGCTGGAGCCGTTTGGCTTTCGGTGCCGTGGCGAAAGTAGATGGCGAGCTGGTTATTATAGCCGGCCACCATACCGTCGCCCGTGAAGGCGACATATTGGTCGTTGACGTAGAAGCCGACGAGCGAGTCGCACTCATGATCAGCGAGCGCAATCACCAGAACTTCCCAATCGGTCCCGTACTTGCCGCCGTAATTGAAGGCGTCGGCCAGCGACCCGCCCGTGACCGCCTCGCCCAACACTGCTTCGCGGGCAATCTCGCCGATCGTCAGGTTCGTGACGGACGCCTGCCGCTGCCCCTGCTTCACCTTCGGCGTGAGGAGTGCCGAGGCCGTCATGGACACGCCCATGACGATCAGGCCCGGATTGGCGGTGACGACGCCGACGACGGCGAGGCCAATCCCAACGACGGCTTTGACGGTCCTACCCATCGGCGGCCTCGTCAGGATCGAGTGACCAGGCCGCGACCATCATCGCCCGCGGCAGGCGCTCGGGCCGGTGAGCGCCGGGGCCGACAAGGGTGGAGCCCTCCACGACCATCAATCGAAGGCCGAAGGTCTCATCGGCAACGCCGGCAATGTCCCCGCGCTGGGCCATGGCGGGCGCGACCCTGCGGAGCCGAGCGTCGACAGCCGCCTCGAGACCGCCGAGCTCGTCGAGCAGGGCGAGCGCCTCCTTACGCGAGCCCCACTTGAGACCGCCCAGGGGATTGCGCGCCGTCTGGGCCTTGGCCGCCAGCGCGCCGAACGAGACGCAATCGTTCCGGGCGCTTCCCCAGCGGAACGGCATGGCCGCGCGCTTCGCGAGGAAGCCGATCAAGGCGCCGTGGTCGCGCGCCATCATTCGTGCTGCATCTGGTAGATGCCGCCCCGGCCGGCACCGCCGCCAGAGCCGGCCCCCGGCAGGACGGAGCCAGCCGCCGCCGGCTTCATGCCGCCCCAGGCCAGAAGCTTTTCGCCGGCGAAGCTGACGTGCTTAAAGAAGCCGTCGGTGGGGTCGATCAGGCGCTGGTCGGCGTCGGTCCGCATCCGGCCGCCGCTCCGCCCCAGGCCGCGCGCGGCGCTTTCGATCAGCGCCTTGATCGTCGCCGATGCGCCCACCACGTCCTCAATCGGAAGGTGATCAAGCCGGCCGCGCGTGAACACATGGCCGCTCAGCAGGGTCTTGGCATCACCCTTGAAAACCAGCCGCCAGAGGGTGACGGGAGCGCCTTGGACCTCGCTCGCATCGAGCAGCTCCAGTGCGGCGGGCTCAACACCGGACAGCGAAAGCGTGACGTTCTGCTCCGCCCCGCCCAGGGCGGCGGCCGACACCTGGGCCAAGCCCCGGTCGCCCAGCCCGACGAAGTCCTCGCCCTCGATCTCGATCGTGCCGTAGCCGCCCCATACGCGAACGGGCGGGTCGCTCGCGATCTCGACCGCGCCCGTGACGACGGCCGTCCCCTTCGCGATCTCGGCGAGCGCGGGAGCGGAAAAGCTCTTCATTCGCGAAGGTCCTGCAAGCCCACGATCTTTCCTCCCGCCGAGGTGAACGCCATGAGGCCCTGTTCTGCGAGCAGGGTTTCGGCGGTGACGAGGCGCATGAGGCAGACCGGGACGTTCAGGTACGCCACGGCGCCGACCGGCACGACGAGCGGCACGGCGGGCTCGGAGGTGACGGTTAGGACGCCCCCCGCGCTGCCGGTCGCGGCGTCGACGACCCGGACCATCGCGCGGCGCTTTAGGTTGCCCCCTGGATATTCGGCGTCGTCCCAACGGAAGCCGATGTAATCGCCCAGACCGAGGGCGAAGTTCGCCGGCAAACCGTTGAGCGTCACCCGGGAATTGTTCTCGCTGTCGAGCGCTTCCGACCAGGATGTTGCGGCACCGTCGAAAGCGCCGCCGCCCGCTCGCGTCATTCCCGCGAAGCCACCGCGATATGCCTTCGGATAAGGCCGGTCGAGATCGCGGCCATAGAACAGGCGGCCCGCGCCGCGCTGGACGGGGATCCAGGCGCGCCATATGTCGGCGTCGTCGGGGACCATGTTCTGCAGGCCGACCGCCATTTTCCACAGCGGCTGCCCGGCCGTCACTGCACCGAGCCGGCCGCCAGCTTCGGGGGAGAGATAGTCCACGCGGTCCAGTTCGAACCATTGCCCGAGGGCGCCCACGCTCGGCATGTCTCGAGGAAACGTGATCATCGGATAAGCCTTCGTTTGATCGCGTCCTCAACGACGCCGACGACCCGCGCCGGCAGCGTCCGCTCCCGCGCCTGCATTTCCGCGCGCAACTGATTTATGCCGTCCCGGTCGGCGCCGCGAGCGTCGATCTGGTAGATGATGCTCGCGCTCACCCCGCCCGCGCCGGGAAGCTTATCGTTGGGGATGATCTGCCCGGGGACGCTGGGCTGGAACAGTTCCACCCCACGCTCACCGACCTGATAGATGCGGTTCGGTGAGACGCCGCCACCGATCGCGCGTGGGCCGCCGATGGAAAACGCCTTGCTGATCAAAGCGCCGATCCCGCCATCGCCGCCGGCGCCAGTCCCGCCGGAGAAAAGACCGGCGATTTGCAGGATCGCCTGCTGAAGCGCGAGTTCGGCGAGCGCCGCCACCACATTCCCGATTGCGCCGCGCAAGCCCAAAGCGGCGGCGGTGGCCGATCCGAACTCGCTGGTCAGTTCCTCGAGGGCGCGGACCTCGATCGACTGAAGCTGTTCGTTGATCTCGTCGGTCGTGTTGGGGAGCCCTTCAAAATACTCTTCCAGGGGGCCGCGAGTATTCCGTCGCGCCGTCTCTCGGCGCTGGCCGGTCTGGGCGTCCAAGGCGCCCAACCGGAGGCGGGCGTCGGCTTCTTCAGCGTCACCTCTGTTGAGGGCGATAATCCTTTGAAGGCGCGCGCGCTCCTCTTGGAAGGCGAGTTCAACGAGGCGAAGCTCGATCCGGCGCCGCGCGGCGGCCGTAGTGGCAAGCGCCCCCTCCCCTTCGAGCAGGCTTCGCTGCAGCTCGACCCGCGTGGCCGTAAGCCGCTCCATCTCCTCGCGGCGGTTATTCGCCGCCTCAAGTTGAATCGCCTCAAACCGCAGGCGGTCTGCGATGTCATATTCTTGCTTGAGCGCGTCGGCCTGAGCTTGCGTCCGCTCGCCCATCGTCACCTGCAGATCGAGCTGTTCGAACTCCTGTTGCCGCTCGAGGTCCAGCATCCGCGTCGAGAGTTCGGCCCGCACCCCGTGGTCGGTAGCCAGGTCGCGCATCGCGCCGAGGGTGGTGCCTTGCGCGCGGCGAAGCTCGCTATCGTATTGGAACGTCTCCCTCAGCGCCCGCTCCCGCTCGCGCGTCGCCTCCTGATCCTGCCGCTCCTGCTCGTCGATCGCCACTTCGAGATCGCCGCGCTGGGCGCTGTGGCCGGTCCATTCGTAGTGCTTCCGGCCACCGCTTTCGTTGACGATTCGGAAGCCGCGGAGCCCAGCCTGGCTTGCCGCCGTCCTCGCCGCGTCGTCGCTCTGAGTGACACGGCTAGGATCAAAGGCCTGATGAGTCTGGTGGCGGCTGACGCGGCGGGTGCCGTCCAGTGGGCTCTCGCCTTGGGCGTGGATTTGCGCCTGATCGCGGGCGGTGCGGAAGCCGTATCGCCCGGAGGCGGGGCGGACCCCCAGCGCCGCCAGTGCAGCTGCGAAGTCGCGGAACGCCTGCGCGTTCGTGCGCTCCGGCGTCGGTCGGCGGTGGGTCGCCGCCGCGTTCCAGTTGTCCAGGTCCGGGGTCGATGAGGGCGGGCGCGGCGTGACGGGCGTCCGAGGCAGCGCGGGGGCTCGATAGCTCGGGTCCGCACGCCGGGCAATCTCAAGCCGCTCTGCGTCGATCTGCTGAAGCTCGCCAAGCAGGCGCCGGCGCTCGTCCAGCGTCATCGCCTGTCCGCGCCCGCCAGTCCCCCATTCGGGAGGGTCGGCCAAGTTGCGGTTGCCGAGCGCCGCCACGATGCCGCCCCGGCGAAGCTCGAGGCGGAAATTACGCCATGCGTCCCCGGCCCTGGCCGCGTAGCTGATGAGATCCGCCAGCGCCTGAATGAGGCTCAGGATCGCATCAATGTTGTCGGCGATCAGCGCGGCAATTTGCGCCGACAGCAGCGTCTTCAAGGCGTCGTATTTATCGGCCGCGTCGTCCAGCCGTTGAAGCTGCTCGTCGCTCAGCACCACGCCCAGGCGCTCGGCCGCTTCGGACAACTCGTTGATCTTCCGTCCGCCCTGCTTGAGCAGAGGATCCAGCGCCTGCCCGGCCCGACCGAAGAAAGCGACTTCCACGGCCGCGCGGCGGGATGAACTCTCGATCCTGGAAAGGCCATCCGCCAAGCGGGGGATCGCCTCCTCAACCGTGAGGCCGCGCCTGATCTCTGTCAGCGTGAAGCCGAACGCGCGCAACTGGCGGGTCGGAGCAGCGGCGCCCAACGCAGCCCTGCCCAGCGTCTGGTTCAACTTGCCCAGCGACCGGTCCATGGTCTCGGTAGCGATGCCCGCTTGCGAGCCGATATAGCGGTAGATTTGCAGGGCGCGCGCCGAAACCCCCAATTGTTGAGAGGTCTCGATGAGAGAGGCCGCCAGCTCAAAGGAGCTGCGGATGAAGCCGGTGAGCTGCGCGATCCCGAAGGATAGACCAATGGCTGCCAGCGCGCCCCGGAACGCACCGAAGCGACCCCTCAGGGAATCGACGCCCCGGCCGAGATCGTGGAAGCTGCGATCGACTGACTGAAGCCGGCGCTTCGTGTCCCGCTCGAAGCGCTCGACGGTATCGCTGCCGCGCGAGACTTCGCGCCTCAGCAGCTCCGTTGAGGCGTCGATCTGGAGGAGCAGTTTCTTGACGTCTTCGGCCATGCTATCTCCTGGACGCTCTCGACAGAGGATGGATTATCGCTAACCTCGGAGACTATGCCGCCGCCCCCTCGACGCGACGCGCCAAAGCGCCCACCGCCCGAAGCTTTGGGCTCCGCGCTGAAGGTCTGTCCGGGTTGCCAAGGGACTATCCACGCGAGCGCGTCGATCTGCCCCCGGTGCCGGTATCGCTTTGGGTGGGACCCCATGGATAAGCGCGAGGCCAACAGGACGAAGGCCTGCCCCCGCTGCCGGAAGCAAATCCGCGCCCATGCGCGGGCGTGCCCGCACTGCGGGACAGACTTCTACACGCTGAGGATGCGGCAGATCGGGACAGTGCTGATCATCGCCCTGCTCGTTGCCGTGCTGGCGACGTGCCTCCGACGCTAATCGTCGCCCGGCTTTTTCGTCATGTTCATTTCACGCCAGACCTCGAAGCAGGCCCAGAACTCGTGCGGCGTTGACCGCCAGAACTCCGCCGCTGTCCAGTGAAGCGCGGCGCCCGCTATGCCTGCGAGCCGACGACGGGGATCTCGGGCGCCTTCTCCGTCGTCGGCGGTGCTTCCCCCTCCTTTGGGGTCCCGTCCACGTTTACGCCGCCAGTGACCGCGTTTTGCAGGACGAGGGCAAGCCGAAGCATGACACCCATAAGCCCGAACGTATGGAGCAACTGGCCGACCCGTTCGGCGTCCAAGTTCTGCGCCACCTGGTCGCCAGTCGCGCGGCCCCATGCGCGGGCAAGCTCGACGACGACAAGCGCGGCCTCGCTCAGCGTCATCTCGGCATCGGCCGCGCGCTGCGCCAGTTTCAGGCACGACATGCGGGTCAGCTTTTCCACCTCGACGATCGCTTCGTGGGACGGCCGCAGGACGAGCCGCGTCCCGTCGAGGATGAGGTCGACTTCGCCCCGAAGACCATTCGCGCCCATGGTGACGCCGGCCGCGACGAGCGCCGCCGTCTCGTCATCCGCCAGCAGCTCGTCGCCCAGCGCCTCAATCGAGGGAATGCCCTTACCACTCATGCTTCCACCTTCGCCGCTGCCCGCGCCTTTCGCGCGGACCGCATCGCCGCCAGAATGTCATTCAGCCGCTTGAGGCCAGCGAGGTCGGTCTGCTCCGCCTCGGCCTTCTCGCAAAGCTGAGCGATGGTCAGACCGTCGAGATCATCGGCTCCGGCCGCGACGTAGAGCCCCACGACCTGAGCCGCGACGGCACCCGTCCCCGCCGCCTCAATCTCCCCCGCCAGCTCGGCGAGCGACGGCCTGCCGTCCTCGGCAAGGAAAGGAAGCAGCGCGCGCGCCACCGTCCCCGCCAACGGATTGCCGGCAATGATCCGGCCGATCTCAGCAGCATTGCAGCCGGTGTCGGCAAGCAGCCCCCTGTCGAGGTCCGTCGGCATTCGGGTGGCGAGCTTCCTGTCGCCGATCTGTACCGTCATGGTTGCGCCCCCTTAGGCCAGAGTGTCGATGGTCGGCGCGGCGGCGGCTGTGAACGTAGTCTTGGTGCTGACCGCTGCGCCCTGACCGAGGCTCGTGGTGTCCAGATTGCCGTAGACCGAGCACTGGAAGACGGCATCGGCCGGCGCGCCTGTGAGGCCGCCCTTCCGAATTTGGATATTGAACGGAGCCCGCGGGCTCGCGTTCGCCAGCGTCTCGAGCCGGGTGTAACCGTTCGCGTCAGGCAGCTTGGGCAGAATGTCGAGATCGACGCTGAGCGCGCGGGGACCGGGCGCGCCGGTGCCGTAGTCGCCGTCATCCTTCGACGTTAAATCGATATTGCTGGACGAGCGATTGATCGTCGCATTGCCCTGCCCGAGGATCACGTTGTACGTGCCGGGGACAGCGCTTTCGACCCAGACCATATAGTCGCTACCGAGTTTCTTCGTGGCCATGACTTGCCCTCCTCTTGCGGTTCAATCGTTGCTGAGCGCCAGGACGTTGAAGCGGCTCGTCCCGACATAGGTTTTTCCGTCTTCCATCAGCGCGCCATCGCTGGACTGGAACGCGAACTTGAGGACCCAGCCGGCAGGGGTGACGCGAAGCCCATCCAGGGTGGTCTCAATCTCCCCTTGGATGTCGAGGAGCGGCTTGCGCGCTTCGCCCTCGGTGACGGTGACGATCGACAAGGTGATGCTTCGGTCGGGGTCGCCTTCCTTTGTGCCGAGCCTTTCGGCGTCCATGTCAGCGACGATCACGACGGGCGGAGGGGTGTCCTGGGGGACATGCTGATAGACCGTGGCGAGCGTGACGCCAGCGCTCAGGGCCGCAAATGCGGAGGCCTCTACGACTGAAACTGCGTTCGGCATTAACCCACTCCCGCGACGCGCCGGAGCGCTCTGCCCCAGATGCCTTTGATGTGCCGGTTGAGGCCGGACCTGAGGTCGGACAGCGGGCCGGTGACGAACTTCATCGCGCGGATCGGCGAGACGTTCATCGCATAGGTCGAAACCCCGCCGCTCTTGAGCCGCTTCCGCGCTTGGACAGTTCGCCCCTTCCGCCCGAGATCGAGGACGCGGGCGTAGAAAAGCGCGTTCCGCTCCCGCTTGGAAACGATCAGGCCGACCCGCAGCCTGAGGACTTTGGGATAGACCTTGTAGCCGATGCCGCCGACTAGCCTCCCGCTGCGCTTCGGCGTCCTCGCCCGCATGACGCCGGCCAGTTCACGGCCCCAGCTGTTAAGGCCGGTAATCAATTCCTGTCGGAAACCCTCTGGCAGGTTCCTCAGGATGCGACGAATTGCCGCGCCACCGCGAACACCGGAAGCCATCAGCCGCCCGCCGCGGGCGCGCCGGTCTCGCAGATGAGCAGCGTCGCCGCCTCGCTGCGAGGATCGGGCATGACCGATTTGATGTCGTAGACGACCGAGCCTTCCTTGAGGCGGTGCTTGGCGGTCACGTCCTCGCGGCGCCTTATCGTCACCCGCCATTGCTGCACGTTGCGCTCGATGCCGGCCTTCAAGGCCTCGTCTCCCGACAGGCCGATAATCTCCGCCCTGACGTTCGGCGCGGTCGCCACGGGCGCCCAGACGATGGTGTAGCCGCCCTGGCCATTCGGCGTCCTGGTCCCTACCTCGATCGTCACGCGCTTCTTGAGGCGGCCCGCGCTTAGCATGAGATGCCAAGACGACGGTAAGGCCGGCACAGCGCTGCGACGCCGCCAGGCAGATCGTTGACGATCGGTCCGACGACAACGCTCTCCCGCTGACCGTACAACGTGCCAAGCAGAAGCTTGACTGCCGCGACCAAGGAAGCCGGCGCCAAACCTATGTCGTAGCCCGCCTCGAACTGCAGCCGGAAGCTGCCGCGCTCTTCGGCCGCACTGGGCCAGCTAGTTCCGAAAGCGGGCCGCACGAGCCCGGGCTCGAACTCGTCCCAGCGCCAATCAGCATTGTCGAGCGTCTGAGCCACCCCTTCCGGGTCGGTATAGATCAGCGACAAGACGCCGGTCACTGGTTCGCGGGGGAGTAGAATCTCCCCAGGTGGTCCCGGGAAGCCATCGAAAGACATTTCCATGACGCGCGGCGTAAGTATCCGGGAGGTGAACTGCTCAACGAAATCCTGAGCAGCCAGCACCTGCGCCACAATCAGCGCGTCGTCCGCGTCATGATCGACATTAAGGTGCTGCTTCGCCTCCTCGAGGTCGATCACTCCCTCAATGTCTTCATCGGGGGGCAGCGGGCCGACAGTCCTGATGGAATATCTCACAGCACCGTCCCCTGAATTGCCGGCGTCGCCACAAAGGGTCAGCGAGCGCTCTTGTTCTTCGGCTCGGCCGCCTTCTTGTTGGCGGGCTTGGCTGCCTTTTTCGTCTCGCCAGATGCTTTCACTTTCACCTCCCGCGCGAGGCCACGCGCCACCAAGGCGCGACCCTCTTCATCATTGATCTCAAATTCCTCGCCAACGCGAAGAGGGTCCGCCCGCACGTTGCTGACGTGGAGTGTGTCGTTCGCTATGAGCTTCATGGCCGGTCTCCTTTTCGGGCCGTCGCGGACGGCGGCCAGGAAAGAAGGGCCGGCGACGCGTGCCGCCGGCCCAGCAAGGGACGAGGACGATTAGGGAGTGGTCGCCGCGGTCCGGGCATCACTGAAGTCGCCCTTGATGAACGCCTCGGGCCGATAGACCGCGAGCGCCAAGCGCTCTTCGGCGCGGATCGTCACCAGGTTCTTGCGGAAGTTGTCGCTGTCCTCCGTCGAAATCTCGACATTGGCATCCTCCCGATCGAAGATCTGGGCGCCGAGCTTGAACGCGCCGACCAGGAACTTGTCGGCGGTCATCGCCGGCGTCTCGACCACCGGCAGCCGCCACAGCGTGGTGGTATTGCCCCCGGCGCCAGGGTTGCCGATGATGTGCCGGCCCGTGGTGTCCTTGACCAGCTCGATCACCGCCCAGTCGGTCGGGTGCATGACGATGCCGGAAGCTGGATATTCGGCAAGGACTGCCTGCAGCATGGCAAGGCGGATAACGTCGATATTCGTCACCGTCGCCGGCAGCGTCGTCGGCGTGGAGAACGCCGTCGCCTGGGTATAGACGCCGTTGAGATCGGTGCCGGTGCCACCGCCATTGAGCAGCTGCCCCTCCTCGACATATTCGAGGCCGTAGCGAAGGCGGCCA
Source organism: Allosphingosinicella sp. (assembly GCA_035543935.1). Lineage (GTDB taxonomy): Bacteria > Pseudomonadota > Alphaproteobacteria > Sphingomonadales > Sphingomonadaceae > Allosphingosinicella. Next base: position 26,082 of record DATKIV010000049.1, read on the forward strand.
TCGATATAGGACTGCAGTTGCGGGACGTCGTCCAGGATCTGCTTGGTGGCAAGCACCCAATGGGCGATCGTGGTCACCGCGGCGGTCATGATGTCGAACTTGATCTCGGACGAGGCCTTGGCCGCACCGCTGGTCTCGGACACCGTGGCCGCATTGTTCGTGAAGCCCGTCTCCTTAATATACTGGATCGCGTTCGCCGTGGTGTTGCCGGGCGTCAGCAGGTCACGGATCGTCATGCGCCGCTGCGGCGCGGTGATGATGCCGGGCTGGCGCTGCGGCACGATCAGGTCGCCAGCGGAGCCATTGGCGTCGGTGGTCAGCGCCGAGATAATCGCCTTCACCGGATGGCTGAACGTGCCCTTGCGGCTCCCACCGAGCCAGGCTTTCAGCTCCTCGCTCTCGCAGACCTGCTGGCCGGCAGACCTGCTGCCTTCGGGGCGCTCGTCGCCGCGGCGCTGCATCTTCTGCTCGATCTCGTCGAGTCGCGCCGAGATGCCGTTCATGTCGTTGAGCGCCTTGTCCGCGCTCTCCTTGGTCTCCCCGGTCACGGCGCCGAGCCGCTTCATTTCCGTGTCGGCCGTTTCGGCGAACCGCTTCACCTCGTCGGTCGCCTTCTTGAGGTCCGCGGCGAGTTGCTTGATCTGCCGATCGTCGGGCGGATTGTCGGGATCGCCCACCTCCTTGCGGCCGAACTCGAATGGCGCGGGGGGAAGATGCGCGTCGGGCGCGCCGGCGGACATCGCGGCGGCTGCCGCGAGCAATGCATTGGTCTTCATGTCATGTCTCCGATCAGAGCTACGGCAACCGGAAATCGGCCACCGCTGAGGACAGGGCTTCGAACCCCGCTTTCGTCGCCGCGCCCTCGGACTCGCTCCGGAGCAGATGAGGCAGGCCGCGATTGGCGACGACGGCGGCCTGCGTCTTGGAGAAGCCTGCCTCGCGCAGGAGCTTCTCGAATTCCCTGATGTTGGGCAACTCGCCATGGGCGAGCTTGAATTTGACCGCCTCGACCCGCGCGTCGTCGTTGGCGGGGAAGGTGACCAGGCTGACCTCGACCAGGTCCAGCTTGGTCAGTGTGCGAATGCCGGTCTTCTCGTCATAGCTGCTCTCGCGCACCCAATAGCCGATGGAGAGCCCGGTCACGGCGCCCGCCTTCATCAGAGCATGCGCTTCGGCGGCCTGGGCTACCTTCTCGATGAGCAACTGCCCCTTCACGAAAAGGCCGGTCTCGTCCTCCGTGATCTCGAGGTAGATGCCGATCGGCTGATCGCTGCGGTGCTGCCATAGGACGGGCACCCGCCGCTGCTTCGCGGCGAGCTCGGCCAAGCTCTCGGCGAATGCCCCAGGCGCGACGACTTCCTGATAGCTGTCGACGGTGCCGTAGACCGAGCCATAGCCCTCGAAGGTTCCGTCGTCGGAAACGCCATCGGCCTTTACGCTGAGCGCAAAGTCGCGCACCTTCAGCGTGCGCTTCGTCCCGAACCGCATCGTACCCTCTCCCAGTTTGACTAGCTGTATCGGTGGTCGCGAAGAGCGGCCGCTAAGTAGGTCGGAAGCATCTCGCGCAGTCCGCTCTCGACGGCGTCGCGCAAAGCGTCTTCAAGCGGCACATTCTGTGCTTGCACCCGCGCCACGTCTCCCCCTTCGATCGGGGGCAATTCCTCTTTCTCGCGGACTTCGTTGATGGTCCGCCAGCCGTTGCGCAGGCCGGATTCGTGGAACCTGGCGCGCGCTGCGCTGTCGGCCGCCAGGAACGCCTCCATATTGAATTTTGCGTAGAGCCCAGAGGCACGCTCCGCTGGAGAGAGAAGTTGCTTTCGGATCGATTGCTGAATGCGAATCAGGTATGGATTGAGCGTGAACTTCTGGAAGGTAAGAACCTGCTGTTCCAGGCTTGCCGGATAGCCGCTCGCCTTCTCGTTGTGGCCAATCATGAACGGCGGCACACCCGCCCACCGACATATTTCTTCGACGCTCCAACTGCGGCTCTCCAGCAGTTGTGCATCGTCAGCATTCATCGAGATAGACTCCCAGCTGGAGCCGAACTCGAATACGAAAGGTTTGCCGGCATTGTCCGGGCCGGTGAAACGCTTCTCCAGTTCCTGGTAGAAATCCGTCCTCTGTTCCGGGGTCAGGGGCTTGTCGACTTTCACGCCGCCTGACGGCTTCAGACCGTTGGCGAACATTGCGCCGGCAGTCCGATCGGCGGCAATCGCGATGCCTAGCGACTCCCGAGCATATGCAATTGTCGACAGGCCGCCCAGAGGGCCGCCGCCGAAGCCGCGGACGTGGAAAACGTCATCCTCTGTCAGGTCGTAATGCTCGCCCTCATGCGACCAGCGATAACCGATCCGGCCATCGGAGCGGCGGCGCACGGCGACAATATCCGGCCTCACCGGCTCAAGCCCGATCAGCCGCGAACCTTCCTTCATCTTGCGTGCGTAATGATTACCACGAAGCAATAAGGAGATGACCAGAAACTCTATGTAATCGAGCGGCGTCTGATCAGCATTCGGGCTATCAAATACCCGTGAAAGCTGCGCCTCGTCGGCTAAGGTAGGCGACTTATCACTCGGCCGCTTGCGATAAAGCTGCAGTGGCAGAGAGCCAATGGTCGAAGAGAGCAGACGAACACAGGCGAAGAACGCGCTCAGCCTCATGGCGGCATGGTCGTTAACGGTCACTCCCGCCGAACTTCCTCCGCCAACGGCGTTCTGGGGATCGCGAATCTTCGGCGAGCGCCCCACTTCCAGCCATCCAGACACCGCGGTCACGGCCTTCTGCCACAGGCTCGGGGGCGTGGACGCACCGGTGATCTGGCGCAAACTGCTCACGCCTCCGCGCCCTTCAAGCTCTGTAGCCAGGCGGCGACCCCGCCGTGGTCCTGCTCATGGTCTGCCATCGCCACTCCGATTCCCATCACGGTCGCCACGATCCCGTCGATCTTCTCGGCCGACCGCTTCTTCGCAGGCATGAAATTCATGTTTTCGTCGAAGCGCACGACGGCGTTTCCAGCCATCCAGCGCAGTAGGGGGTGGCCGCCATGGTCGAGGATCCCGGCGAAGACGAGGCGCTCGAAATGCTTGCTCGGCTCGCCCATCGACAGGATGCCCTGGCGGATCTCCATGAAGAGCTCCGGATCGACGCCAGCCTGCTGCAGGTCGGCGACCAGCTTCTTGGCGTTCCAGCTGTCGAAGCCCCACCGCTCGACCTCGTAATCGGCCATATCCTCCAGCATCGCGCGCTGGACGTAATTCTGATCGACATAGTCACCGGGCGTCGTCTCGAGAGCGCCGTCAGCTAGCCAGTTGGTATAGTCGATCCGGTCGGTCTTGATCCGTTCGGCCAGCGTCTCCTCTGGCACCCAGAACCGGCACGCCAGCTTCCACCTTTCCGCTTCGTCTTCGGGCGGAAAGACCAGTATCTTGGCCGTGATATCTTTGGTCGCCGATACGTCGAATGCGCCGAAGCATCGGCGCCCCTTCAACTCCGCGCCGTAGCGCCGCCAAGCTTTCTTGTCGGGCGCGCAGGCGTCCCACTTCTTCAGCGGTATCCATCGCGCCGTGCTCTCCACCCATTGATTGAGGTGGTAGCACCTGAACGTTGCCTCCTTGCGCGGATTGCCCAGCGCCAGCGAAGCTTCGCGCCGGAGGAACGGCACGGTCGGCGACAGGCCGAGCGAGGGGTTCGCCCGCGCCCAGGTCGCTTCGTCGTTCCACTCGTCCTCGGCTGCGGCGGCGAACAGCGCCACCAAGGTGGTCGGATCGTCCGTCTTGCCCTCTAAGATGGAAAGGCTCTCGTCCCACAATTCGACGCCAACCAGGTTCGTTTTTAGCCCTGCGGTCGAGGCATAGAGCTCAATCGGCTGCAGCCTGGTCCCCGTCCCCTGCCGCAAATCGTTCTCGATTTTGCGGCTCTTCCACTCGTGCATCTCGTCGCCGACGATGACGATCGGGCCCTTGCCGTGCTTACCCTCCTCCGCGCCAGTCAGCAGGTGGAACCCCGCCGCCCTGGTCTTCAGATAGAGTGACTTCTTGTGGGCCTGGATATCCCCGGCGAGCGCCTCGTTATAGGCGACCATCGCCTTCATCTTATTGAACGCCAATTCGGCCTGATCCTCGTCGCGGGCGAAGACGTAACCTTGCCCGCCGACGACCCCTTCGAGCGCCCAGAACAGCAGCGCCAGCGCCGCTAGAAATTCGGACTTGCCGTTCTTCCTGGGCACCCACAGCATCAGCCGGCGAAACAGCCGGACATGAACGCGCGTCGGCGCACCCGTGTCGGCGTCGGCGATCTCGACCGGGACCTTCCATCCGACCAAGAGGCGGACGATGATTTCCTGCCAACGGTTTAGTCTGAACGGCTTGCCCGCGAAGCGATCGTCAGTGAGCCGAAACACCCGCGGCCAGAGCGCTACGACCTTGTCCGCCTTGGCCGAATCGAACCACGCTTCCGACGCCGCTGCGGCGCGGCGCCAAGCTTTGACCGCCCAATCGAACTCCGCATCCCCTGCCACAGCTTCGAGCCATGGTGGCAGCGGATCGGTCTCAGCCCAGAACGGGGGCATCGCCACCGCGATCACGGCCCCGCTCGCGCCCATCAGTTCAACCGCTGCGGCGGCTCCGAATCCATCTGGTCCAGCGAGCCGACCAGGCCGCCCACTACTTTGAGGTCAGCATCACTTCCAGCCCCACCCTCCCTAGGCGCGCCATCCTCCCGACGGCGAATATCGAAGAGGCCGGGGTTCTGCGCGGCCGCGATCGCCTGGTCCTTGAACAGCGCGTACTCGTCCGAGGGCGTCAGCCCGAAGCGGTCCGACAACTTCATCACCATCTCGAAGGCGCGGTCGCGGATCACGACGATCGGCCGCATCCGCTCCATCCTACCGCCGGCGACCGTCTTGACGTTCTGGGTGTGGCCCTTCGCCAGCACGTCCTCGTTGGCGATCACCCACTCGGCGAAATAGACACAGAACATCGCGAAAATCGGGCGGTGCTGCGGCTGCAGCCGGTGCGTTTTCGCCAGCTTGGGCGCCAGCTCACGCCAAACGGCGATGGCCGCCGCGGTCAATGGGCCGCGGTCGATCAGCGCCGGCGGCGCTGCGGCGTCGTTTCCGTCCGCCGGAGCGGCGGCGAGCAGCTCGGCGACCCGCTCCGCCTCCTCCTCGCGGCGGCGAAGAGCCGACTTCCGGCGCCCCGGGTGCCCCTTCGCGGCCTGTTCGCCACGCGGGTCAGGAAGTCGTCCCATGTCGTTATCGTCTCCGCCTGGCATTGATCCGAGGCCCCGCGGAGCCGCCTTAGCGTAGCGGACCCGCGGGGGCGGACCGCGGCCTGCGGTCCGGTGCGGGACCTGCCCACACGCGCTCAGCGGCGTCGCGCGCTCGCCGAGACCCGTAAAAAAACTTTTCCGAAAATATCGCGCCGATTTTTTCGATGTTGACCACCGGTGATCCAGCAGCGTCCGCCTAGACTTTTGCACCCCCCCTGGCCGCCTTGGAGGCCGCGCGCTCCTCACGCTGGACCTCGCCATCGTGGCAAGCCTTGCACAGGCTCTCAAAGGGCCCGGCGACGAACATCTCCCAGTTCCCCCGATGCGGGAGCCGGTGGTTGCACACCGCCGCCGCGACGGTTTTTCCCCGCCGGAGATGTCGCTCGCATAAAGGCTGAGCAGCCAGTTGGGCGGCGCGGATCGAGCGCCATAACGCCGACGAATACCAATCCCGCCACGGCTTCGCCTTACGCCGCGCCGCATCGTTGGCCCGGCCTCGGACCGCGACGGGACGCTTGCCGAGCGTGCGCGGCCTCACCGGCATGGCGAGCCGCCCCGGTGCATCCTAGTCTCCGATATGGGAATGACGGAAAGGCCCGGTGTCCGCAGCCCTGCCCGACGATATCGATGACATAGCCTGAATGAGGGTGCGTGGCGAACACCCATTATTTGCACGGATGAGCGCCACGCACCTTGACACGCCACGCGGGTTCAATCTCAACAGCTTAGCGGTATCTGGTCTTTCGTTAGATGCTGAGCAATGCGGGTGATCGCCCGCGAGTAACGCATGCGCAAGCCGTCAGGGCCGGGCCTCCCGCGCCCCACATCCCGCCACACCCGCTCCCAGCTCATGCGGCGGTCCCCGCCGGCGACTTGGAAGGCGAGCGCGAGCGCCACCATGCGGCGGTCCCGTTCCGGTACAATCAGCAGCCACTCGCTCGCTTCATTCATCTGGGCGATCTGGCCACGGGTCAGGTGAGGACGACGCGGCACTGGGTCCATCTCGCGCTCGCTGAACTCGCCTTCAACGTCGACGCGCCAGCCATGGTGTTTTAGCTCAGGCCACAGCGCCTTGACGTGAAGCCAGCCCCGTTCCCGATCAGGCATCCGGCGCCAATGACGCAACGCCTCTATCAGCCGCCCCTCAACCTCTCGAAAAGTCCAGAAGGTGGGATCTTCGACGTCCCTCCCAAAGATGGGAGGATCATTGGGAGGATTGGAGTTAGTCATATCAATGCCTTAGGTTCAATCAGGGAGCATGGGAGCGAGAACTGGGGTAATCTTGCGCGCGCGCCTGCCCGCACATGCTACGAAGGTGGTGGCGGTTTTCCCTCCCAAGCTCCCGCAAGCTCCCAATCCCGCAGAAAACCGCGAGTTATGGTGCTTTGCGATCCTCCCGGTTCAGGGAGGGAGGGAGGATTAGAACGGAACATCGTCATAGCCTCCTGGGAGGAAGTCCGCAGCATCGGGGGGGTGCGGGGGCACCGGCGTGCCCTTCGGCAAGGCCTCGTCCGCGAACGTCGCGGGCGGCGGCAGCTCGGCCTCGACCGGATGCATATGACCCTTCTCATCGACGGTAACGAAATCGCTCTCCTTGAAGCGCAGCGCCACGTCCTGCCATTGCATCGTGCTCGACTTGGCGATCTTGAAGCTCTTGCGCCGCATCTGCGAATTGAGATGCTTGGCGGACCAGGGTTTTCCCGATTGCGGCAACTGCCCGGCCCAGTTCTGCCAGGCTACGAACAGCCGGTGCAGCGGCGTCGCCCCGACAGTCATCCCCTTCACCCTCGCGATGCACAGCTCGAGGAAGCCGCCGAGCAGATCGTTCTCCGCCTGATATTCGCGGGTCGCCTCCTTCACCGCCTCCGGCATGGCAAGGCCCTCGCTGAGGTAGCGCAGCGCGCCCCGGACCATGCGGTTGAGGATGCCGTTGGCTTCGGCCTTCAGCTTGTCCTTGAGCCGCAGATCCTGTTCTTCGTCGGGAATGATCACGCCCCAAGGGATCACCTGCACCCGGCGCTGGATGCCGTGATCCGTGCTGATGCGCGGCATGTTGTTCGCCATGACCGTGTTGGTGAAGGTGATCCTGAGCTCGAAGGGCGGCTTCATCAGCTCGCGCACGCCGCCCTTTGACTCATCACTGGTGAGCGATTTGATGAGGCCATCGGCGAACTTCGAATTGTCCTCAGGCTCGTTGGCGTAGACCATGCGGCGGCCGGCGAGCGCGGCCAGATCGGGCGAGGCGTCGGCGCCCTTGCGGGTGCGCCCGGCGTCCATGAAGGTCTCGATGCCCGTCGACCAGGCATAGTCGCCCAGGATGTGCGCCTTGGTGGCGACCCACACGCCTTTGCCGTTCGAGCCCTCGCCGTAGAAGACGGCCATCTTCTGCGCGTCGGCGAGGCCCAGGCTGTTATAGCCCGCCCAGGTGTCGAGGAAGTCGCGCATCTCGATCGTCGGCTGCACCTTCTCTAGAAAGGCGTCGTAGGCGGGACAGGCGGCGGCGGGGTCGTAGGAGGCGTTGCCGATCTTGGTGATCCGGTCCTCGCGCCGATGCGCGCGCAGGCTGACCGACGCCGGCAGGCCTTCATCGGGCCTCAAGAAGACCAGCGTGCCGTTCTCCATGTTGAGCAGCAGCGGGTCCGCATCGAAATCGTCGGGCATGGCCGAAAGCCGCGCCTCGGCGAGCTTGGCGATGCAGTTGATATGGCCAGCGCCCTCGCTTGTTCGCCCCCACGAGCCGATCTTCTGCGAAAACAGGACGATCTCGCCGCTGGACTTGATCTGGGCGATATAGTCGTGGCGCTCGCCGTCATTGTCGCTCTGCCGCGCCAGGTGTCGCTGCCACCGCCAATTCAGGGTCTTGCGCTTGCGCGTCGCCTGTATCGTCTTGATCGGCAACCGATCATCGCCATCCTCGTCGTCATAGTGATCGCTGTCGTCGTCGAAGCCTTCCTTTGGCGGGAACGGCACACCGCTGGCGCGGACGATCTCGGCCTCATCCTGTATCGCGCGCATAGTGAGCTGCACGGCGTGGCCCAGCAGCGCCATCGCCATGTCGCGGTTCCACCGGCGACCGTCCCAGGCCAGCCACCCCCACGCCTCGACGAAGAGGAAATCCGCCCCGTAACGAGCAAGGAAGCGCTCGAGGTTGCCTAGGTCCGTCTGGGGTAGAAAGCCGCACTTCCGCGTCAGATCACCATCAGCAGCGCCCCCACGCCCCCTTCCTCTGTCATCTGAGCCCAATGATCCCGTTTGGGAGGATGGCTTGCCATAATCTTTCTCGAAGGGGGATGCTGGGGGCAAGGGGGGAGAGGGCGAGCGAGGGCGGGAGGATGCGTTTCGGCCAGAGCGAGAAACCCGGTCACGAGCGGCGGCCGCGATCTCGGAGAGATCGCGAGGGTTGTTGATCCCGGCGGACCAGCCGCTGTCGATCGTCGCGATGAGCTGGCGATCGTCGTCGCGGCCCGGATTGGCGCGCGCGGCAGCCTCCAGGCTCGATCGCGCGATCGTCTCGTCCAGCGCGCCTGACGCCACCAGCGAGGCAATCTTGAGCGCGCTGTCGTTCAGCTGAGGGTTGCGCCGGCCACTCGGCGCGTCTCGCACGGCCCGGCATTCGAGATCGAGCCCGGACAGCGCATATTTGCGGATCGCCTCGCGCTCGGCCTCGCCGAGGTCGGAAGGCATCGGCCGCGGCGCCACGCTCGGCCGAGCGGCGGCGTCCGGGTGCGTCTTGCGCTCCCGCAGCACTTCGACCAGCCGCGCCGGTGCCCGCGCGATCCCGCCGATCGGCTCCTTGCGGTGCCAGCGATATTTGAGCCCGGCTTGGCCCTTGACCGCGTTCGGCCCCATCACGCTCGGCGGCGCGATCACATAGCCGCCCAGGCCGCGGACGTCGACATGCTCGGGCAGGTTGTCACTATTGGTGATCGCCGGCCCGTCGTCGTTCTGCAGCAGATAGGCATGGACCCCGTCCGAAGGCGTCAGCGCCGCCAGCGTGACCGGAAATTCGCAGCCGAGCTGCGCCTCGAGCTCGCCCTTGAGCCGCTCCAGCGTCCAGACCTCGCCCGTATCCTCCTCCACCCGCGGGTCGAAATCGACGATGAAGAGCCTGAGCCCGCCGGCGTCGACTGTCGGATGACCGGTGGCGAGGCCGATCAACGCCTTGGGCCAGCGCTTCCACCAGGCGCCAATCTCCGCCGGATCGGTCGAGGCTCGGCTGACGCCGCCGCTGTTCGGAATCGGCTTGCCGGCGTCGTCATTGAGCTTGGCGAGGAGCGGCTGCTTGTTCTTCGGGTTGCACGGGAAGACGGGCCATCCGCGCGCGGCATAAGCGAGCGCGGCGTCGAGAAGGGGGTTGTCGGCCGTCATGCCGGCACCTCGGGCAGGACGCTGCCCCACCTGGTCTTGTCCAGTTGCTCCGAGGCCCTAGGGGCGCGTCTGCGGGTTGGTGTGTCCCAGGTCCGCCCGCGCACCCGCTGCTCGATGACGAAGCCGGCCGCACGCAAGGAGGCCCCGCTCTCCGCCTCGAGCGTGTAGGTGACGACCCTATCCCCGCCCATGAGCTGCCAGATCCGCTTGGCGCGGCCATATAATTTTGAGCATGTGTTTCGCGGCGCCGCAGGCGAGGCGCAGAGGCGGAGTATCTCCGCGGTGCCGGGCTGGTGGAGCAAACGCGCCACGGGGCGGCCGACGATCGCGACGCCCACGAGCGCCCCCCCCCATTCCATGCCGATCGCGAATTTGCCGCCGTCATTCGACGTGCGGGCGCTATGTCGATGGTGAGCCTCGACGAAATCGTTCGCCGCGCGCAGGGTCAACGGCACGATCCGCATCCGTGTGCGGCCATCTTGATCGCCCTCGGCGCTCATTACGCAGCTCGCAGCTCCAATGTGAATTGATCCAGATCCGCCACGGCAGGCGCGGCCTCGCCGCGCGGCGCCGCGAAGGCGCGCTCGGCGTCGGCCTGCGCCTGGCGCTGCTCGCAGCGCAGCTTGATCGCCCGCATCCTGATCGCTTCCTCTGATCGGCCGAACCGCCCGGTCAGCTGGGCCGCCTTGTCGCCCGCGCCGACAGCCTGCAGCAGCGCGATATCCTCTGCGGGGCTCCAGCCCTTGTTGCGCATCGCCAGCGTCCCCGCGCGCTGCAGCCTCTCGATCTGGTAGCGCAGCGAGCGAGACGACACGCCGAACCCGAAGGCGATCACCTTCACCCGCTCCCCAGCGCAATAGCGACGGATCAGCTCAGCCTCCCGCTCCGGCGGCCAGGCGGCGTTGGCGGCGGCGCTCATGCCGGCATCCCGTCATCGACAAGGCCGGCTCGGATCGAACTCGCGAGGCGCCGGGCGGCGCTGGCGAGCTGGCTGGCCACGGGGGGGGGGCGTCGCGCGTCGACCAGGTCGGCATAGGCATCGAGAAAGGCCGCGACCTGGATGTCGCGCTCGCCCATGGCCGCCTCGCGGATCTGCGCGTGGGTGCGGCGGCTCATGCACTGCCCTTCGCGGGAAGCTGTTCGAGCATTGCTTTGCGGGCTTCATTCTTGCCTAGCTCGATCCCGTTTCGGAAGTTGGTCAGGATCACCTGACCGGCGCGCCTCTTGTCCTGTTCCTTCATCACGCCCAGCGCGATCATGTGCCCGACGGTTATGCCGGCGAACAGCGCCGCCGCCGTTAGCGCGTAACTCTGGTTGACGGGGATATTCTCTGGATCGTCATTGAACATCGGCGCCAGAGCGAAGCGCATGCGCGCTATGATATTTTCGATCTGCGCCCGTGCCGCCGGGTCCTCCATCGCGTCGAGCAGGGGGATAGGATCAACCATCACGCTCCCCCATCATTCGGGCGGTCCGCGCCGCCGCCGCGGCGGCGGCTTCGCCGGCCCGCGCCGCGAGGGCAGCCGCGCCTTCGATCATCAACCTGGAGACGATGTGGGGCGCCCGCGCCTCCCGCGCTTCGCGGATGGCGGCGCGCGTCGCCCAAGGCAGCGCGCGGAAATGCGCGTCACAAATGACTTTCCAGGGCTCGATGATCGTCCCGCAGGCCTTGACCAAGCAGGCCTTCGGTGCACGGGGCTGGCGGCGGCTGCGCCTCACAGTCCCGGCTCCTTGGGAGGTGGAGGGGTGAGGGAGACGGCAATGTCCTCGTCACGTTCGCGAAGCTCAGATCGATAGGCTTCAACGGCCCTGTCGCCGGTCCCCTGACCGCTTGCCTCGTCGAGCGCGCGACGAAGCACCAGATTTTCGGTTTCCATCGAGAGCGTGTACGGCGTCAGCGGGACGACATAGACCTCGACCAGAACGTCACAGCCATTGTTAAGCCCCTTCGTCCAACCCGTGCTCCAGCCCGTGTGTCGGAAATCACCGACTCTCGTCTCGACCTGCGCAGCCATTCCTAAGCGGCTCGCCATTTTTTTGGCTGCGTCGTGGACCTCCATCTGGCGGACCAGTTGCGTCTCGGCGGTGAGAACGAACGTAGCCATTACCTGTCAGCTTGTGTTGGGGAGAGGCCGCAGCGCTCAAGAACCGAAAGCTGCTCAGCGATTTCCGTCAGAGCGTTGGCCACTCGCTGCCCCTTGGCGGCAGCAATCATGGTGACGACGCGCCGCGCCTCTTGAAGGCCGGCTCTAAACCCGGCGCGCTGTCCCTCCACCGCTGAACCGCATTGGAGGGCGCGGAGTGCGTCGGCTGCACGATAGCAAGCGTTGATGCGATCTTGGGTTTCCAGAAGCGGAAGATGGTCGATCCATGTTCCACAGGCTTCAACAGCGTCGGCCAGATCGTTCGCCTCGATCGGGGCGGGAGCGAGGGCTTGCAGCCCTTTCGACAACTCGGAGAGGCAGGAGCGCGCTGCGCCCGCAATAACCGACCCGCCCGCCGCTTTCCGATAAGTGTCGTCGCAAAGCTCAATGGCCTGCTTCAGGCCGTCCTGAACTCCGGAAAGATAGGGGCGGCAAAGGACGTCCAGGCGCTCGATCTCGTCGGCGGCTTTGATCGCGGGATTGCGATAAAATTCCCAAGGGACACGCCAGACATCCGCGCCCAATTCCCGCAGCCAATATAGCAGATGCGCCCTCGCTTCGGCCTGTGCTTTTGCTGCATCCGTCATTCCGCCGCCTCCAGCTCTTCCGGGACATCCTCGTCGCCGGGACCGACGGCTTCCTCCGCCGCCAACAGATCGAACAGGGTGAGAGACTGGCGGGCATGATCGGCCTCGCGCAGGATCGTCACGCCGTCGTCGAAATAGGAGGGATTGAGCTCGACCCCGAGCCCGCGGCGGCCGAGCCGCACCGCGCGCAGCGGGACCGTCATCAGCCCGCCGAACGGATCGTAGACCAGCTCGCCGGGGTTCGAGAAGCGGTTGATCAGGCGGTCGACGATGTCGAACTGGAGCGGGCAGAGGTGCCGCTCGCGGCCCTTGGCGACCTGGACCCCGTTGAGAGTGCGCATGCGGGTCACGTCCGACCAGACGTCGGGATGGCGGGAGACGGGCGGCAGCGTCATGAAATGGGTCGGGAGCTGATTTGCGTCGTCGAGCGCCTTGGCGATCGCGACGTGCCGGTCGTAGTCGTAGACGCTCTCGGCCGAGAAGCCGCGGAACATACGATAGACCGTCTTTGTGTCCAGGCCGAGCAGTTCCTCCGGCTCGAGCAGCCGGTCGCCGCGCGACTTCCACAGCGCGTGCGCGTCGAGCTGCCAGCGGGCGCGGCTATAGTCGGCCTTGCTCTTCTTCACCGGCTCGTCGGCATAGCCGTCCGTCGTGTCCGTGGGCGGCTTGCGGAACAGCAGCACATATTCGGGCATGCCGACGCTCATCCGGCTACCGTCGTCGCACTGCATCGACCAGCCGAGCCGATAGGTCGCATTGTTCTCGCGGACCACGTCGGTCACGACCGTGATCATGCCCATGTAGAACAGTCCGTGCCGGCGGCGGTGCGCGATGCACTCGGCGTGGAAGGGCGAAACGCTCTGGAAGCTGACGCCGTCGAGGCCACCGGGGCGAATGCGATCCTTGACGTGGAAGCACATCATCCGCCCCGGCTTCAGCGCGCGCACCAGGTCCGGCAGCAGATAGTCCATCTGCGCGAAATAATGGGCGTCGTTATCGGTGTGGCCGAAGTCGTTATAGCTCGGCGTATATTCATATTGGGTCGAGAAGGGCTCCGACGTGACGATCAGGTCGAGGCTGTTCTCGGCCAGTTGCGCGGCCTCGATCACCGTGTCTTGGTTGATGACCCGCCAAGCCGGCTTGCCGGCGATCGAAGCACCCGAGACTTCCTCGCGCCGCTCGACTCCGATCGACCGACCGAGCATGTCGTCCGCGCCGGCGAGGCCCAGCCCGTAGGTCCTGATGATCTCGCTCATCCGGCGGCACATTTCCTCGTGCCGCTTCCATTTGCCTTCGAGGCTGGCGCGCACGCTGCGCTCGGCTTCGGTGAAGATCAGGTCGATTCGCACCGGCTTCGTCTGCAGGAATCGCTGGATGCGGTGGATCGCCTGGATGAAGTCGTTGAACTTGAACCCGATGCCGAGGAAGATCGCCCAGGCGCAGTGGCGCTGGAAATTGCAGCCGGAGCCCGCGAGGATCGGCTTGGCCGCCAGCTCCTGAATATCGCCGTCCGAAAAGCGGATGATCGCCCGCTCGCGATCGTCGAGGTCTTGAGCGCCGTAAACCGAAACCACGTTCGGCACCGCCGCCTCGATCGCCGCGCGCTCGGCCTCGAGGTCGTGCCAGAGCAGGCGGTGCGCGCCGGGATCCTCGCTTCGAAGCTCGAGCATCTTGGCGATCCGGGCGCCGAGGCTGTCTTTCTTCTCGCGCGCGGCGTCGACGACGCCGATCGCGCTCGCCTTCAGCAGACGGCGCTGTCCGTCCGCCTCCTCGCCGGCCTTGCGATGGTCGGAGGGAACCTCGTGCCAGCGCACGTCCAGCGGCGGCAGGTCATAGCCCTCGTCGGAGAAGCCGAGATCGGAGGGGCGCTGGATGAAAGCCGCCCAGCTGTTCACCCACAGCCAGAACTCGGCCTCCTTGTGCGGGTGGATGGTGAGCGCGTCGGCCTTCTCGCTGTTGCGCTTGAAGAAGCGGGTCTTGGCCTGGCCTACGTCCATGACTTCGAGGAAGGCCGCGTAGGCGAGAAGCTCGATATATTCGTTGGGCGAGGGCGTCGCGGTGGCGACGAACTTGAACCGGACGCCGTCGAACAGCTTCATGAACTCGCGGAAGGTCTTGGTCCCGCCGAAGCCGCGCAGACAGGACGCCTCGTCCAGCGAGACGGCGGTCAGGATCGACGTGTCGATCTTCCCTTCGCGCACCGATTCGTAGTTGGTGAGGTAGAGCCCGCGGAACCCGGCCGCCTGCGCGTCAAGGATCTCGCGCGTGGTGCGCACAAAGAGGACGTCTATGCCGAGCTTGGCCGCGTCGGTCTTGAACTCTGTGACGACGGTCAGCGGGATGACGATCAGGCACAGTGGCCAGCGCGCTTCGCCGCGCTCGATCTCCTCTGCGAGGAGGCGCATCGCCTCCAGCTGGATCATGGTCTTGCCGAGCCCGAAATTGGCGAACAGCGCACGTCGGCCGCCCTCGACCAGCCATTTGACCAGGACCGGCTGATGTCGATGCAGCAGCGGATGCACGTCGCCGATCGCCACCGGCAGCCCGAGCTCCGGCGCCCGCACCGCCTTGGCCGCGACGAAGTCGAGATAGGACAAAGGTTCTGAGCCCGGGTCCGCTAGGATGGCGGAGCCGTACCTCACGATCGCACAACGCCAAGTGGGGTGTCGGCGGCGAATGCCAGTGTTTTCGGCGAGGGCTGGCTCATGCTGCCACCCTCGACGGCGACGCCGTCTGCCTGCGGGTTTGGACGATCGTCACGATGCGCCAAGGCCCGTCGGGCGTGTCGATCGACTGAGACTGAATGCGGCCCGAGCGCTCAAGCTTGCGCATGCGCCACGCCGCTTGGTTGCGGGTCGCGAGCCCGGCGCCGCGCGCCAGCTCCGCGTCGGAGGGGCAGCGTCGACCGCGCTGGGCCGCGCGCGACAGCACTTCGAAGATATCTTCCAGCGCCTGGTCGAGTGGAGCGGCCTCGATCCTGACCGGCTCTTCCACCCGCTTGACCACGTAGGATTCGAGCGCGCCGCCAGCTCCCCTGCGCTGATGCGCACGAACCGTGCCCGAAGCGATCAGTCTCTTGACGCGCTCCTTCGTCGGCCCGGGCGGCACGGCAGGGCCCGTGCAATAGACGAAACTGTCGCCGGGCAAGGCCATGCGCGCCCAGCCCGTCAGCTCCGCCTCGGTTACCAGACGGGTTTCCGGGCCGCTCACCTGACACTGCGCCTCCCCCGCGCCGACATCATTCTTGCTCCAGGGCGAGCGCAGCCAGCGCGTCGAGGCAGGCCAGCCGCTCCATCGCTTCGGCAATCTCGCGGCGAATATCGGTGTCGCGAACCTCCTGCGCCGTGACGCCGCCTGGCATCGCCCGCAGCAGACGATCCTGCACGTCACCGAAATCAGCGACAGCTGCCGCGAGCGCCAAGCACCAATCGCTGTTGCCGGGCTGGACTTGGGGCTTCGGAACCAGGAGAAAGCCGGCCTCGCCGGCCAAATAGCGGGTGACGTGCGGGTGCCCGGGCAGCCCGTGGGTTATCCCCTCCAGCGCTACGACGACGTCGATGGGCGCGAAGTCAGGCGCATTTGGTACGCCATAGGCTGAGAGCCGCGCTTGGCTTTTGCCTGTGTCAGCCGCAGCGGCTTCTTGCCCGCCGGCGGCGCGGACTAGGGCTTTGGTCGCCGCCTTCGCGCGCTGAAGCGGCGGAGAGTGGACGACGCTGCGCCGATCGCCGCTCATGCCGCCACGCCCGCTTCGTCAGCCGTGGGTGATGGCGAAGGCGAAGAGGCTTGGCTGCTCGATGCCGACCTCGTTTCGCCGTTGCCCGCGCGCGGGCTCGACATGCTGGAAGAGGTCGCAGAGAAAGGGTGGCCGGGGCCGTCCCCCTCGCCGGTATTCTCCGCTTCGGAGCAAATAATTTCGTCGGTTTTAGTTGCTGACTGGATCGGCCATTCGGCTGCAGAACTTCCCGCATGCAACGGGAGATCGCTTTTAGCTTCGGGAGGCAGGAAATCTTCCAGCCGCAAGATGCGGTGTCTCGCGGCGGCCGCCTTGATTATCTTGGGCCAGGCGCGCGACGGAATGTCGCGGCGATTGCGCCATTGCCGCACGGTGACGCCGAGCTCGTCGATGTCGGCGGCCATCGCTTCGGCGTTGCCGCCCCACACATCGTATATGGGCTGGAGGTGCTGTGACATGCTGTCACGTAATACGCAGCGTATTATCCCTGTCAATACCCCTTGTATTAGCGGATTTGCTACGCTGCGCATTATGGCGAGCCGCAAGGATATCATGGCCGAACGGTTGCGGGAGGCCCGACAGGATGCCGGCTACGGCACGGTCGCAGCGGCGGCCGAGGCGTTCGGATGGTCCCCGGCTACGCTTACCAGTCACGAAAACGGTACGCGGGGCTTCGACGTGGATGCCGCTATTCGCTATGCGCGCGCGTTCCGGCGCCAGCCTGGTTGGTTGCTGGGCCTGGATCACATCGAGGCGCCACAGCATGGGCCCGTTGGAGCATACACTGTCGTTCGGAAAATCCCGCTGCTCGGAACTGTGGCCGCGGGGATCTGGCGCGAAGCGTCGGTGCTTGATGCCGACGAGCCTGAGGAAATAGATTTTACCGCTTTGACCGGCGATGAGGGCGAAGAGATGTTCGCGGTCAATCTGGAAGGCCAGAGCATGAACCTGACCCTCCCGACCGCGTCCACCCTCATTTGTCGGCGGATCGGGTTCGGCAGGATCGAGGCCCGGCCCGGCGAGCTGGTGATCGTTCAACGCCAATCTCACGATCTGGTGGAACTGACCTGCAAAAGGCTGGCGCTGGTTGAAGGCCAATATGTCCTGCTCAGCGAGTCGGACCGCCCCGAATTCCAAAAGCCGATCGTCCTGGGCGCGCCCGATCTTGAACATGCAGCGGACGAAGAGACGCGGGTGATCGGCGTCGTGCGTCGCGCAATCCTGGCCAGCTTCCCGCCTCCAGCGAGCAGTGCAGGGACGCTCCAATAATACATAACGTATTGACATAGGCGTTACGACACGTATTAATCCGCCTCCTGACCATCAGGAGGCCCCATGCTCGACAACCACGCTCCATTCCCGCTCGCAGGCAGCGCCGCGCTCATCAATCTCGACGGCCGCCGCGCCCTTGCCCGCATCAACCTGGTGCACGACGACGGCACCCGCACCGTCTTCATCGGCAATCAGTTCGGCGCGTCGGCGACCAAGCGGGTTCCGCTTACAGAGCTGATCGACGGGACGCCGCTCAGCGACGCGGAGGTCGCCGAGCTGGCGAAGCTCGACCGGGAGATGGCTGGCAAGGCCCGCGTCTCGGCCAAGAAGCTCCAGCGCTTCAACGTCCTGATGGACCGCCAGGCCAACGCCCCGGTCCTCGAAGGCCTGCTCGCCCGCCACCGGCGCAGCCTCGAGCGGCAAGGGCAAGCGGCATGAGAGGCCCCCGGCTCCGCCTGATCACGAGCAGCCCAATCGCGACCGTCCAGCCGCACGATCCGCAACGGCGAGGCTATGTCGTCGGCTGGCGGTCTGGTGAGGCGAACCATTGTCCGAGCTGCGGGCGGCAGCATTGGCTGGTGGGCCGCCAAGCTGCGGAATGCGCCTTCTGCTCGACGGCTCTGCCGATCGTCGATGCCCGGCGTTCGCAATCATGATCACCCTCCTGCAGCGCCGCTGGCGTCGACGCGACGATCTCGACCGGGCGCTGCTTCGGCTTGGCATTGTCCTCGCCGTGGCCCTTCATTTCGGGCTGGGGCTGTGAACGCTCGCCTACGCCGCTGGATCGAGGATGCAGTGTTGCTGGTCCGTGACGTCGCGCTCGTCGGGGCGGGGCTGGCCCTCGCCTACCTCGTCATCCGCCTCATCGTGCCGGGCCTCGCCTGGCTTCTTCCTCTGATTGGAAAGGATCTGCTCCCATGACGAAGCAAGCCGCCTCGGCGCCAAAGCTCTGCATCACGGTCGGCGAATTGAGCAAGCTCAAGCCCTGCGCCGACGACGGTCGCCGCGTCCGCGCCGCACTTAGGCGTCTGAACTGCGACCCCGGCTATTGCTTCAGCGCCGCCGCGGCTCGCGAGGCGGGTTGCACCTATTCGGACATGATCTGGGCAGCTTCCGCGATTGCCATGACGGACGATGAAGTCGCGCGGCGCCTGACCTATTTCGTCAACGATTGCGCGATCAAGGTGCTGCACATCTTCGAGGAACGCTGGCCCGATGACCAGCGCCCGCGGCTCGCCATCAAGGCGACCTTGGGCTTCCTCGCCGGCCGCGTCTCGGACGAGGAATGGGGGCGAGCCAGCCGGGATGCGTGGGCTGCGTGGGCTGCGCGGGCTGCGTGGGCTGCGCGGGATG
This sequence comes from Allosphingosinicella sp., assembly GCA_035543935.1. GTDB lineage: Bacteria > Pseudomonadota > Alphaproteobacteria > Sphingomonadales > Sphingomonadaceae > Allosphingosinicella. The sequence continues at coordinate 44,807 of DATKIV010000049.1, forward strand.
CGTGGGCTGCGACGGAGTTCGATGCCTGGCAGTTCGACCGTCTCATCTTGTGGCTCAGCGAAGCGCCGCCGAAGCCGCTGCGCCTCCCGTCCCGGCCGAAGGCAGTTGCCACCAAGGCCGCAGCATGAGGATCGCGGCGGCGCCGCGATCAGGGGCCGGTGCGGCGTCAATGCCCCGACGGGTCAGGCGTTCCAGAAAGAGGGGGTCGCGCACGCCTGAGGGCGTGATCTACTGCGGCCGCCCGACGGTCCGCGGCAACCCCTTCGACTGGCGCCGGTTCGGCGTCGCCCGCTCGGTACGCCTCTACGAGCAATGGTTCGACGGCAAGCTCGCCGCGCTGTCCCTGGAGCGGCTCGGCTTCTCGACTGGAGAAGTCGACGCCCTGTTTCGCTGGCGCGCGCGCCTGCTCGCCGAGCTGCCCCGCCTGCGCGGCGCCGACCTCCAATGCTGGTGCCCCGAGACGGCGCGCTGGTGCCACGTCGACATCCTCATCAAGCGCGCCAACGCGCCGGAGACCTTCCAATGAAGCATCCCGACCTGCTCGATGGCGCCTCGCCCGTCGCCTTCATCCGCGTCTGGGGTGAAGGCATCATCGTCGACAATTTCGCTGGCGGCGGCGGCGCCTCGACCGGCATCGAGGCCGCGATCGACCGCCCCGTCGACCTTGCCATCAACCACGACGCCGAGGCGGTGGCGATGCATCTCGCCAATCACCCGGCGACGCACCACCTCTGCCAGTCGATCTACGCCGTCGACCCGCTCGAGGCGGTGGACGGCCGCCCCGTCCTGGGCGCGTGGTTCTCGCCCGACTGCAAGCACTTCTCCAAGGCCAAGGGCGGCAAGCCGGTCGAGAAGAACATCCGCGACCTGGCCTGGACGGTCGTCCACTGGGTCGAGCGGCTCGGTCCGCAACTGCGCCCGCAGATCATCTGGCTGGAGAATGTCGAGGAGTTCCGCACCTGGGGCCCGCTCGGCGCCGACGACAAGCCCGATCCGAAGCGTAAGGGCGAGACGTTCGACCAATGGGTCGGCCGCCTGAGGCGCGCCGGGTACAAGGTCCAGTCGCGCGAGCTGAGGGCCTGCGATTATGGCGCGCCTACCAGCCGCAAGCGTCTCTTCGTCATCGCCCGCTGCGACGGTGAGCCGATCGTATGGCCCCAGCCGACACACCGTCCCTCCTGCGAGCTTGCGTTCGAGCGGTGGAACCGCGGCCTGGTGGAGCGCGGGTTCGAGAAATCGAGCCCGGCCTTGCCGCACTACCGCACCGCCGCCGAGATCATCGACTGGTCGATACCGTGCCCGTCGATCTTCACCCGCAAGAAGGAGCTGAAGGACGCGACAAAGCGCCGCATCGCCCATGGCATCATGCGATTCGTCGTCAACAGCCCGAAGCCGTTCATCGTCCCGATCACGCACAGCGGCGGCGACAGCAGGGTTCACTCGGCCGAGGATCCGCTGCGCACGGTCACCACGGCCGCGCGCGGCGAGTTTGCCATGGTCGCCCCGGTCTTCGCGCGCACCGCCCATGGCGAGCGCGACAGCAAGGGCAAGAAAAGGGGGAAGGGCGATCACGGCCCGGCCGAGCCGTTCCCGACCGTGCTGGCCAGCCGGGACAGTGCGCTGATCAGCGCGACGATCGTCGGTTGCGGCGGGCGGCGCGGGCAGAGCGGCCCGGTCGACGTCCAAGGGCCCTATCCGACGACGACGGCCAAGGCCGACGCCTGCCTTGTCGCGGCGGCGCTGGTGAAGCAGAACTTTGGACCGAACCCCGCCCAGGCGGCGGACGCCCCGCTTCACACGGTCACGACGCAGGGCAACAAGTTCGGCGTCCTTGCCGCCACGCTGGTCAGCGTCGACAACACCAGCACCCGGGCGATCCGCGCCTTCCAGGCACAGGATCCGCTGCGCACGATCACCAGTGCTGGCGGCGGCTTCGCGGCCGTAAGCGCGACGCTGATCCAGATGGGCTATGGCGAGCGGGAAGGGCAGGCGCCCCGCGTCCTCGATCTGCACATGCCGCTCGGCACCATTGTCGCCGGCGGGATCAAGCACAGCGTCGCGACCGCGCTCCTCGTCCCCCACGTCATGACGATGCGCAACGCGCAGAAGCCCTACACCGCGGGCGACGAGCCGACGCATACGATCACGGGCGGCGCGCATCAGAACCTGGTCAGCGCCTTCCTCCACAAATACCGGCCCGATCATCCCGGCCAGTCGCTTGACGATCCGGCGCCGACGGTCACCGCGAACAGCTTCATCAAGCGCCCCGGCGGCGCGCCGCCGCTCGCGGTCGTCTGCGCCCATATGGAACAGGCCAACACGGGCGTCATCGGCCATTCGATGGGCGAGCCAGTGTCGACGATCGTCCAGAAGGGCTGCACGCAACGCCTCGTCGCCACCAGCGTCATGAAGCTGCGCGGCACGTCGAAGGACGGCCAGCCGATCGACGAGCCGCTCCACACCGTCTCCGCCGGCGGCACTCACTTCGCGGAAGTGGCCGCCTTCCTGATCAAATATTACGGCAACGAGAATGGAGGCCACGGCTTCGACCAGCCGATCGGGACTGCCACGACCAAGGAGCGATTCGGCTTGGTCACCGTGACGATCGACGGCGAGGAATATGTCATCGCCGATATCGGCATGCGGATGCTGACGCCGCGCGAGCTGGCCCGGGCCCAGGGCTTTCCCGACGATTACATTCTCGACCCGATCGTCAACGGCAAGCCGCTCACCAAGACGGCGCAGATCCGCATGATCGGCAACAGCGTCTGCCCGCCGCTGTCGGAAGCGCTGGTGCGGGCGAACCTGGTGGCCACTGCTGCAGAGGCAGTGGCAGCGTGATCGCCGATTTCCTTTCGGCCGCCATCCGCGCCGGCTACGCGCCGGACGCCGCACGGGAGCGCGACGAGCGCGCGCGGCTCTACCCGGCGAGAATCGCCGAGGAGAAGATCGAGCGCGGCGATGCCGAGGCGGATTATGCGGCATGGGGCGCGATCGCGCGGTGGTGCGAGGGCAGATGGGGCGAGACGGTGATCGTCGGCGCCGCCGGCGAGGAGATCACGCTCGAGGCGATGGAGCTCGCTGCCGCCCGCGCCCTCCAGGCTGGCGAGGCGGCCGTGGCGAAGGCCCCGGCCGATCCGTCCCGGATCGCCCGCCGCGACGCCGTGGCGGCCATTCACGGCCTCCTGAGCCACTATCGCGCATGGCTGGGCGATCTCAATACGGAGCTTCGCGCCCAGGCCGCGGCAAGGCGGCAGGCCGCCTGATGGGCGCTCACGCCAATTTGCCGAAAGCCGCCTATCCGAGCCAGGCCGTCATCGACCGCACCGTCGCGGCCGCGCGCAAGGCGGGCCTTGACCCGGCCGGGCTCGAAGTGCTTCGTGACGGCACCATCCGCATCGTCGAGGCGCGCGCCATGCCGCAACAGCCAGCCAGCCTTTTCGACGAGCTCGAAGCCGCCGGAAAACTTTGATGAGCGACGTCGCCGGCGTCCATTTCGTGCGCAGCGCTCGCCCCGGCAAGCCGGTCCGCTGGTACGTCTATGCCTGGCGGGGCGGCCCGCTCATCATGAAGACCGCCGGCCCAACCAGGCCGAGGCTCGACAGGGAGGCGCTGAGCGCGCTCGCGGCCGAGCAGGCCAAACTCATCAGTCCGCGGGACGAAGGCACGCTGGCGGGCCTTGCGCGGCGCTGGCGGGGCACAATCCCCGCCAAGGCCAGCCCGGAATGGACCAAGCTCGCCGCGACGACGAAAGAAACTTGGGGCTACGAGCTGGACGCGATCGAGCGGAGGTGGGGTGAGACGCCGCTGGACGTATGGAACGACCCGCGGATGGTGGCGAAGGTCATCGCCTGGCGCGATTCACGCGCAGCCACGCCGCGCGCGGCCGACATGGGCGTCCAAGTGCTCGGCGAGCTGCTCTTCTGGGGCAAGCTGAGGACCATGGTCGCAATCAACGTCGCTGCGGATGTCCCTGCGCTGTACGAAGGCGCGGACCGCGCTGAGATCATCTGGCTCGAGCAAGATGATGAAGCCTTCGCCTTGTCGGCGCTCGCTCTCAATCGCCCGCACGTCATCGACGGCCTCGATCTTGCCAACGTCACCGGCATGCGCCGAGGCGATCTGATCGGCGTCACCTTTGACGAGGTCAGCGACCACGCGATCGTTCGCACCGCGCGCAAGAAGAGCCGGGGACGGCGGCGGCGGGCGGTGATCCCGCTGATCCCCGAGAGCCGCCGGCTGATCGCCGAGCTGCGCACGCGGCACCGAGAGCCAGGGGTCAACACGCTGCTGGTCAATAGTCTCGGCAGGCCATGGACGGCGGGCAGCTTCACTGCGGCTTTCAATCAGATCCGCGATGCTGCCAACGGCGCCGCCGGCATAATCCACCCGGGCGATCCATCGCTGGGCGAGCCGGATCGAGTGAAGCATCTCCACGATTGCCGCGGCACGTTCGTGACGAAGCTTTGCCGCACAAATCTGACCGACGAGGAGATCGGTCGCATCGTCGCTTGGTCGCCCCAGAATGTCGGCAGGGTCCGCCGAACCTATGTTGACGACGCCGCCACCGTGGTGGCACTGAGCGAGCGGATCAGGCCTGCCCTGTAAAACGGCCTGTAAAACGATGCGGCGAAATACTACCTAAGTAATTGGCATTGCGGGTATAGCTCAATGGTAGAGCACTAGCCTTCCAAGCTTGTGACGCGGGTTCGATTCCCGCTACCCGCTCCAGCCGCTTGCGCCATCTGGCGTTCGGCCGGGGGCTCGGTTAGGCATTGCGCCCGAGGAGGATCCCCGGCTGGCCGACATCTTCATCTCTTATTCGAGCCAGGACCGGGTCGTCGCGGAGCGCGTCCGCGATGCGCTCGAGGGGGCGGGCTACGAGGTCTTCTGGGACCAGTCGACGCCGCCCGGCAAGGACTGGGACAGCTGGATTCGCGAGCAGCTGGCCAGCGCCAAGCTGGTCGTCGCCTTGTGGACCAAGGCCAGCGTCGCCTCGCCCAATGTCCGCCACGAGGCGATCATCGCGCGCGAGGCCGAGAAGATCCTCCCGGTGATGGTCGACGAGCTCGCGCCGACCGACTTCCCGATGGGCCTGTTCATGGTGCAGGCGCTGATCATCGGCCGCTCGCAGCGGCAGTTCAACGCGGTCAGGGCCAAGTTCCTGGACGAGGTGCGGGCGCGGATCGGCGCGGCGGATGCGATGGCCACGCCCCGGCCCGCGGCCAGGGGCAAAGACCGCCGCCGGCTGTTCGTCGGCCTCGGCCTGGGCGCGCTGCTGGTCGCGGCGTTGCTGCTCTTTCTCCTGCCGCGGATGCTGGCGCCGGGCGAACCGCCGGAGGCGGAGCAATCCGCGCAAGGGCCGCCGGTGACGCCGCAGCAGCTCCGCGCCTCGATCGAAGGCGAGCGCGGCGCACGGGCGCGGGTGGCGCTGCGGGCGGAACGCACGCTGAGCGAGCCCGAGCTGATCGGCACCAGCTGGGCCTGGGCCGTGGGCCAGCTGATCTCCGGCGCGCCGGAGGAGAGCCGCGCCATCGAGGCGCCCTATTTCGCCTATCTCCAGCGCGCGGAGCGGCCGGGCTGCGGATGCTTCCTGATCTACGATACCGAGCAGAGCATCGGCAATGCCTGGGTGATCATCGCCTCCGCCCGCCTGCGCCATCCGCCGCCGCCGCGGCTGTTGGAGACGATCCTCGGCGCGCAGAATCCCGAAGGCTGGTGGGCGATCAGCTTCACCGCGAGGCCCGACGACAGCAACGCCGCCGTCCACGCCACCGCGATCCTGGTCGTCGCGCTTGCCGAGGCGCGCCGCGCGGGCGTGGTCCCGGCGGCGCTGAGGCCGCGCGTGGACGCGGCGCTGACCCGCGCGGTCGCCTGGCTCAACCGGGGCCCGCCCGAAGGCGCGCGCTGGACCGACTACCCAAATGACGACCGGCGCACCGAGAGCCTCGTATTCGCGGCGATGGCGACGGTCGCCACCGGCGCCGCCGGCACTCTGCAGGGCAGCCATGCCGCCGAGGCCTTCGTGCGGTCGGTGCGGACCTTGCCGCCGCCGACCGAGATTCTGCCGTCGGGCGCCTATGTCGAGCTTGCCAACGGGCAGCGCTTCTTCGATTCCTACCGCCACCCGCTCTCGCCCTGGGTCGGCGCGGCGGCGACATTGGCCTATGCCGGTGCCGCGCCCGCGGACAAGGAGCGGCTTCGGCCGATCATCCGGCAATGGCTCGCCGTCGATTTCACCGACGAAAACCTGCTCCGGCAGGACTGGATCACCGGCGAAACCCTGTTCCTGCGCGCGCTCGCCTTTCGCGCACTGGAGGCCGGGTAGGAGGGGCGATGCGCGGGCTCATCGTCATTCCAGCGAAAGCTGGAATCTCTTTTCCTTTGCAGCGCCGGACAGAAGCGAGATTCCAGCTTTCGCTGGAATGACGGATATCGGACTCAGGCGGCGCGGTCGCTGGCCTGCTTGAGCCAGTCGATCAGCTCGCCGAACGGGATGAACTGGTTGAAGGCGATGCCGCAGAAAGTGTCGGTCCGCCAGCGGACGACGCCGTGCCGCGGTTGCAAGCCCTCGAGGGTCACCACGACCTCCTCGCCGGGCGCGGGCGAGGTGCCGGTTTGGATCTTGATGCCGCTCTGCGAGATGTCGCGGGCGGGGACCCAGGAGGTGCGGGCGCCGATGCGCAAGGTCGCCATCCGGTCGATCTCGACCCGCGGCGTGCGCGGCCGCCAGCCATTGTCGAGCACGCGCGGGTTGGCGAGCAATTCGGCGACGTCCATGGCGATGTCGAACTGGATGCCGGCATTGCCGCCGCGCACCCAGACGACGCGGCCGGTGACCGGCTGGCCCGTCTTCAGCTCGACGGTGACGCGCTGGCCCGGATCGAAGCAGGAATAGACATGCGCCATCACCCCGCCCGCCGAGATGTTGCGGATCAGGCAGAGCTCGCGGCGCCCGTCGACCACCAAGGTTCCGACGCGCAGGATCTTGATGTGGCGTTCGGCGCCGCGCCGCTCCGGCGGCGCCGGAACCTCGCTCGAAAATGAGAAGCCAGTCTCCACGATCCGGTCCTCTAAATACATCTTGCTTCCCTTCGAGAGCATTTAGCTCCTCCGGATTCGATTTTGCATGGAGAGGGATTTAAGAAGTCCTTACCGCGACCCCCGCTTTATCCACATTCCCACAGACCGGAATTTCACCAATTGATTACCAGCACGGGGGCCGGATCGTGTCGCCGCCCGCGCATTCACCCTATGCTTACCGTTTGGGGTTAAGCCCCGGCGCCATGAACGCGCCTCTTCCGTCCAAGCTCGACGTCGATGCCGCCGCCCCTCGCTACGATCCCCGCCCCAAATCGGCGGTGAGCGGGATGACGGGGATGGCCGGGCTCGCCGGGCTGTTCGCCTGGACCGTGGCGGCGCGCGCCTGGGGCATGGTGGGGCCGCTGGCGGCGCTGACCGCCTGCCTCGCCTGCGCGGTGCCGATGGTTTTGTGGTCGGTCCTCGTCGACAAGGTCCACCGCAATCCCAGCACCGGCATCGACTGGGACAATCCGCCGCGCAGCCTCAAGGAGGTCAGCGACATCAGCCTCGCCAAGATCGCCGGCCTGTGGGGCATCTGGGCGATCATCGGCGGCCTTTATTGCATTGGCCGTTTCTATTGGGAGGACGGCTATCTCTTCTCGATGTACGTGCTCGGCTACGGCATCGTGCCGATGCTCCTATTGTCCATCCCCTATGTGCTGTGGCTCGACCGGCGGCTGATCGAGCCCAGGGACGGCGCCTGGCATTTCGGCCAGTTCCTGATCGGCCGGCCCGACCGGGCCGACCGGACCGAGCTTCATCATTTCTTCCGCGCCTGGGCGGTCAAGGGCTTCTTCCTCGCCTTCATGATCTCGATCGTGCCCGGCAATTGGTGGTACGTGATCGGCACCGGCTCGGCGGCGATCGCTGCCAATCCGGTCGAGCTCGCCTTCTGGCTGGTCGGCGTGATGTTCATGGTCGACGTCGTGTTCGCCACCGTCGGCTACGTGCTGACGCTGAAGCCGCTCGACGCCCATATCCGCAGCGCAAACCCCTATGCGGCGGGATGGGCGGCGGCCCTGATCTGCTATCCGCCCTTCATTCTGATGGGCGAGGGCGGGCCGCTCAACTATTTCCCCGGCGGCGCCGGCGAGAATGGCTGGGTGCACTGGCTCGCCGATTATCCGCTTGCCAGCGCGCTGATGGGCGGATGGCTGGTCCTGCTGACCGGCATCTACGCCTGGGCGACGGTGGCGTTCGGCTTCCGCTTCTCGAACCTCACCCATCGCGGCATCCTGACCCACGGGCCTTATGCCTGGACCAAGCATCCAGCCTATGTCGCCAAGAATCTGTTCTGGTGGTGCGCGGCCATGCCCTTCCTGGCGGTCAGCGGTAATCCGGTCGACATGATCCGCAACACCTTTATCCTGGCGATGGTGAGCGGCGTCTATTACTGGCGGGCGCGGACCGAGGAGCGGCACCTTTCCGAAGACCCCGCTTATCGCGACTATGCCGAGTGGATGGACCGCAACGGTCCGCTGCCGCGCCTGATCAACCGGCTCAAGCCGAAATGGGCGCGCCCGCCCGCCGAACCGGTGGCGGCGGAATAGGGCGGCCATCCCGGCTTGCGCCGGGACGACCTCCCGTTCGCGGATTTCTTTCCTATTCGCTGACCCTCAGCCGGTAAGGGCCGCTCGCGTCGGCGCCCAAAGCGGTCGCGCGGACGATATAGTCGCCCGCTTGCTCGGCCTTGAACACCAGCATCGAATTGAGATTGCCGCCGCTGTCGTCGTTCGAGTTCAGCGGCTCGCCCTCGCGGTCGCCGGCGCGATAGATTTGCAGGACGGTGTCGAACGGCTCGGCGCCCTGGGCGTCGAGCATGATCGTCCGCTCCTGGCCGGCCTCGAAATGGACCACATAATCGTCGAAGGGGATGCCCGCATTGTCGCCGTCGCCGGCGGCCAGCGTGCCGGTATAGACGCGCCACACCGTCGCCTCCATCCGGCGGAAATAGGTGGTCGGCGCGGGCCAGGCCGGCGCGAGGGCGGCGGCGGCGCGGTAGGCGCCGCGGCCGTCGCCTGGCAGCGGGCTGACGCGCAGCACATAATCGCCGGCTTCGGCCGGGCGATAGGAGATGAGCGAATTGAGCGTGCCGCCGCTGTCGTCATTCTCGGCGACGACCTCGTCCGATCCGGCCCGGTAGAGTCGGGCGAGCGGATCGAAGTCGCTGGCATCGACCGAGAGCCGGTAGCGCCGGCCGCCCTCGAGCCGCAGCGAATATTCGTCGTAGCGGCGGCCTTCGCTCCCCGCCTCGGCACTGTCGCCGGCCTCGATCCGGCCCGAAATGGACCAGGGCACGGCGACCGACGGCGGCAGCGGTGGCAGCGAGGCGATGCCGGCCGTATAGGCGCCGCGCCCGTCGGCGCCGAAGGCGGAGACGCGCAGGACGAAATCGCCGCTCGCGGCGGGAGAATAGGAAATACGCGGGTTGAAGCCCTCGGCGTCGTCATTCTCGGCGACCGGGGTGGAAATGTCGCCGGCGCGGTAGAGGCGGGCGACCGGATCGAAGGCGGTCGAATCGACCGAGATGCGATAACGCTGGCCGGCGTCGAGATGGATGACGTGATCGTCGTACCGGCGCTGTTCATCGCCGGTGCTGTCATTGTCGGTGAGCTCGCCGGCGGCGGACCATGGCGCCTGCGCCCAGGCGGGCGCGGCGATAAAGGCGATGGCAATGGCCGCCATCGAGGCTGCAGTCCTGATCGTGCGCATTTTGAAAGTCCCCATTGAACCTGTGATGCACGACAGACCGTGCAAAAACAGCGATAGACCGTTTAAGCTTGCGGCGAAATGAACCGCTTTCAAAATTTTCAGGCGGCGAACCGATCGGCGGCGCGGATCAGGCCGTCGAGCACGCCGGGCTCGGTGAAGAGATGGCCGCCGTCGGGGACGATGACGAGCTCGGCCTGAGGCCAGGCGCGTTTCAGGTCCCAGGCCGCCGCCGGGGGCGTGCAGCAATCGTAGCGGCCCTGGACGATGATTCCGGGAATGTCCTTGAGGTGGCCGGCATTGGCGATGAGCTGGCCTTCGTCGAGCCAGCCCTTGTTGACCATATAGTGATTCTCGATGCGGGCGATGGCGATCGCGAAATCGTCGCCGGTATGCTCCTCGATGACGTGCGGATCGGGGAGCAGGGTGACCGTCTCCGCCTCCCATTTGCTCCACGCCTTGGCGGCGGCGAGCCGCTCGGCCGGGTCGTCGCGGGTGAGGCGGCGGTGATAGGCCGCGACCAGGTCGCCGCGCTCGGCCTCCGGGATCGGGGCGACGAACTCCTCCCATTTGTCGGGGAAGATCTCGGACGCGCCATATTGGTAGAGCCAGTCCAATTCGGTCTGGCGGAAGGTGAAGATGCCCCTGAGCACCAGCTCGGTGGCGCGGTCGGGGTGGGTCTGGGCGTAAGCGAGGGCAAGCGTCGAGCCCCACGAGCCGCCGAAGACCAGCCAGCGCCCGATGCCGAGATGGGCGCGCAGCCGCTCGATGTCCTCGACCAGGTGCCAGGTGGTATTGGCCTCCAACGAGGCGTGCGGCGTCGAGCGGCCGCAGCCGCGCTGGTCGAACAGGGTGACGTTGTAGCGTTCGGGATCGAACTGGCGGCGATGATCGGGGCTGCAGCCGGCGCCGGGACCGCCATGGAGCATCACCGCCGGCTTGCCGTCGGGATTGCCGCATTGCTCCCAATAAAGGCTGTGGCCGTCGCCGACGTCGAGCCGGCCGGCCCGGTAAGGCTCGATCGGCGGATAGAGGGTGCGGCGGCTGGCGGTGTCGATGCCGGTCATCAGAAGCTCTGCTCCTCGTAGATACGGGTGATGTCGCCGCCCCATTCGCCCTCATAGGCTTCGAGCAGGCGCTCGGCGGGGGTGCGGCCGGTGGCGAGCACTTCGCGCAAGGGGTCGAGGAAGCCCGATTCGTTATCGCCGGCATGGTTGAGGCGGGCGCGGGCGTTGAGGCCCGCTTCGGCGATGGCGAGGATGCGGGTGCCAAGGTCCCGCAGGCTCTCACCGCGGGGCGTTTCGGCGTTGAGGCCGAGCTCGGGCACGGCGTCGCGCAGGCGCTGGCGTGCGGCGAGGCTCCAGCCCTTGACCTCGTCCCAGGCTGCGTCGAGCGCGGCATCGTCGTAGAGCAGGCCGACCCAAAGCGCGGGAAGCGCGCAGATCTTGCCCCAGCGGCCGCCGTCGGCGCCGCGCATCTCGAGGAAGGACTTCAGCCTGACCTCGGGGAAGATGGTCGAGAGATGGTCGGTGAAGTCCGAGACGCGCGGCTTCTCGCCGGGGAGGCCGGGCAGGCGCCCGTCGAGGAAATCGCGGAAGGACTGGCCGGCGACGTCGACATAATGGCCGTCGCGGAAGACGAAATACATCGGCACGTCGAGCGCGAAATCGAGATAGCGCTCATAGCCGAAGCCGTCCTCGAACACGAAGGGCAGCATGCCGGTGCGGTCGGGGTCCGTATCCGACCAGATGTGGCTGCGGAAGGAGAGGAAGCCGTTGGGCCTGCCTTCGGTGAAGGGCGAATTGGCGAACAAAGCGGTGGCGAGCGGCTGAAGGGCGAGGCCGACGCGGAACTTGCGGGCCATGTCGGCCTCGGAGGCGTAATCGAGGTTGGTCTGGATGGTGCAGGTTCTGAGCATCATGTCGAGGCCGAGGGTGCCTACCTTCGGCATGTAGTTGAGCATGATCGCGTAGCGGCCCTTGGGCATGACCGGCAGCTCGGCGCGGGTCTTGTCGGGCCACATGCCAAGGCCGAGGAAGCACACACCGAGCTTCTCGCCGACCGCCTTGCACTGGGCGAGGTGGCGGCCGGCCTCGGCGCAGGTTTCGTGGAGATGCGCGCGCGGCGCGCCCGACAGCTCGAGCTGGCCCGCGGGCTCGAGGCTGACCGCGCCGTCGGGGCCGGTCAGGGCGATGACGTTGCCGTTCTCGACGACCGGCGACCAGCCGAACTCGGTCAGCGCGTTGAGCAGGTCGCGAACGCCCCCGGGCTCGTCATAGGAAGGCGCCCGGTGATCGGCGCAGCGATAGACGAACTTCTCATGCTCGGTGCCCATCCGCCAATCCTCGCGCGGCTTCTCGCCTTTGGCGAAGACGGCGATCAGATCGTCGCGGCTTTCGACAAGGGGGTCTGCTTTGGCGGTATCGGTGCGGGTGGTCATCGGCGCCATCTAGCGGGGGGCGGGGGCAGCCGCCAGCGGCTTATTCCGCCCCGGGCCAGTCGCCGGCTCCCGCCATCCACAGGGTCACCGCCGCCAGCGCGGCGGTGTCGGCGCGCAGGATGCGGGGGCCGAGCGAGACGGGCCGGGCCTGGGGCAGGGCGCGGATGGCGGCGCGCTCCTCATCGGTGAAGCCGCCTTCGGGGCCGATCAGGATCGCCGCCGGGCCGGGCGCGGGCGCGAGGGGCGCGCCGCCCGCTTCGTCGGCGAAATAGAGGAGGCGATCGGCAGGCCACGCCTCAAGCAATGGGTCGAGCTTTTGCGGCGCGGCGAGCACTGGCAAGGCCGTGCGCTCGCATTGCTCGGCGGCCTCGATCGCGTGGGCGCGCAGCCGCTCGAGGTTGAGCCTCTCGACGACGGTGCGGCGGGTGATGACGGGGATCAGGCGCCCGACGCCCAATTCGGTCGCCTTCTCGACCAGCCAGTCGATCCGGCCGCGCTTGATCGGCGCGAACAGCAGCCAAAGGTCGGGAACGGCCTCGCGCGTCCGCAGCAGCGCGCCGACGGTGAGGGTGACTCGCTTCTTGCCCGCCTCGGCGATCTCGGCCAGCCATTCGCCGGTGCGGTCGTCGAACAATTTGACCTGGTCGCCCGCGCCCAGGCGGAGAACGGCGCCGAGATAGGTGCCGTCCACGGTCAGGCTCAGGCCCGCGGACAATTCCTGCCCGACGAACAGGCGCGGCAGGCTCTTCGGCGGCCAGGCGGGGGTTGCGGGCATATCCCCCCATATCCGTTCGTCCCGAGCGTAGTCGAGGGGCGCTCGTGACGACTCTGTGCCAGCGCCCCTCGACTTCGCTCGGGACGAACGGCATTGGTTGGCAGTGGTCGCGGAGGCAAGAAATCAGGACGACATCGTCCCCGACAGCGAACAGCGCGGGCTGATCGGCGCGCTGCCCGCGTCGGTACGGCCTTATGCCTCGCTGATCCGGCTCGACCGGCCGATCGGGGCGTGGCTTCTGTTCTGGCCGGGCGCCTGGGCGGTGGCGCTGGCCGGGATGGGCGATCGCGGCTGGGCCCTGATCGCGTGGCTCGCGCTCGGCGCCTGGGCGATGCGCGGCGCCGGCTGCGTCTATAACGACATCGTCGACAGGGATCTGGACGCGAAGGTCGGGCGGACGCGGCTGCGGCCGCTGGCGAGCAAGCGGGTGACGCTCAAGGGCGCCTGGGCGCTGCTCGCCGCGATGAGCCTGATCGGGCTCTTCGTCCTGGTTCAGCTGAACGGGACCGCGCGGATCGTGGCGCTGGCGAGCCTGGCTTTGGTCGCCGCCTATCCCTTCATGAAGCGGGTCACCTGGTGGCCGCAGGCCTGGCTCGGCCTGGTCTTTTCCTGGGCCGCCCTGGTCGGCTGGCCGGCGGTCGACGGGAGGCTCGCGCTCCCGGCCTTCCTGCTCTGGGGCGGCGCGGTCTTCTGGGTGATCGGCTACGACACAATCTATGCGCTGCAGGACAAGGAGGACGACGCTCTGGTCGGGGTCAAATCCTCGGCTTTGGCGCTGGGCCGCCACGCGCGCGCGGGCGTGGCGGTCTGCTATCTCCTTGCACTGATTCTGTGGGGCCTCGCCTTCCGCGAAGTTCGGGTCGAATGGTTCGCTTTGCTCGCTTTGCTGCCGATGGCGCTGCACCTGCTCGGCCAGGTGGCGACGCTGCGGCCCGACGACGGCGGCGACGCGCTCGCCAAATTCCGTTCGAACCGCCTCGCCGGCCTGCTCATGTTCGCCGCCTGCTGGGTCGTCGGCACGGCCTGAGACGTGGGGACAGTCACGTTCAGGCGCTGAGGCCTGGGGACAGTCACTTTCACGCGCCCGCGCCAGCTGGAAGGCTTTTGAGGATGAAAGTGACTGTCCCTGTCCCCGTCGGCGCGCTTGGGTTGCTTTTGCCGGGCAAGGCTCTACGTCGCCGCCATGCTCAGTGTCAGTGAAGCGGAAGGGCGTGCCGGCGCCCTGGTCGACGCCGCGATCAAAGCCGGGGCCGACGCCGCCGACGTCCTTTATATCGGCGACGCCGCGACCGAAGTCTCGGTGCGGCTCGGCGAATTGGAGGACGTGACTCGCTCCGAGGGCGAGGAGATCGGGCTCAGGCTCTTCGTCGGCAGCCGGTCGGCGAGCGTCTCCTCGTCGGACCTTTCGGTCGAGGCGCTCGCGGCCCTGGTCGAGCGCGCGGCGGCGATGGCGCGCGAGGCGCCGGAAGATCCCTATTCGGGGCTGGCGCCGGAGCAAAGGCTGCTCAAGGGCCCCGCGCCCGACGTCGATGCCTATGACGGCGCCGATCCCTCGCCGGTCGCGCTGAAGGAGCGGGCGCTGGCGATCGAGGACGCGGCGCGCGCGGTTCCCGGCGTCACCAATTCGGAAGGCGCCGGGGTGAGCGCCGGGCGGACGATGGTGGCGCTGGCCACCTCCCACGGCTTTTGCCGCGGCTATGCGACCAGCGGCTATGGCGCCGCGGCGAGCGTGATCGGCGGCGAGGGCGGCGACATGCAGCGCGACAGCGCCAGCCACTCCGTCCGCCATTATGCCGATCTCGACGCGCCCGAAACGCTCGGCCGGCTCGCCGGCGAGCGCACCGTCAGGCGCCTCAATCCCGGCAAGCTCGCCAGCGGGACGATGCCGATCCTGTTCGATCCGCGCGTCGGCGGCAGCCTGATCGGCGCGCTGCTGAGCGCGATGAGCGGGCCGGGCATCGCGCGCAAGACCAGCTTCCTGCTCGGCCGCGAGGACGAGCTCCTGTTCGATCCCAGCATCGTCATCGTCGAGGATCCGCATCGGCCGCGCGGCCTCAAATCGAAGCCGTTCGACGGCGAGGGGGTGGCGACCGCGCCGCGGCGGCTGATCGACGGCGGCCGGCTGACCGGCTGGCTGCTGAACGCCGCCTCGGCGCGGCAATTGGGGCTGGAGACGAGTGGTCATGCCAGCCGCGGCATTGGCGGCGCGCCGGGCGCGGGCGCGACCAACGTCCATCTGGAGCCGGGCGCGCTGTCGCCGGCGGCGCTGATGGCCGACATTGCCGACGGCCTCTACGTCACCGAAATGATCGGCACCGGGGTCAATCCGGTGACCGGCGACTATAGCCGCGGCGCTTCGGGCTTCATCATCAGGAACGGCGCGCTCGCAGCGCCGGTCGCCGAGATCACCATCGCCGGCAATCTGATCGACATGTTCCGAGCGCTTGTGCCGGCGAACGACCTGGAGTTCCGGCGCGCCCTCAATGTTCCGACCTTGCGGGTCGACGGGATGACGGTCGCCGGTGCCTAGAAGCCTGGATCTTTCGGACGTCGCCCGGATCGCCGAGGAAGCCGGCGCGATCGCCGCCGGCCGCTGCGGCACCGAATACAGGACTTGGGAGAAGGTGCCCGGCCATCCGGTTTGCGACATCGACCTCGAGGTCGACGCCTTCCTGCAGGACCGGCTCGGCAAGCTCGATCCCGAGGCCGGCTGGCTGTCCGAGGAGACGCTCGACGACAGCGACCGGATCGAGCGGCGGCGGCTGTGGGTGGTCGATCCGATCGACGGTACCCGCGATTTCCTGCGCAACCGGCCGGGCTGGTGCGTCTCGGTGGCGCTGGTCGAGGACCGTGTGCCCGTGCTCGGCGTGCTTGTCGCGCCAGTCCGCGGCGAGCTGTGGACCGCGGCGCGCGGGCGCGGCAGCTGGCGCAACGGCGAGCGGCTGCGGGTCAGCCCGCGCGCCGAGCTGGTCGGCGCGCGGGTGTCGGCGGACCAGCTCCCCAAGGCGGATCGCGACCTCATTGCCGTCGCCAAGCCCAATTCGATCGCGCTGCGCATCGCCATGGTCGCCGCCGGCGAGGCCGATCTGCTCGCGACTTTGCGCTGGGGCTTCGAGTGGGACATCGCGGCGGCGGCTTTGATCGCGAAGGAAGCGGGCGCGACGGTGAGCGGCGCGCTCGGCCAGCCGCTCGCCTTCAACACCGCCACGGGCGAGGCCTTCGGCGTCCTCGTCGCCACGCCCGGCATCCACGCCGCCGCGGTGGAGCGCCTGCGCGCGCGCGCGATGGCGGTGGTCTAGCCGCCTCCATTCGAAGGCCGCCGTCCAGTAAGATATCAAACAGTATACCCGATTCAGGCGATAGTATCGGGCGTCCTCGTGGCGGCACATTGTTGAGCGGATTCGCCGTATTGAGGGGGTCGACTCCGAGTCCGGAAGAAGTTACCGATATTTACAATAGCATTGGCCACCCAGCTTTAACGGCTGGGGCGGTGTAAATGCTCGTTCATCGTGACGCCGCACAATCTGCGAGCCCACAGGAGTAAGAGCATGACGATCATCGACACGACCCAGCAAAGCCCGCTCAGCACGAGCCTCGTCACCTCGTTCACGCCGTTTTCCGCTGCCGATATTTCCTGCGACATCGCCCGCGAGACCGTGACGGCCAAGGGCGACACCGATCTCACCACCGCGAGCAGCGGCTGGACGCGGATCAATCAGGTGAAGGCGCGCACCGGCAATATCCAGGGCATCATAATTCACGCGACCCAAGCCACGTTCGAGAAGACGACGCCCGGCACCAGCGAAACGCTGGTCGTCGATTCGTCGGCCGCCTCGACCTTCGCCGGCAGCCTCTCGCGAATCACGGCGTGACGGGCGCCGCGGACGGGGCAGGGAACATCGGCACGACCCAGCTCCCCGCGCGCCCATGCTGTCCGCCCCGGTCTACGTCCGGACGCCGTTCGTCGAAACGGCCATCGCTTTCCTCGCGGGGGCGGTCTATCCTCCCGGCATAAAGACATGCGGAGAGGAACGATGCGGAACGGACCCTCTGCCCTGATGTTGGCGGGGCTTGGCGCGGCATTGATCATGGGGGCGCCGTCGCGCGCTCAGGAGGCGCCGCCGGCCGCCGCTCCGGCCGCCGATCCGGTCCCGACGCCGGCCGATCTGCAGCAGGCCGAAACGCTCGGCCTGAGCGAAGACAATCACAGCCGGATGACCGTGCCGGTGCAGATTGACGGGCGCGGCCCGTTCGACTTCATCGTCGACACCGGCGCCGAGCGCACCGTCATCTCGCGGGAGCTGGCGAGCGCGCTCGATCTGGCGCCCGGGCAGACCGCGACGGTCCATTCGATGAGCGAGGTCAGCCAGATCCGGACGGTGGTGATCCCGAACCTCAGGATCGGGTCGCGCTCGGTTCTGGGCATCAATGCGCCGGCTCTGGCGCACGCCAATCTCGGCGCCTCGGGCATGCTCGGCGTCGACAGCCTGCAGACGCAGCGCGTGGTGTTCGACTTCGGCCGCCGCGAGATGACGATCACGCCGTCGCGCCGCCGCGAGGAGCGCTGGCCCGAGGGGACGATCGTCGTCACCGGCCGCCGCCTGCTCGGCCGGCTGGTGCTGGTCGACGCCGCGCTCGACGGTCAGCGGATCTGGGTCGTCATCGACACCGGCTCGGAGATCAGCGTCGGCAACAGCCGGCTCAGGGCCGCGCTGCAGCGGAGCGGGCGGCTCGGAGTGATGGCCCCGATCAGGATGATGAGCGTCACCGGCGGCGTGGTCGACGCCGAATATACGATCGCCCGGCGGGTGCGGATCGGCGGGATCGACATCCACGATCTGCCGGTCGCCTTCCACGACGCCCACCCGTTCCAGCATCTCGGGCTGAGCAACCGGCCGGCGCTGCTGCTCGGCATGGACGCGCTGCAATTGTTCGAGCGCGTCTCCGTCGATTTCGCCAACCGCCGGGTACGGGTATTGCTCGACGACGGCGCCCTGCTCGGCGCGGAGCCCCGCATGGCGGGCGCCCCGGCGGTGCGTACGGCGAGCTGATTGGGGACAGTTACTATTTTCGGATTTGGCGGTGCGAGCCCAAATGGGCAGTGGCGAAAAATAGTAACTGTCCCCTTTTACGCCCTTTTACCCGACCTTCGGCACGCCGAGGCGCGGAATCTCGATCTTGGGGCAGCGGTTCATGACTACCTCGAGCCCGGCCGCCTCGGCGCGGGCGGCGGCGTCTTCGTTGATCACGCCGATCTGGAGCCAGACCGATTTGGCGCCGGCGGCGATCGCCTCGTCGACCGCGTCGCCGGCGGCGAGCGGGCGGCGGAAGATGTCGACCATGTCGATCGGCTCGCCGATCTGGTCGAGCTCGCGCCAGACATATTCGCCATGGACATGCTCGCCGGTGATCTGCGGATTGACCGGAATGACGCGATAGCCCCGGCTCTGGAGATAGGCCATGACGCCGTAGCTCGGCCGGTCGGGCCGGTCCGACGCGCCGATCAGGGCGATCGTGCGGGTCTCGGCGAGCAGCCGATATATGTCGTCGTCACGCTCAAGCGGCATCGAACGCTCCTTGCTTTTTGTTGACCTGCTCCAGGAGTTTTTCGGCGAGCTTGCGGAACAGGGCGGCCTCCTCGCCGCCGCCGGCGGCGGGCGGCCTGCCGGCGTCGGAGGCCTCGCGGATCGAGAGCTTCAGGGGGATGCGGCCCAGGAACGGGATCGACATCACGCCGGCCGCGGCCTCGGCGCCGCCGCTGCCGAACGGGTCCGAAACCTCGCCGCAATGCGGGCATTCATAACCGGCCATGTTCTCGATCAGGCCGATCACCTCGACATTCATCTTGCGGAACATGTCGATCGCGCGGGTGGCGTCCATCAGCGCCAGGTCCTGCGGCGTCGAGACGATCACCGCGCCGGCCGGCTTCCATTTCTGGATGAGCGTCATCTGGACGTCGCCGGTGCCCGGCGGCAGATCGATGATGAGGATCTCGCAATCGCCCCAGTCGCCTTCCATCAGGCTGGTGAGCGCGCTCGCGGTCATCGGTCCGCGCCAGGCGACGGCGGTGCCGGGCTCGATGAGCTGGCCGATCGAGAGCATGCGGACGCCATAAGCGGGCAAAGGGACGATCAACTCGTCGACGAGCTCGGGACGGCCCGACTGGCCCATGATCCTGGGCTGGGAGGGACCGTATATGTCGGCGTCGACGAGGCCGACTTTCTTGCCCATCCGCCCCAAGGCGACCGCGACATTGGCCGCGACGGTCGATTTACCGACGCCGCCTTTGCCGCTGGCGACCGCGATGATGGTCCGCTCGAGCCGCTCGGCGGTCATCGCGACCTGGGTTTCGGCGACTCCGGGCACCGCGATCATCGCGGCGCGGACCTGGCGCTCCATCGTCGCGCGCTGCTCCGCCGCGAGGCCGGTCGCGTCGAGCACGATGGTCGCCTTGCCGTCCTTGACGCGGGCCAGGGCGATGCGGCCGGCGCCGGCGAGGTCGCCGCGCCCGGCCGGGTCGGCGATGCCCGCGAGCGCCGCCGCAATCCGATCGCCGTCTTCGCTCATGAGGGACAGATAGGCATCGGATCGCGGCTTGGCACTGTTTTTCCGCAAAACCGATCCCTATAGGGAGGCGCATGAGACGTTTTTTCAGTTGGGGCTGGCGCGGCGGCGCCTCGCTCAGCGACGATCGCGGCGGTCCCTGGGGACCCGGCGGGGGCGACGATGGCGGGTCGGGCGGCGGCGACGGCGGCGGCCCGCGCAATCCCTGGGGTCCGCGCCGGCGCAGGCCTCGCCCCAGGCCGACCGGCAGCGGCGACGTCACCTCGCTCGACGATTTCCTGAGGCGCAGCCGCGACAAGTTCGGCCGCGGCTTCCCCGCGGGCGGGCGGCCTTACATTCTTTACGGGCTGCTGCTCGTGATCCTGCTCTGGGTCCTGTTCACCAGCATCCACCGGATCGGCCCGCAGGAGCGCGGCGTCGTCACCAGCTTTGGCCGTTATTCCAACACGTTGCCGCCCGGCATCGGCTTTTCCTGGCCCTATCCGATCGGCAGCGTGAGCAAGGTCGACGTCTCGCAAATCCGCGAAATCAGGATTCCGAGCGGCGCCGGAGCGGAAAATCTGATCCTGACCGGCGACCAGAACGTCATCAACCTCACTTATTCGGTGCGCTGGAACATCAAGACTCCCGAGCTCTACCTCTTCCGGATCGCCGATCCGGACGACACTATCCGCGAGGTCGGCGAAAGCGCGATGCGGGCCGTGGTCGCGCGAGTCTCGCTCGACGACGCGATCGGCGCCGGCCGCGACGCGATCCAGCAGCGGGTCCAGCAGGAGATGCAGAGGCTGCTCGATACCTATGGCGCCGGCGTCCAGATCCAGGGCGTGGCGATCAGCCAGTCGGTGCCGCCGGCATCGGTCAACGCCGCCTTCCTCGAAGTGTCGGCCGCGCAGCAGCGCGCGCAATCCTATATGAACCGCGCCCGCACCTATGCGCTGCAGCAGACCGCGCGCGCCCAAGGCGACGCCGCCCAGTTCGAGCGCATCTACGCCGAATACAGGCTGGCGCCCGAGGTCACGCGCCGGCGCATGTATTACGAGACGATGGAGCAGGTATTGCAGAGGATCGACACGACCATCGTCGAGGCGCCCGGCGTGACGCCCTATCTGCCGCTGCCCGAGCTGCAGCGGCGCAGCCAGCCCGCGGCTCCCGCCCCGGCGCAGGGAGGGCCGGCGCGATGACCCGTCACCTCAAGAACCCGATCGCGCTCGCCATCATCGCCGTCCTGGTGCTGATCCTGGTCGCCAGCACCGTCTCGATCGTGCCGGAAACCAAGCAGGCGGTGATCGTCCGCTTCGGCGAGCCGCAGCGGGTGATCAACAGCTACCAGAAGGGCGAGCCGTTCGGCCGGTCCGCGGGCCTCGCCTTCCGCATCCCGTTCGTCGAGCAGATCCAATGGATCGACAAGCGCATCCTCTCGGTCGACATGGACGACCAGCAGGTTCTCTCCACCGATCAGCTCCGGCTCCAGGTCGACGCCTTCGCCCGCTTCCGGATCACCAACCCGTTGCAGATGTACATCTCGGCGCGGACCGAGGAGAATGTCGCCAACCAGCTGAAGCCGATCCTCGCCTCGACTTTGCGCAATGAGCTCGGCCGCCGGCCCTTCGCCGCGCTGCTGAGCCCCGAGCGCGGCCGGATGATGGACAATATCAAGGCGGCACTCAACGTCGTCGCCGCCCAATATGGCGCGGAGATCGTCGACGTGCGCATCAAGCGCGCCGATCTGCCCAACGGCACGCCGCTCGAATCCGCATATCTGAGGATGCGGACGGCGCGCGAGCAGGAAGCGCGGTCGATCGAGGCCGAGGGCACCAGGCAGGCGACGATCATCCGCGCCGAAGCCGACGCCCAGGCGACCGCCATTTATGCCGCGGCCTATAACCGCGATCCGGAATTCTACGATTTCTACCGGGCGATGCAGTCCTATCTGCACAGCTTCGTGGTCGCGCCGGCCGACGGCAGCCCGCGCGGGCGGGCGGGTATCGTGCTGTCGCCGAACAACGAATATCTGCGGCAATTCCGGGGCAATCGTTGAAACGGGACGGTCATTCAAATCCCGTTCAGCATGCCCATCTACCTGTCGGGAACAGGTGGGCCCGGCTGCGGATCGAAGTGATGGAAGGATAAGGCACGTGCGTTACGTTTATGGGATTACGGGGGCCATTCTCCTGGGCGGCGCAGCCGCGACCTTGAGCCTCAGCCCGCTCGGCGCGCAGACCGCGCAGAACGAGCCGGGCACGATCCAGGCCGCGGCGCCCCCGGGCGCGCCGATGAGCTTCGCCCAGCTGGCCGAGCGGCTGCAGCCGGCGGTGGTCAACATCTCGACCCGGCAGAGCGTCACCGTCCGCCAGCAGCAGCTGCCGCCCGGCTTCGAGGATTTCTTCCGCCGCTTCGGCGGCGAGGTGCCGAACCAGGGCGGCCAGGGTCAGGGCGGCGACGGCACCATCACCCAGCGCGGCGGCTCGCTGGGCTCGGGCTTCATCATCTCGCCCGACGGCTATATCGTCACCAACAACCACGTCGTCGCGCCGGCCCGGCCCGACGCCGTGGTCGAGCAGATCACCGTCACCCTTTCGGACCGCACCGAATATGAGGCCGAGGTGGTCGGCAGGGACGCGCTCGCCGACATCGCCGTGCTCAAGGTCAATCCGCGCGGGCCGCTGCCTTTCGTGCGCTTCGGCGATTCGACCCGCACCCGCGTCGGCGACTGGGTGATCGCGATCGGCAATCCGTTCGGCCTCGGCGGCACCGTCACCGCGGGCATCGTCTCGGCCGTGCACAGGAACATCAATGCCGGTCTCTACGACCGCTACATCCAGACCGACGCCTCGATCAATTCGGGCAATTCGGGCGGCCCGATGTTCGACATCCAGGGCAATGTGATCGGCATCAACACCGCCTTGATCTCGCCGACCGGCGGCAATGTCGGCATCGGCTTCGCCATTCCGGCCGAGCAGATCGCGCCGATCGTCGAGCAGCTGCGCCGCGGCCAGCGAGTCCAGCGCGGCTATATCGGCGTCGCCCTGCAGACTCTCGACGAGGGCGTCGCGGCGGCGCTCGGCATCAGCCGCAACCGCGGCGAGCTGATCCGATCGGTGACGCCCGGCGGCCCGGCCGACCGCGCCGGCATCCGCCAGGGCGACGTCGTCATCTCGGTCGCCGGCCAGCCGGTGACGCCCGATTCGACGCTTGCTTACCTGGTTTCGCGCCAGGCAATCGGCGCGCGCATCCCGATCGAGCTGATCCGCCAGGGCCGGCCGCAGACGGTCACCGTCGTGGTCGCCGAGCGGCCGAGCGACGAGGAACTGAACCGGCTCAACAATACCGGCGGCGACAACAATGGCGACGACGACGATACCGGCGGCGCCAAGCCGAGCGCCGAGCCGTCGGCCGCGCAGCGTTCGACCCAGCAGTCGCTCGGCATGGCGCTGCAGGCGCTGACCCCGGCGCTGGCGCGGCAATTGCGGATCACCGATGCCAACGTCCGCGGCGTCGTCGTCGGCACCGTCGATCCGAACAGCGACGCCGGGCAGAAGGGCATCCAGGCGGGCGACGTCATCCTGTCGATCGACCAGAGCCCGGTCGCGAGCCCCGAGGCCGCCGCGGCGGCGATCGAGTCGGCGCGGCGGGCGCGGCGCAGCACCGTGCTGATGCTGGTCCGCCGCGGCAATGCCCCGCCCGCTTATTTCGGCATCGAGCTGTCGCGCGCCAGCGCCGTTCCGGTCCCGGCTCCGGCGACGCCGCGCCGGCCGTGAGCGACGCCGCCCGGGCCAGCGCGCAGGAAGGGGCCCTGAGGGAGCTGACGCTCCGGGCCGTCGTGCTGGGCGGGCTGATCACGCTCGTCTTCACCGCGGCCAATGTCTATCTCGGCCTGCGCGTCGGGCTCACCTTCGCGACCTCGATCCCGGCGGCGGTGATCTCGATGGCGGTGCTGAGGATGTTCGCGAGCTCGAACATCCTCGAGAACAATATCGTGCAGACCGTGGCCTCGGCGGCGGGGACGCTGGCGGCAATCATCTTCGTGCTGCCGGGCCTGGTCATTGTCGGCTGGTGGAGCGGCTTTCCCTATTGGACGACGGCGGCTGCGACCGCGGTCGGCGGCATATTGGGAGTGATGTTCTCAATTCCGCTGCGCCGCGCCTTGGTCGTCGGCACCGACCTGCCTTATCCCGAGGGCGTCGCGGCCGCGGAGGTGCTGAAGGTCGGCGCCGGCTCGCGCGAGGGGGACGAGGAGAATCAGAGGGGTCTGAAGCTCGTCATCCTGAGCTCGCTTGCCGCCGCCGCCTTCACGCTCATGGGCAAGACCCGGCGCCTGGCCGAGGAGGCGTCGGCCTTCTTCCACGTCGGCCCGGCCTCGACCGGCATTTCCGGCGGCCTCTCCTTCGCGCTGGTCGGCGCCGGTCATCTGGTCGGCATCTCGGTCGGCATGGCGATGCTGATCGGCCTGGTCATCGGCTGGTGGATCCTGCTGCCGATCCTGACCAGCGGCGTTCCCGGCGCGGCCGAGACCGTCGCCAACACGGTCTTCCGCTCCGATGTACGCTTCTTCGGCGCCGGCGTGATCGGCGTCGCCGCGATCTGGACCCTGCTCAAGCTGCTCGGTCCGATCGTCGGCGGCATCAGGGGCGCGCTCGCCGCCTCGAAACTGCGCAGCGGCGGCGAATCGCTTCCGCTGGTCGAGCGCGACATTCCGATCGGCCGGGTGGCGCTGGTCATCCTCGCTTCGCTGATCCCGATCGCTATCCTGCTCTGGCAGTTCAACGCCGGCGGCCCGCTCGCCGGCGGGGCGATGACCCTGATCCCGCTGACCCTCGTCTTCGTGCTCATCGCCGGGGTCGTGATC
This sequence comes from Allosphingosinicella sp., assembly GCA_035543935.1. Classification (GTDB taxonomy): domain Bacteria; phylum Pseudomonadota; class Alphaproteobacteria; order Sphingomonadales; family Sphingomonadaceae; genus Allosphingosinicella. The sequence continues at coordinate 69,224 of DATKIV010000049.1, forward strand.
GCTTCGGTCTGCGGCTATATGGCGGGCCTCATCGGCGCCTCGAACAGCCCGATCTCGGGGATCGGCATTCTCGCCATATTGGCGGCCTCGCTGCTGCTCGTGGCCTGGTCCGGCGGGGGCGGGGGCCCGGACGAGATAAAGGCGCTCGTCGCCTATGCCTTGTTCACCACCGCGATCGTGTTCGGCATCGCCACCATTTCCAACGACAATCTTCAGGACCTGAAGACCGGGCAATTGGTCGGCGCGACGCCGTGGCGGCAGCAGGTCGCGCTGGTCTACGGCGTGATCTTCGGGTCGCTGGTGATCCCGCCGGTCATCAACATGCTGAACACGGCTTATGGTTTCGCCGGCGCCCCCGGCGCCGGGCCGGAGGCCTTGTCCGCGCCCCAGGCCGGGCTCATTTCCGCGCTCGCCACTGGCGTGCTCGGCGGCGACCTCAACTGGAAGATGATCGGAATCGGCGCGGCGGTCGGGGTCGGGGCGATCCTGCTCGACGGGGCCATGGGCCAAGCGAAGAAGCTGCGCCTGCCGCCGCTCGCGATCGGCATCGGCATCTACCTGCCGATGGCGGTGACCTTGCCGGTGGTCATCGGCTCGGTGCTCGGCCTCTTCTACAACCGGCGCGCCGCGCGCAGCGCCAACCCCGAATTCGCCAAGCGGATGGGCGTTCTGCTCGCGACCGGAATGATCGTCGGCGACAGCCTTCTGAACGTTGCTTTCGCCGGCGTGGTGGCGGCGACCGGCGACGGCGCCCCGATCGCCCTGTTCGACGAAAGCTTCGCCAGACTCGCGCTGGTGGATGGCGCGCTCGTCTTCGCCGGAATGCTCTACTGGCTCTATCGCTATACCGGCCGCGCCTCTTCTAGCCCGCTCGCGCCTCCAGCCACCGGCTGATATCGGGCAGCCGCTGCTCGCGCACCCGCAGTCGGTCGCGGATCGAGGCGATGGCGCGGTCGGCCGGCGCGCGCGACTGCGGCGTCAGGTAGCGCTCGGCATAATCGGTGAGCTTGCCGACCATCGCCGGGTCCACCGAGCCGGCGCCGAGCTGGGCCAGGTAGCGCGAGCGCGAGGAGGCGTCGATCAGCCCTTCGACGCGCTCGCGGTTGCGCAACGCGAAATCGAAGGCGAGATCGGGGTGCTCGCCGGAAACCGAGGAGATGAGCTGGCTGGCATTGGTCGCGCCGGGCTCTGCGGTCAGAGCGAGATCGAGCGCGCGCTGGGCCAGCCGTTCGTCGCGCACGCTGCCGAGCAATTGATAGAGCTGGACGCGCACCAGCGGGTTGCGCTCGTCGCGCGCTATCGCGCGCAGCCGGTCCCAGGTCGCCTCGTCGGCATTGCTCGCGACGATCCCGAGGATGGTTTCGCGAAGCGGGCCGGCGGTCACCGACGCGTCGTTGGCGGCGAAGCGGCGATTGGCCTCGGCGACGGTTGCCGGATGGCCGAGAGCGCCGAGCGTGCCGATCAGTTCGTCGCGCAGCACGGCGTCGTTGGCGGGCTCGTTCGCCCGCGCGGTCCAGCCCAGCCGTCGCAGCGCCGGCTCGAGCCTGGCGAAGGCCAGGCGCGCGACCATCGCACGGTGGGCCGGATCGCTCTCGTACATGCCGTTGATCTGGGCGAGGATGCCGGCGATGCGGATGAGCAGCCGCGAATTGGCGTCGGCCGGCGCCGCGGCGACGAGGTCGAGCGCCGCGCTTGCATTCTGGTAGCCTGCCAAGCCGAGTGCCCAATTGTCGGCGAGCAGGCCGATCTGGTCGAGCGGGCGCAGCCGCGCATAATCGCGGGTGATGGCGGCGAGCAGGGGCGGCGCGTAGAGCGTCCGGTAATAGCCAGTCTGGCCGTAATTGACGATCAGGGTGCCGCAGCCCGGCACCGAGAATTGCCCGGCGCCTCCCTCGACCAGAGCGCGCCCCTCGCGGCCGCCCGTGGCGGCGATGACCGGCACGCGCCAGCGGCCCTGGGCCTCCGCATCGTCCCGGCTGAACTGGGCCTGGTGGACGACGACCTGCGTCTGGCCGCGCCGGCACGTCCCGCTGGCTACGTGGATCAGCGGCACGCCCGGACGCAGCGTGAAATCGTGGGCGATGGCGGTGACGGGGCGGCCCGCCGCGGTTTCGACCGCGCGCCAGAGGTCGTCGCTCTGGGTGTTGCCGAGCCGGTGGCGGGCGATGTAGGCGCGCACGCCGTTTCGCCAGGCCGTCTCGCCGACATAGTCTTCGAGCATGGTGATCACCGCCTCGCCCTTCTGGTAGGTGATCGCGTCGAACGCCTGGCTGATCTGCTCGACGGTGGTGACGTGCTGGACGACCGGGTGGGTGGTGCGCAGCGAATCGAGCTGGATCGCCGCCTCGCGGCCGTCGATCCGGCCCAGCAAAGGCTCCCATTCCGGATGGAGCGCCTGCGTCGCCTTGGTCGCCATCCACGAGGCGAAGCCTTCGTTCAGCCAGAGGTCGTCCCACCACGCCATGGTGACGAGGTCGCCGAACCATTGGTGGGCGATTTCGTGGGCGGCGACCTTGAAGATCCCCTGACGGCGGGCTTCGCTGGTGATCGCGGGATCGACCAGCAATATGTTCTCGAAGCTGAAGATCGCGCCCCAATTCTCCATCGCGCCGAAGAACTGGCTGGAACCGGGCCCGGCGAGATTGTCGAGCTTGGGCAGGGGATAGGGCGTGCCGAAATAATTGTTGTACCAAGGGACGATCCGGGCCGAACTCTCCAGCGCCCAGCGGCCCTGCTCGCCGGCGCCACGGCGGGTGACGACGCCGATCTCGACGCCGGCCGCGGTGGTCGTGATCCGGTCGAGCTCGCCGACCGCGAGGAAGAGCAGGTAGGAGGACATTGACGGCGTCGTCTGGAAGCGGACCGTGACGCTGCCGTCGGCGTTGGTCGCGCGGCCCGCCTCGGGCATGTTCGAGATCGCCTGCTGGCCGGCCGGGACGGTGACGGAAAGGTCGTAGGGGGTGCGGAAATTGGGCTCGTCCCAGCCCGGGAAGAAGCGCCGCGCGTCGGGCGCCTCGAACTGGGTGAAGAGCGCGCGCTTCGGCCCTTGGGCGCCCGCATAATCGAGCGCGAACAGGCCCGCGGCCTGGGTGTTGATCCGGCCCGAATAGCCAATGTCGAGCCGGTGGCGGCCCGGCGCGATCCGGTCGGGGAAGCGGAAGGTCGCGGTCTGCGCGTCGGCGTCGGTCGAAACCCGGGCCGCGGCGCCGCCGTCGAGCGTGACTCCGGCGAAATCGAGATCGGCCGCGTTGAGGGTGATCGTCTCGGTCGGCTCGAGCACTTCGATGTCGATCGCGACGGTCCCTGAAAAGCGCAGATTGGCGGCGTCGGGGACGGCGGCGATGGTGTAGTGGCGCGGGCGGACGTTGCGCGGCAGCTGGCTCGGCACCTCGCCCGTCGCGGGGCTGGATGCGGCGGCGGGCGCCTCGGCCCGTGGCGTGGCGCAGCCGGCCAGAGCAAGCGCGGTCGACAAAGCGAGAGCGGAGACGAGGAGGAAGGGGCGCATGGCTTTTGCCTTTATCGAGATGAGCCCGAGGCCGGGATGACGTGCGCCCGGGCGGCTGTCAAACGAAGATGCGGCGGTTCAATATCCGAACCAGCGCGCGCCGCGGTGGCGGCCGAGGATGTGAGCGCACAGATCCTTGGCGCTCCAGGTCCGCTCGACGCCCAGTTCGGCCTGCCTGACGAGGTCGACGATCGCCTGGTTGACCGGCGCCTCCTCGCCCAAAGCGGCGGCGAGGCGGACCACCTCGCCGTTCAGATAGTCGATCTCGGTCGGGCGGCCGGCGGCGAAATCGTCGGCCATCGAGCCGCGGCCCTTGGGGTCGATCTTCTGGACCTTCAAAAACATGTTCTTGAAGATGAAATCCGGCGATCCGATCACGTGCGGCAGCATCCTGGGCCCGACCAGGCCGATCTTGGCGGGCTCGATCCCGGCCTTGTCGAGCAAAGCGAGCGTCTCGATGATCGCGGCCGCGAACACCCGCCGGAAATCGCGCTGCTTCAATTCCTCGAGGATGGTGAGGCCGGACAGCGCGTTGATCGCATTGTTCAGGTTGAAGATGAGCTTGCCCCAGGCGACCCCCTTCATGTCGGCGGCCGTGCGCAGGCGGCCGGGGCGGTCGCCGATGCGCGCGGCCAAAGCGCGGGTCACCTCATGGTCCTGCGCGGTGAGATCGCCCCAGGTGGCGCGATGCCAGCGTCCCGGCCCGAGCCGGACGACATTATACGGCACCATGCCCTGGATGATCTCGTGCTTGGGCAGCAGGCGCCGCAGCGTGTCCGCGTTGCTGACGCCGTTCTGGAAGCTGATCACGGCGGCGCCCTTGCGGACGTGGCGGGCGATCTCCTTGGCCGCGCCTTCCGTGCCCGTGCTTTTGACGCAGAGCGCGACGATGTCGGCCTTGCGAAGCGCGGTCTGCTTGGTGTCGAAATGCACGCGGTCGGGCTCGAACCTGACCGCCCATTTGTCCGGGTCGCTGAGCGCGAGGCCGTGCTCCTCGATCTCCTGCTTGATCTTGTCGCGGCCGAGGAAGGCGACGTCGAGCCCGGCGGCGAGCCAGGCGCCGCCGATATAGCAGCCGATCGAGCCGGCGCCGTGGACGACGATGTGCGGATTGTCGGCCAAGGCTCAGCCCCGTCCGCGATAGGGAGCGACGCCCTGGTCTGGGAGCCAGAGGCCTTCGGGCGGCGCGCCGGTCTGCCAGAAGACGTCGATCGGGATGCCGCCGCGCGGATACCAATAGCCGCCGATTCGCAGCCAGCGCGGCTTCATCTCGTCCGCGAGCCGCTGGCCGATGCCGACGGTGACATCCTCGTGGAATCCCGCATGGCTCCGGAACGAGGAAAGAAACAGTTTCAGCGACTTGGATTCGACGATCGCCCCGGCCGGCGCATAATCGATGACGAGATGGGCGAAATCGGGCTGGCCGGTGACCGGGCAGAGCGAGGTGAATTCGGGCGCCGCGAAGCGCACCAGATAGAGCGCGTCCGGCCGCGGATTGGGCACATAATCGAGCGCCGCCTCCTCCGGGGAGGCGGGCAAAGCGCTGGAGCGGCCGAGATGGGTCAGGTCCATGGGCTCGCTCTCTAGCGGCTCCTCCGACTTGGCGCTAGGAGGCGGCATGCGTCTGTCCCTGCTGCTGCTCCCACTCGCTTTGTCCGCCTGCGCGACCGCGCGCGGCCCCGCCTCCGTCGCCGACCGCGCCGCCTCCTGGTGGAGCCAGGTCGAGACTCTCGCCGCCGACGATATGGAGGGCCGCGCCGCCGGCAGCGCGGGCCATCGCCGCGCCGCCGATCTCGTCGCGGGCCGCTTCGCCGCCCTCGGCCTCGAGCCGGCCGGCGATGCGGGCAGCTATTTCCAGAACGTGCGGTTCGAGGAACGGCGGATCCTGGCCGAGGGGACGGAGGCGGCGCTGGTCGCCGGCGGCGTGCCGGCGCCGCTGCGCCTGCCCGACGACATGGTCGTCAGGGTCGCGGCCGCGCCGCCGCCCGAGAGCCTCGACGCGCCTTTGGTCTTCATCGGCTACGGCATGCATTTGCCCGAAGCCGGGCATGACGATTTCGCCGGAGTCGATTTCACCGGCAAGATCGCGGTGGTGATCGGCGGCGGGCCGGCTTCCTTGTCCGGCGCGCTCAAGTCGCATGCGCGGGCGGAGCGCGGGCGGCTGCTCGCCCGGCGCGGCGCTATCGGTTTGATAACATTGGGGACTCCGGCGCAGGCCGAACAGCCATGGGCCAATGTCGCCCGCGCCTCGGCCCAGCCCGGAATGTATCCGGCGGACCCGGCGATGCGGACGATCTCCACGGCACTCCTGACCGCAAGCGTGAATCCGGCCGCGGCGGAACGCCTGTTTGCGGGATCGGGACACAGCTTCGCCGAAATCGCCGCTCTGGCCGACGCGTCGCGGCCCGTTCCCGGCTTCGCGCTGACGCCGCGGCTGCGCGCGCGCGTCGCGACCGAGGCCCGGCAGGTGACGAGCCGCAACGTCGTCGCCCGCCTGCCCGGAAGGGATCGCCGGCTGCGCGCCGAGCATGTCGTGCTGACCGCGCATCTCGACGGGCTCGGCGTTGGCGCGCCGGTCGCGGGCGATACGATCTACAACGGCGCGCTCGACAATGCGGCGGGCGTCGCGGCGTTGATCGACGTCGCCGCCCAATATCGCCGCCAGCGGGTGCGGCCGCGCCGCTCGATCCTGTTCGTGGCGCTGACCGGCGAGGAGAAGGGCCTGCTCGGCTCGCGCTGGTTCGCGCGCGCGCCGACCGTGCCGCGCGCATCGATCGTCGCCGACCTCAATTACGACATGGCGCTGCCGCTCTTCCCGCTGACCAGCGTCACCATATTGGGGTTGGAGGAGAGCAGCATCGGCGCCGAGGCGCGCGCGGTGAGCGAGGCCATGGGCCTGCCGCTGGCGCCCGACCCGTTTCCGGACCGCAACTCCTTCGTCCGCTCGGACCAATATTCGTTCATCGAGGAAGGAATACCGTCGGCCGCGTTCAAGTTCGGCTTCGCCGCCGGCACGCCCGAGGCCGCGACCGAGCGCGCCTGGCGCCTGGACCGCTATCACAGCCCGAGCGACGATACGTCGCAGACCGTCTACCGCGAGGACGAGATCAGGCTGCACGATTTCATTGCGGCGCTGGCGCTCAGGATCGCCAATGCCGACTCACGGCCGCGCTGGAACGAGGACAGCTTCTTCCGCCGCTTCGCGCGCGATTGAGGAGACGAAAATGCGGGTGCACGCGCTGATCCTCCTCCCCCTGCTCGCGGCCGGCGCGGCCGGCGCGGCCGGCGCGGCCTCCGCCCAGCCCGGCGCCGCGCCGCCCTTGCTGCCGCCGGCGCAGGGCCAGGCGATCGCCGGCGAGGTGTCGGGCGCGCGGGCGCTGGCAACGGTGCGAACCCTCTCCAACAATCACCGGATGCGCGGCTCGGCGGGCTATCGCGCCGCCGCCGAGGCGATCCGCGACCGGCTCGCGGAGTACGGGCTTGAAGGGGTCGAGATCATCTCGCTGCCCGCCGACGGGACGATCTTCTACGGCACCCAGCGCTCGCGGCCGGGCTGGAACGCGCGCTCGGCCGAATTGTGGGAAGGCGAGCAGCGGATCGCGTCCTGGGCCGAGCAGCCGATCAGCCTCGCCCAGGACAGCGCGTCGGGGCGGGCCGAGGCGGAGTTGGTCGATATCGGCGCGGGGACGAGCGAGGCCGACTATCAGGGCAAGGAGGTGCGCGGGCGCCTCGTTTTAACCTCCTCGCAGCCAAGCGCGGTCCAGGATCTCGCCATCGGCCGGTTCGGCGCGGCGGGCATCGTCTCCTGGGCGCAGAACCAGCGCACCGCCTGGTATGGCGACGACGAAAATCTGGTCCGCTGGGGGCATCTGGAGACCTTCTCGGCCCATCCCACATTCGCCTTCATGGTCTCGCCGGCCAGGGCGCGCGGCTGGCAGGAGAGGCTGCGGCGCGGCGAGGCGGTGCGGCTGCGCGCCGAGGTCGATGCGGGGCGGAGCGCAAGCGCCTATCTGATCCCGACCGCGATCATCCGAGGGCGGCGGCGCGACCAGGAGATCGTCTTCTCCTGCCATCTCGACCATCCCAATCCGGGCGCCAACGACAATGCCTCGGGCTGCGCGGGCGAGCTCGAAGTGGCGCGCACGCTTAGCCGACTGATCCGCAGCGGCGCGCTGCCGCGGCCCGAGCGCACGATCCGCTTCCTCTGGCCGGCGGAGATCGAGGCGACGATCGCCTTGCTCAACGCGCGGCCGGAGTTCGCGCGAAGGACGCTGGCCACCGTCCATCTCGACATGATCGGCGGCAATAGCGAGATCACCAAGTCGGTGCTGCGCGTGCGCGGCTCGCCGCCCAGCCTGCCGAGCTTCGTCTCCGACGTCGGCTTCGCCTTCGCGCATTGGGTCAACGACCAGTCTCTTCTCTTCGCCGATACCGGCGCGGCGCCCTTTCCGCTCGTCGAGCCGGACGGCGACCGGCGTGCGCTCCAGGCGGTGATCGGCGGCTTCGAGCAGGGCAGCGACCATGAGGTCTGGTCGGAAGGAAGCTTCCGCGTGCCGGTCATCTACATCGCCGATTGGCCCGACCGCTACATCCACACCCAGCGCGATCTTCCCGGCAATCTCGATCCGACCAAGATGCGCCGCGCCATCTTCATCGCCGCGGCGTCGGGCTATTATCTGGCGCGGATGACGCCCGCCGATTTCCCGGACATGCGGATCGCCATGGCGGGTCAGACTCTGGAGAACGCGGCCACCGCCATGCGGCGCATCGCCCGGCTCCGGCGCGACGGCCTCAGCAACGATGATTTCGCCCAGCTGATGCGCCATCACCGTCGGTTCGAGGAGCAGCTGATCGACTCGCTCGAACGCATCGGGCCGGTCCCCCCGGCATTCCGCGAGGATGCGCGACTGCTCTACGACACGCTGTTTTCGGCACCGAGCTCGGCGCGTCCGTCCGGCCCGGTCTACCGTCGCGTGCGCAACGAGGGGCCGATGAACGGCTTCGGCTACAGCTGGTTCGACGACCGGCTCGCCCAAGCGGGCCTGACCCGGCCGCGCCTGCTGGCGCGCGAACCCGAGGGGCAGACGGCGAGCTTCGGCTATGAGGCGCTGAACCTGGTCGACGGGCGCCGCAGCGTCGGCGAGATCAGGGACGCCTTGCTCGCCACGATCGGCGCGGCGCCGATCGAGGAGGTGGCGGAATATCTGGACGTACTCGCCAGGCTCGGCGTGCTGGAAAGGGTGAGCGGCTGATGGACCTCGGCATCAAGGGCAGGAATGCGATCGTCTGCGCGTCGAGCAAGGGGCTGGGCCGCGCCTGCGCCATCGAGCTGGCGCGGGCCGGGGCGCGGGTCGCGATCAACGGGCGCGACGCGGAAGCGCTGGAGACGGTGCGCGGCGAGATCGCGGCCGAGACCGGGGCCGAGGTGATCGCCATCGTCGGCGACATGTCGACGTCCGAGGGCCGCGCGGCTTTGCTCGGCGCCTTCCCGGAGGTCGACATCCTCGTCAACAACAATGGCGGGCCGCCGCCGCGCGATTTCCGCCAAGTGGATCATGACGCGATGATCGCCGGGCTCGAGGCGAACATGATCGCGCCGATCGCGCTCATCCAGGCGGTGATCGACTCCATGGTGGAGCGGCGCTTCGGGCGGATCGTCAACATCACCTCGGGCTCGGTGAAGATGCCGATCGCCGGGCTCGATCTGTCAAGCGGGGCGCGGGCGGGGCTGACTGGCTTTCTCGGCGGCGTCGCCCGCCAGGTCGCCCATGCCAACGTCACCATCAACAACCTTCTGCCCGGCTCTTTCGACACCGACCGCATCGCCTCCTTCGTCGCCGCGCAGGCGCAGCGGACCGGGCGCGACCCCGCGGAGATCCGCGCCGAGCGCGAGCGCGGCATCCCTGCCAAGCGGCTCGGCGATCCGGCAGAGTTCGGCGCGGCTTGCGCCTTTCTCTGCTCGGCCGGGGCAGGCTATATCACAGGCCAGAGCCTGCTGATTGACGGCGGCGCCTTTCCGGGGATTCTCTAGAAACGGTTCGAGTCCATTGAATCGTCATTCCAGCGCAAGCTGGAATCTCTTTTCCTTCCAGCGCTTTGAAGAAGGGAGATTCCAGCTTTCGCTGGAATGACGAGAGTTTGACCGGGGTCCAACCTTCACCTTCGCGGGAGGGCGGGGTAGGGGAAGGCCATGGACTCGCTCGTGACCACGGACTGGCTGGACGCCGAGCTTGGCGCGCCGGACCTCAGGGTGATCGATGCGACCGCCTTTCTGCCAGGCACGGGCCGCAACGCGCGGGCCGAGCATGAGGCGGCGCATATCCCCGGCGCGGTCTTCTTCGACATCGAGGAGGTGTCGGACCGCGACAGCCCGCTGCCGCACATGCTGCCGCAGCCGCACAAATTCGCCAGCCGGATGCAGTCGCTCGGGCTCGGCGACGGCAATCGCTTCATCGTCTACGACAACAGCCCGCTGCACAGCGCGGCGCGGGTGTGGTGGATGCTCAGGATCTTCGGGGCGCATCGGGTCTCCTTGCTCGACGGCGGCCTGGAGAAATGGACGGCGGAAGGGCGGCCGCTCGAAAGCGGGACGCAGCCCCGGCGCCACGGCCATTTCACGCCCTTGTTCGACGCCGATGCGGTCGTCGACAAGGCGCAGGTGCTGGCGTTGTCCGGCCACGATCTCGTCGACGCGCGCCCGGCCGGGCGGTTCGCGGGCGAGGCGCCCGACCCGCGCCCGGGCGTCGCGGTCGGCCATATTCCGGGATCGCGCAACGCGCCGCAGAGCGACTTCTTCAACGCCGACAACAGCTGGAAGCAAGGCGACGATCTGCACGCCGTCTTCGACGCGGCCGGGGTCGATCTCGCCCGGCCGATGGTGACGACCTGCGGCTCGGGGGTGACGGCGGCGGTGATCCTGTTCGGCGCGCATCTGCTCGGCAAGGAGGACGTCCGGCTCTACGACGGCAGCTGGTCCGAATGGGGGGCCGATCCCGCCACGCCCAAGGCGACGGGCGCCGTGGCATGAGCAAGAAGCGCAAGCCCGAGACATTGCTGGTCGAGGCCGGGCGGCGCAGGGAATGGACGCAGGGGCTGGTCAATCCGGCGGTCTGGCGGGCGTCGACGATCCTCTTCGACAGCGTCGCCGAGATGAAGGCGGCCAATCCGCCGCAGGACGGCCTCCTCCATTACGGCCGCAACGGCACGCCGACGACCTGGGCCCTGTGCGAGGCGCTGACCGAGATGGAGCCCGGCGCGGCGCTGACCCGGCTCTACCCGTCGGGGTCGGCGGCGGTGGCGGGGGCTTTGCTGTCGGTGCTCGCGGCGGGCGACGAATTGCTGATGGTCGACAGCGCCTACGGGCGGACCCGGGCGTTGTGCGACACAGCGCTGAAGCGCTTCGGCGTGACCACGCGCTATTACGATCCGATGGTCGGGCGCGGCATCGAGGCCTTGATCGGCGAGCGGACGCGCGCCGTCTTCATGGAAAGCCCCGGCACGCACACGTTCGAGGTCCAGGACGTGCCCGGCATTTGCGAGGCGGCGAAGGCGAAGGGGCTCGTCACATTGCTCGACAATACCTGGGCGACGCCGCTTTATTTTCCCGCCATCGCCGCCGGCATCGACCTGTCGATTCTCGCCTGCACCAAATATATTAGCGGCCATTCCGATCTCATGCTCGGCTCGGTCACGGTCACCAAGGCCTATGCGGAGCGGCTGGAGCGGACTCGGCGCGTGCTCGGCCAGACCGCCGGGCCGGACGATGCCTGGCTGGCGCTGAGGGGGCTGAGAACGCTCGGCGTCCGGCTCGCGCGGCATCAGGAGAGCGCGCTGAAGATCGCCTATTGGCTGAAGGCGCAGCCGCAAATCGCGCGCGTCCTTCACCCGGCCTTGCCCGATTGCCCCGGCCACGAAATCTGGGCGCGCGACTTCACCGGCGCCACCGGGCTTTTCTCCGTCGTGCTGAACGGCGGCGACGATTCGGCGCGAACCCGGCTGGTCGAGGGGCTGGAGCTGTTCGGCCTCGGCTATAGCTGGGGCGGCTTCGAAAGCCTGGCGCTCCCCGCCGACCCGCTGCGCACCGCGTCCCGCCCCGATCTGGAGGGGCCGCTCGTCCGGCTCCATGTCGGCCTCGAGGATGCGGACGATCTGATCGCCGATCTCGAAGCAGGCCTCGCGCGCTACGGAGACGGCGGGTGAGGGGCCTCGCCGGAGCCCTGGGCCTGCCGACCCCGGAATCGCCGGATTATCCGGCCGCCGCCGCCGCGCTCGGCATCGGCGCCGGCCTCGTCCTTGCTGCCTGGCTGGTTGGCCGCTTCATCGGCCCGTGGCTCGCCAGCCTGTGGGATCGCACGCCGGGCGCGCGCGGCGAGGAGCTGAAGAAGCGGGCCTGCTCCATGGTCCGCTACGCCGTTGTCGCGCTTGGCGTCGCGATCGCGCTCAGGGTGCAGGCCTGGCCGCCGCTCGCGCTCTGGAGTCTCGGCATCGTCGGCGCGGCGGCCACGGCCATGCTGGCCCGGAGCATCGCGCGTGGCCTCGGCCTGTCGCGCTGGCTCGCCTGGCTGCTCGCCGCTCTCGCCTTCGCCGCCTTGCTCGCCGACGCCGTCGGCGGCCTGGCGCCGCTCGGCGCCGCGCTCGACCGGACCGGCTTCTCGCTGGGCAGCCGGCGGATCACCGTGCTGGCTTTGGTCCAGGTCGGCGTCGGCCTGCTGCTGCTCTACGCCGTGGTACGGCTCGCCATCCGGCTGACCGGCCAGGCGGTGCGGCGCAGCCGCGGCCTCGATCCGACCCAGCAGGTGCTCGCCCAGAAGCTCGCCGCGATCGTCATCGTCGTGATCGCCTTCTTCGTCGGCATCGACCTGGCCGGGATCGACCTCACCGCGCTGGCGGTGTTCTCGGGCGCGCTCGGGCTCGCCGTCGGCTTCGGCCTCCAGAAGACGGTCGGCAACCTCTTTGCCGGCATCATCCTGCTCATGGACCGCTCGATCAAGCCGGGCGACGTCATCTCGGTCGGCGAGAGCTTCGGCTCGGTCAACAAGATCGGCGTGCGCGCGGTCTCGATCGTCACTCGCGACGGCAAGGAATATCTGATCCCCAACGAGCTCCTGATGACCCAGGAGGTCGTCAACTGGTCCTATTCGACCAAGGACGTCCGGATATCGATCCCGATCAGCGTCGGCTATGATTGCGACGTCAAGCTCGCCCACAATCTGATGCTGGAGGCGGCCAACGCCTCGCCGCGCGTGCTCGCCGCGCCCAAGCCGGCGGTGTGGATGACCGCCTTCGCCGAGAGCGCGATCGACCATGAGATCCGGGTCTGGATCAGCGACCCCGAGGCGGGCCTCGGCAGCGTCCGCTCGGAGATCCTGAACCGGGTGCTCGAGCTGTTCCGCGCCAATAATATCGCCGTGCCCTATCCGCAGCGCGACGTCAGGGTGAAGGAATGGTCTGGCAAGGCGGCTGGCGATCACATTGAATCGTCACCCCGGGCCTGACCCGGAGTCCACCTTCTGCCGCGGCCTTACGACAAGAAGGTGGATGCCGGATCAAGTCCGACATGACGAGGTGGGCCGATGTGACCGGATTCCGGTCTAGCGCAGAAGCGCCGCCATCTCGCTGAGCGCGCAATCGAGGCGGCGGGCGAGGCGGGCGGCGGCGGCGCGGGGCGGATCGGCGGCGCCGGCGGCGAGCAAAGCCTCGACGCCAGCGGCCGCCCACAGAGCGGTCTCCTGCGCGAGCGCCTCGAAGCGGCGCTGCACCACCGGCAAGGCGATGTCATAGGCGCTTGAGATGCGCGCCGCCTCGTCGAGGCCGTGATCGTGCGGCGCCCGCTCGCCCGCGATCCGCTCGACCAGCCGCAGCGCCTCGCGCAGCTGCGCGACCTGGCGGCCGGGATCGGGCCCGGCGCAAGCGGGAGAGGGCGGCGCCTGGTGCGTCATCGCGCCGAAGCTAGAGCGGCGAGGCTAAGGAAGCGCTAACGGCGCCTTTCCAGACATCGTGCGCTAAATCAGCCTCGTCATGCCGGACTTGATCCGGCATCCACCTTCTTGTCCGGATCCGAAAGAAGGTGGACCCCGGGTCAGGCCCGGGGTGACGTTTCAGGTTTTGCGCAACTTGCTCTAGTTGGGAACGCTGACCGAGGCTTCCTGGCCGTCGCCCGGGGGCAGCTGGAGCATGGTCTGGACGAGCGTGCCGCGGCTGACGACGATGGTCTGCGGGTCGCCGGCGACCGAGCGGGCGCCAAGCGCCGCGCGCTCGGCATGGACGACCTGCAGGAGGCTGTTCTCGACCGCGCTGCGCGGCTGCGGGCCGCCGAACAGGGCCTGGAGCGCCTGCGCGCGCGGATCGGTCGTGCCCTGGTCGGCTTCGCCGGGCCGGGGCGGCGTCATCGCGAAATCGGGCGGCACCACCAGAGGCGCGTTGCGCGCGACCGCGAACTCGTCGGGGCCGCGGCCGCCGCCGAAAGCGCCGGTGGCGCATCCCGGGAGAATGAGAGCGGCCGAGGCGGCCAGGGCGAACGGAGCGATACGCATAATCAGACTTCCTTCTTCGGCGCCTTGCCATCGCGCATCAGGAGCGCGCGCACAAGCAAAAGCAGCACGCCGATGGTAATCGCGGCGTCGGCCACGTTGAACACCAGAAAGGGCCGCCATTCGCCGAAATGGAGATCGGCATAATCGACCACATAGCCGAGCCGCACCCGATCGAGGATGTTGCCGAGCGCGCCGCCGAGCACCATCGCCAGCGCCACCGAATCGGTGCGCTTGCGCTCCTTCCACAGCCACAGCGCGACGAAGATGGCGATCGCCGCGGTCAGGCCGACGAGAAGCCAGCGACCCCATTCATTATCGGCCGAGAGCAGGCCCAACGAGACGCCGTTATTCTCGACCCAGCGCAGGTTGAAGAAGGACAGGATGTGCATCGTCCATTCCGGCTGGCCCTTGAGGTTCAGGGGATAGGTCACCACCCATTTGAGCGCCTGGTCGACGACCAGGATCGCGAAGGCCAGGAACAAGGCGCGCGAGCGGTTGCGCCTGAGCTGCAGGCCGGCGGGCGCCGCCGCCGCGGGCCGGGCCCCGCCCTGCTCGAGGTCACCCATTCACCACCCCCTCGCAGCGCGCGCACAGATCGCCGTCTTCCCCGACCTCGGGCAGCAGCCGCCAGCAGCGGCCGCATTTGTGATAGTCCGACTTGGTCACCTCAATCCCCTCATTCTCGCCCGCAACGACTTCGGACACGATGTAGATTTCGGCAAGATCGGAAAGCGACTCCTCGGCCAGGCCCAGTTCCAGATCGGGATAGGCGATCCTGGCCTCGAGGCTGGAGCGGATGACCTTGTCGCGGCGCAGCGGCTCGATGCTCTCGGTGACTCGCTCGCGGGTGGCGCGGATCAGCGCCCATTTCGCGGCGAGCGCCTCGTCGCGCCAGCCGGCGTCGATTTCGGGCCATTCGAGCAGGTGGACCGAGCCGGCGTCCGGATAGCGGGTCTGCCAGACCTCCTCGGTGGTGAAGCAGAGCACGGGCGAGAGCCAGCGGACCAGCGCCTGGAAGGTAATGTCGAGCACGGTCCGGTAGGCGCGGCGCTTGGGCGCGTCCGGCGCGTCGCAATAGAGGCTGTCCTTGCGGATGTCGAAGAAGAAGGCCGAGAGGTCCTCATTGGCGAAGGCGGTGAGCAGCCGCGTGTAGCGATTGAAGTCGAAGCCCTCCGCCGCCTCCCGCAATTCGGAGTCGATGGTGGCGAGGCGGTGCAGCACCCAGCGTTCGAGCTCGGGCATTTCGGCGGGCCGCACGGCCTCGCCCTCGGAAAAGCCGTCGAGCGCGCCCAGCAGATAGCGGAAGGTGTTCCTGAGCTTGCGATAGGCGTCCGAGGTCCCGGCCAGGATCTCCTTGCCGATCCTGACGTCCTCGAAATAATCGGTCGAGGCGACCCAGAGCCGCAATATGTCGGCGCCGCTGTCGCGGATGATGGCGAGCGGGTCGACGGTATTGCCGATGCTCTTCGACATCTTGCGCCCGTCCTGGTCGAGCGCGAAGCCGTGGGTGAGCACGGCCCCGAACGGGGCGCGGCCGCGGGTGGCGCTGCTTTCGAGCAGAGAGGATTGGAACCAGCCGCGATGCTGGTCCGACCCTTCGCAATAGAGGTCGGCGCGGACGTCGGGCCCGTAGCGCGCCTCGACCACGAAGGCGTGGGTGGAGCCCGAATCGAACCAGACGTCGAGGATGTCGGTGACCGGCTCGTAATCTTCTAGGCTGTAGCCGTTGCCGAGCATGGCCTGATGGTCCGCCCCGAACCAGGCGTCGGCGCCGCCTTGGTGGAAGGCGTGGAGGATTCGGCTGTTGACCACCGGGTCCTTGAGATAGTCGCCGGTCTTCCGGTTGAGGTAGAGCGCGATCGGCACGCCCCAGGCGCGCTGGCGGCTGAGCACCCAGTCGGGCCGCCCCTCGACCATCGCGCGCATCCGGTTCTTCGATTTCTCCGGCACCCAGCGGGTGTCGTCGATCGCCTTGAGCGCGGTCTCGCGCAGGCCGGGCTCGCCGCGATCCATGGGGATGAACCATTGCGGGGTGCAGCGGTAGATGACCTTGGCCTTGGAGCGCCAGCTGTGCGGATAGCTATGCTTGAAATCCGCGCTGGCCGAAAGCAGGCCGCCGGCCTCGCGCAGGTCCGAGCAGATCGGGCCGTCCGGAGCGTTGAACCTGTTGTTGATCACCGAGCCCTGGCCGCCGAGCCAGAGCCAGTCCTCGCGATATTTGCCGTCGCCGGTGACCGCGAACACCGGATCGATCCCCGCCGCCTTGCAGACCAGGAAATCCTCCTCGCCATGGTCCGGCGCCATATGGACGAGGCCGGTGCCGGCCTCGGTGGTGACATGCTCGGCGGGCAGGAACGGCCGCGGCTCGGCGAAGAAGCCGCCGAGATGGTGCATCGGATGGCGGGCAATAGCGCTTTCGAGTTCCCTCCCTGCGATCGGGGTTCGATCCAAGGGAAAGATGCGAAGTTGACTCCCGTACTGCGCGCTCAATGCCGCACTGACACGGGCGGCCGTCGCTTCGACCAATTCCCGCGCCAGAAGTAGCTTTCGAGAGCGCCAGAACTCCGTGATTTCATTAAGGGCCGTCACATCATCACTGTCGGTGAGGCCTACCCCGAAGGTGACGACTTCATATTCCACGACGGGATTGTAGGCGACCGCCCGGTTGGTCGGGATCGTCCAGGGCGTCGTCGTCCAGGCCACCGCATAAGCGCCGACCAGCTCCGGGATCGGGCTCTCCATGATCTCGAAGCCGACGTCGATCTGGGTGGAGACGATCTCCTCATATTCGATCTCGGCCTCGGCGAGCGCGGTCTTCTCGACCGGCGACCACATCACCGGCTTGGCGCCGCGATAGATGCGGCCCGCCTCGGCGAGCTTCAGGAACTCCTCGCAGATCTTCGCCTCGGAGGTGAAATCCATCGTCCGATAGGGATTGTCCCAGTCGCCGGTGATGCCGAGCCGGATGAACTGCTCGCGCTGCACCTGGATCCAATGCTCGGCATAGGCCCGGCATTCGGCGCGGAACTCGCGCGGCGGCACCTGGTCCTTGTCGAGCTTCTTCTTGCGATACTGCTCCTCGATCTTCCACTCGATCGGCAGGCCGTGACAGTCCCAGCCGGGGATGAACGGCGCGTCCTTGCCCATCAGCGACTGCGAGCGGAGGATGAAGTCCTTGATCGACTTCATCATCGCATGGCCGATATGGATGTCGCCATTGGCATAAGGCGGGCCGTCGTGGAGGATGAAGCGCTCGCGTCCGGCCCGGGCCGCGCGGATCTGCTGGTAGAGCCCCTCTTCCGCCCAGCGCGCGAGGATCGCCGGCTCCTTGCTCGCAAGGCCGGCCTTCATCGGGAAGTCCGTCTTCGGCAGGAAGACGGTCGCTCTGTAATCTGGTTTTTCGGACATTGGCGGCGGGCTTAGCGGGGAAGGGCGGGATTGCAAACCCATCCGTCACCCCGGACTTGATCCGGGGTCTACCTTCCTTTGTGCGGAAAAGAGGGGACACGTACTTTTCGGCCGAAAAGTACGTGTCCCCATGGCTCAGCGCACCAGCGCCCGTCCGACGTTGCGCATGTCCTCGATGAGGAGGAGGCCGGTATAATCGTGCGGGACTTCGCCCAATTGCTCGGGCTCGGTAAGGCCGGCGAGCGGGCCGCCTTCTTCCCTGTCGCCGGTCACCAGCATGCGCGCGCCGGCGCCGGTCATGCGGGCGTGGAATCGGTAGGGCCAGCCCCAGAGCGTCCAGCCGCCGCCGCGCGGGAGGATGAGGGTGGCGCCGCTGCAATTCCCGGGCACGATGCCGAGCCAGCCCGAGAGCCGGTAGCCGGAGAGGCAGGCCTCGCTCGCCTGCGGGTCGACGGTCCAGCCGGCCGGGGTCAGCCGGCGCAGCCGGGCCAGCGCCTCGGGCGGGCCGGCGAAGCCGTGACTGGCGCCGATCGCCACGCCGGCGCGGGCGAAGGCGGCGACGGTTGCGTCGGCGGCGCGGGCGTCGGCGAGGTCGAAGATCAGCACGGCGCGCGGGAAGGCCTGGAGCACGTCCTCGGCGGTCGGCATGCCGCCGACGCCGTTGCCGCGCAGTGGGAAGGTTCGGCCACCGTCGGCACTGTAGCCATGGCCGATGTCGAGCGACTGCAGATAGGCGGCATCGCGCTGGGCGAGCGCCCCCGTGCCGTTGGTCCGGCATTCGAGATTGCGGTCGCGGAAGATCATGGCGCGGCCGTCGGCGCTGGCCTGGACGTCGAGCATCAGACCGCCGGCGCCGTGGAAGATTGCATTCTGCATCGATCCGGCCGAATTCTCGATCAGATTGCTGCTCCGTCCGGCGACGACATGGCGCGCGTCGCAGCCGTCGCCCGCGGCGGCCCGGTCGGTCGGCTGGATGACGCCGCGATGGGCGATCAGCACCAGCGCCCCTTCGGGCTTCCCGGCGAGCCAGGAGGCGTTCAGAAGCGTGAGCACCACGCAGGCGAACGCCAGCGCGATCAGCGAATATTTAGATTTGGTCATGCCCCGCCGTCAGATGATTCTTGTAAGCGGCTGTTTCCTTGAAGTTTTTCCAGCGCGTTGTCCAGACGGGTATCTCTTCGCCGGTCGGCACCATCCAGCGGCCGGTCTTGCTGGCGCCGAGCCTTGCGGCGACCCGGGCGCTGGCCGCATTGGCCGGGTCGATCAGGTGGATGACATGGTCGCGGCCGAGCGCCTCGTGCGCCCAGACGATCGCCGCCGCGGCGCCCTCGACCGCATAGCCCTTGCCCTGGTGGCCCGGGAAGATCGACCAGCCGATCTCGAAATCCGGCCAGCCCTCCGGCGCCCAGGGACCGAGCCGGCCGACAGCGCGCCCGGTCGCGCGCTCCTCGGCGATCCACTGGCCGTAGCCCATCGCCGGCCAGCTGCCGGCGACCAGCGCGACCAGCCGCCAGGCCTCGACCCGGTCGAGGCCGCGCTTCTCGCGAGTGATGAAGCGGGAAAAACGGTCGTCGGCGAAGGCGGCCATCAGCGGCTCGGTGTCGTCCGGCCGCTGCCCGCGCAGGATCAGGCGCCGGGTGTGAAGCGTCGGGATCTCGGTCATGCTGCAAGCGCCGCGCGGGCGCGCTCGCAATCAACCGCGATCTGAGCCTTGAGCGCATCCAAATCCTCGAACGTCCACTCGTCGCGCACGAAGGCGATCAGCGCGACCTCGAGCTTTTGGCCGTAGAGATCGCCGTCGAAATCGAAGAAATAGGGTTCGAGCAGCTCTTTGGGCGGATCGAACATCGGCCGGGTGCCGAGATTGGCGACGCCGTCGAGTGGGGTGCCGTCCGGGAGTTGCCCCCGCACCGCATAGACGCCGAAGCGGGGGCGCTGGTACGGGCCGAGCGGCATGTTGGCGGTCGGGTAGCCGAGCGCGCGCCCCCTCTTGTCGCCATGCTCGACCACGCTTTCGATCGCGAACGGGCGGGTGAGCAGGCGGGTGGCGGTGGCGCAATCGCCCGCCTCGAGCGCGTCGCGGATCCGGCTCGACGAAACCGGCTCGCCATCCTCGTCGACCGGCGCCACGGCGTCGACCGAGAGCCGGTTCGCCTGGCCGAGCAGTTTCAGCACCTCGACATTGCCGCCGCGGCCGCGGCCGAAGGTGAAATCCTCGCCGGTGACGACGCCCGCGGCGCCGGCGCGGCTGACCAGATAGTCGGCGACGAAATCGGGCGCGGTGACCGAGGCGAGCTCGGCCCCGAAATGGTAGACCAGCATCGCATCGGCGCCGGCCTCGGCGAACAGGCGCTCGCGCTGGTCCAAGGTGGTGAGGCGGAAGGGCGGCAGGTCCGGCTTGAAGAAGCGGACCGGATGCGGATCGAAGGTCGCGACCAAAGCCGGCCGCCCCTCCGCGCGGGCGCGCGACACGGCGCGGCCCACCACCGCCTGGTGCCCCTTGTGAAATCCGTCGAAATTGCCGAGCGCAACGATGCCGCCGCGAAATGCGTCCGGAACCGCCGAGCCCCCGTCCAGGCGCTTCATGGCAAGGCCTATAGGTAACAACCGGGGTTGGGACAACGAGCCTCCGCCGTCATGCCGCCCTGAACTTGTTTCAGGGTTGTTCCAGCATCCGGCGTCGCGCGGCAGCGCGGGCGAAGACCTGGACCCTGAACCAAGTTCAGGGTGACGATCCGGCAAATGTCCTAAGGGGAAGCCCGTTCGAGCCGGACGAAGCTGTAGCCGTCGCGATCCTCGCGCGCGGCTTCGCGCCAGCGCGCCGGGTCGAAGGGCGGCAGGATCGTGTCGCCGTCGGGCGCGCCTTTGACCTCGGTCAGCTCGACCGCCGTCGCGCGCGCTTCGAACAGTGTGAAAATGTCGGCGCCGCCGAGCACGGAGACCGGCGCGTCGCCGGCCAGCGCCAGCGCCTCCTCGACGTTCTGCGCGGTTTCGGCGCCCTCGGCAGCCCAGGCGCGGTCGCGGGTCAGCACGATATGGCGGCGGCCGGGCAGCAGGCGCGGAAGGCTCTCGAATGTCCGGCGGCCCATGATCATGACCGTGCCCATCGTCAGCCGCTTGAAGCGCTTCAGATCCTCGCTGATGTGCCAGGGCATCCCGCCATCCTTGCCGATCACGCCGTTGTCGGCGCGCGCTACGATGAGGGTGATGTCGGTCAAGGGAGCGTGCCGGACACGGAAATCCTCCCCGGAACGGGGAGGATCCTGATGCGCGCGTCCCCTCATACCGCCACCGCCGCCTTGATGTGCGGGTGCGGGTCGTAGCCCGAAATCTCGAAATCCTCGAAGCGGTAGTCGTCGATGCTGGCGGGGCGGCGGAGCAAGGTGAGCTTGGGCAGCGGCCTTGGGTCGCGGCGCAGCTGCTCGCGGGCCTGGTCGAGATGGTTGGAATAAAGGTGGCAGTCGCCGCCCGTCCAGACGAAGTCGCCCGGCTCGAGCCCGCATATCTGGGCGAGCATGTGGGTGAGGAGCGCGTAGCTGGCGACGTTGAAGGGGACGCCGAGGAAGACGTCGGCGCTTCTCTGGTACATTTGCAGCGAGAGCCGGCCGCCCGCGACATAGGTCTGGAACATGAGATGGCAGGGCGGCAGCGCCATCCTGCCGATGTCGCCCGGATTCCAGGCCGTGACGATCTGCCGCCGCGAGCCGGGATCGCGCTTGATCGTCTCGATCAGGCCGGCGATCTGGTCGATCTCGCGGCCGTCGCCCGCCGCCCAGCGCCGCCATTGCTTGCCGTAAACCGGGCCGAGGTCGCCGGCCTCGTCGGCCCATTCGTCCCAGATGCTGACCTTGTTGTCCCTGAGCCAGCCGACATTGGTGGCGCCCCTGAGGAACCAGAGCAATTCGATCAGGATCGAGCGGATGTGGAGCTTCTTGGTGGTGAGCAGGGGAAAGCCTTGCGCAAGGTCGAAACGCATCTGGTGGCCGAACACCGAAAGCGTCCCGGTCCCGGTCCGGTCCTTCTGCTCGACTCCGTCGTCGAGGATCCGCTTCATGAGGTCGAGATAGGGCTGCATCGGCCAAGCTATGGCGAGTCCGGGCCGGTGATTCCAATCCAAAATGGAGACCGGAACGGACGCGGTTCGGCACCGGCGGCGGCCTTGTCGTGGCATGATGGCGGCCATGGTCGTCGCCACCGCCCGAGATGCGGCCGATCTGCTCGCCCCGCTCTTCGCCGATCCGGGCGGCGAGACGCTCGCCTTGCTCTATCTGGACGACGGCCGGCGGGTCATCGCCGTCGCCGCGCATCGCGAGGCCGGGCGCGATGCGATCGTCCTGCCCATGGCCGCGATCTTCAGGGCCGCGCTGAACCACCAAGCGGCCGGCCTGATTGTCGCGCACAACCATCCGAGCGGCGATCCCATGCCGAGCCGGGCCGACGTCGCGGCGACGCGCCGGCTCGCGCAGACCGCGGCCAATCTCGGCATCGTTCTTTACGATCACCTTATTTTCGCCGGCGGGGAATGTCGAAGCTTCCGGGCGCTGGGGCTGCTTTAACAACCGTCATGCCGGACTTGATCCGGCATCCACCTTCCTTTCGATCCACGCGTAAGAAGGTGGACCCCGGATCAAGTCCGGGTGACGACTGAGGGGCGTCGCAATCGGCCTTTAGGTCAGGGGTTGCAGCTCGGGATGTTGGCGGGCTCGGGCCGGGGCCCGCGGGGCTCGAACTGGGCGAAATAGGATTCGCTGTCGGGCAGCCGCTCGAACCGGGTCAGCGCATAGCCGATCGCGTTGAACTCGCAGACGAGCAGGCGCTGCGGGGTGCCGTGCTGGCTGGTCGGCCGGTCGGCGTCGACGACGATGATCCGGCCATTGCCCTTGAGCGCGGGCCTGAGGTTCCACAGGAACTCGGAGGGCCGCGCGATCTCGTGATACATGTGGATCATGAAGATGCGGTCGAACGAGCCGGCCGGCAATTGCGGGTCGTTGGGCTGGCCGAGGCGGATCGCGACATTGTCGAGCCGCTCGCGCTGGATGCGCTGGCCGAGCGCGCGGATCGTTTCGGGGACGATGTCCTCGGCCAGCACCCGGCCCTTGGCGCCGACCATCGGCGACAGCCGCACCGTATAATAGCCGCCGCCGGCGCCGATATCGGCGACCGACATGCGCGGGGCGACCTCGGCCAGGCGGGCGACCGTCTCGAACTCGCCGACGCTCTCGCGCGCATCCTCGTTCAGGTAGCGCGAGGAGATCGGCGCGACCGGCCGGTGCGGCTCGGGAAAGGGCGACGCCTGGTTGTTGCCGGCGCCGCTCCCGCAGCCGGCGAGCAGCAGCAGCGCCGCGAGAGGCGCCCTGGAGCGGAGGCAATCACGCCAGATCATTTTTTTCGTCATGCCAGACTTGATCCGGCATCCATCTTCTCCCCTGCTGCGAGAGAAGGTGGACCCCGGATCAAGTCCGGGGTGACGAGTCATCGTGATCGCGAGAGGCGCCCTAGTCGACATCTTCGACCTCGATCTTCTCGCCGGTGACGCGCTGCGACAAAGCGGCGGCCATGAAGCGGTCGAGATCGCCGTCGAGCACGTCGGACGGCGAGGTTGAGGTGACGCCCGTCCTGAGGTCCTTAACCAGCTGATAGGGCTGGAGCACGTAGGAGCGGATCTGGTGGCCCCAGCCGATGTCGGTCTTGCTGGCCGCGGTCGCGTTCGCCTCGGCCTCGCGCTTCTGCAGCTCGGCCTCGTAGAGCTTGGCCTTGAGCTGGTTCATCGCCTCGGCGCGGTTCTTGTGCTGCGAGCGCTGGTTCTGGCACTGGACGACGATGCCAGTCGGCAAATGGGTGATGCGGACCGCGCTGTCGGTGGTGTTGATATGCTGGCCGCCGGCGCCGCTGGCGCGGTAGGTGTCGATCCTGAGCTCGCTCTCGACGACCTCGATGTCGATATTCTCGTCGACCACCGGATAGACCCAGACGCTCGAGAAGCTGGTGTGGCGCCGGGCGTTCGAATCATAGGGGCTGATCCGGACCAGGCGGTGGACGCCGCTCTCGGTCTTGGCATAGCCATAAGCGTTCTCGCCCTTGATCATCAGGGTCGCCGACTTGATCCCGGCCTGCTCGCCGGCATGATAGTCGACCATCTCGACCTTCATGCCGTGGCGCTCGGCCCAGCGCGTGTACATGCGCTGGAGCATCTCGGCCCAGTCCTGGCTCTCGGTGCCGCCGGCGCCGGCATTGACCTCGATATAGGTGTCGTTGGCGTCGGCCTCGCCGGCGAGCAAAGCGGCGACCTTGTCGCGCTCGGCGCGCTCGGCGAGCTCGGCCAAAGCGGCGACCGCGTCGTCGACCATCGCGCCGTCGCCCTCGGCCTCGGCCATCTGCATCAGCTCGGCGGTGTCGGCGAGCTCCTTCTCGATCGCCCGGGTCGCGGCGATCGCCTCGTCGAGGCGCCGGCGCTCGCGCATCACCACCTGCGCCGCCTTGGGGTCGTCCCACAATTTCGGGTCCTCGACCTGTGCGTCGAGCTCGGCCAGCCGCTTCAGCGCGCGGTCCCAATCGAGGAACCGGCGCAGGAGATCGAGGGCGGATCCGATCTGGTCGACATGGGCTTGCGCTTCGGCGCGCATCGATGAATCTCCAAAATCGTCACTCCAGCGAAAGCTGGAGTCTCACTGCCTTAAGGAAGAGAGATTCCAGCTTCCGCTGGAATGACGGCGTATTTCACGCAGTTAGTAAATCCCGCCCTCTCTTTGCAAGAAGTCGCTGTCCCTGCGGTCGCCGGCGGCGGGGCCGGCGGTGGGGGCGGCGCGCCGGACCGTGGTTTCGACCGCCGCCCGCTCGATCGCGCGCCGGGGCTCGCTTTCGGGCTTGAACGCCTCCCAGATGATCGCCGCGCGCGGGTCGCTGGTCGGCCAGGCGCCGTAGACGCGCTGGCCGGACCGGCGGTCGATCCGGACCATTCTGATATTCGTCGGCGCGCGGAAGGGGAGGACCGGCATGCCTTCGAACGCCGCGCGCGCGAACTGGCGGAAGATCGGCGCCGCGAGCGTGCCGCCCTGGGCGTAGCCGCCCATCGGGCGCGGCCGGTCGAAGCCCATATAGACCCCGGCGACGATCTGCTGCGAGCCGCCGACGAACCAGACGTTGGTCGGGCCGGTGGTGGTCCCGGTCTTGCCGAACAACGGCCGGCCGAGATCGCGCAATATGGTGGCGGTGCCACGCTGGACGACGCCCTCGAGCATGTGGACGACCTGATAAGCGGTCATCGGATCGACCACCTGGCGGGTGCGCAAGGGCGGCCGCGGCATCGGCCGGCCGTTCCAGTCGGGTGCGTTGCAGCCCTCGCAGGGGCGGGTGTCGGCGCGCCAGATGACGCGGCCGTGCCGGTCCTGGACATAGTCGATCACGGTCGGAGTCAGCGCCCGGCCCTGATTGGCGAAGGTGGCGAAGGCATTGACCATGCGCTCGACCGTGGTGTCGCCGGCGCCCAACGCGATCGGCAGATAGGGTGTCGCGGAATAGTCGCCGACCCCCATCTGGCGGGCGCGGCGGATGACGTTGACCATGCCGATCTGGTTGGCGGTGCGCACGGTCATCAAATTGCGCGACTGCTCGAGGCCCCAGCGCATCGTCTGCGGCCCGGCATAGCCACCCGAAAAGTTGCGGAAGCATTTGTTGTTGGCGCAGAACGGGCCGTCGACGATGATCGAGGCCGGGGTCATGCCCGCGTCGAGCGCCGCGGAATAGACGATCGGCTTGAAGGTCGAGCCCGGCTGGCGCAGCGCCTGGGTGGCGCGATTGAACGGCGAGCCGCGCGCGTCGAAGCCGCCCTGCATGGCGAGGATCCGGCCCGACGCCACCTCCTCGACCACCATCCCGCCCGAAACCTCCGGGATCGAGCGCAGGCCCCAGATGTTGCTGGCATCGCCACCCTCGCGCTCGACGGCAATCACCGCGCCGGGCCGGAGCGCGTTGAAGGCCGCGGTGGCGGTGCCGCGCTTCGGCATCGCCGCGCCCGAGGGGTAGAGCACGCCGAGGCTGCCGTCGGTGAAGCCCAGAGTGAGGCTGGCGCGCTCGCGCGACAGCACCACGGCCGCCCGCCAGGCCGGATAGCCCGGGCCAAGGGCCGCCGCCGCGAGCAGCGAGCGCCAGTCGCCATTGATGTCGATGGAAAGGCCCGGGTCGCGCCAGCCGCGGCCGCTCTCGTAGCGCCTGAGGCCGTCGCGCAAAGCGGCCTCGGCGGCCTGCTGCATGCGCGGATCGTAGGAGGTGCGGATCCACAGGCCGCCGCCATAGACGCTGTTCGGCCCGCGCGCCGCATTCTCGCCGTAGCGGTCGATGAGGACGCGGCGGACCTCCTGCATATAATAGCCGCCGACATTGCGGACGATGTCCTGGCTGCCGCGCACCGTGACCAGCGGCTGGGCGACCGCCTCGTCATGCTGGGCCTGGGTGATGAAATCGTTGCGGAGCATCTCGCTCAGCACGAAATTGCGCCGCTGGAGCGCCGCGGTCGGGTTGCGGACCGGGTCGTAATTGGACGGGCTCTTGGGCAAGGTTGCGAGGAAGGCGGATTCGGCGAGGGTGAGCTGGCCGACGTCCTTGTTGAAATAGGCGCGCGCCGCCGCCTGCACGCCATAAGCGTTCCGGCCCAGGAAGATCTGGTTGAGGTAGAGCTCGAGGATCTGCTCCTTGGTCAGGGTCGATTCGATGCGCCGGGCGAGAAAGGCCTCGCGGATCTTGCGGCCGATCGAATATTCATCGCCGGTGAAGAAGATCTTGGCGACCTGCTGGGTGATGGTCGAGCCGCCGCGGGCGCGCTCGCCGCTGCCGGTCTTGGCGACGTAATCCCATACCGCGCCGACAAGGCCCGGATAATCGAGGCCGCCATGGGAGAAAAAGGTGCGGTCCTCGGCAGCGAGGAAGGCGTTGATGAGACGGGCCGGGAATTCGTTATAGGCGAGCTGGACGCGGCGCTCGCGGGCGAAGCTCTGCACCGGCTCGCCGTTGATGTCGCGCACGTAGCTGGGCAAAGCCGGCTCGTAATGGAGCAGGCTTTCGGCCGAGGGCAGATCGCGCGCGAACAGCACCCAGAGCAATGCATAGAGGAAGAAGGGCGAGGAGAGGAGGACGAGGATCACCTTGCCCCACCAGCGCCGCCACAGCCATTTGACGGCGCCGATGACGCCGCCGAGCACCGCCGCGACCGGCGCCAATATGGGGCGGAAAAAACCGCCGGCGCGACCGAGCATGCCGCCGAGACGGCCGCCGCCGCGGCGGATGACGATACGCTCTGTGGACTGCTCGCTGGTCATTCGAGGCTCGTCTAGCCGATGCGCCCGGGCAGGTGAAGGCGTTCGCTGCGGGGGGCGCGGAGGAGCCGGCACGAAGCAGCGTGATCGGCCCCCGAAGTCCCCCCATCGAGGGGACGGGGACAAGGTAACGAAAGGCTCGTGGCCGCCGGGAAGCTCCAGCCTCAGCTCTCCCGGCGCGGGCCGGCGGGCGCCGGCCTAGCGGCAGGCGACGGCGGCCAAAGCGGCGATCACGGGGCGCGACACGCGCGGATTGGGCAGCGGGCGACCGTCGACCCGGCCGTCGGCATGATAATTGGTGCGGCCGGTGAGCGCGAAGGTCCGGTTGGCGCAGTTGAACGCCCAGAGCGTCATCGAATAGCGGTGCATGATCGATTGATCGGCCGTGTGATCGCCGCGGACCCAGAGCTGATGGAGCGCGGAGCCGTCACTTTGGCCGCTCCCGTGGACGGCGTAGACATTGCCGATCGTGTCGGTGGCGACATGGCTCCATGAGGAATCGGGGAAGAGCGGCGGCTGCGGCGGCGGCGCGGCGCGCGAATCCTCCTCGTCCAGCGACGGGATCGGCTGATACTCGCGGCCGCCGGCCGGCGCCGGCGGCGCGGGCCCCCGGGCCTCCGGCGCGGACGCGGCGGGCTCCACCTGGTCGACGACCGGCGCCGGAGCGGAGGCGGCGCTGGCATGGTCCGGCGCCGGCCGTTCGGTGCCGCGGCGCAGCGAGGTGAGGACCAAGGCGGTCGCGGCGATCAGCAGGCTCGCGCCGATGATGAGGAGCCAGGGGCCGTTTCCCCTGGACCAGCCGCGTGCCGGCGGCGGCTGACGCGGCTCGGTCGGCTGGGTCGGCCGGGTCGACTGGGCCGGCGGCGGCGGGACCGGGTTCGCGGCGATCCGCGCGGCCTCCGCCTGCGCCTGCCGCTGCCATTCCGGCACCGCCGGCGGCGGCGGAGGCTGGGCCGGCGGCGTCGTGGGCGGCGTGTGCTCGCGGCGCAGCTTCTCCAGCTCGGCGCCGGTTTCCTTGAGCCGGTTGGTATGACCTTCCTGGGTGGCGCGATATTCCTCCACCTGGCCTTCGAGCATGATCCTGCGCGCATTCTCGTCCGCCAGCCGCTTGCGCAGATCCGGCCCCGCCGAGGCGGCGAGCAGCTCGACCGCGCGGGGCATGAGCGGGTCGTCGCGATGGTTGACGAGCCAGGCCTGCCAGAGCTCGGTGGCGCCTTCATGCTCGCAGCGCACGAAATCGGCGAGCCCGGGCCGGCCGACGATCTTGCCGATCCGTTCGACCATCTGGAGCCAGGCCTCGTTCCCGCCGTCCAGCGTGCCTTCGAAAATGTCGGCCGTTTGGACCGCCTTGAAGCCCATCGGCAATTGGCACGGCGCGATGCGCGCCGAGACGAGGCAGTCGCGGTCGCGCCCGACCAGAGCCTCCTCGCGCACCCAGTCGCTGTCCGCCGACTGGGGCGACCACAGCACCAGCACCACGGCCGCCTTGTGGATCTCGCGTTCGATTTCCTTGTCGAAACGCACGCCCAGCTCGAGCCGCGCATCGAACCAGACCGAAAGACGCAGCGCCGTCAGAGCGTCGTGGATCGCCGCGCAGAGCGGACGGTCCTCGCGCTTGTAGCTCAGGAAAACATCCGCCATCCCTACCCCCGCCGAGGTGGCCGATGATGCCTCTGAAACGCGCAAGTTGCAATCGCCGCCCGACGGCGCGATCCGCGATGCGGACCGGGCCTGACAGGTCAAACCCGGCGCTTCGCCAACAATCGCGCGGTTGGCACTTGCCGTGGTGTATGTTCATAGGGTGGCAGGGCGGGCCAACGCCACAGACCGGGAGAATCCGGATGCCGTTGGTTTTCCGTTGGAACGGTTACCGCTTCCACTTTTTCTCGAATGAGGGCGATCCGCCAAAGCCTGTCCACATTCATGTGTTCAAGGACGGCATCGACGCCAAGTTCTGGCTTCATCCTGAGGTCAACGTGGCGTACAATAAGGGCTTCGACGCGCGCACGCTCTCGAAGCTGAGCCAGATCGTCGAGGAACGGTCAAACGAGATTGAAAGGGCGTGGGATGAGCATTTCTCCTGAAGGACATGAGGTCCGCGCCACTTCGGTTCGTTTCGACGACGACCAGATGTGGGTCGCGCTCGACGATGGCCGCACGCTCGGCATTCCACTGGCCTGGTTTCCTCGCCTGTTTCACGGCACGCCGGCGCAACGGGCCAAGGTGCGGATCGGCCAGAGTGGACTTCATTGGGAAGAGCTCGACGAGGACATCTCGATTCGAGGCCTGCTTGCTGGCCGGGGCGACCGGACGATGTTCGGGAGAACGCGAGCGGCATAGACGGCGACCAACGCGTTGCGCGGGGTTGCCCTAATTCCTAGTCCCGGCGGGGCAGCATGCGCCGCGCGAAATGCGCTTCAACCGCGCGTTTCATGCCTTCGGCGATCTCTCGGCGTCCCTGGGGCGAGGCGATGTAGGCGGTGTCGGTCTCGTTGGTGAGATAGCCGCTCTCGAACAGGATCGAGGGAATGTCGGGCGCCTTCAGCACGACGAAGGCGGCGAAGCGGTGCCAGAGCGGGCGGAAGGGGAAGACCGGGGCGGCCTCGCGGTGAAGAAGGCGGGCGAAATCGGCCGCGACGTTCATGCTCTCGCGCTGGGCGAGATCGATCAGGATCAGGTTGACGTTGGGATCGGGGCTGAGGCGGGCGCCGGCGATCGCGTCGGACGCATTCTGGCGCTGGGCGAGCAGGGCCGCCTCGCGGTCCGAGGCGACTTCCGACAATGTGTAGATGGTGGCGCCGCGCGCCGCGTCATTCTCGGGCGCGGCGTCGGCGTGGATCGAGATGAACAGATCGGCGTCGAGCCGGCGCGCGATCCGGTAGCGGTCCTCCAGGACCAGATAGCGGTCGTCGTCGCGGGTCATGGCGACGCGAACCCTCCCCGAGGCGGCGAGCGCGTCGCGGATGGCGAGGCCGAGCGCGAGCGTGATGTCCTTCTCCGGGCGGTCGCTGAACGGCGAGGCGGCGCCCGGATCGTGGCCGCCATGGCCGGGATCGATGACGACGAGCGGCGGATTGGTGCCCCGCGCCGGCGTCACCGGCGGCAGCGGGCCGAGCGCGTCGGCGCGCAGCGGCTCGACCGCGATGGTGACGCCGCTTTGGTCCGCCCCGGCCGGCGCCGCCGGCGCGGGCCAGAAAATCGCCACCAGCAAATAGAGCAGCCAGTCCATCGCCCGCACTGTGCCGTCCGCCCGGTCCATGGGTCCAGCGAAAAGGAAGCGGCGGATGGGGACGGTTACTTTTTTCGCCGGATGCACCCGAGACCGCACCGGCGGTGGAAGCGAAAAAGGTAACTGTCCCCTTTTCAGCGGCGAAAAAAGTAACTGTCCCCTTTTTAAAGACCTGTCGCACCTTACGGAAAAAACCGCCCTTTTCCGCCGCGCGGCGGTTGTAGCGGCCGGCCCCAGATGCTAGCTGCATCAAATCGCAGCCCCGATGGGCGCGATTTGAATTGCGCCGGCTTCGCGCCGGCCCGCTAGGTTGACGCTGTATGTGGCATTTTTCCTCCAGGCTGACGCGCCGCCTTCATGGCGACGGCGTGACTGGGGGACTTCGGCCGGCGCTGGCCGGCCTGCCCTGTCCAGCAGACGCACATTTCTATCTTTTAACCCGGACATCCGACGCGCGTGCGCAGTCCGCCGCGCGGCCGTCCATATTCGAGCGCGTGCACCTTTCTCTCGGGACAGTGGTGCGCGCGTGGAGTGACCTTAATGACCATGCGCATGCTGATCGACGCGCGCCACCAGGAAGAGACAAGGGTGGCCGTGATCAAGGGAAATCGAATCGAGGAATTTGATTTCGAATCCGCCGAGCACAAGCAGCTCAAGGGGAATATCTATCTAGCCAAGGTGACGCGGGTCGAACCGTCGCTGCAAGCGGCGTTCATCGACTATGGAGGAAACCGGCACGGCTTCCTCGCCTTCAGCGAAATTCATCCCGATTATTACCAGATCCCCAAGTCCGACCGCGACGCCTTGCTCCGCGAAGAGGCTGAGCATGCGGCTG
>DATKIV010000050.1:0-114635 GCA_035543935.1 Allosphingosinicella sp.
TGGCCGAGCAGTCGACCTTCATGGAGGTCGCCTATCTGCTGCTCCACGGCGAGCTGCCGAAGAAGACAGAGCTGACCGACTTCACCTACACCATCTCGCGCCACACCATGCTGCACGAGCAGCTCGCGACCTTCTATCGCGGGTTCCGCCGCGACGCGCATCCGATGGCGATCATGTGCGGCGTGGTCGGCGCGCTCTCCGCTTTCTACCACGATTCGACCGACATCACCGATCCCAAGCAGCGGATGATCGCCTCGCACCGGCTGATCGCCAAGATGCCGACGATCGCGGCGATGGCCTATAAATATTCGATCGGCCAACCGATGGTCTATCCGCAGAACAGCCTGACCTATACCGGTAATTTCCTGCGCATGACCTTCGGCGTCCCGGCCGAGCCCTATGAGGTCAATCCGATCATCGAAAATGCGATGCGGCGGATCTTCATCCTCCATGCCGACCATGAGCAGAACGCCTCGACCTCGACCGTCCGCCTCGCCGGCTCGTCGGGCGCCAACCCGTTCGCCTGCATTGCCGCGGGCATCGCCTGCCTGTGGGGGCCGGCCCATGGCGGCGCCAACGAGGCCGCGCTCAACATGCTGCGCGAGATCGGGCGGCCGGAGCGGATCCCGGAATATATCGCCCGCGCCAAGGACAAGGACGACCCGTTCCGGCTGATGGGATTCGGGCATAGGGTCTACAAGAATTTCGACCCGCGCGCGAAGGTCATGCAGAAGACCGCCGAGGAGGTGCTGAACGAGCTCGGCATCTCCGACCCGGTCCTCGACACCGCCCAGGAGCTCGCCGCGATCGCGCTCAAGGACGATTATTTCATCGAGAAGAAGCTCTATCCGAACGTCGATTTCTATTCGGGCGTGATCCTCTCGGCGATCGGCTTCCCGACCTCGATGTTCACTGCCCTCTTCGCTTTGGCGCGGACCGTGGGATGGGTCGCCCAGTGGAACGAGATGATCGCCGATCCCGACCAGAAGATCGGCCGCCCCCGCCAGCTCTATTGCGGCGCGGTCCAGCGCGACTACGTGCCGGTCGATCAAAGATAGCCGCGTGCCGGGCAGGGCCTGGAAAAGCGGACGCGGCGCGCTCGGCGTGCTGAAGCCGCTGCTCGGCGATTGGGCGACCGAGACCGAAGGGCCGGGCGATTTCGGCACGATCCGGGTGACACGGCGCTTCGAGACGGTGCTGGGCGGCGCCTATGTCTGCCTCGACGTGCATTGGACGCTCGGCGGCGGCAAGAGCTATGAGGAGATCGCCCTGTTCGGCAAAGGGGAGGACGGCGCCCTCGCCTTCACCTCCTTCACCTCGGACGGCAAGCAGGCGCGCGGGGTCCAGGCCGATGGCAGCGACGTCCATCCCCAGGCGATCGCCTTCGAGGCGCAGATGCCGGCCGGCCTCGCCCGCTTCGTCTATTGGCCCGCCGACGACGGCGAAGGCTATTGTTTCGCGGTCGAGAACCGGACCAGGAAGGGCTGGAACCGCTTCCTGCGACACCATTACCTCCCCATTTAGTCGAGCGCCGCCTTCACGCTCCGCAGCGTCGCCGGCGAGGCGCGGACTTCGTCGAACATCATGCGCACGCGTTCCTGGCCGGGCTTGGCGCGAAACATCGAGCCGACCTCGAAGCGGTTCTTGCCGGTTATGGCGACGAGCACGTCCTCGGGGCCGATATAAGCGAGGACCTTGCCGCCCAGCCGCCATTCGAGGAACTTGCGGCGGGCCTCGGTGCCGAGCCGCAGCTGCGCCGCCGAGGGCTCGGTCGCATAGACTTCGAACTTCTTCTCGAAGGCGGGATCGCCTTGGAACGCGACCCGCTCCATACCCCGCTGTGGCTTGGAGAAGTTGAAGATGCCGCGGTCGGGCACGACGACGATTTGGCCGGCCGAGCGCGCGCGGCGCTGGTAGGCGTAGATCTGGCCGGAGAAGACGATGTTGATGCTCTTGCCCGACTGGCGCGAGAGCGTCGCTTCGTAGATCGCGAAGCGACGGCCGTCGGCGCCGGTGCCCTGGAAGAGATCGGTGAAGGTCTGGGTCGTCAGCCAGCTGCCGAACAAAACGTCCTTGGCCCCGGCATAGACCGGCGGCTCGAAACCATGGGCGGCATAGGTCATGCCGCCTTTTGCGGCGAGGGCCTCGAGGAAGGGCAGCTTGAGGTCCGCACCAACCCGCCCAAGCGGCCAGGCCGCGAACCCCATCGTCGCCATGACCAAGACCGAGGCGCCGACCACGCCGACGATCAGCTGGCCAGCGGCGATCATCCACCAGGCGGCGAGACCGGAGAGAAGGAGGCCGACGAGGAGCACCAGCCAGAACTGGCGCAGCGCCGACGCGCGCTTCTGCGCGAGGCCGCCAATCTCCTCGCCGACACGGCCGCGGCAGAGGTCGCGAAACTGGTCCTCGCCATAGTCGATCATCCGGCGCGGCTCCTCCCGGCGGGAAGGAGTGCCGTTGCTCGCGCGGCTTGTCCAGCGCCCCGCCACGCCCGGCGGCGGGGGCGGAGCCATTCGGTCACTGATGGACGATCGTGACTCCGAAACTATAGTTCAGGCGCATGCCGGAACCGGTCGAAACGACGCTCACCGGATTACTATTCAATGTTATCCGAGTGTTGAAGCTCACCGGCGAGTACCAGCGATAGCTGTTGCACGTGTAATTGCCATAACCGTCGATGATCGAATTTGCGCAGATCGTCGGCTCCGCACCAGTCAGCCACCAGAAGCCGACGAAGCGCGCGAAGCGGGAGTGGGTGAACAAGACGTCCACCTCGACCGACCATTTCCAATTGAAGATCGCGATGGCCGTGTAGGAGCCGAGCCCCCATCCGCAGGTGGTTAGCCGGTATCGGGGCCAGGTGCCCGTCTGGAGGATTGGCAATGACTGCTCGTTCGCGGCGCAGGTGAACCATTGGCTGAACTGCTGGGAGAAGCCTGCCGCGGCGCTCGCCCGGGCCGCCCCCCTGCCCGCATTGTTCAGCTCCGTTTCCCGGGCTTCGGTCAGCCCGGCCTCGCCATAGAGCCGCGCCAGGTTGCGGCTCGCGCCATATTCCAGCAGCCGCATCTGCTGCATCGTCACATCGGTGTCGGGTCCCGCTTCCCGCCCGCGCCGCGCCCAGCCCAGCCGCTGAACCTTGTAGATGGTCTCCGCCCCGTAATAGCGGCAGGCGGGCGCCGTTTCGGGCAGGCGGCATACGTCCTGCCGCATCATGGCGATGATCGATCTGCGCTGCTCGGGGCGCAGGCCGCGCCGGGCCAGCTCCGCGTCGACCTCGGCTTCATTCCCCGATGCTGGCCATCCCGGCCGCGCGCTCAGCGAATCGTAGAGCCGGGCGATGTCGGCCATGGGATCGGGGCTCGCAGCCAGCGGCCGTGCCTCGACTTGCGGAGTTTGTGAATGCGCCGTGCCGGCGATGCCCAAAAGAAGAGCCGCAATCGCGGCCATAGACCGAGTCTTCATGCCCACCCCCCTTATTGTTCTAATCGTGCACGCGACGCGACTCTCTCCATTTTAGATCACAATGTCGTTTTGAAATATGCTCAACTTGAGGACACATGTAAAGCTCGTGTCCCAGTGTCTGCTTTTCTACCTGCATTACAGGGACATTTTCCCTATGGGTGTCGATCCACCATAAGGAACGTAAGCAATTGTTATGCTGGAGATTCCAAAGCGAATGCGAGCCTTGGGGTTGCGAAGTAAATCCGGCGAGGCGCGCAAGCGTGGCGCGCCCACGGCGCTCCCTAGCCGACGCTTCTCAGCGGCAAGGTGAAGGTGAAGCGCGCGCCCTGCCCCGGCGCGCTGTCGACCGCGATGTCGCCGTGCATGGCGCGGGCGAGGCGGCGGGCGATATAGAGGCCGAGGCCGGTCCCGCCGGGCTCGGTCGGGTCGACGCGCTCGAACTTCTCGAAGATCCGGTCCTGATCCGCCTCGGCGATGCCCTTGCCCTGGTCGGCGACGATGATCGCGGCGAGATCGCCCTCCTGCTCGGTCCGCACCCAGACCTGGCCGCCCTCGGGCGTATAGCGCACCGCGTTGGTGATCAGGTTCATCATCACCTGGAGGGCGCGGGTGAAGTCGCCGATCGCCGGCAGGCTCTCGTCGGCGCCGGGCGCGTCGATGCCGACGCCGCGATCGGCGGCGCGCACGGCGAGCAGGCCGGCGGCGCGACGGGCGATGTCGGCAAGGTCGACCGCCTCGATCTCGGGCCGGAATTCGGGCCGCTCGACCGCCTGCAGGTCGACCAGATCGTCGACCAGGGCGAGCAGGTGCCGCCCCGCCGAGGCGATGTCGTCGGCATAGCCGGCATAATCGCGGCGGAGCGGACCTTCGGGCTGGGCGCGCAGGCGCTCGGCATGGTCGATGATGTGGGCGAGCGGGCCGCGCAGCGCCTGATCGAGCCGCTCGCCGAACGCGGCGCCGTCGCGCTGCGCGGCCGCGGCGGCGCCGGCGACATAGTCCGCGCCGATCGCGACGGCGGCGCCGCGGAAGCCGGCGAAGCGGCCGGCGCCGTCGATCAAAGGCACGCCGGAGAGCAGGAAGCGGCCCTGGCGGCCGCCGCGCAGCTCGGCGACCTGGCCGTCATACGCCTTGTGCTCGGCCAGGGCGTTGAGGATGGGCAAGGCGCCGTCCTCATTCTCCTTGAAGCGGAACAGGCGGGTGAGCTGCTTGCCGACGAAGGCCGATGACGGGCTGCCGATAGCGACGGCGGCGCCGGGCGACAGAGCGGTCAGGCGGAGCGTGTCGTCGGTTTCCCAGGTCCAGTCGGCGGCGGCGCGCAGGAAATCGCTTTCGCGATCCCGGGGCGGCGCCGGCGCGGCGGCGCGCGCCGGGCGTTCGGCCCAGCCGGAGATTGCGAGCGCCACCTCCCCGCCCTCGGGCGCGGCGCGGACCCACAGATCGACGTCGCAATCGCCGTCGGCGGCGACGGCGGCGCGCGAGATGGTGATGCCGAGCCGCTGCGCCAAACGCGCGAGCGCGGCGATCTGGGGCACGGCGAGCATCCCGCCGACGCTGCCTCCGGCCTGCTCGTGGAGCGCGGCGAGCGGCGGATCGGCGGCGATCAGCCGGCCCTCGGCATCGAGCCGGCCGGCGACGCAGTCAAGCTCGGGCGCGCTGCTCATCCGCTTTGGCCGGACGGACGCGAGCGGGTCGAAACCCGGGCGACCGCGGCGCGATAGCCGGGATCGGCGCGCCACAGCCGCAGCACTTCCTCGGCGCTGATCGGATCGAGACTGTCGTAGAGGTCGAGCTGGGCGGCGGTGGCGTCGCCCTCGGTGCCCGAGACGAGCGGGCCGCGGCTGTTGGCGATGAGGAGGATGGCGGCGGCGGCCTCGCGGTCGACGCCGGCGGCGCGCAGCAGGATGGCGGGGCCCCGCCCCCTGGGGTCGGCGATCACTTCCCAGGCGGCGGCATAATCGAGGCCGCACAAGGTCGCCGCGCCGGCGATGAACAAAGGCAGCATGCCTTCGGAGAGGATGCGCTCGAGCAAGGCGCCGTCGAGGCGGCCGAGCCGGCTGAGGCGGCGGGCGAGCCGCATGGCGCGCGATTCGAGAATATTGCCCTCGTCATGGCCGGCGATGAGGGCGCTGCCCGCCTCCTCGATCAGGCCGTCGACCGCGGCGAGGCCGTGATGCTGGACGATATAATGGCGCAGCGAGGCGGCGACGAGCCAGACGAGCTTGTGCTGGAGCTCGGCGGGAAGCTCGATCTGGCCCAAATCCGGCTCCTGGAAGCGATCGAAGCGGCGGGCGCGGGCGATGACCAGCTCCATCGCCTCGGCGGCGATCTCCCCATCTTTGTCGCGGACCAGCTCGAACAGCAGGTCCTCGCCTTCGGCGCGCGCGTGGGCCTTCCAGAAGCGATGTTCCTCGACCCGGCGAACGAGGACGTTGCCGAGATCGGCGTCGCTCAGCACGTTGGTGCGTTCCAGGATCGGCAGCGCGATCGGGACGCGGGCCGAGGAAAGCGCCGCGTGAAGCGCCGGATGGTCCTCGAAACGGACCGCGAGGCGGGCGCGCAGATCGTCCTCGATGCCGAGGATCAAACGGGTCAGCAAAGCGCCCGCGGTGAGCCGCTGCCACTCGGTCAGGCGGGCCTGATCGGGCAGCAAAAGATCGGTCGCGGCGACGGCGAAGCGCTCGCGCGCCGCGGCCAGGAGCAGGCGCGCGGCGTCGCTTTGATTTCCTCGCCCGTTCGATGCGGCTTCGGCCATGCCGTGTCTTAGTCCGTACAGGGTTAAAGCGCCGCTAATCCTGACCGGTGAGGCGGTGCCGGGCATGAACCTGCTGCTGCGCCCAGAAGAAGGAGAAGGCGGCATAAGCGAAGAGGAAGGCGATGGCCGCGTTCCACAGGCCGAAAATGGCGAAAGGCAGGATCAGCCAGGTCATGCTTTTGCGCTCGGCGAGGAGGATCGCGCCCTGGATCTCCTCGCCCTCGCATTCGACCGCGAGCGCGGCCAGGAAGGCCAGGGTGACAAAGGCGAGCAGAACCATGCCCCAGCCATGGGCCGCGACCAGGCCGTAAGCGAGAATGACGAAGGCGGCGGCGGCGAAGAGCGGCACCAGATAGGCCCACCAGCCCTGGCGGACGCCGCTCTGCATGCGGAGGCGCGCCAGCCTGGTGGCGATGCCGTCGAGTGGGGTCGCGGCGAGCAATTTGGCGAGGCCGATCCAATACCAGCCGACATAGAAGCTGGCCGCGCCCAAAGCGGTGAGCAAGGCGGCGGCGAGGCCGACGACCTGAGGCGAGACCGGGCTGCCGATCAGGACCAGGGTCGCCGCGCGCTCGATCGGGGCAAGGGCGAGGTCCGTCCAGCTCCGGCCGGTGCCGTCGGCGCCGGCGATGATGCGCCGCTCGAGCGCGTCGAGATCGGGCTCGCGGTCGAGGATGGCGACCGCGGCGGCGCCGTCGGCCGGGACATGGCCGGCGCCGGCCTGGAGCGTACGGCGCAACAGGGTCGATTGCAGGTCCCAGTCGCGCAACATGCCGGCGGTTTCGCGCAGCAGGGCGCCGTCGATCGCGGCGAGCCCGGCCCAGCGCGATTCGGCGTCGATCCGCTCGTACAATTCGCCATAGCCGCTGTCCGGAACGGTGAGCACGGCGGGGCCGGGCTCGGCGGCGAGCCTGACCTGCTGGGCGGCCGGCACGATGGCGCCGTCGGCAACGAGCAGCAGCCGGTCGAAGGGGTCGACCGCCTCGGCCGCCTCCTCGGCGTTGCGGACGATCCTCACCGGGATGCGGTCGCGGCGCAGGCGCTCGATCGCCGCGCTCAGCGCCGCCGGCAGGCGCTCGACGAAGATCAAAACGGGATTGGCGCCGGCCGAGGCGGCGAGCCGCGCCTGGCGCTCGATCACCGTGCGGCCGGCGAGCGGCAGGGTCGCGCGCAAATGCCCGGCCTCGCCCGATTCATGATATGCCGCGATCAGCGCCGCCAGCGCCACGTCATGTCCCTCCGCTCGACGCAACGGTAAGCGGGTGACGGCGAAGTTTCTAGTTGGAGAAATCCTCGATCGCCGCGGCGATCTTGCGGAGGACTACGGGGTCGCCGGGCGCGCCGTCATGCGCTTCGTCGGCGAGCGCGATCAGGCCGACGGCGCCGAAGCTGGCGGCGATGCTCTTGAGGCGGGCGGCCGCGATCTCCCAATTGGCGTCGCAGCGCGACCGGCCGAGCAGATCGAGCTGGCGCGCGATGCTGTCGATGAACGCGCATTTGAGCTCCGCCATCAGCGCTGGATCGCTGCCGACGGCGGCGGCGAGCGACGCGTTCAATGCTCCGGGGTCAAAGGCCATCCAAAGGCGATAAGACCAGTGGAGTTAACGAGGCGTTTCATCTCTGGCCCATTCTGGTACAAAGGGGCGACAGATGGGGGTCGTGATGAGTGTATCGAACGCCGAGACGCAGCCGCAAAGCGGCGAGACCGACTGGACGGCGCCGGAGGCATGGGACGCGCGGGCGCCCGCCGACGACTTCCGGATCGAGGAGATCGAGGCCGAGCCCGAGCCCCGGCGCGTGGGCGGAAGGATCCTCGCCGGCCTGCTGATCCTGCTCGCTCTGGGCTGGATCGGGACGTCGGTCTATGCGCTCACTCTGGCCTGGCCCGGGCCGAGCCTGCCCGCCTGGATCGGCTGGGCGGGAACGTTCAGCGCGCCGCTCGTCCTGATCGGCCTGCTCTGGCTGGTCTTCGGGAAGAGCTCGCGGCGCGAGACGGCGCGCTTCACCGAGGCGGTGACGGCGATGCGGCACGAAAGCCAGGCGCTCGAGAACGTGCTCGCCTCGGTCGCGGCGCGGATCGCCGGCAATCGCGCCGCGCTCAATGAGGAAGCGGCGCGGCTGATGAGCCTGGGCGACGAAGCCTCGGACCGGATCGGCCGGGTCACGGCCACGCTCTCCCGCGAGACCGCCGACCTCGACCGCAAGGCGCAGGCGCTCGATCTGGCCGCCGAGGCGGCGCGGATCGACGTCGGCGTGCTGATGGCCGACCTCCCCAGGGCCGAGGCGCAGGCGCGGGCCGCCGCCGAGGCGATGAAGCAGGCGGGCCTCGCCGCGCACGAGCAGGCCGGCGCGCTCGAAGGCCAGCTCGCCGCCTTAGCCGCCAAGGGCCGCGAGGCCGACGAGGTGGCGGGCGGGGCCGCGCAGCGGCTCGGCGCCCATGTCGCCAGGATCGAAAGCGGCGCCGGCGCGGCGGCGGAACGGATGAACGAGGCGGCGCAGCAGATGGAAGCGGCGATCGACGGATCGATGGCCAAGGCCGCCGAATCGGTCGACATGGCGCGCGCGGGCCTCGAGGCGCAGGGCCAGACGATGCTGGCGATGATCGAGCAGAGCAAGGCCGCCTTCGAGGAGGCCGGCGCCGAGGCGACCAAGTCGCTCGCCGAGCGGCTCGACATGGCCGGGCGCAAGATCGAGATGCTCGCCGGCCGGCTCGCCAGCCAGGACGCGGCCAGCCGCACCCTGCTCGGCGGGATGGCGCGCCAGCTCGACGAGATCGGCACTCAGATCGCCCATGTCGGCGAGAGCGGCGACCAGCAGAATGCCCGGCTCGTCCAGTCGATGGGCGCGCTGCGCGACACCGCCGCCGGCCTGCAGCGCGAGATCGACCATGGCCAGGCGCAATCGGACGCGCTCACCGCCCGCGCCGAGGCGATGGCCGCGGCTTTGGCCCAGGTGACGGCGCAATTGCGCGACGAAATGCCGCCGGCCATGGCCGGGATCGAGATCCAGTCCGAGCGGACCGCGGCGTCCGCGGAAGCGGTGGTGGCGAAGATGGAGCGGATGGAGGCGGCCGCCAGCGCCGCCGCCGCGCAGGTCGCCGGCAGCGAGGCCGGCATCGAGCGGCAGCGCGCGGCGCTGGACGCCCTGCTCGCCACTTTGAACGATGGCGCGCGCGAGGCCGAGGAGAAGATGCGCGCGCTCGGCGCCGCGGTCGGCGAGGCCGACGGCGCGGCGGCCCAGCTGGTCCGCCAGACCGGGCCGGAGCTGGTTGACGCCTTGGTGAGGGTGCGCGACGCCGCGGCGCAGGCGGCGAGCCATGCCCGCGAGGCGATCGCCGCGGTGATCCCGGAGAGCGTCGATGCCCTCGTCGCGGCGAGCCGGAAGGCGCTCGGCGAGGCGCTCGACGCGCCGATCGCCGAAAAGATCGCGGAGATCGGCGATGCCTCGCATCTGGCGCTGGCGACCGCCAAGGCGGCGAGCGAGCGGCTGACCCGGCAATTGCTCAACATCGGCGAGACCGCCGCCGCGATCGAGGACAGGATCGCCGAGGACAGGGCTGAGCGCGAGCAGAAGCATGCGGCCGATCTGTCGCGGCGGGTCACCCTCATCATCGACGCGCTCAATTCGACCGCGATCGACGTTTCCAAGATCCTCTCCAACGAGCCGGGAGACGCCGCCTGGGCGGCCTATCTCAAGGGCGACCGCGGCGCCTTCACGAGGCGGGCGGTGCGGCTGCTCGAATCGGGCGAGGCGCGCGAGATCTTCCGCCATTATGAGGACGAGCCCGACTTCCGCGACCAGGTGAACCGCTACATCGCCGATTTCGAAGCGATGCTGCGCGGCATCCTCGCCGGCGAAGGCGGCTCGGCGCTCGGCATCACCCTGCTCTCCTCCGACATGGGCAAGCTCTACGTGGCCCTGGCCCAGGCGATCGACCGGATCCGGAAGTAGGCGCGAATGGGCGCGAATGGGGACACGTACTTTTTCGCGAAAAAGTACGTGTCCCCGACTCAGTTAACCCAGTCGAGATCCTCGACCCTGATCCAGCCGTAAATGTAGTTCGCCACGTAAAGCCCGGTGATGATCGCACTCAGGACGGTGGCGCGCAGGGCGGTGCGGCCGACGTTGAAGCGGTGGGGCGCGCTTTCGGCGTGGCCGGGCCCGGGCTTGACGCCTTCCTCCTCGGCGGTGCGGACGCCGAAGGGCAAAACGAGGAAGAGCGCGAGCGTCCAGAACAATATGTAGATGGCGAGGATCGAGGTCCACTTCACCCGATCAGACCCTGACCAGGAGCACGCTCACCACCGGTTTCTTGCCGGTCCAGTCGGTGGCGCAGCGGCGCACCGCCAGCCGGATCGCCTCGCGCAACTTATCCTCGCTGCCGGCGCCCTTGGCGACCGCGGCGGCGGCGGCCTCGCCGGCCTCGCGCAGGAAGGCGTCGCGATCCTCCTCGACCGGGATGCCCTGCATGTCGAGGGCGACCTCGCCGCGCAGGCGATCCTCGCCGTCCAGGGTCACGGCCACGGAGATCAGGCCGGCGAGCGCGAGCCGGCGGCGCTCGTTCATGGTGCCGCCGTCGGCGTTCAAGATGACGTCGCCGTCGAGGACGAGGCGACCGACGCGCTCCTCGCCGACCTTCTCCGGCCCATTGGGCGCGAGCCGGATGAGGTCGCCATTCTTCTGGACGATGCCGTGCGGGATGCCGCGCGCCTTGGCGAAGCGGGCCTGCTCCATCATATGGCGCATCTCGCCGTGGACCGGGACGATGATTTCGGGCCGGATCCACTCGTACATGGCGGCGAGCTCGGGACGGCCGGGATGGCCGGAGACATGGACAGGCGCCTGGCGGTCGGTGATCATCTCGATGCCTTTTGCGGCGAGCTCGTTCTGGATGCGGCCGATGGCGATCTCGTTGCCGGGGATCTGCTTGGACGAGAAGATGACGAGGTCGCCCGGATCGAGCGCGAGCTTGTGCTGGCCGAAGGCGATGCGAGCGAGCGCGGCGCGGCTCTCCCCCTGCCCGCCCGTGGCGATGATCATGACTTCGCGGCGGGGCAGGCGCATCGCCGTGTCGAAGTCGATGACGGGTGGAAAATCAGTGAGATAGCCGACGCTCTTCGAAACCTGAAGGATGCGGTCGAGCGAGCGGCCGGCGACGCAGACCTGGCGCCCCGTGTCCTGCGCGACATGGCCCAATGTCTTGAGCCGGGCGGCGTTGGAGGCGAAGGTGGTGACGAGGACGCGGCAATCGGCGTCCTGGATGACGTCGTCGAGGCCCTTGCGGACGCCGAGCTCCGAGCCCGACGATGCCTCCTGGAAGACGTTGGTCGAATCGCAGACCAAAGCGAGCACGCCGGCGTCGCCGACCGCGCGCAATTCCGCCTCGGTCGAGGGGTCGCCGAGCTGGGGGCTGTCGTCCAGCTTCCAGTCGCCGGTGTGGAAGATGTTTCCATAGGGCGTCTCGATCAGCAGCGCATTGCCCTCGGGGATCGAATGGGCGAGCGGCAGATAGCGGAAGCCGAACGGGCCGAGGCGGACGCCGCCCTCCATCTCCACCGTCACGAGCTTGACCCGGCCGGTCAGCCCCTCCTCCTCGAGCTTGCCGGCGATCAGGCCGGCGGTGAACGGCGTCGCGTAGAGCGGGACGCCGAGATCGTGGGCGAGATAGGGGATGGCGCCGATATGGTCCTCATGGCCGTGGGTGAGGACGATGCCGAGCAGATCGGCGCGATTGTCCTCGATGAAGGCGAGATCGGGCAGGATCAATTCGACGCCCGGATAAGCGGGATCGGCGAAGGTCAGGCCCAGATCGACCATCACCCATTTGCCCTCGCAGCCGTAGAGATTGACGTTCATGCCGATCTCGCCCGAGCCGCCGAGCGCGAGAAAGAGCAGTTCCTTGCCGGGTTTCATGGCGCCGCCTTATCGTCATTCCGAACCGTCATTCCAGCGAAAGCTGGAATCCCTATGGCATTGCGGCCGGAAGGAAGGGGGATTCCAGCTTTCGCTGGAATGACGGCAAGGTCAGGCGCTTATCGCCTTATCGTGAAGCATGGCGAGCCCCTGGATGGTGAGGTCGCCCTCGATGGCGTCGAAAATGTCGGTGTGGGTGTCGAACAGGGTGGCGAGGCCGCCGGTGGCGATGACGGTCGCGGCGCGGCCGATCTCGGCCTTGAGGCGCTCGACCAGCCCCTCCATCATCGCGACATAGCCCCAATAGATGCCGATATGCATCTGCTCCTCGGTGGTGCGGCCGATGACGCTGGTGCTCGAAGGCGCCTCGATGGCGACGCGGGGCAGCCTGGCGGCGGCATTGAAGAGAGCGTCGAGCGACAGGTTGATTCCGGGCGCGATGATGCCGCCTTTATAGGCGCCCGAATAATCGACCACGTCGAAAGTGGTGGCGGTGCCGAAATCGACGACGATGAGGTCGCCTTCGTAAAGCCGGTGCGCGGCGATGACGTTGAGCACCCGGTCGGCGCCGACCGATCTGGGCTCGGCGACATCGAGCTCGATCCCCCACTCGGCCGACCCCTGCCCTGCTATCAAGGGTTCCTTCCCGAAATATTTGGACGCGAGCACTTCGAGATTGTGGAGCGCGCGCGGCACCACGGTGCCGATGATGACGGCGGAGACGTCGGCCTTGGTATAGCCTTCGAGCGCGAGCAATTGGTGCAGCCAGACCGCATATTGATCGGCGGTCCGCCTGGGATCGGTCGCGATCCGCCAGCGCGCGCGAATGATGCCGTCCTCGACGAGCGCGAAGACCAAATTGGTATTGCCGGCGTCGATGGCGAGCAGCATGGGCCTGCCTTAGACTCCCATCCGCTCGGCCGCCAGCGGCAGCGGGCCGCCGGTCAGGATCTGCAGGATCGCCACGGTGGGGGCCGAAGCGGCAGGGAAGCGCGACGTCGCGAGGCCGTCGACGATGTCGTCGACCAAAGGGTCGGGATCGCCGCCGTCGCTGCGGGCGACGCGGTGGACGAGCACCCGGCAATCGCTCACCCGCCCGTGCGGCGCGATCTCGAGCCGGACGCACAAGGGGCCGTGATGCAGCGGCCCGGTTTCGGGGAAAGCGGCGAGCGCGGCGTCGAGCGCCGCCTCGCGGGCCGCCTCGACGAAGCGGGCGGGGAGCGGCCCGTCCAGGATCGGCCCCGCTTCGCTGATATGGCCGTGCAGGACGATGCGGGCATCGATCGGGTCCATCGACCCTTCGATGCGCTGGACGCCATGCGGCATGCGGTCGTCGAACAGGACGAGGCGGTTGAAGATCGGCGCGACCAGATCGTAGAGGCCGGTGCCGGCATCGGCCTGGCGCATCCGGCTGCGGAAGGGATCGCCCTCCTTGAAGACGATCGTCTCGCCGCCGCGGCCCTGGCGGTCCCGGGTCAGCGAATAGACATAGCCGAAGCGGCCATTGGCGGAATCGTTGTGGATGCCCTGCCCGCAGCCGTCGACATAGAGGCTGAGGATCGGCCAGCTGACATCGGCCAAGCCGAGCGTCTCGGTCGCCCAGCGCGTCATGGCGTCATGGAAAGCGGCGACGCGCTCGTGCGGGATGACCTTTTCCGGCGCCGCCCGCAAATAGGTGTAGAGGCCGGGCACGTACCAGTAATTCCAGACGAAGTGGGTATCGAAGCTGTGCTGGTGGGGTTCGCTGAAATGGGCGTCGATC
The DNA here is from genome assembly GCA_035543935.1 of Allosphingosinicella sp. Taxonomy (GTDB): domain Bacteria; phylum Pseudomonadota; class Alphaproteobacteria; order Sphingomonadales; family Sphingomonadaceae; genus Allosphingosinicella. The sequence goes on from DATKIV010000050.1 coordinate 13,893, forward strand.
GGCGCGCGCAGCGCCTCGGCCTCGTCGTCGGCGAGGAAATCGTCATAGGCCTCGAAGCGCGCGCAAAGCGCGCCCGGATAGCGCTCCACCGCGGGCAGCGCGTCCGCCGCCGGCTCGCCATGCGAGCCCCTGTCCGGTCCGGTCTCCATCGCCGCCACCTTTCGGCGCGGCGGCCCGGATGTCAACGCAGCCCTAGATCAGAAAGACGTCGCCGGCGTGGATGACGCGAAGCGCTCCATCGGCGAGGCGCAGGCGTAGCGCGCCGCTCTCGTCGAGGCCGTCAAAGGCGCCCTGGGCGTCGCCGGCGGATAGCGCGGTGCCGAGCGGGTGGGCGGCGGCGAGCCAGGCGGCGCGGACCGGGACGAGCCCCTCCGCCCGCCAGCGCGCGAGCCACGCGGCGAAGCCGGCGGCGAGGCGCGTGAGGAAGGCCGGCGCCGGCACTGGCGGATCGAGGCAGGTCGCGGCGCGGTCGAGGCCGGCGGGGCGAGACGCGAGGTTGACGCCGAAGCCGATGATCACCGCGTTACTCTGGCGCTCGAGCAGGATGCCGGCGAGCTTGGCGCCGTCGACGAGCAGGTCGTTGGGCCATTTGATCCGTGCGGCGGGGGCATGGCGGGCGACCGCGTCGTGGAGCGCCACGGCGGCGACCAGGGCCAAAGTCGGCGCGAGCGGATCCTCGGGCTGGAGGCGGACCAGCGTCGAGGCGTGAAGATTGCCGGACGGGGAGGCCCAGGCCCGGCCCTGCCGGCCCTTCCCCCCGGTCTGCCGCTCGGCGCGGAGCCACAGGCCCTCGGCCGCGCCGTCACGCGCGAGCGCGGCGAGGTCGTCGTTGGTGGAGCCTGTTTCGGCGACGGTGCGGATCTCGTGCACGCCTCTCCCCTATCCGTTCGTCCCGAGCGCAGTCGAGGGGCGCATGTGATGAGTCCGTGCCGGCGCCCCTCGACTTCGCTCGGGACGAACGGACCTTAGAAAAGCGCTCTGGCCGCGTTCGCCGCAGCCTGGCCGAGCCAGGGGATCGCCAGATAGCCCAAAGGCGAGACGAACAGGGCCGCAGCGAAGATCAGGGCGGTGCCGACCGGCTCCCTGGTCTCCGCATAAGCCGGTGCGGGCTCGTCGAAATAGATGAGCTTGACGATCTTGATGTAATAGAAAGCGCTGACCACCGAGGTCGCGATCGCCACCGCGGCGAGCCAGGTCAGCCCCGCCCCCACCGCCGCGTCGAAGACCAGGAACTTGGGCCAGAAGCCGAACAAAGGCGGGATTCCGGCGAGGCTGAACATGAAGATCGCCATGGCGAGCGCGAGCATCGGCCGGGTCCGCGACAGGCCCGACAAGGACGCGATCGATTCGACCGGCCGCCCCTCGGCGTCGCGCATCCTCAGCACGACGAGGAAGGCGCCCAATGTCATCACGATATAGACGGCCATGTAGAAGAGGACCGAGGCGACGCCGGCCACGCCCGCGGCGGCAAGGCCGACGAGCGCGAAGCCGACATTGTTGATCGAGCTGTAGGCGAGCAGGCGCTTGATGCTGCGCTGGCCGATCGCGGCGACGCCGCCGAGCACGGTCGAGGCCAAAGCCGCGAAGATCACGATCTGCCGCCATTCGTGCAAAGCCGGCGCCATCGCCTCGACCGCGACGCGGACCAGCAGCGCCATGGCGGCGACCTTGGGCGCGGAGGCGAAGAAGGCGGTGACCGGCGTCGGCGCGCCTTCGTAGACGTCGGGCGTCCACATGTGGAAGGGCACCGCGGCGATCTTGAAGGCCAAGCCGGCGAGGACGAAGACGATGCCGAACAATTGGCCGGTCGAGACGCCTTGGCCGAGCGCCGCGGCGATGCCGCCGAACTGGGTGGTGCCGGTGAAGCCGTAGAGCAATGAGATGCCGTAAAGCAGGATGCCGCTGGCGAGCGCGCCGAGCACGAAATATTTGAGGCCGGCCTCGGCCGAGCGCGTGTCGGTGCGCTGGAAGCTGGCGAGGACGTAGGCGGCGAGGCTCTGCAGCTCGAGGCCGACATAGAGGGTGAGCAGGTCGCCGGCCGAGACCATCATCCCCATGCCGACCGCCGAGAACAGGATCAGCACCGGATATTCGGCGCGATAATCGCGGTCGCGGCCGAACCAGCTCATCGCCGCGACGAGGGCGACGGCGGCGCCGGCATAAATGACGATCTTCGAGAAAGCCGCGAAGCTGTCGCCGATCATCAGGCCGCCGAAGGCGGTGCCGCCGGCATCGACGATGCCCGGCACGAAGACCGCCGCGACGCCGAGGATCAGCACCGCGAGCCAGGTCAGCGCCGGCGCCGCCTTGTCGCCGCCCCAGGCCGCGGCCAGCATCAGCATCAGGGCGCCGACGCTCAATATCTCTTCGGGGAGGATGAGGAGGAAATCGTGGAGCATCAACGCCTCACCGTCATTCCACCGAGAATCGTCATTCCAGCGAAAGCTGGAATCTCACTTTCCTTCTCGCCCGCCGAAAAAGCAGGGAGATTCCAGCTTTCGCTGGAATGACGAAGCGGGGAGCGCATCAATGCCCCTCCCCTTTCGTTGCCGGCGCGTGGGCGGCGGGCGCGGGGCGGCCGGCGGCGAGGCGCGCGTCGCCCTCGGGCGCGGCGCGCTCGATGCGGGCGAGCAAGGCGTCGACGTCGGCGCGCATCGGCGCCATGAAGCTCTCCGGATAGACCCCCATCCACAGCACTGCCGCGGCGATCGGGGCGAGGATCAAAAGCTCGCGCTTGCTGAGGTCGGGAAGCGCAGCCGCTTCGGCCGTGCGCGCGGCGCCGAAGGCGATTCGCCAGTAGAGCCAGAGCATGTAGGCGGCGCCCAGGATGATGCCGGTGGTGGCGACCGCGGCGACCCAGGAGTTCGCCTCATAGGCGCCGACCAGGGCGAGGAACTCGCCGACGAAGCCCGACGTGCCCGGCAGGCCGACCGAGGCCATGGTGAAGATCATGAACAAAAGCGCATATTGCGGCATGTTGTTCGAGAGGCCGCCATATCTGTCGATGTCGCGGCTGTGCAGCCGGTCATAGACGACCCCGACGCACAGGAAGAGCGCGCCCGAAACCAAGCCGTGGCTGAGCATGACGACGAGCCCGCCCTCGATCCCCTGCCGGTTGAAGGCGAACAGGCCGATGGTGACGAAGGCCATGTGCGCCACGGACGAATAAGCGATCAGCTTCTTCATGTCCTGCTGCACCAGCGCGACCAGGGAGGTGTAGACGACCGCGACCATGGAAAGGCCGAAGACGATCCAGATCAGGTAAGCGGACGCCTCCGGGAACATCGGCAGCGAGAAGCGGACGAAGCCGTAGCCGCCCATCTTCAAGAGCACGCCGGCGAGGATCACCGAGCCCGCGGTCGGCGCCTGGACGTGGGCGTCGGGCAGCCAGGTGTGGACCGGCCACATCGGCATCTTGACCGCGAAGCTGGCGAAGAAAGCGAGCCACAACCAGTTCTGCGCCCCGGCCGGGAAATCGGTCTCCATCAAAGCCGGGATCGAGGTGGTGCCGGCGAAGTTCACCATCCACAGCATGGCGATGAGCATCAGCACCGAGCCGAGCAATGTGTAGAGGAAGAATTTATAGGCCGCGTAGATGCGGCTGGCGCCGCCCCAGATGCCGATGATCAGGTACATCGGGATCAGGCCGGCCTCGAAGAAGATGTAGAAGAGGAAGATGTCCTGCGCGCAGAAGACGCCGATCATCAGCGTCTCCATGAACAGGAAGCAGGCCATGAATTCGGGCACCCGCTTCTCGATCGCGGTCCAGGAGGCGGCGATGCAGATCGGCATCAGGAAAGCGGTCAGGACGATCAGCATCAGGGCGATGCCGTCAATGCCGAGCGCCCAAGCGAAGCGGCCGAATATCTCCTCATATTCGGTGAACTGCCATTGCGGGCCGCCGATTTGATAGGTGACCCAAAGGCCGATGCAGAGCGCAAGCGTGGCCAGCGTGGTCAGCAAGGCGATCCAGCGCGCGCCGTTGGCGCTGGTCAGCAGGCAGGCGAGCGCGCCGAGCAGCGGCAGCGCGAGGATCGCGGAGAGGATGGGGAAGCCGGCCATCAGAGGCGTTGAACCCCAAAGCCGTTCGGGCCGAGCCTGTCGAAGCCCTCCCCTTTCTTGATGGGCGAGAAGAAGGACAGGGCTTCGACAAGCTCAGCCCGAACGGTGGTGGGGTGTCCCCTCCTGCGGAAAATCGTCCTCATCGCGTCATCGCCCAGGTTGCCGCCGCGGCGACGCCGAGGAGCATGACGAGCGCGTAGGTGTAGAGATAACCGGTCTGGATGCGCGCGGTGAGCCTCGTGCCGGCGACGATCGCGGCGGCGGCGCCGTCCGGGCCGAAGCGGTCGATCGTGCCCTCGTCGCCCTTCTTCCAAAGGAAGCGGCCGAGCCAGAGGGAGGGCCGGACGAGCAGAGCGTGGTAGATTTCGTCGAAATACCATTTGTTCAAGAGGAAGCGGTAGACGAGGCCGAACTGGCCGACGAACGCCGCCGGGAAGGCGGTGTTGCGGATGTAGGCGTGGAAGGCGATCAGCAGGCCGACCAGCATCGCGCTCGTCGCCGACAGCTTCACCCAGAGCGGCACGGCGTGCATCGCCTCGACCTGCTCGGCGCTGAAGGCGAGGCTGCCGTGCCAGAAATCGTGGCCGGCATGGTGGCCGATCAGGGCCTCGTGGAAGATCTGGCCGGCGGCGAGCGCGCCCAGAGCGAGCAGGCCGAGCGGGACCAGGATCGTCCATGGGCTTTCGTGCGGGTGATAGCCGCCCGTGCCGGCGGGCACGGCCTGCGCGCCCGGCTCGTCGACATGGGTGTCGTGCCCCGCATCCTCCGCGTCCGGATGGTCGTGATGGTCGCCGTGAAGCGCGTGCTGGACATGCTCGGAAGCCGCCCAGCGCGGCTTTCCCCAGAAGGTCAGGAACATCAGCCGCCAGGAGTAAAAGCTGGTCAGCAGCGCCGCGAGCACGCCGATGAAGAAGGCGAAGCCGCCGAGGCTGGTGCCGCTCGCATAAGCGCTCTCGATGATCGCGTCCTTGGAGAAGAAGCCGGCAAAGCCCAGGCTCGGCAGACCTGCGATCTGGATGATGCCGACGCCGGTGATGGCGAGCGTGCCGACCAGCATCGCCCAGAAGGTGAAGGGGATCGGCTTCCGCAAGCCGCCATAATAGCGCATGTCCTGCTCGTGATGCATGGCGTGGATGACGCTGCCCGCGCCGAGGAAGAGGAGCGCCTTGAAGAAAGCGTGGGTGAAGAGGTGGAACATCGCCGCGCCATAGGCATGGACGCCGGCGGCGAAGAACATGTAGCCGAGCTGGCTGCAGGTCGAATAAGCGATCACCCGCTTGATGTCGTTCTGGACGGTGCCGACCGTCGCCGCGAAGATGGCGGTGGCGGCGCCGACGAAGGTGACGACCGCGGTCGCCGTGGCGCTCGCCTCGAACATCGGCGACAGGCGGCAGACCATGAACACGCCGGCGGTGACCATGGTGGCGGCGTGGATCAGCGCCGAGACCGGGGTCGGGCCCTCCATCGCGTCGGGCAGCCAGGTGTGGAGGCCGAGCTGCGCCGATTTGCCCATTGCGCCGATGAAGAGGAGGATGCAAAGCAAAGTCATCGTGTCGACGCGCATGCCGAGGAAGCCGATGGTCGAGCCGGCCATGCCGGGCACGGCCTCGAGGATGGCCGGGATCGAGATGGTGCCGAAGACCAGGAAGGTGCCGAAAATGCCCAATGAGAAGCCGAAATCGCCGACGCGGTTGACCAGGAAGGCCTTCAGCGCGGCGGCATTGGCCGAGGGCTTGTGGTACCAGAAGCCGATCAGAAGGTAGGAGGCCAAGCCGACCCCTTCCCAGCCGAAGAACATCTGGACGAGATTGTCGGCGGTCACCAGCATCAGCATCGCGAAAGTGAACAGGCTGAGATAAGCGAAGAAGCGCGGCTGGCTGTCGTCTTCCGCCATATAGCCCCAGGAGAAAAGGTGGACGAGCGCCGAGACGGTCGTCACCACCACCAGCATCACCGCGGTCAGCGCATCGACGCGCAGGGCCCAGTCGACCTGGAGGGCGCCCGAGGTGAACCAGGTGAGAACCGGATGGAGCTGGCTGTGCTCGGTGCCGGCGAGGAAGCCCAGGAAGATCGGCCAGGAGAGCGCCATCGACGCGAACAAGGCGCCGGTGGTGATCAATTTCGCGGCGAAGTTGCCGAGCATGCGATTGCCGAGCCCGGCGACGATCGCCGCGAGCAGGGGCAGGAAGACGATGATTTGGACGGTCATGCGCGCGACCGTTCCCCGGCGAAGGCCGGGGCCCAGCTACGAAGGCCGGACTGGGTCCCGGCCTTCGCCGGGGAACGGGGGCGGTTCATCCTCACCCCTTCATCTGGTTGATGTCGTCGACCGCGATCGTGCCGCGGCCGCGGAAGTAGATGACGAGGATGGCGAGCCCGATCGCGGCCTCGGCGGCAGCGACGGTGAGGACGAACATCGCGAACACCTGGCCGACCATGTCGTGGAGGAAGACCGAGAAGGCGACCAGGTTGATGTTGACGCTGAGCAGGATCAGCTCGATCGCCATCAGGATGACGATGACGTTCTTGCGGTTCAGGAAGATGCCGAACACGCCGAGCACGAACAGGATCGCGCCGACGGTGAGGTAATGGCCCAGGCCGATCATGCGGCGCCTCCACGCACTCTGCCGTCATGCCGGACTTGATCCGGCATCCACCTTCTTTTCGAAGACGCGGGGCCGGAAGAAGATGGATCCCGGATCAAGTCCGGGATGACGAGGAGGCGGCGAATCACAGCTTCATCCCCTCGCCGACGCCCGGTTGCATGTTCACCACCGCGTCCCTGGGGCGGCGGCGGACCTGGGCGGAGACGTTCTGCGGCCGCACGTCGGAGCGCTTGCGTCGGGTCAGCACGATCGCGCCGACCATGGCGACTAGGAGGACGATGCCGGCGGCTTCGAAGATGAAGAGATAGTCGGTGTAGAGCATGCGGCCGAGCGCCTGGATGTTCGAGACTCCAACCCCCGCCGGCGGCGCGCGGCCGGCAAGGTCGATCGCCCCCGCCCCGTGGGCGAGCAGCGCCGCCACCATCTCGGCGAGCAGGGCCAAGGCGAGGAGCAGGCCAGGGAAGAGATAATTGGCGAAGCCGGCGCGCAATGCGGCGAAATCCACGTCGAGCATCATCACCACGAACAGGAACAAAACCGCGACCGCGCCGACGTAGACGATGACCAGGAGGAAGGCGAGGAACTCGGCGCCGATCAGCAGGAAGAGGCCGGCCGCGTTGAAGAAAGCGAGGATCAGCCAGAGCACGGAGTGGACCGGGTTGCGCGACGCAATCGTCATCACCCCCGAGGCGATGACGAGGGTGGCGAAGAGGTAGAAGACGAAGCCCTGGATCACGCCGATCCTCCCCGGGACGGGGAGGGGGACCGCGCGCGTAGCGCGTGGTGGAGGGGGCGTGGAGCAGGGCGCCGACCCCCCTCCACCATCCTGCGGATGGTCCCCCGCCCCGTCCCGGGGAGGATTTTCGGGCTCGAATCCAGCATCCGGGGCCCCTACCGATACGGCGCATCGGCGGCAAGGTTCGCAGCCAGGATGCGTTCCCATTTGTCGCCATTGTCGAGGAGCTTGGCCTTGTCGTAGATGAGCTCCTCGCGGGTTTCGGTCGAGAAATCCATGTTCGGCCCCTCGACAATCGCATCGACCGGGCATGCCTCCTGGCAGAGCCCGCAATAGATGCACTTGGTCATGTCGATATCGTAGCGCGTCGTCCGCCGGCTGCCGTCCCCCCCGGATTCCTTAGGGCGCGGCTCGGCCTCGATGGTGATGGCGAGCGCCGGGCACACCGCCTCGCACAATTTGCAGGCGATGCAGCGTTCCTCGCCGTTCGGATAACGGCGCAGCGCATGCTCGCCGCGGAAGCGGGGCGAGATCGGGTTCTTCTCGTAAGGATAGTTGATCGTCACCTTGGGCTTGAAGAAATATTTCAGCGTCAAGGCGTGCGCCTTGACGAACTCCCACAGGGTGAAGGTCTTGATATAATGGGCGATGCTCATCGGGGATTTCCTTCTGCCGCCGCGGCAGCGGGGCAGCACGACAAGGCCCCGTCCTTGACCAGGCTCATGCTCCCCGCGCCGGGCAATTCGTAGCGGAGACGGCCGGACCAGGCACCCTGCGCATCTGCCCTCAACGAAACCTCGCGGCGCGTGCCGGTCAGCGTCAACCGGCCCTCTTCGAGCCGGCCGCGCCAGCGCGGATTCTCCTCGCGCGGCATCGCGCTGTAGCTGCCGCCGCCGGCGGTGGAGAAGGAGCCGACGATGTTGCCGGAGGTGAAGATGCCGGTCGGATCGTCGACCGCTACGGCGGCAACCCGCGTCCCGCGCGTCTCGATCGTGAAGCCGATCCGGCGCGGGCCGGCCTGGTCGGGCGCGGACAGGTCTTCGCCGGTGAAGCTGCATTCGAGGCGCAGCGGCGGGGCCGCCTGCATTGTCGTCGCGGCAAGAAAGAGGAGCGCGGCGGCGGCGGCGGCTACCATGGCAGCATCCCGTTCCGAAGCAGCATCAGATAGCCCGAGACCAGGAACACCCAGATCAAAGAGATGGGCAGGAAGATCTTCCAGCCGAGCCGCATCAGCTGATCGTAGCGGAAACGCGGCACGGTCGCCTTCACCCAGGAGAATATGAAGAAAAAGATGAATATTTTCAGGAAGAACCAGAAGATTCCTGGGATCGCATATAAAGGCTCCCAATCGATCGGCGGGAGCCAGCCGCCCCAGAACAGGACCGCGTTCATGGCGCACATCAAAAGGACGTTGCCATATTCGCCGAGCCAGAACAGCGCGAAGCTCATCGAGCTATATTCGGTCTGGTAGCCTGCGACGAGCTCGCTCTCCGCCTCGGTGAGGTCGAAGGGCGCGCGCGCGGTTTCGGCCATGGCGGAGATCAGGAAGATCACCGCCATCGGGAATAAGAGAGGATTGAAGCCGAAACCGTTGATCGTCCCGAAGATATGGCCGCGCTGCGCCTCGACGATGCCGCTGAGGTTGAACGTGCCCGCCCAGAGCACCACCGGGATCAGCACGAAACCGATCGAGACTTCATAAGACACCATCTGAGCGGCTGCGCGTAAGGCGCTGTAGAACGGGTATTTCGAGTTGGATGCCCAGCCCGCGATGATGATCCCGTAAACGCCAAGCGAGGAGATTGCGAGCAGGTAGAGCAGGCCGACATTGATGTTGGCGAGCACCATGTCCGGCCCGAACGGAATCACCGCCCAGGCGATCAGGGCGACCGCGAAGGTGATGATCGGCGCGATCAGGAACAGGCCCGGATTGGCCGACGAGGGGATGATGGTTTCCTTCAGGAAGACCTTGAGCCCGTCGGCGAAGCTCTGCAGCAGGCCGAACGGGCCGACCACGTTGGGCCCGCGGCGGAGCGCCATCGCCGCCCAGATCTTGCGATCGACATAGATGATCATCGCCACCGCCAGCATCAGCGGGAGGGCGATCAGAAGGATAAGGACGAGCGTGGCGACGAACCAGCCCCAGCCGGCGCCAAGCAGGCCCTGGAACCAGGCGGTCATTCGGCCGCCTCCGCCCAAGTTTCGCCGTGGAGCAATTCCGCCGAGCAGCGCCGCAGCGTCGGCGACGAGCGGGCGATCGGATTGGTCAGGTAGAAATCGCGGATCGGATAGGTGAGCGCCGTCCCGCTGGCGATCGCGATCGCCGGCAGCTTCGGCGGCGCCCAGTCGAAGGCGACGAGGCCGGGCCGGGCGAAAGCGGGGTGATCCGCGAACAAAGCGGCGCGAAGCTCGCCGAAGCTGTCGAAGGGCAGCGGCTTGCCGAGCGCATCCGAGAGAGCGCGCAGGATCGACCAGTCGGCGCGGGCGTCGCCGGGCGGATCGACCGCTTTCTCGCTATATTGGACGCGGCCCTCCAGATTGACATGGAGACCGTGCTTCTCGCTATAGGCGGCGCCGGGCAGGATCACGTCCGCCGCCTCGGCGCCCTTGTCGCCATGATGGCCGACATAGACCTTGAAGCTCCCCGCGAAGGGGGCGAGATCGGCTTCGTCGGCGCCGAGCAGGAAGAGCAGTTTCGGCGCCTGCTCGGCCAGTGACGCCATGCCGCCGGCCAAAGCGTAGCCAAGCATCAGCCCGCCCGTCCGCGCCGCCGCGGTGTGCAGCACGTTATAGCCGTTCCAGGCAGCCTGTCCCGAGCCTGCCGAGGGGCGGACGAGATTGAGGCTGTCGACGAGCGCGAGCGTCGCCGCCTGCCCGCCCGAAACCTTGAGCGCGGCGCCGCCGACGATGATTGCCGGCCGCGCGGCCTGATCGAGGGCGTCGGGGAGCTCGGCGAGCAGGGACAGATCGTCGCCCAGCCAGGTCACGGCATAAGGGAGGTCGATCTCGGGCCCGATCGCGAAGACCCTGGCCCCCGCCCGCGCCGCCTTGCGGATGCGGGTGTTGACCAGCGGCGCCTCCCAACGCGGATTGGTGCCGACCAGGAGGATCGCGTCGGCCGTCTCGATGCCGGCGATGGTCGAGTTGAAATTGACCGCGGCGAGGTTGCTCGCATCATAAGCAAGGCCGGTCTGGCGCCCCTCGAGCAGGTCCGACCCCAGCGACGCGAGCAGCGTCTTGGCCGCATACATGGTCTCGACGTCGACGAGGTCGCCAGCGACCGCCGCGACGCTCCCATTCGCGCTCTTCGCCACCGAGGCGATCGCCGCGAAGGCCTCCTCCCAGCTCGCCGGGCGGAGCTTGCCGCCGTCGCGCAGCCAGGGCCGGTCGAGCCGGTTGCGGGTGAGGCCGTCGACGGCGTGGCGGGTCTTGTCCGACGCCCACTCCTCGTTGACGTCCTCGTTGAGCCGGGGCAGCGCGCGCATCACCTCGCGGCCGCGGGCGTCGAGGCGGATGTTGGTGCCGACCGCGTCCATGACGTCGATCGCCGGCACCTTCCTCAGCTCCCAGGGCCGCGCCTCGAAGCTGTAAGGCTTGGAAACCAGCGCGCCGACCGGGCACAGATCGACGACATTGCCGGAAAGCTCGCTGGTCAAGGCGTGCTCGAGATAGGAGGTGATCTCCATATTCTCGCCGCGGCCGACCGCGCCGATTTCCTCGACGCCGGCGACCTGCTCCATGAAGCGGACGCAGCGCGTGCAATGGATGCAGCGCGTCATGATCGTCTTGACCACGGGGCCCATATATTTCTCGGTGACCGCGCGCTTATTCTCGTCATAGCGATTGTGGCCGCGACCGTAGGCGATCGCCTGGTCCTGCAGGTCGCATTCGCCGCCCTGGTCGCAGATCGGGCAATCGAGCGGGTGGTTGATGAGGAGGAACTCCATCACCCCTTCGCGCGCCTTGCGCACGGTGGGCGTGTTGGTGAAGATCTCCTGATTGTCGGCCGCCGGCAGCGCGCAGCTCGCCTGGGGCTTGGGCGGCCCGGGCTTCACCTCGACCAGGCACATCCGGCAATTGCCGGCGATGGCGAGCCGCTCGTGATAGCAGAAGCGCGGAATCTCCTTGCCCGCAAGCTCGCAGGCCTGGAGCACGGTCGCCCCCTGCGGAACCTCGATCTCGACGCCGTCGACTTTGACCCTGGGCATATAAAGACTCGAAATCCATGGGGCCCCGGAAAGGGCCGCAGCCTGCGGTGCCGTTAGACTTTTATCCCCACGGCCGACAAGGGGTTGCCGGCCTATTTATTGGGGGGCTGGAGGTGCCGCCGCGGCCGGGGCGGGCGGTGCGGGCGGGGCCGCCGGGGCGGCCAAAGGCGAGGTCGGGCCGTCGCGCTGGACGACCGACCAGCGGTAGAGCGCCTCGGCGAAGAAGTTTCGCATCACCCTGGGGTCGATGCGCAACTGGGTTCCAAGCGGCACGCAGGCCCTGAAGGTCGGGTCGAAGGCGCTGAGCGCGGTCGCCTCTGCCGGGCTTCTCGGCTCGGTCGCCAGCAGCGCGCGGGCGAGGCCCGGCTCGCGCGGCGTGGCGCAATCGACCAGCGCGTACATCGGCGCGAGGATCTCGACGGTGTGCGCCTCGGTGCCCGCCGCGGGGCGCGGCAGCGGCTTCGCGCCGAGCGCCGGCGCGCGCGCCGTTACCGGCGTGGCAAAGCGGTTTTCGTAAACGGCCTCGGCGACCGCGCCGCGAAAATTATAAGCGGTGGTCGCGATCGGCGCGGTCAGCCGCAGGCAGCGCTGCGCGGCGCGCGCGAGGTTGCCGGCCTGGGTTCGCTCCTCGGCAGAGAAGGGGGCCGTCGCCAGCAAAGCGTTGCCGGCATCCGCGCTGCGCGCGATCTCGCAGGCAGCGGCGCGCAGGACCTCGGCGGGCGCGGTCGCGGCGGCTCCCGCCGGCGGCGGCGCGCCGCGCGCCACCGCGGGAGGCGGCGCCGATACGCTGCCATATTGGGCTGCGGCCGGCGTCGCGCCGGCGGCGAGCAGGACCACGCCCAGGGTTCCAAGGATCTTTTCGATTGGCTGCATTTCGGCCTCCGCGTCTCCGCCCCCTCGGGCCGCCGCCGGACTATCTCATGGCCGCCCGCTCGTAAAGCGCGCCTGGTCCCTTCGTGTCGCGGGCGACAGCCCATTGTCTTCCAGCGCTCACCGTCTTGCAGCCGGCGCCGAAGCCATGATGTGATAGAAAGGCTCGGCCAGGATGAGCCGCAAATTGCGGTGCGTGACCCTGATGTTGGCGCCCTCGGTCAGGCACGGTCCCAGAACGGGCGTCAGCCGCCGCACCGCAGCCGATTCCGCCGGCGAGTTCGCCTCGGTCGCGAACAAGGCCCGGGTGTCGGCCCATGCCCGCAGCGCGACGCAATGGCCGAAGTCCTGGACCGCGAGAGAGCCGCGATCCACGCGCGTCTGGGCGCTCAGGGCGGCCATCGGCGCGACGAACCAGGGGTCGGATTCCGGTGGCAGCGGCGCTTCAGCGGGAGCTTGCGAGAGCCTGCGCTCGACAAATGCGAGCGCGACCGGCCGCCGGGCCGCGCGCGGCTCGAAGCGAAGGGAACGCCCCTCCATGACCAATTCGCGGTCGCCAAGGCAGAAGGAAAAATCCGATCCCCCGCGCCGCAGCAGAGCCAGTTCTTCGAGCGTCCCCGGCAGCATGGCGAGCCAGCGCCGCACCAGCTCCGGGCGGCGGTCGGCGATGCAGCGCGCCATGAGCGCCATCGCCAGCTCGGCATCGTCGACATTGCCCGCCCGCGCGAACCGCTCGAGCCTGCTCTGGGCCGCCGCCTCGCCCGCCGCCAGCAAAAGCAACAGCGCGACCGCAATGGCCTTCCACATGGTCACGCGCTTCGTTCAACTCCCCGGCGGGGCCGGGCTGTTTGGCGGGAGTCGAAGCAGGCCTTCGACCAGACGGAAACGGAGCAGGGTCGCGCTGCCTTGGACCCTGGCTCCAGGCGGCGTGCAGGCGAGAATCCCGCTGACGAGCGCCGACACAGCGTCATACTCCTCCCGGGTGCCGGGCGTGATCGCGAGCAGCGCCCGCACCTGCTCCCTGTGCCCGGCGGCATAGCAACGGGCGGCGTCGCTCAGGTTCCGGACCTGGGCGACGGTGGGGGCAGCGAGCACGTGACTTGGGGGAACGCCCTGCCCTGCCCTGAACAGTCCTTCGGCGATGGCGCCGCGAACATAACCGAGCGGTGCGCTCATGGTCGTGCCGGCCGTCAGGCACATGAGCGAGTCGCCACTGAACAAGCGCCGATAGACCTCGGCTTCCTCGCGCGACGTGGGACGCGTGGCGATGAGGGCCAGGCTGTCGTTCCGGCTGTTGCGGGCATAGCAGCGTCCGAAGGTGACCAGCTCGCGCATCGACGCGGCCGCATCCATGAATTCGAGGCTCGAGCTTCCCGACCGGCCGACGCCGAGCTGCCCATGCGCCGCGCCGGCCATCCCGGCGACGAGAGCCAAAGGCAGAAGGACGACAGCGGCTCTCCGGAAAAATGTCATTCCGCCGCCTCCAGCGTCTCGCCGCGCCGCGCGCCGATGCGGCGCTCGATCTCAGGCCTGAAATGGTTGATGAGGCCCTGGATCGGCCAGGCGGCGGCGTCGCCAAGCGCGCAGATGGTGTGGCCCTCGACCTGCTTGGTGACGTCCCAGAGCGTGTCGATCTCGTGGATCTCGGCATTGCCCTCGACCAGGCGCTCCATCACCCGCCACATCCAGCCCGTGCCCTCGCGGCACGGGGTGCACTGGCCGCAGCTCTCATGCTTGTAGAAATAGGAGATGCGGCTGATCGCCTTCACGATGTCGGTCGACCGGTCCATGACGATGACCGCGGCGGTGCCGAGGCCCGAGCCCAGCTCCTTCAGGCCGTCGAAATCCATCGGCGCGTCCATGATCTGATGCGCGGGAACGAGCGGCACCGACGAACCGCCCGGGATGACGGCGAGGAGATTGTCCCAGCCGCCCCTTATGCCGCCGGCGTGGCGCTCGATCAGCTCGCGGAACGGGATCGACATCGCTTCCTCGACCACGCACGGCCGCTCAACATGGCCGGAGATCTGGAAGAGCTTGGTACCCTCGTTCTTCTCGCGGCCGAAGCTTTTGAACCAGAGCGCGCCGCGGCGCAGGATGGTCGGCACGACCGCGATCGATTCGACGTTGTTGACCGTGGTCGGGCAGCCATAGAGGCCGGCCCCCGCCGGGAAGGGCGGCTTGAGCCGCGGCAAGCCCTTCTTGCCCTCGAGGCTTTCGAGCATCGCCGTCTCTTCGCCGCAAATATAGGCGCCGGCGCCGCGATGGACGAAGAGGTCGAAATCGTAACCGGATTTGCAGGCGTTCTTGCCGAGCAGCCCGGCGGCATAGGCCTCGGCGACCGCGGCCTCCAGCGTCTGCGTCTCGCGGATGAACTCGCCCCGTATGTAGATATAGCCGGCCCGCGCCCGCATCGCGAAGCCGGCGAGCAAGGCGCCCTCGATCAATTTGTGCGGATCGTGGCGGATGATCTCGCGATCCTTGCACGAGCCGGGCTCGCTCTCGTCGGCGTTGATGACCAGGAAATTGGGCCGGCCCGCGCTCGGCTCCTTGGGCATGAAGCTCCATTTCATGCCGGTCGGGAAGCCGGCGCCGCCGCGGCCGCGAAGCCCCGAATCCTTGACGATGCCGATGATCGCGTCCTGGCCCAGCGCCATCAGCTTGCCCGTGTCGTCCCAGTCGCCGCGCTTTTGCGCCGCCGCCAGCCCCCAGGGCTGGAAGCCGTGAACGTTGGTGAAGATCCGGTCTTTGTCGTCAAGCACCGGTCGGCCTCCTGAACATCAGGATATAGAACACACCGATGATGGCGCCGCCGAGCCCTGCCGCGATCGTGCCGGCCGTCCCCCGCTCGACGCCGAGCGCCGGCAGCAGCAGGCCGCCGCCAAGGCCTATGGTGAGGGCCATGACGGCAAGCGCGATGAGGAAGAACCAGGCGATCTTCACCGCGGCCCGCCGATCTTGCCGCGGATCACGACGAAGGCAGCGATCGCGGCGCCGGCCAGCAGCAGCACCGCGAGCAATTTGAAGATGAACCCGGCCACCTTGACCAGGATGAAGACCGCGAGGATTGCGAGAACGATGGCAATGATGCCGCTCATGATATTTTCCCTTCCATTAGCCACGCTCCCCGTCGCCGCATTGCTCGCGGACGGCCCGGTCCATCTCGCCGGCGCGCATCCGCGATTCGATGAAGACCGCCTCGCCGGCGACGACGATATAGCGCTCGCGCCGTCCGCCGCGCTCGATATCGCCGCAGACGATCGGCACACGGTCGGTGACCAGGACGCGGGTGTTGGAGAAAGCGAGGCCTTGCGGGTTGCCGAGACGGCGGCGCACGGCCTGCTCCCCGATCGCGCGGTCGTCCGCCGGCGCCGGCGCCGGCGCCCTGACCCGGGGCGCGGCGGTATTGTTGGCCGGCGCCGGCTGGTTCTGGCAGGCCCCGAGCAGGGCCAGAGGGGCAAGAGCGAGCCGGATCACCAGCGGCTCCGATAATCGTGATTTCCCTCGACCATCTCGGGAAGGCTGGTCGGGCCGCCCTCGGCGCAACTGGTCTGGCGGTCGATCTGGGGGCCCGGCGTGGGCGTTTCGCCCCTTGCGAGCGCATCGAGGACCGCGGCCATGGTTGCGAAGGTCAGATCCTCGTAATTGTCGTCGTTGATCTGGACCATCGGCGCGTTGGCGCAGGCGCCGAGGCACTCGACCTCGGTCAGGGTGAACAGGCCGTCGGCCGTGGTGTGGCCCTTTTTCAGCCCGCGCGCATAGCAGGCGGCAAGCACCTCGTCCGAGCCGCGCAGCATGCAGGGCGTGGTGCCGCAGACCTGGACATGGTGGCGGCCGACCGGCGCGAGGTTGAACATGGTGTAGAAGGTCGCGACCTCGTAGGCGCGGATATAGGGCATCCCCAGCTCCGCCGCGACGAATTCGATCACCGGAATCGGCAGCCAGCCCTGGGTCACGGTCTCGGCGCCGATCTGGCGCTGGGCGAGATCGAGCAGGGGGATGATTGCGCTCTGCTGGCGGCCGGCGGGATAGCGGGCGACGAACATCTTCGCCTTTTCGGAATTCTCCGCGGTCCAGGCGAAATTGCCCCAGCGGTCGCGGATTTCAGGACTTGCGGGCGCGCGCGCGGCCTCAGCCATCGAGTGATTCCATTGTCATAACTTCACTGCCGCGTCCCCTAGCCCCGAGTGGCTGGCGCGGCAATGGCAAGTCAGCCGTCACGATCATCCTTGTTGCGTGTATCGAACCGGGCTTCACCGATCTCGTCCCCGTGCCGCCGGATGAAGCGGGCAAGCAGCCAAGCGCCAGCGAGCAGCAGCGCGACAAGAACGCCGCCGGCTATTTGGTAGGCCAGCCCGGCGCCTGGTCGCGCGAATTCCCAGATGGCGGCCCACGCCGTTACGACGAGTACCGACACGCCACCCGCGACCGCTGCCCCCCGTCCCGACATCAGAGCGTATCCAGCCTTTCACGAGTCAGTTCGGACACCACCTGGCCGGTATTGGGCTCGCCCTCGCGGTCCATGATCAGCAGCTCGACCTCCTCGGGCGCGACCGGGCGGTGCTCGACGCCCTTGGGCACGACCAGGAACTCGCCCGGGCCGAGCTTCCGCGCGCCGTCGCGAAACTCGATGGTGAGCGCCCCCTTGAGGACCAGGAACAGCTCGTCCGTCCCGACGTGGCTGTGCCAGACGAACTCGCCCTTCAGCTTCGACACGCGCACCTCATTGCCATTGTAGCGGCCGACGATGCGCGGGTTCCAATGGTCGGAGAAGCGACCGAGCTTGTCGGCCAGGTTGACGACGATCGGGGCATCGGACGCGCTCATCTGTCGTCCACGGGAAGAATTTCTATCCCCGAGATCAGGCCGGCCTCGACCGTGTAGCGCTGTCGCAGGTGGCGCGACCGGAATCGCAGCATGCAGATCGTCGCGGCGGCAATTGGCGGCTCGCAGGCATAAGAGCGCAGCGGCCCGAACATGGCGTCGGTATAGCCCCGGTGGAGCAATATGATCTGGTCCCGACGCAGCGATTCGCCGTCGCCGGTCGCGACACGATCGGTGATCAATACGCCGAGCCGGTCATGGTGGCCGCCCCGAAGCGTGCGCAGGAACCGATCGACGATCGCGGCGGGATCGCCCTGCGGCGTCGGGGCCTGGGCGAGCGCGGCCAGGGGCATCGAGCCGGCGATCACCAGGGGCAGGAAGCGCCCGATGCCGCCGCGCCTCACCGGTCCACTTCGCCGAAGACGATGTCGAGCGCGCCCAGGATCGCGGTGACGTCGGCGAGCATGTGGCCGCGCGACATGAAGTCCATCGCCTGGAGGTGGGAGAAGCCGGTCGGGCGGATCTTGACGCGATAGGGTTTGTTCGAGCCGTCGGCGACCAGATAGACGCCGAACTCGCCTTTGGGGCTTTCGGTCGCGACATAGACCTCGCCGGCGGGGACGTGGAAGCCTTCGGTGTAGAGCTTGAAGTGATGGATCAGGGCTTCCATCGACTGCTTCATCTCGCCGCGCCTGGGCGGGACCACCTTGCGGTCGAGGCTGGCGATCGGGCCTTCGGGCATTTCGTTGAGGCACTGCTTCATGATCCGCGCCGACTGGCGGACCTCCTCGACCCGGACCATGAAACGGTCGTAGCAATCGCCCTTGGTGCCGACCGGAATGTCGAAGTCCATCCTGTCATAGAGGTCATAAGGCTGCGAGCGCCTGAGGTCCCAGGGGATGCCGGCGGCACGGATCATCGGTCCGGAAAAGCCCCAGGCGAGCGCGTCCTCCTTCGAAACCGTGGCGATGTCGACGTTGCGCTGCTTGAAGATGCGATTGTCGGCGACCAGGCTGATCGCGTCCTCGAACAGGCGCGGCAGGCGATTGTCGAGCCAGTCGCCGATGTCGGTGAGCAATTTCAGCGGCACGTCCTGGTGGACGCCGCCGGGGCGGAAATAAGCGGCGTGCATGCGCGCGCCCGAGGCGCGCTCGTAGAAGTTCATGCAGTCTTCGCGAAGCTCGAACAGCCAAAGGTTTGGCGTCATGGCGCCGACGTCCATGACGTGGCTGCCGAGGTTCAGCATGTGGTTCTTGATGCGGGTCAGTTCGGCGAAGAACACCCTGAGATATTGCGCCCGCAGCGGCACTTCGAGGCCGAGCAATTTCTCGATGGCGAGCACGTAGCTATGCTCCATGCACATCGGCGAGCAATAATCGAGGCGGTCGAAATAAGGCAGAGCCTGGAGATAGGTCTTATATTCGCAGAGCTTCTCGGTGCCGCGGTGGAGCAGGCCGATATGGGGATCGACGCGCTCGATGATCTCGCCGTCGAGCTCGAGCACGAGGCGGAGCACGCCGTGCGCGGCCGGATGCTGGGGGCCGAAGTTGATCGTGTAATTGGCGATGTCCGAATGGGCGGGGCTGGTGCCCTCGGCCAGCGCCTCGGCCTCGACCTCATGGGGGATGATGTCGGCATTTTCAGTCATAATGGATCGTCTCAGCCACAGACACCGTCATTCCAGCGAAAGCTGGAATCTCTTTGCCTTCCATAAGTGAGATTCCAGCTTTCGCTGGAATGACGAGAGAAGGAGCGCTCATCCATCCCCTTTCGGCCTGCGCGGCGCGCGCGCCTTGCGGGCGGTCGGTGCCTCGGTCGCGGCGGCGGCATCGGGCTTGGGCGGGTTTTGCCTTCGGACAGGCTTCTGCGCCGTCGTCTTCGCCGCTTCGGCGTTGGTGGGCTCGCCAGCGCCGGTCTCGGCCTTCGTATCGGTGGTCTTGGGCGTGCCCGCCAACGCGGCGGCCTGCGGGGCGGCGTTCTTGTTGATTTCGGCCGAGCTCAGCGGCGTGGGCGCGCCGGGCGCCTCCGGTTGGGCTTTCTCATCGCCGGGGATGATATATTCGGCGCCTTCCCAGGGGCTCATGAAATCGAAGTCGCGGAAATCCTGGGCGAGGCTGACGGGCTCGTAGACGACGCGCTTCTCCTCCTCCGAATAGCGCAATTCGACATAGCCGGTGAGCGGGAAATCCTTGCGCTGCGGATGGCCGCTAAAGCCGTAATCGGTGAGGATGCGCCTGAGGTCCGGATTGCCCTCGAAGACGACGCCGTACATGTCGAAAACCTCGCGCTCGAGCCAGCCGGCGACGGGATAGATGTGGGTCACGGTCGGCACCGGCCGCGCCTCGTCCGTCGAGACACGGATGCGCAGGCGATGGTTCTTGGTAACCGAGAGCAAGTGATAGACGACCTCGAACCGCTCGGCGCGCTCGGGATAATCGACCCCCGCAATCTCCATCAGCTGCTGATAATCGAGCTGGTCGCGCAAGGTCCGCAGAACGTTGGCGACGCTTTCGCGGGCGACATCGATCGAGACCTCGCCGACCTCGTCCTTGGCGGAAATGAAGGCGTTACCGATCGCGGCCCGCACTGAGTCGACGATGCCCTCGCGAGGTTGGACCAAAGGCGCCGGGCTGCCCATCAGCGCTCGATCGTGCCGGCGCGGCGGATCTTCCGCTGCAATTGCATGATGCCGTAGAGCAAGGCCTCGGCGGTCGGCGGGCAGCCGGGGACGTAGATGTCGACGGGCACGATCCGGTCGCAGCCGCGCACGACGCTATAGCTGTAATGATAATAGCCGCCGCCATTGGCGCAGCTGCCCATCGAGATGACGTAGCGGGGCTCCGACATCTGGTCGTAGACCCGCCTCAGCGCCGGCGCCATCTTGTTGCAGAGCGTCCCGGCGACGATCATCACGTCGCTCTGGCGCGGGCTCGCGCGGGGCGCGGCTCCAAATCTTTCAAGGTCGTAGCGCGGCATGTTCACATGGATCATCTCGACCGCGCAGCAGGCGAGGCCGAAGGTCATCCACCAGAGCGAGCCGGTCCGCGCCCATTGGAACAGATCCTCGGTGGTCGTGACCAGGAAGCCCTTGTCCGACACTTCGGACTGGATCTGGCTGAACGCATAAGGATCGGGCGGGGTATCGCCGGCGGGCTGCATCGGCCGTCCGCCCGCATCGAGGATCACTCCCATTCGAGCGCGCCTTTCTTCCAGGCATAAGCGAAGCCCAAAGCGAGCTCGACGAGGAAGATCATCATCGCGATCCAGGCCGCCCAGCCCGCATTGAAGCCGAGCTCGAACACGCTCACCGCCCAGGGGAAGAGATAGGCCGCCTCGATGTCGAAGATGATGAACAGGATGGCGACCAGGTAGAAGCGCACGTCGAACTGGGCGCGGCTGTCCTCGAAGGCCGGGAAGCCGCATTCATATTCGGTGAGCTTGTCCGGATAGGGCTTGTTGGCGCCGGTCAGCCGCGAGACGAGCATCGGCAGCACCACGAAGGCGAAGGAAAGCCCCAAAGCGACGCCGAGGAACAGCAGGATCGGCAGATAATCGGCGGCGACGGACGCCATGTCGGACTCCGGGAACCCAGGGTTTCGACGCGGGCTTTAGGCCAGCGCGCGCGCCATCGCAACCGCCCTCTCTCTCGTCATCCCGGACTTGATCCGGGATCCATGAGCACGGAGCTGACGGACCGTCACACGCGGCGTTCATGGATCCTGACTTTCGTCAGGATGACGGTTTTAAGGGTTTGCCGGGCGCAGCAACCGAATCTGCGTGGGACGCTGCGGCCCTTCTCCCTGGAGCACGCCGTTCGCGCCGTAGCGCTCCCACTGGGCGTCGGCGACGTACAGGAAATCGTCGCCGCGGGCGATGCCGAGCGTCGGCTCGCCCCAGTCGGCATTGTTGCTCTCGAGGACGCGTGCCGCGGCAATCCGGTTGCCGTCGCGGCTCAAGGTCAAAAGGAGGATGCGGCGCGGGCTGGTGCCGTTCTGGATGGCGATCAGGCGGCCGCGATGGCCGACGAGCCCGTCAACGCCGTCGAGCATGGTGCCGGCGTCGGAGGCGAGCCGGCGGACCTCGCCGTCGGCGAGGCTGACCATGGCGAGGCCGTAGCCATAATCGGAGACGTAGAGCCGGCGGCCGTCGGCGGCCGGGACCAGCCCCTGCGGGCTGCGCAGCCGGCCGGGCGGGACCAGGATCTGGAGCGCCGCGTCGCCGGCCCGGGCCCGGTAGATGGCGCCGCTATTGGGGTCGCTCGCATAGATCGTGCCGTCGGCCGCGACGGCGATGTCCGCGGGCGAGCCCGGGCCGTCGACCGGGACGCGCCGGACCGGGCGCAGGCTTGCGAGATCGACCGCGATCAGGCCGCGAAAGGCGGTGCCGGGCGACGGCGTCTGCTCGACCACGCCCGAGGCCAGCCAAAGCAGCCGGCGGCGCGCGTCGACGGCGAGGCCGAACAGGCTGCCCGCCTCCACGCCCTCGACGGCGCGCCAGCCCCTTGCATCGTGGACGAGCAGGGCGCGGCTGACCACCGTGGCGGCGAACAGCCGCCGTCGCCGCGCGTCCCAGGCGATGCCTTCGACCAGGCGATGCTCGGCCGGGATTGTCGCGAACAGGCGGCTCGCCTGGACGCGGGCGCCATTGGCGGCGAAGCGCAGCCGCAGCGCCGCCATCTCCGCGTCGGGGACATGGGTGGCGAGCAGGTCGATCGTCGCCTGGCTCGGCGCGTAGCCCGCGGCGGCCAGGCGGGCGAGCCCGGCCCGGACCGTGGCGCTGTCGCCATCCTGATGCGCCGTGGCGAGCAGGCGCCGCGCGACCGAGGCGCTGTCGGGGAATTGGGCGGCCAGAGCGGCGGGATCCTCGGCATGCGCGGGCCAGGCCGGGCCACGCTGGGCGACCGGCGCGGCGCATCCGGCAAGGAAGAGGAGAGCCAGGGCGGCGAGGCCGCCCTTCACCCGCGCAAAGCTCCGGCGAGCAGCTTGTGGAGCCGGTTGTGGAGCTGATCGTTGGCGGCGAGGATCTGGCCGCTGTCGACGCCGGCATTGCCGCCCCGGAAATCGGTCACATAGCCGCCCGCCTCGCGCACCAGGACGATGCCGGCGGCGACATCCCAGAACTGCAGGTCCTCCTCCCAGAAGCCATCGAAGCGGCCGGCGGCGACCCAGGCGAGATCGAGCGCGGCCGAGCCGAAGCGGCGGATGCCGGCGACCTCGGGCGAGACCGCGTCGAGGATCTTGTTGAAGCGGCCGATATCGCCATGCGCCATATAGGGGATGCCGGTGGCGATCAGGGCTTCGGAAAGGTCGCGGCGGGCGGAAACGCGCAGCCGCCTTTCGTTGAGCCAGGCGCCCCTGCCCTTTTCAGCCCAGAAGCTCTCGTCGGTGAGCGGGTTGTAGACCAGGCCGTGGCTCAATTCGCCCCAGCCATTGCCGCCGGGCTTTGCCTCCTGGACCGCGACCGAGATAGCGAAATGGGGGATTCCGTGGAGGAAGTTTGAGGTGCCGTCGACCGGATCGACGATCCAGCGCGGCTTCATCGGATTGCCCGCGATCGCGCCGCCTTCCTCGAGCAGCAGGCCCCAGTCGGGCCGGGCATGGCGCAATTCCTCGACCAAGGTCGCCTCCGCCTGCTTGTCGGCCATGGAGACGAAGTCGGCGGGGCCCTTGCGGCTCACCTGGAGCTGCTCGACCTCGCCGAAGTCGCGCCGCAGGCGCGGCGCCGCCTTGCGGGCCGCGCGCGTCATCACGGTGATCAATCCAGAATGGCTAACCAAGCTAGGTTCCTCAAAGCCCCTCTCCCATTTGGGGAGAGGGAGGGGCCCGCCGCGAAGCGGTGGGAAGGTGAGGGAATATCAGCAAGAAAGAAAGGCCCTCACCCCAACCCTCTCCCCGAAACGGGAGAGCGGGTCAGTCCGCGCGCCTCACGTAAGTCTGCTCGTACACGTCGACCACGATCCGGGTCCCCGCGCTGATATGGGGCGGGACCATGACGCGCACCCCATTGTCGAGAATGGCGGGCTTGTAGCTGGATGAGGCGGTCTGGCCCTTCACGACGGCGTCGGCCTCGACGATCTCGGCCTCGATCGTGTCGGGAAGCTGCACCGAGATCGGGCGCTCGTTGTAGAGCTCCATGATCACGTCCATGCCGTCCTGCAGGAAAGCGGCGGCGTCGCCGAGCAAATCGGCGGGCAAGGTCACCTGCTCGTAATCGGCCTTGTCCATGAAGGTGAGCTGGTCGCCGTCCTTGAACAGGAACTGGAAGTCCTTGGTGTCGAGCCGGACGCGCTCGACCGTCTCGGCCGAACGGAAGCGGACATTGTTCTTGCGGCCGTCGATGAGGTTCTTCATCTCGACCTGCATATAGGCGCCGCCCTTGCCGGGCTGGGTGTGCTGGATCTTGACGGCGCGCCAGATGCCGCCCTCATATTCGATGATGTTGCCGGGACGAATGTCCACGCCGCTGATTTTCATGGAAATGCTCGCTGATCGGAGAGGTTGGCGCGAGCCTTAGCGGGCGCGCCCGTTCGCCGCAAGGAGCGGAAAGGGATTGACCGGCGCGCCCTGGTACCAGCGGTCTCTCGCGGTCATGCGGTGGATCGCGAAATGGAGGTGCGGCCAGGCCGCATTGGCATTGCCGGTGCTGCCGACCCGGCCGATCGCGTCGCCCCGGCTCAGCCGCTGGCCCACGGCGAGCCCCGGCGCGTAGGAATCGAGATGGGCGTAATAATACATCCACTGGCCGTCGGGCGAACGGACATAAGCGGTGATCCCGCCGCCGCCGGCGCTGTAGTGGAGCCGCTCGACCGTCCCTTCCGCCGCCGCGATCACGAGCGATCCGCGCGGCGCCATGATGTCGAGCGCATTATGGACGCGGGCGCCGCCGGCGCGGGCGGCGCTGTAGGTGTCGACGATCCGGGTCGGGGCGATGCCCTGGACGGGCATCATCAGGCCGGCGGGCGAAACATAGGAGTCCGGGCCATTCGCGCCAAGCGCGGCGGAGATTTCCTCCGGGCTCGGCGCAGGGCCGTCGTCTTTGCGCATGGCGTCGCCATTGGTGGCGAACAGGAACAGGCCGGCCAGGAGAAAGCTCATGACCGAGCCAATAGCAATGACGGTGATGAGCGTCAGCCTGCGCATTACCCGATAAACCCGTTCCGGCGACGCATCGTTCCGGGAACGCGACGGACGGAAACAGGGGCGCGCCGGCTCGCGGCACGGCTCCCGCCTGCAACCGATTGGGGGGCGCGTCGTTCGTCGCCGGATGAAGGCGATTCGCATCGGCTGCTCGGGCTGGAACTATCGCCACTGGCGCGGCCGCTTCTATCCCGACGGTCTCGCGCAACGCGACTGGTTTGCTTTCTACGCCGGCCATTTCGACACGGTGGAGATCAACAACAGCTTCTATCGCCTGCCCTCGGCGGAAACCTTCGCGAAATGGCGCGACCAGGCGCCGCCGGGCTTCTGCTATTCGGTCAAGGCGAATCGCTTCCTGACCCAGGCGAAGAAGCTCAAGGATTGCGAGAAGCCGCTGGCGCGGATGATGGCGCCTTTGCGCATGTTGGCGCCGCGCCTTGGGCCGGTCCTCTATCAGCTGCCGCCCCGGTTCCGGATCAATCTGCGGCGGCTGGAGGACTTTCTGGCGCTGACGCCGAAGGACGCGACCAACGTCTTCGAGTTTCGCGACGAGAGCTGGTACACGCCGGAAACCTTCGCGCTCCTCGAGCGGCACGGCGCCGCTTTGTGCCTCCACGACATGCCGGGCTCGGCCTCCGAACGGGCCGCGGTCGGGCCCGCCGCTTATGTTCGCTTCCACGGCGCCACGGGCAGATATTGGGGCCGCTATTCCGACGAGCAGCTGCGCGGCTGGGCCGATTGGATGGTCGCCCAGGCCGGCAGCGGACGCTCCGTCTGGGCCTATTTCAACAACGATATTGACGCCCACGCCATTCACGACGCCCGTACGCTGAAGGCGATGGTGGCACGGGCCGCGCGCTAACCCTTCAGAAGGTCGTCAAATGCCCTTATTGCGGCCGCCGGCCCCTGGTCGTGACTCCAGACCGCGTTGCAGACCGCCAGGAAATCGGCCCCCGCCTCAATGAGCGCATTGCCATTGTCCGCGGTGATGCCGCCAATGGCGACGCAGGGTATCTCGAACAGCGTCGACCACCAGGACAGGATCGACGGATCGGGACGGTGGCGTGCCTCCTTGGTGAGGCTCGGGAAGAAGGCGCCGAAGGCGACATAATCGGCCCCGGCCTCGCCCGCTTCCATGGCGAGGTGGCGGCTGTCATGGGCAGTCACGCCGATTTGCGCCGCAGGGCCGAGCAAGGCGCGCGCCTCGCGCGGGTCGCCGTCGTCCTGGCCGAGATGGACGCCGTCGGCGCCGATCCTTTTCGCCAGCGCCGCCGAATCGTTGACGATGAAGGCGACCTCCCGCGCGGCGCAAAGCCGCTGCAGCGGCTCCGCGAGGCGCGCCGCCTCGTGCTGGTCGAAGCTCTTCACCCGAAACTGGAAGGCGGCCACGGGACCGGCGTCGAGCGCGGCGGCGAGCCGGTCCCGAAAGTCGCCGCCGACGTCGAGCGGCGAGACCAGATAGAGCTGGCAGGCGGGACGGCGCGGGTCACGCACGAACTGCGCGGCGAAATCGGGATCGAGCGGGTCCATCGTCATGCGGCGCGCGCCAGATGCCGCTCGCGCAGCGCCAGGAACAACGGCAAAGCGCAGCACAGGCCGATGCCGTAGGTTGCCACGGGCTGGATCCACAAATGCCGCATGCCGAGCCGGCGGCCCTCGCTCCAGACGAAGATCAGGAAGACGATCGCCGCGAACAGGACGTCGGCAGCGAAGATGGTCGCCGGACCGGTGGCGAAGAGCTGGGCGAGGAAGACGCGCCCGTCCACGCCATGCTCGGCAAGCCAGGGGATGAACAGAACGTAGGGCAGGATCGCGCCGGCGAGCGCGAGCATCGCGTAAAGTCCGAACATCCGTCTCGGCGCAGTCATGCTCCTTCAGCTCCCCCCAGGCGGCGCACGGCGTCCGCGAAGCCGGCGGGATCGTCCAGCCGATGCGCCACCGCGGTCAAGGGTCGCTTGCGCGTTGCTGTGAAATCCGGGTCGAGGTCCAGCATCACGTTCGGATAGTTGATCAGAGCCATATTGAGAACGCCCCGCTTCTTCTCGGCGCCGCTCGGCCAGCTCGTCCTCACGCCCGCGACCCGCCCGGCGGGCACGCGCACCGGCTTGAGCGAGCCCAGCCGCATCAGGATTTCGTCCGGGCCAACCATGACGGGCAACCGCTTGAAGGACCGGATCAGGCGGATGATCCAGACCAGGATGGCGAGGGTCAGAGCGGAGAATATGGCGGCCGCGGCCGGGCTCCACAAAGCCGACACCAGCAAATGGGTGACGGCAAGCTCGACCGCCATGATACAGGCGAACGCCCACATCAGGGGCGCGACGCTGCGGTAATAGGAGAAGGCGAGCGGCGGGGCCGCTTCGGCCATGTCCTATTCCTCGCCTTTGTAGATGCGCACCAGCTTGTCGAGCATCGCCAGCGCTTCGTCGCGCGGACGCTGGAAGGCGTTGCGGCCGATGATCGAGCCGTTGCCGCCGCCGTCGCGTATGTCGCGGGCGTCCTGGTAGACGGCGTCGGTGCCCTTGGCCGCACCGCCCGAGAAGACGACCATGCGGCGGCCGTTGAAGCAGGATTTGACGACGTGGCGGACGCGTTCGGCCTGGGCAGACCAATCGTGTCCCTCATAGGCCTTCTGCGCGTCCGGCTGCTCGACATAAGCGCTTGGCAGCTTGACCTTGATGATGTGCGCGCCGAGCAGTGCCGCCATGTGGGCGCCGTAGGCGGTGACGTCGAGCGCTAGCTCGCCGTCCTTGGAGATGGTGCCGCCGCGCGGATAGGCCCAGATCACGGTGGCGATGCCGACCGATTTGGCCTCGGCGGAAAGCTCGCGAATTTCTTCGATCAGCTCGATATTGTCCTCCGAGCCCGGATAGGTGGTGAAGCCGATCGCCGAGCAGCCCAGCCGCAGCGCGTCGTCGACGCCGCCGGTCACCGCCTGGTCCTTGCGCGTCGCCCAGCTGTTCGAGCTGTTGATCTTGAGGATCGTCGGAATCTGCCCCGCGAAGGTGCCGGCGCCGGCCTCGAGCGCTCCGAGCGGGGCCGCATAGGCATTGAGGCCCGCGTCGAGGGCGAGCTGGTAGTGATAATGGGGATCGTAAGCGTCCGGATTGCCCGCGAAGCTGCGGCCGGGGCCGTGCTCGAAGCCCTGATCGACGGGCAGGATGATCATCTTGCCGGTGCCGCCCAGCCGCCCCTGCATCAGAATGCGGGCGAGGTTCCCCTTCACGCCCGGATTGTCGCTCTCATATTTGTCCAGAATGGCTTTGACGGTCGGCGTCATCATTGGCTCCTGTCGATCAATCTCTTTGCAGCGCTAATACGCCGGGAAGCGGCTTGCCTTCCATCCATTCGAGGAAGGCGCCGCCGGCGGTGGAGATGAAGGTGAAATCCTCGGCGACGCCGGCCTGGTTCAGCGCCGCGACGGTGTCGCCGCCGCCGGCGACCGAGACCAGGCTGCCCTCCTGGGTCAGGGCGGCGGCGATGCGCGCGAGCGCGACGGTGGCGGCGTCGAAGGGTGGCGTCTCGAAGGCGCCGAGCGGCCCGTTCCAGACCAAAGTGCGGCACGTCTTGAGGACGTCGGCGAGCGCCTCGACGGCGGCGGGACCGATGTCGAGGATCATCTCGTCCGCGGCCACTTCATGGACGTTGCAGGTGCGCAAGCTTGGCGGGTTCGGCGCGAATTCCTTCGCGACGACGACGTCATAAGGGAGGTGGACGGTGCAATTGGCCCGCTCGGCGGCGCCGAGTATCTCCTCGGCGGTGCCGGCGAGGTCGTGCTCGCACAGCGACTTGCCGACATCGACGCCGCGCGCGGCGAGGAAGGTGTTGGCCATGCCGCCGCCGATGATCAGGTGATCGACCTTCGCGACCAGGTGGGACAGCACCTCCAGCTTGGTCGACACCTTGGCGCCGCCGACCACCGCGGCGACCGGCCGCGCCGGATCGCCGAGCGCGCGCTCCAGCGCCTTCAGCTCCGCCTCCATCGCCCGGCCGGCATAAGCGGGGAGCAGGTGGGCAAGGCCCTCGGTCGAGGCATGGGCGCGGTGAGCGGCCGAGAAGGCATCGTCGACGTAGACATCGCCCAATTCGGCCATGGCGGCGGCAAGGGCCGGATCGTTCGCCTCCTCGCCGGCGTGGAAGCGGGTGTTTTCGAGGATGGCGACGTCGCCCGGCGCGAGGGTGGCGACCGCCGCTTTGGCGCCCTCCCCGCAGCAATCCTCGACGAAGCGGACCGGGCGGCCGAGCACATGCTCATAGGGCTTGGTGACCAGCGCCAGCGACATATCCGGTCGCATCTTGCCCTTGGGCCGCCCGAAATGGGCGAGCAGGAGCACGATCGCGTCCTTGTCGGCGAGCTCGGTCACGGTCGGCAGCGTCGCCCTGAGGCGCGTGTCGTCGCTGACCTTCCCGTCCTGCATCGGCACGTTGAGATCGACGCGCACGAGGACGCGCTTGCCGCTCACGTCCCCGATATCGTCGAGGGTCCGAAAATCAGCCACCACAAACCTCGTTCGTCCCGAGCGAAGTCGAGGGGCGCTGGCACGGACTCATCACATACGCCCCTCGACTACGCTCGGGACGAACGGACTCCCTATGTGCGCGGGATGACGCCATGATGTCAGATCAGCCTCGCCATCGCCGCGGCGGTATCGACCATGCGGTTCGAGAAGCCCCATTCATTGTCGTACCAGGAGAGGACCCGGACCAATTTGCCCTCGATCACCGCGGTTTCGAGGCTGTCGACCGTCGAGCTGGCGGCATTGTGGTTATAGTCGATCGAGACCAGCGGCTCCTCCGAATAAGCGAGGACGCCCTTGAGTGCGCCTTCGGACGCCGCCTTGAGCAGGGCGTTGACCTCCTCGACCGAGGTGTCGCGGTTCGGCGTGAAGGTCAGGTCGACCAGGCTGACATTGGGCGTCGGCACGCGAATCGCCGAGCCGTCGAGCCGGCCCTTGAGCTCCGGAAGCACCTCGCCGACGGCGCGGGCGGCCCCGGTGGTGGTCGGGATCATCGACATGGCGGCGGCGCGGGCGCGGCGCTTGTCCGGATGGATCTGGTCGAGGATCTTCTGGTCGTTGGTGTAAGCGTGGATCGTGGTCATCAGCCCGCGGGCGATGCCGATCTCGTCGTTCATCACCTTGGCGACCGGGGCCAGGCAATTGGTGGTGCAGGACGCGTTGGAGACGATCTTGTGATCGGCGGTCAATTTGTCGTGATTGACCCCGTAGACGATGGTAAGGTCGACGCCCTTGGCGGGCGCGGAGATGAGGACTTTCTTTGCGCCCGCAGTGAGATGCTTGCCGGCGCTCTCACGGTCCGCGAAGAACCCCGTGCATTCCAGGGCGATATCGACGCCATTGTCGGCATGGGGCAATTTGCCGGGATCGCGCTCGGCGGTGACCTTGATCCGGCGGCCGTCGACGATGAGGTCGTTGCCGTCGGCGCGGACCTCTCCCGAATAAGCGCCGTGGACCGAGTCGCGCTTGAACAGCAAGGCGTTGGACTCGGCGTCGGCGAGATCGTTGATGGCGACCAGCTCGAGGCCGCTGTCGCCATTTTCGAGGATGGCGCGGGCGACGAGGCGGCCGATCCGTCCGAAGCCGTTGATCGCAACTCTGGTCATTTACTCAACCTTTCCAAGATTTTCGGCACGATAGCTTCGGCGGTGAATCCGAAGCGACTGAAGAGGTCACCGGCGGGCGCCGAGGCGCCGAACCGGTCGAGGCCGATATTGAGGCCGTCGCGGCCGGTATAGCGCTCCCAGCCCAGGGTGGCGCCGGCCTCGATCGAGACGAACAGGGCGTCGCCAGGCAGGAGATCGGCGCGATAGGCCGGGTCCTGCGCGCCGAAACGGCTCCAGCAGGGCATGGAGACGATGTCGGCGCCGATCCCGCGCGCTTCAAGCTCCATGGCCACATCCACGGCGACGGAAACCTCCGAGCCGGTCGCCAGCAGGACGACCTTGCGCGGCGCAGCTGCTGCACGCAGGCGGTAGGCGCCTTTCGCGGAAAGATTTTCCGAAGCCTCGACACGCACTTGCGGGAGGTTTTGTCGCGTCAGCGCGAGCAAGGAAGGGCCATCGCCGCGGCGCAGCGCCAGGTCCCAGCATTCCGCCGTCTCGACCGCGTCGCAGGGTCGGTAGACGTCGAGATTGGGCATGGCGCGCAGGCTCGCGAGATGCTCGACCGGCTGGTGGGTCGGCCCGTCCTCGCCGAGCCCGATCGAATCGTGGGTCATCACGTAGACGACCCGGACCTGCTGCAGCGCCGACAGGCGGATGGCGGGGCGGCAATAATCGGCGAAGACCAGGAAGGTGCCGCCATAAGGAATCACGCCTCCGTGCAGCGCCATGCCGTTCATCGCCGCGGCCATGCCGAATTCACGAATGCCGTAATAGATATAGCGCCCAGAATAATCGTTCCTTGTGAGCGGCTTCTGGTCCTTCGTTTTGGTGTTATTGGAGCCGGTGAGATCCGCCGAGCCGCCGATCGTCTCGGGGAGGCGCGCGTTGATCGGCGCCAGCACCGCCTCCGACGCCTTGCGGGTCGCGACCTTCTGCGGCGCGGCGATCAGGCCGGCGACGTAATCGTCCAGCGAGAAATCCTCGGGGAGATTGCCGGCCATGCGGCGGCTGAACTCGGCCGCCTCGTCGCTCGCCTCGAGGCGCCGCCGCCAATCGGCATGGACGCCCTGATGGCGCAGCCCCGCCGCGCGCCAGGCCGAGAGGATCTCGGCGGGCAGCGCGAAGGGCGGGTGATCCCAGCCCAGCTCGTTGCGCGCCGCGGCGACCTCGTCGGGGCCGAGCGCGGCGCCATGGGTGGCGGCGGTGCCCTGCTTGTTGGGCGCGCCATAGCCGATGATGGTGCGGCAGGCGATCAGCGACGGGCGCGGGTCGGCGAGCGCCTCGTCGATGGCGCGGCGGACGCTGTCCGCGTCGAGGCCGTCGCAGCGGACATTGTGCCAGCCATAAGCGGCGTAGCGGGCCTCGATATCCTCGGAAGTGGAAAGATCGGTGGCGCCGTCGATGGTGATCCTGTTGTCGTCCCAGAAGACGATCAGCCGGCTCAAGGCCAGATGGCCGGCGAGGCCCGCCGCCTCGTGGTTGACGCCCTCCATCAAACAGCCGTCGCCGGCGACCACCCAGGTCCGGTGATCGACCAGGCCGTCGCCATATTCGGCGTTCAGATGGCGCTCGGCAATCGCCATGCCGACCGCCATCGCCAGCCCCTGCCCCAATGGCCCGGTCGTCGCCTCGACGCCGTCGAGCAGGAAATTCTCCGGATGCCCGGCGCACGGAGAACTGAGCTGGCGGAAGCCCTTAATGTCCTCGATCGTCGGCCGTTCGTAGCCGGTGAGATGGAGCAAGGCATAGATCAGCATCGAGCCGTGGCCGGCCGAAAGAACGAAGCGGTCGCGATCCGGCCATTTCGGGTCGGCCGGATCGTGCTTCAGATATTCGGTCCACAGGATGGTGGCGGCGTCCGCCATGCCCATCGGCATGCCGGGATGGCCTGAATTGGCGGCCTCGACCGCATCCATGGCGAGGGCGCGGATCGCGTTGGCGAGCGTTCGGGTCGGGACGGCCATGGGCTCCTTGGGGGGCTGGATCCGGGGACGGACGCGCGCGGGCGCGCTGCGGTTCCTTTATCGGCGGTGCGGCCCGCGTCAACCATGGCGGCTTGATGCGCTCGACAGTCATGCTATGCCTTGGCCATGGGGGATCGACGGGCCCTTGACGCCGTAAGCCGGATCGAGCGCGCGCTGGCGCGAATCGAAACGGCCGCCCGCCGCCCGCAGCCCGCCGGCAATGGCGGCGATTCCGCCGAGCTCGAACAGGTCAGGGGCGCGCATCAGAAGCTGCGTTCGCGAGTCGAGGGCGCGATTGGCCAGATCGACCGGCTGCTCGAAACCGGAGGGCGCTGATGGCCAATATCGACATCGAGGTCGCCGGCCGCCGCTACAACGTCGCCTGCCGCGACGGCGAGGAACAGCATCTCCATTCGGTCGCGGCGATGGTCGACAAGCGCGCGCATGACGCCACCGACGCGCTCGGCAGCCTCACCGAAACCCGCCAGCTCCTGTTCGCGGCTTTGCTGATGGCCGACGACATCAAGGAGATGCGCGCCGGTGCCGGCATCGCGGATCCGGCGCCGCCGCCGCCAGACCCCGCCGTCGCCCAGGCGCTGGAACGGCTGGCCGCGCGGATGGAGTCTTTGGCCGACAGCCTTGAGCGCAGCGGTGCGAGCGCCTAGATAGGGGATGACGGGTACTGCCCTGTACGAGCTTTTAGAACATCCCTGGGCGATAAGCATCCTCGGGGGCTATCCCTGGTCGGGCCCTGGTTCGGCACATATGGCTCCCACCTGACGTTGACGCGTCAGAGGATATTCAAGCAAACGGCTATGGCGGTCCCGTCACCTTCTTCTCCCCTCCCCGCCAGCAAGAGCGGCCTGCGCGCCGAAGGCCTGCGCCTGCGCCGCGCCTTCGCGCAAAGCCTGACGCCAGCGTTGCGCGCAACGCTCGAGGCGGCGCTGGCGCGGCTGGTCCTGCCGCATCTCGCCGGTGCGCGCGTCGTCGCGGCCTATCATCCGCTCAAGGACGAAATCGGCCCCGCCGCGATCCTGGCCGGTCTCAGCGAAAGCCAGCGCTTCGCCTTGCCCTGGTTCGCGCATCGCGATGCGCAGTTTCTTTGGCGCCAGGGACCGGCCAGCGAGGCGAGCCCATGGGGCGTGCTCCAGCCGTCCGCCGACGCCGAGGCGCTCGCCCCGGACGTCGTCCTCGTCCCTATCGTCCTCGCCGACCGGCACGGCATCCGGATCGGGCATGGCAAGGGCCATTATGACCGCGCGCTCTCCCACTTGCGCGAAGGCGGGACGACCGTCACCACCATCGGGCTGTGCTGGGAGAACCAGCTCAGCGATTCAGCCCTTCCCGCCGACCCGTGGGACGTGAAGCTCGACGCCATCGCAACGCCGAAGGAGTGGGTGACATGCGGCTAGAGCCGACCTGGCGGCAGCCCTTCGGCATCTTCCTGATCCTCGCCTGGATCCTCGGCTGGTGCGTCCTCGTCGCCAGTGTCGCCGGCCGGTTCCCGAACGCGCCCTGGTGGCTTTTGGTTCTCTATTATGTGACGGCCGGCCTGATCTGGATCCTGCCGCTCAAGCCCCTGCTGCGCTGGATGGAGACGGGGCGCCTGCGCTAGTCCCCGGCGATGAACGTCGTCATCCGCCACTGCCCGTCCCGCTTTTCGAAGATGGCGCGATAGTCGATGGCGCTCAGCAAATTGGCGGTCTCGATATAACCGGTGCGCCCGCCCGAGAGGCGCACGCGGGCCCAGCCGCCCGCGTTCATCTCCACTTCTTCGAGAATTTCCCAGGGGATGAGGACCGACTCTCCTTCGTTCGAGCGCGCCTGGTAGAGCCGGGCGCCGGGGCCCGCGACGCCTGAGCTGTAGGCGTCGAGCTCATCGGGAAAACGGCGGAAGATATAGGGCGCGGTCATCATCTCGCCGTCGCGCGCGCAGCCCGAGACGAGAACCCCCGCCAGCTCCACCCAGAGCCCGCTCCGATCCGGATCGGCGAGGCCCCATTCCCCGGCGAAGGCGCGCCTGCCCTGGCCGCCGCCGAAGTCGAAGCGGATATCGTCGGCGACGATGGCGAGCAGCCGGGTGGCGTCATGGCGCGCGACGATATCGAGCAGATCGGCCCGGAACCGGGCGAAGCCGGGATCGGCGGCGCATTCGTCACGCGGCGGCAGGGTACGCGCCGGCACCGCCGCGGGCATGGCGAGCAGGGCCAGAGGGGCGAGGAGCGCCACGCGCTTCATCGCGCCATATTAGCGCAACATGGAAATGGGGGAAATGGCGCGAGTGACGGGGCTCGAACCCGCGACCTCCGGCGTGACAGGCCGGCGCTCTAACCAACTGAGCTACACCCGCGTTCTGGTGAAGGCGGCGACCTAGTGAAGGCGCCTTGGCCTGTCAAGCAACCCCCCGTTGGCCGGCTCAGCCGATCGGCGGGGGGTGGCCGCGGGGTTCGTCCGGATCCTGGACGAGCGTGCCCTCCTCGAACAGGAAGCCGGTGATGTCGGGCTTGCCGGCGGCGTCGAAAACCGTCCTCAGGATGATCAGCAGCGGCACTGCGAGCAGCGCCCCCGTCGTCCCCCACACCCAGGCCCAGAAGCTCAAGGCGAGGAGGATCATCAACGGGTTGATGGTGAGTTTGCGGCCGACGATCGTGGGCGTGACGATATTGGCCTCGATCAGGTGGAAGACGACGAACAGGATCGCCGGCAGCATCGCCCGCCACGGCTCGGTGAACACCATCAGCCCGCCGATCCCGAGCAGGAGCGCCGCGACGATCGGGCCGAGATAGGGAATGTAGTTCAGCACCGCGACGATGCCGCCCCACATCAGCGGCGATTCCATGCCGATCAGCCACAGCACGAAGGCGACCAGCACGCCCAGGCACAGGTTCACCAGCGTGATGGTGCCGAGATAGGTCGAGGTCGCATCGACCACCTGCTGGATGACGCGGGCCGTCGTCATCGCGCCGTCGAAGCTCGCCCGGTTGGTGATCGTGCGCTTGCGCATCCTGGTCCAGCCGGCGAGGAAGAAATAGATGACCAGGGTCGCGAAGAACATCTGGATGATCGCGAACGGCGCCGAGGTGGCGATGATCTGGAGCAGTGAATTGGGCGTCTCTACGGTCACCGTCTGCGTCGCCAGGCCCGGCCCGCGCGAGAATTCGTGGGCGACGTTGTTGATGAAGGAATCGAGGTCCGAAAAGGCGTCGAAGATCGGCCGCAGCGTGCCCCGCACCCGGTCGATCCGGTCGGGCAGCATCTTCATCCATTCGCTGGCCGGGAAGACGATCGCGGCGACCGCGGCATTGGCGATGATGAGGAACAGCATCAGGCAGAGAAAGGCGGAAAGGCCCGAGGGCACGCGCCGCCGCTCCAGCCATTCGAGCGCCGGCACCAAAGCGATCGCGATCACCAAAGCGGCGGTGACCGGCAGGAAGAACTCTGCGCCGGCCCGCAGCGCGAAGGGCAGAGCGACCAGCACGCCGGCGCCGGTGATCAGGGTCATCGAGGCGAGCAGGCGGTCGCGGCGGTAGATGGTGGTTTCGGTTTCCGGCTCGGCGGCGGCGGCGGCGTCGGACTGGCGCGGCCCGCCGGGACGCGGCAGGATCGACCGCGCTTTCCTGGGCGCGACCCGTTCCGCCTCGCTTTCCGGCACCTTTTTCATGAACGGGACAATGCCCGAGGCGGGAGCCGCTGAGAAGCGGATATTGAGCGGAAAGAGATGGTGCCCCTGGCCCGAGTCGAACGGGCACTCCTTGCGGAACTCGATTTTGAGTCGAGCGCGTCTACCAATTCCGCCACAGGGGCACGGAAAGCAGGCTCTCTAGTCGCCCGGAGAGCCGGCCGCAACCGCTCAGGAAAAGACCTGCGCCTCGCCGCCGCCCTTGGGATCGGGCCCGAAGCGGTTCGGGCCGCGCGTGCCTTCGATGCACAAAAGAACGAGGTTGTAGAAGGGGATCAGGATGAACCAGCCCGATTTATCCTGGTCGTGCATGCGACGGATGCCGGCCGCCAGCGCCGGAATGAGGTGGAGGCAGGCCCAGATCGTCGACAGCACGCCGCCAGCGAGGCTGAATCCGACCGACATGGAGCCGTCGCCGAAATCGCCATAGCTCTCGGCATAGCCGCCGAGGCCGAGCTGGCTGTCGAGGATCATCAGGCCGATCAGCACGACGGTATAGAACAGGACGAAGAGCCAATATTCCTTACGGCGCGACCGGCCGGAAAAGTCGAAATAGCGCTTATACGGCAAGAACATGTAGTTCATTGGACATTCCCCCTGTCGAATCCGCCTGGAAAGGTGCCGAAAGCGTGGGTCATTTCGGGCACGCAATCAAGCCGTCCCGCGCTCAGATCTCCTCGAAATCGCCGCCGCGGCCGCGCCCGCCGGCGAAGCGCGCGGCGCCCTCGCGCGCGCCTTCGCGAAGCGGTTCGGTGCCGGCAATCGCCTCGGCCCGCAGCGCCTCGGCGAGGTCCGTGTCCCAGCCCGCATAAGCGCTGAGCCGGTCGGTGCGCATGCAAAGCGCCGGGAAGCGGGCGATCCCGGCGGCGAGGCGCTCCGCCTCGGCGCGCGCCTCGCCCTCGGCGACGACGCGGTCGGCGAGGCCGAAGGCGAGCGCCTCTTGCGCCCCCACCGGCCGGCCGGTCAGGATCATGTCGAGCGCCCGTCCCTGACCGATCGTCCGCGGCAGCCGGACCGTGCCGCCGTCGATCAGGGGCACGCCCCAGCGCCGGCAGAACACGCCGAAGGTGGCGCTCGCCGACGCGATCCGCATGTCGCACCACAAAGCGAGCTCGAGCCCCCCGGCGACCGCATAGCCCTCGACCGCGGCGAGCACCGGCTTGGCGACCAGCCGCCGCGTCGGGCCCATCGGCCCTTCGCCGAGCGGCTCGTAATCGGGCGCCGCCTCCGCCACCGCCTTGAGATCGAAGCCGGCGCAGAAATGGCCGCCGGCGCCGGTCAGCACCGCCACCGCGGCGTCCGCGTCCGCTTCGAACGCGTCGACCGCCTCGCGCAGCGCCCGCGCCGTCGCCGGATCGACCGCGTTGCGGCGCTCGGGCCGGTTGAGGATCCAGGTAACGACCGCGCCGCTGCGCTCGACGATCAGGCTCATATCCGCCGCTCCCGGCCCGCCCAGAACGGCTCGCGCAACGCCCGGCGCAGCGGCTTGCCGACCGGGCTCAAAGGGATCGAGTCGACGAAGCGCACCGTCTTGGGCGCCTTGTAGCCGGCGAGATGGGCGTGGGCATAAGCGATCAGGGCGGCCTCGTCGGCCTCGGCGCCCTTATGGAGGACGACGAAGGCCATCACCGCTTCGACCCAGATCTCGTCCGGGACGCCGACCACGGCGACCTGGGCGATGGCCGGGTGAGCGGCGAGCACGTCCTCGACCTCGCGCGGATAGACGTTGTAGCCGCCGGTCACGATCATGTCGGAGGTGCGGTCGACGAGGCTGAGAAAGCCCTCATCGTCGAAGCGGCCGATGTCGCGGGTCCTGAGCCAGCCGCCGGGCAGGAAGGCTTGAGCGGTCAGCTCCGGATCGGAATAGCCCTTCATCACGAAGGGCGCGCGCAGCACGATCTCGCCCGGCTCGCCCGCGGGCGCGTCATTGCCCGCCTCGTCGACCAGCCGGACCTCGCATTCGTCGCTGGGCCTGCCGCAGGAGAGCAGCCGCTCCGCCGACGCGCCGACATGATCCTCCTTGGTCAGCCGGCAGATGGCGATCGGCGCTTCGGTCTGGCCGTAATATTGGACGAAGATGGGACCCCACAAAGCCAGCGCCCTTTCGAGCACCGGGCGCGGCATTGGCGAGGCGCCGTAGCAGATCGTCTCGACCGAAGAGAGATCGGCCGCCTCGATGCCGGGGAGCTGGAACATCATCTGCAACATGGTGGGGACGAGGTTGAGCGCCTGCGGCCGCCAGCGCTCGATCGCCTCGACATAGGATGCGGGCGCGAAACCGGGCAGGATCGCGGCCGCGCCGCCGCGCAGCCAATAAGGCAGGACGAAGCAGCCGCTGGCGTGGATCATCGAGGCGGCGTGGAGCATGATCTCGCCGGGCTTCGGATCGACCATATTGGAAAGGACGTTGTGGACCACCGCGGCATAAGTCGCCTGCGTGTGCTCGACGGCCTTGAGCGTGCCCGTGGTGCCCGAGGTGAACAGCGCCAGGGTGACGTCATGAGGCGCGAGCGGGAGCCGCGGGTCGGCATCCGGCGCGTCCTCGGCCAGCCGCAGCAGATCCGGCCCGACGCTGTCGTCGCCGAGGCCATAGACGGCGAGGTCAGGCAAGGCGGCCTTGAGCGCGGCGGCGCGCTCGGCCTGGCTGGGGCCGTGGATCATCGTGGCGGCGCCGGTCTTTTGGATCATCGCCTTATGCTCGTCGAGCGACAGGCGGCCGTTCAGCGGCGTGCGGACCAGCCCCGCCTTCACGCAGCCGAAATCGCAGGGCACCGAATGGAGGCCGTTGTCGATCAAGGCGGCGACCGGCGCGCCCCTGGCCAGGCCGAGCGCGTGAGCGATCCGGTTGGAGAGCCGGTCGACCTGGCGGAAGCTCATCTTCTCGTCGCCGAACAGCAAGGCGGCGCGCTCGCCATGATAAAGCGCGCCGCGGCGGATGAGCTCGGTGACCAGCATCTATCGCTTCCCCTCGCCAACCCTTAGGCCGCGGCGCGCCGAGGCTGGCAAGCGGCCGGAAGTTTCATAAGTTTCAGGTCCCCTGGAGGAAAAAAAGTCCGGTTGCCGGCAAGGGCGCGCCAACCCATGCCGTTCATCCATTCGCAATGTGGAGACCGTTGCCATTCGGGCAGGATGGCAGAAAGAGGCGGTGTAGGAAAATAGCGATAAAAAGCGTTACGGCAGGATCGCCGGGTGGCCTTGGGGATGAATGGAGGCGGATGCTAAGCGCGGGCATATTGATGTGGCGCCGCGGCGCGGCCGGCCAAATCGAGGTGCTGCTCGGCCATTTCGGCGGACCCTATTGGGCGAAGCGCGACGCCGGCGCCTGGTCGGTTCCCAAGGGCTTGGTCGAGAACGGCGAGACGTCCGAGCAGGCGGCCCGGCGCGAATTCGCCGAGGAGCTTGGCACGATGCCCGCGGGGTCCCTCGTCCCCCTCGGCCGCATCCGCCAGAAAGGCGGTAAATGGGTGGAGGCCTTCGCGCTCGAGGGCGATCTCGATGCGGCGGCGATCGTCAGCAACCATTTCACGCTGGAATGGCCGCCGGGGAGCGGACGCATCGCCGCCTATCCCGAGATCGACCGCGCCGCATGGTTCACGCCGGCGGCGGCGCGGGCGAAGATCCTGCCGAGCCAGCTTCCGATTCTCGATCAGTTCGAGGCGGGGCAGTCCGCGGCGTAAAGCTTACAAGATGACACTTGCCATAGGTCCGGGTGACACCCTCGAAAGGTTCAAAGGTTCGGCTTCCCAAACGCAAAAAAACTCCTTCCCCGCAATCCGTCATTTCATGCTGAGAAAGAGCCCGCACCCCGAGCCGGCACCGGCGGGATTTCCTGGACCATAACAGCAGCCGAGCGTGTAGGAAAACGGCGCGGCAAGCCGGGCGGGATCAGGGCGCGGGCTCGCCGCCGCCGATCGGCTTCAGGGCCTTGCGCTGCAGCCTGGACTTGAGCTCCGTCAGGCTCACCTGCTCGGCCGCGAGCGCCTTATCTTCAGACGCCACGACCTGGGCGAGATGGCGAAGGCTCTGCTTCATCAGATCGATGGACTGCAGCTCGTAAGCATGGC
This sequence comes from Allosphingosinicella sp., assembly GCA_035543935.1. GTDB lineage: Bacteria > Pseudomonadota > Alphaproteobacteria > Sphingomonadales > Sphingomonadaceae > Allosphingosinicella. The sequence continues at coordinate 53,665 of DATKIV010000050.1, forward strand.
GGCGCAGGAGGATCGGATCGTTCGCCAATACTCCGCCGAGCTGCTCGAGCTTGCGGACGATATATTCCAACTCTTCGGCGACGCGGTGATCGAGGAGATTGGTCGAAGGTGCGGGCCGGGGCGGCGGCGGCTTGAACAGACCGGGTCGGGGGGAACCCGCCTCGCTCCTGATCGCGGCCTGGATAGCATCGATCTGCTGCTGATGCTCGGACGGCATCCTGCCCGGCATTGAGCCGGCACTTACGTGCTTGTCCATCTTCACCCCTCGTTACGCCTTGATACGAGAACCAGGTAAACGTCTGACTAATAATGTTTGCTCCCTGCCACGGACGGTCGGCGAAATTCGTCCTCCTTTTCGGAAATCGTGGCAAGGTCGCGGGGATCGATTCGGAGAGGGCGGGTGAACGGCATTCGAGCGATGCTTGCGGCATGGGTGCTGCTCTGCGCGGCGGCGCCGCCGCTGTCGTTCGTGCCGCAGCGCCCCGGCTTTGCCGCGGCCGCCGACGAATATCGCGCGATCTGGGAGGCGGACGGGCCGCGGATCACCGCGGCGCTGGAGGCGGCGACGGGGCTGCGTTTCGCCGACGCGCCGGTCGAGGCCATCGTCACCGACGGCCCGCCGATGACCGCTTATGGCGGCCGCTCGATGCGGCTCAGGGCGGGCTACTCGCCGGACTATAAGAAGGCCACCCTGGTCCACGAGCTGGGCCACCTCCTCTCCTTCGCCCTGCCGCGAACGGCGGACCTCGACGACCACCGCCTGCTCTACCTGTTCCTCTACGACGTGTGGACCGACCTCTACGGCCGCGATTTCGCCGACCGCATGGTCGCGATCGAACGCCGCATCCCCGGCCGCTACGATTACGACGCCGCCTGGACCTGGGCGCTGGCGATGACGCGGGAGGAAAGGCAGGCGCGGCTCAGGGCGCTGCGCGACGAAGGCCGCTAAAACGCCTCCGCCGGCAGCGCCATGATGCTCTCCGCGCCGGCTTCGATCTTGCGCCTATGCGCATTGCTCTCCGGCATGATGCGGTCGGCGAAGAAGCGGGCGGTGGCGAGCTTGTTGCGGTGGAAATCGGCGTTATCGGTGCCGTTGCCGAGCGCGGCGGCGCTTGCCTTGGCCATGCGCAGCCACATCAGGCCGAGGCAGACCACGCCCATCAGGTTCATATAGGGATAGGCCGCGGCGCCGGCATTGTTGGGGTTGGCGAGGCCGTTCTGCATCAGCCACAGGGTCGCGGTCTGGAGGTCGTTATTGGCGCGCTCGAGCGCGGCGGCGAGCGCGGCGGTCTGCTCGTCGCCTTTGCCGGCGGCGGCTTCCTCGCCGACGATCTTGAAGAAGGCCTGGACCGCGCGGCCGCCGTTGGCGCCCAATTTGCGGCCGACCAGATCGAGGGCCTGGATGCCGTTCGTGCCTTCGTAGATCTGGGCGATGCGGGCGTCGCGGACGAACTGCTCCATGCCCCATTCGCGGATGTAACCGTGGCCGCCGTAGATTTGCTGGGCGTTGACCGCGGCCTCGAAGCCCTTGTCAGTGAGATAGCCCTTGATCACCGGGGTGAGCAGGCCGAGCAGGTCGTTGGCCGCCTCGCGCTCCTCCTCGGTCTGCGCCTTGCGGCCGATATCGACCTGGAGCGCCCCCCACAGCACCAAAGCGCGGGCCGACTCGTTGAAGGACTTGGCCTCCATCAGCATGCGGCGGACGTCCGGGTGGTGGATGATCGTGTCCGCCTTGGCGTCGGCCTCGCGCTCCTCGGGCCGCAGCGCCCGCCCCTGCCGCCGGTCCTTGGCGTAGATGACCGCGTTCTGATAGGCGACCTCGCCCTGGGCCAGGCCCTGGACGCCGACGCCGAGCCGGGCCGCGTTCATCATGATGAACATGGCCGCCAAGCCCTTTTCGGGCTCGCCGACCAGCCAGCCCTTGGCCTCGTCATAATTGAGCAGGCAGGTCGAATTGCCGTGAATGCCCATCTTCTCCTCGATCGAGCCGCAGACGACGCCGTTGCGCGGGCCGAGGCTGCCGTCCTCGTTGACCAGATATTTGGGCACGATGAAGAGCGAGATGCCCTTCACATTGTCGGGCGCGCCGGTCGCCTTGGCGAGGACGAGATGGATGATGTTCTCGGCGAGGTCGTGCTCGCCCGAGGAGATGAAGATCTTGGTGCCCGTGATCTTGTAGCTGCCGTCCGCCTGCGGCTCGGCCTTGGTCTTGAGAAGGCCGAGGTCGGTGCCGCAATGCGGCTCGGTCAGGTTCATCGTCCCGGTCCATTTGCCGGAAACCATGTTGGGGACGTAGGTCCGCTTCTGCTCGTCGGACCCCTTGACCAGGATCGAGGCGATCGCGCCCTGGGTCAGGCCGTTATACATTTCGAACGCCTGGTTGGCGGAGAGGAGATATTCGCTGACCGCGGTGGCGACCACCATCGGCAGGCCCTGGCCGCCATATTCCTCGGGCCCCGACAAGGTCGTCCAGCCGCCGGCGACGAACTGGTCGTAGGCCTCCTTGAAGCCCTTGGGCGTGGTGACGCTGCCGTCCGGGTGGCGGGTGCAGCCCTCCTCGTCGCCGACCCGGTTCAGGGGCGCCAGCACTTCGGAGGCGAAGCGGCCGCCCTCGGTCAGGATCGCCTCGATGAGGTCGGGCGTGGCATTCTCGAAGCCGGGCAGGTTCGAATAGCGCTCGATGCCGAGCACCTCCTCCAGCACGTAGCGCGTGTCGGCGACGGGAGCGGTGTAGCTTGGCATCTTGTCTGGTTCCTTATCGGGCGAGTTGGGGATCGCTCGCCTCGACCATGGCGATGAAGCGGTCGAGCTCGTCGATCGTGGCGTCGATGTCGATCTTCTGCTTGCGCAGCAGATCGACGCGGGCGCGGCATTTCTCGAGGGTGACGCGGCGCTGCGACAGGCGGTCGTCATCAACGTCGTAAAGGTCGATCATCTCGCGAATGTCGGAGAGCGAGAAGCCGACTCGCTTGCCGCGCAGGATCCAGGCGAGCCGGGCGCGGTCCCGCCACGAATAGACGCGGGCGAGGCCGTTGCGGCGCGGCGAGATCAGCCCCTCATCCTCGTAGAAGCGCAGCGCCCGGGCAGTGACTCCGAATTCGTCGCAGAGCTGGGTGATCGTATAGGTGCGGACCTGGCGCGGCTGGCGGTAATCCGAATGGAGCGCGGTTTCGGGCATGAGCGCGGACCTAGGTCGCCTTTACGTTAACGTCAACCGCAAAGCGGGTCGCCGACCAGGTCGCGGGCGCGCAGGGCGTCGGCGCTCGTGCCGCCCGTCTTGGTGAAGGCGAGGCCGGCGAGCGGGGCGCCCGGCGCGCAATAATAAGAGCAGCCGCGCGGCGGGTCGGCGAGGAAGGTCACCCTGCCATCGGCGATCCGCGCCTCGATCGTGCAGCCCGATTCGCCATTCATATTCAGACGGAGCGCATCGCCGCGGCGGACGGCCGTGCCGGCGCCCGAGCAGGCGGGCCGATCGCCTTGCCAGGTCACCAGCCCGAAGCGCGCGCGCGCCCCTTGCTCGACGATGCAGAGCTGGCTCGGCCGGGTGGCGGCCGCTTCGTAAAGACCGGTCAGGGTCCGGGTCTGGACCGTGGCGTGGGGCGGCGAATCGGGGCCGGTGCCCTGCTCGGCACGGCTCGCATTGCCGCCGCCCGGGGCGCAGCCGGCCAGCGCAAGCAGGACGATCAGCGCTTTTCTCAAGGTAGTCTCCTCATCCGGGGCGACAAATGACAGGGGGGTGACTATAGGACCGCGCAGACCAGCCTTCCAGCGGGCGAGATGCACGGCACCAACCCTTTCGACCCAGAATTGTTCGGGGACAAGCTCCGCGAGGAATGCGGCGTATTCGGCCTGTGGGGCGCGGACGGCGCCTCGGCGGTCGTCGCGCTCGGCTTGCACGCGCTCCAGCATCGCGGCCAGGAAGCGGCCGGGATCACCAGCTTCGACGGCCGCAATTTCCACAGCCATCGCGGCACCGGCCATGTCGCCCGTGTCTTTCGCCAGGACGAGGTGATGCGCGAGCTGGCGGGAGCCGCGGCGATCGGCCATGTCCGCTATTCGACAACCGGCGGCGCCGGCCTCAGGAACGTCCAGCCGCTCTTCGCCGAGCTCGCCAGCGGGGGCTTCGCGGTCGCCCATAACGGCAATATCTCCAACGCGATGCGGATGCGCGGCGAACTGAACCGGCGCGGCTCGATCTTCCAGTCGACCTCGGACACCGAGGTGATCATCCACCTCGTCGCGACCTCAAGCTACCGCACCTTGCTCGACCGCTTCATCGACGCGCTCAAGCAGGTCGAGGGCGCTTATTCGCTGGTCTGCCTCACCGCCGAGGGCATGATCGCCTGCCGCGACCCGCTCGGTATCCGCCCGCTCGTCATGGGCCGGCTCGGCGACGCCTATATCTTCGCCTCCGAGACGGTGGCGCTCGACATCGTCGGCGCGACCTATTTGCGCTCGGTCGAGCCCGGCGAGCTGATCGAGGTTTCCGACCAGGGCGTGCGCTCGCACCGCCCGTTCGCGGCGCAGCGGCCGCGGCCGTGCATCTTCGAGCATATCTATTTTTCGCGGCCCGACAGCGTCGTCGACGGCCATTCGGTCTATAATGTCCGGAAAAGGATCGGCGCCGAGCTGGCGCGCGAAAATCCGGTCGCGGCCGATTATGTCGTGCCGGTGCCCGATAGCGGCGTGCCCGCGGCGATCGGCTATGCCCAGCAAAGCGGCATTCCCTTCGAGCTCGGCATCATCCGCTCGCATTATGTCGGCCGCACCTTCATCCAGCCCGGCGACCAGGTCCGCCATCTCGGCGTCAAGCTGAAGCACAACGCCAATTCGGCGCTGATCAAGGGCAAGTCGATCGTCCTGGTCGACGATTCGATCGTGCGCGGCACGACCAGCCTCAAGATCGTCCAGATGATGCGCGAGGCCGGCGCCCGCGAGGTCCATATGCGCATCGCCAGCCCGCCGACCCGCCATAGCTGCTTTTACGGCGTCGACACGCCGGAGCGCGCCAAATTGCTCGCCGCGCAGATGAACGTCGCCGACATGAACAAGTATATCCACGCCGACAGCCTCGCCTTCGTTTCGATCGAAGGCCTTTACCGCGCTTTGGGCGAGAGCGGGCGCGACGAGGAGGCGCCGCAGCATTGCGACGCCTGCTTCAGCGGCGACTATCCGACCGCGCTCACCGACCAGGAGGATCTGGAGAAACGGCACGAGCTCGAGCTTCAGGAGGGGCGGGTCGCCTGATTTTCCGTCACCCTGAACTTGTTTCAGGGTCCATCTTCGAGCATCCGAGACGTCTCCAGCATGGATGCTGAAACAAGTTCAGCATGACGGAAGGTGAGATGACAGGGGTTTTTCAGGGAAAACTGGCGCTGATCACCGGCGCGAGCCGGGGGATCGGTGCGGCGCTCGCCGAAGCGCTCGCCGCCGCGGGCGCGCACGTCATCCTGACGGCACGGACGGCGGCCGATCTCGAGGCGGTCGAGGGGCGGATCCACGAGGCCGGCGGCTCGTCGACGATCGCGCCGATGGACCTTGCCGCGAGCGACAGCATCGCCAGGCTCGCGCAGGCGGTGAGCGGCCGTTGGGACGTGCTCGACATCCTCGTGCTCAACGCGGCGATGCTGGGGACTTTGGGACCGGTCGCGCAGATCGACGGCAAGGAGTTCAACAAGGTCCTGACCCTGAACCTGCTCGCCCAGCAGGCGCTGATCGCGGCGTTCGACCCGATGCTGAGGCAGAGCGAGGCCGGCCGCGTGCTGGCCCTGACCTCGAGCGTCGGCGCGACCCCGCGCGCTTATTGGGGCGGCTATGGCGCGTCAAAGGCGGCGCTTGAGACGCTCGTCCTGGCCTACGGCCAGGAGCTCGGCAACGTGACGCCGATCAAGGTCGCGATCGTCGACCCCGGCGCCACCGCCACCCAGATGCGCGCCCGCGCCTTTCCGGGCGAGGATCCGGCGACGCTCAAAGGCCCGGCCGCGGTGGCGGAGGCGGTTATGGGCCTGATCGAGCGCGACTTCGAGTCCGGCTACCGGCTCGAGGTCGGCGGCTGAGGCGGATCTATCGCGTCTGCACCGCCGCGATCTTCGCATTGATCGGGATGTTCGTGCTGTTGTGCACGCTCGACTTCATCCCGTGCAGGTCGAAATCGAGCTTCACGCCCGGGAGCGAATCAACCGAAATGGATGATCCCATTCCGGACTTTCAGGCAGGGCGTTTCACGAGCGTTATTTGCGCGACATCGATGCCGCCACCGCGAAATCCGCCCTCGCAATACATGAGATAGTAACGCCACAGGCTGTGAAAGGCGTCGTCGAAGCCGGCGGGGAGGCGCTCCGCGGCGACCGCTTGCTCGTAGCGGCCACGCCAGCGCCGCAGCGTCTCGGCATAATGCAGGCCATAGCCCCGGCGGTCGCGCCATTCGAGGCCGGCGGCTTCGGCGAGCGCGCGGAAACGCGCCTCGCCGATCAGCAGGCCGCCCGGGAAGATGTAGGTCTGGATGAAATCGGCGTTGGCGACGTAGCGGTCGAACAATTCGTCGCGGATCGAGATCAACTGCAGCGCCGCCTTGCCGCCGGGCCTCAGCATGCGGGCGATGCTGTCGAGATATTGGGGCCAATATTCGCGGCCGACCGCCTCCACCATCTCGACGCTGGCGACGGCGTCGAACCGGCCCTCGATGTCGCGATAGTCGATCAGCGCGACGTCGATCTTGTCGGCCAGGCCGGCATGGGCGAGCCGGCCGTCCGCATAGGCCTTCTGCTCGGCCGACAAGGTGAGCGCGGTGACATGGACTCCATGGTCGCGCGCCGCGATCTCGGCGAGCCCGCCCCAGCCGCAGCCGATCTCGAGCAGATGCTGGCCGGGCTCGAGGTCGAGCCGCTCGAGCAGCAGCCGGACCTTGCGCGCCTGCGCGGCCTCGAGCGATTCCCCCGTCCCCGGCAAATCGGCGAAGACCGCGCTCGAATAGGTCATGCCCGGATCGAGCCAGGCAGCGTAGAAATCGTTGCCGAGGTCGTAATGATGGGCGATGTTGCGCCGCGCCCGCTTCCGATCGTTGGCGCGCATGCGATGGGCGAGCCAGTTGACCGTCCGCCACGGCCCCTTGGCGCGGGCGGTGTCGCCGAGGCTGGCGGCGTTGCGCATGAACAGGTCGAAAATCTGGACCGGGTCGGGGCTCGCCCATTCGCCGCGGGCCCAGGCGACGTACCAGCCGACCGAGCCCGACACGACCAGCCGGACGAGGGCGCGCCAGCTCCTGAGGTGGATGATCGCGACCGGCCCCGCCCCGCGGCCGCCGATCGTATGGAAGCTGCCGTCCGGCAGGGTGGCGTCGATCCGGCCATGGTGAAGGGCGCCGTCGATCCGGTCGAGCAGGGCGCGAAAGCCGCCCGCGAACAGGCGCGCGGCGAGGCCACCCCCGGTGGCGAAACCGCGGTCCCCGGCCACCAGATGTTTGCCCCGCTGCAGCATCGCGCTCCAAGATGCGGCGGGACGAGGCCGCGCGCAAGCGCTCAACTTCAGTCGGCGCGGGAGGGCGCCCCTGCACGCTCGCCCCTGATGCAGCGGAAGTCGGCCCGCTCCAGATAGCCATGAGCGCGGAAGCGTCGCCGGGAGCCGCTGGCGAACTGGCGGGTGACGGGGCCGTCGCCCCATAAAGCGAGGTCCCCGGCGGCGACGCAAAAATCGCCGTCGGCTTCGGGCAGATGCCACCAGGAAGCGAAATGGCCGGTCGTGCCGCGATCGTCGAACGGCCGGGTGACGACCAGCATCCGCGTCCCGCCCGGCCAGCGCCGCGCGTGGGCGGTCAGGCGCACCCGCTCGTGGCGACGGATCCGCGGGCCTGAGAGATGCCGGACGACGATGGCGCGGCCTTCGTAGAGCTCCGCAAAGCAGATATCCTGCGCCGAATCCTCCTCGGTCGAGCCCGGGCAGCGCGCGGGAAGGCCGATCACCGGGACACCGCGCGGGAATTCGACGATCATCATCGTCGGCCCGGCGGATGAAGGCTGGGGCTGAGCCGGCACCGGCGCGGCCCAAAGCAGGGCTGCAAAAGCGAGAAAGAGCGAGGCAATTCGCCCGCGCATCAGACTTCGTGCGGCTCTTTCTCGACCTGCCAGGTCTGGCCCTCGGAAACCAAAGCCTGGAGATCGGCCGGCTTGCCGGCGGCTGCGGCCTCCTGCTGTTCGCGCACCGCGCTCTCGAAGGTCGGGCGCGGATCGTCGTAGATCACGCCGAGCGCCATCGGAAAGCTGCCGATCGGCATGTCGATCAGCATGTGCGCGACCGCCTTGTTCTTGGGATCGTGGACGATCACGTCCGCCCCCTGCCAGTCGCCGTCCGCCACCTCGACCACCTTGAGGTTCAGCGCCTGGCGGTCGAGCGTCAGGCCCTTCGTGCCATTGTCGAACAGCATCGGCTCGCCGGTCTTCAGCCAGAGCTGCTTGCCGCTATGTTCCTTCGCGGTGAATGGGGCGAACACGTCGTCATTGTAGACGATGCAATTCTGGAAGATCTCGACGAAGGCGGCGCCCCGATGGGCATGCGCGGCCTTCAGCACATCCGGCAGGAACTTGCTGACGTCGATGCCGCGCGCGACGAAGCGCCCGCCCGAGCCCAATGCGAAGGCGCAGGGCCGGACCGGCCGGTCGACCGAGCCGAAGGGCGTCGAGGGCGAACGCGTGCCGACGCGGGACGTTGGAGAATATTGGCCCTTCGTAAGGCCATATATCTCATTGTTGAAAAGCAATATCTGGCAATCCAGGTTGCGGCGCAGGATATGCATCGTGTGATTGCCGCCGATCGACAGCGCATCGCCGTCGCCGGTGATGATCCACACGTCGAGCTCGGGATTGGCGAGCTTCACCCCGGTCGCCAGCGCGGGCGCGCGGCCGTGAATGGTGTGGAAGCCGTAAGTTTCCATATAATAAGGGAAGCGGCTCGAGCAGCCGATGCCGGAGACGAACACGGTCTTCGACGGGTCGGCGCCGAGATCGGGCATCGTCCGCTGCACCGCCTTGAGCACTGCATAATCGCCGCAGCCGGGGCACCAGCGCACCTCCTGGTCGGTGGCGAAATCCTTGGCGGTCAGCTTGACCATCTCGGTCATCGGGAATTCCTCAACGCAGGTAAATGATCATGGCGACCACAACGACGAGCAGCAGCACGAGCGGGATCAGGCGGGGCGGGTTCATGCCGACTTCCTCAATCTGTCCAGCTCGCGACGCGCCGCATCGACTATGAACTGGTGGCGGTTCGAGGCAAGCTTGTCGATCTCCTGCACGAGCTCCGTGTCCACAGGAACGTCTATCGTCTTGGGAAATGTCGGAACTCTGACCTCGACGGCGATCAGCGACCGCAAATCAGCTCCCGGAACGGAGCGGCGCTCGGCCTCCAAATCGGGTTCGGCCGGCTCCGGGATGATTTCGCCGGCCTCCACCATGCCGTCAATGTGAAGCTGCAGGCCGTCCGCGGCCATTTGCGCCAGCTCCTCAAGCGTATCGCCGCCCGAAACGCAGCCGGGAAAATTCGGAAAATAGACGCCGAAGCCGCCCCGTCCGGCCTCGATCACACCCAGATAGATACGCTTCCTCATCTTACTTCTTTCCAACCAGGCGCAGACCCGACTGCAATTCGATACTTTTCAGCGTCCCTATCGGTATATCCTTGCGCGGGTGTTGCAAAGTGACCTTGCCGGGCCGTTCTCGATGATAGAATTGGTGATGACTGCCTCTGCTCCCCTTCAATTTCCATCCTGCGTCCAGGAGCGCGCGAATGACCGCGCGGCTATCCATTCAACGCCTTCCCGATCGCTGCCTCGATCTCGGCGATCTTGAACGGCTGGCCGGATGTCTTGGTGACCGGGCGGGCGTCGACCAGATATTGGTCGCGGAGCAGGGTCTTGAGCTGGCCCGTGTTCATTTCCGGTACGATGATCCGGTCGTAAGACTTTAGCAGCGCACCGAGATTCTTCGGGAGCGGCCAGATGTGCCGGATATGGACGTGGCTGACGTCCTCGCCTCGCGCCCGCGCCCGGCGGACCGCCTGGTGGACCGGGCCGAAGGTCGAGCCCCAGCCGACCACGGCGAGCGTGCCGCCTTCGTCGCCCAGGCAGACCTCCTGGTCGGGGAAGCTGTCGGCGACGCCGAGCACCTTACTGGCGCGGATGTCGGTCATCGCCTGGTGGTTGTCGGGGGCGTAATCGATATGGCCGGTGCCGACATTCTTCTCGATGCCGCCGATCCGGTGCATCAGCCCTTCCGTGCCGGGCTTGATCCACACCCGGGCGAGCTTGGCGTCGCGCCGGTAGGGATTGACCGCCTCCCCTTCGGCGAGCGGCGTATCGTGGAAATGGACCGGGAAGGGTTTATAGGTCGCCATGTCCGGCACCTTCCAGGGCTCGGCGGCATTGGCGATATAGCCGTCGGTCAGCAGCATGACGGGCGTCATATACTGGACCGCGATCCGGCAGGCCTCGATCGCGCAATCGAAGGCGTCGGCGGGCGAGCGCGCGGCGATCACCGGCATCGGCGCGTCGCCGTTGCGGCCGTAGACGGCCTGGTAGAGGTCCGATTGCTCGGTTTTGGTCGGCAGGCCCGTGGAGGGGCCGCCGCGCTGCGAGTTGATGATGACGAGCGGCAGCTCGGTCATGATCGCCAGCCCCATCGCCTCGGTCTTGAGCGCGATGCCCGGGCCCGACGATGAGGTGATGCCGAGCGAGCCGGCGAAGCTGGCGCCGATCGCGGCGGCGATGGCCGCGATCTCGTCCTCGGCCTGGAAGGTGGTGACGCCATATTCCTTGAGGCGCGCGAGATGATGGAGGATCGCCGAGGCGGGTGTGATCGGATAGCCGCCGAAGAACATCGGCAGCCCGGCCAGCCTGGCGCCCGCGACCAGCCCCAGCGAGATCGCCTCGGCGCCGGTGACGGTGCGGTAGAGGCCGGGCTCCGCAGGGGCCGGCGCGATGCTGTGCTGGGTGACCTGGCCGCCCATCTCGGCGGTCTCGCCATAAGCGTGGCCGGCATTCAATGCCGCGATATTGGCCTCGGCGAGCTCGGACGCCTTGGCGAACTTGGTCTTGAGCCAGTCGACGATCGGCTTGCGGTCGCGGTCGAACATCCACAGCGCCAGGCCAAGCGTCCACATGTTCTTGCAGCGCAAGGCTTCCTTGTTGCCGAGGCCGAAGGGCTTCACCGCATCCAGCGTGAGCTGCGAGATGTTGAGCCGGATCACCTGCCATTTGGCGAGCGTGTTGTCGTCGAGCGGATTGCCTTCATAGCCAGCTTTGGCGAGGTTGCGGGCGCCGAACTCGCCCTCGTCGGCGATGATCAGGCCGCCGGGCTTGAGATCGTCGACATTGGTCTTGAGCGCGGCCGGGTTCATCGCGATCAGCACGTCGGGCGCGTCGCCGGCGGTTTCGATCGCCGAAGAGCCGAAATTGATCTGGAAGGCGGAAACGCCGAAGGTCGTCCCCTGCGGCGCGCGGATCTCGGCGGGGAAATCGGGGAAGGTGGCGAGATCGTTGCCGGCGAGCGCGGTCGACAAAGTGAACTGGCCGCCGGTCAGCTGCATGCCGTCGCCGGAATCGCCGGCGAAACGGACCACCACCGCTTCCAGGGGCGCATCGTTTCCGGCTTCTTCTGGGGTGAGATAATGTCTGGCCGTGGCCACGGCTGATTCCTCGAAATCTGTACGCAAGACGCGACCCTAGACCTGTCCGACGTAAGCCACAACAGGTGGCGGAGGCCGCGCGTTCGCCTATGGAACGCACGAACGGGCCGAACGATTCGCCCGGTGAAGGGAAAAATGGATGGCGGATCCTTATGTCCGGCCGGACGTGCGGCTGTTCCTCGATTATCTGAACGCGCTGCCGGGGCCGAAAAGCCATGAAGCGGGCCCGGTCGAGGCACGCAACATGATGCGCGCCGGCTGCCACGTCGCCGATGTGCCGGCGGGGGAGCTGGCCGTGGTCCGCGACCTTTCCTGCCCGGGGCCGGGGGGCGACATCCCGCTCCGGCTCTACGACGCCCGCGGGAAGCGTGAGCCGGGGCCGCTTTTCCTGTTCATGCACGGCGGCGGCTTCGTGCTCGGCGACCTCGACACGCACGAGCCCTTCTGCGCCGAGATGGCGCGCGAACTGGACATGCCGGTGCTGGCGGTCGACTATCGCCTCGCGCCCGAGCATCCCTGGCCGGCCGGAATCGAGGATTCGATCGCGGCGGCGCGCTGGGCGGCGGCGAGCCCGGAGGCGCTCGGACGCGAGGTGACGGGGCTCGTCACCTGCGGCGACAGCGCCGGCGGCAATTTCGCGATCATCGTCACGCTTGCCCTGCGCGACGAGCCGGCGGCGGTGCCGGTGCTCGTGCAATGGCCGATCTATCCGGCCGCCGACCCCGGCAAGGGCTATCCGAGCTACGAGGATTTTTGCGAGGGCCATTTCCTGACCGGCGAGGGCATGGACTGGTTCGAGCAATGCTATGCCGCCGACGAAAAGGACTGGCGCTACGCACCGCTTGTGAAAAGCCAGGCCGGGATGCCGCCGACTTTGGTGGTCACCGCCAGCCTCGATCCGATCCGCGACCAGGGCCGCGCTTATGCCGCCGCCTGCGTGGCGGCCGGCGTGCCGACCGTCTTCCGTGAGGCCGAGGGCAATATCCACGGCTTCATCAACCTCCGCAAAGCGGTGCCGTCCTCGGTCGGGGATATTGCCGGCTGCGTCGCCGCGCTGAAATTGCTGCTGAGCGAGGCCAGGGCGAAATGACGGACAAGGCCGCCCTGCCCTACCGGCCCGCGGCGGGCGTGATGCTCCTGAACCGCGACGGCAGGGTCTGGGTCGGCCAGCGCCTCGATTCGACGCTCGAGGCCTGGCAGATGCCGCAGGGCGGGCTTGATCCGGGCGAGGAGCCCGAGGACGGCGCCCTGCGCGAGCTCGCGGAAGAAACCGGCATCGCCCGCGACAAGGTCGAGATCGTCGCCCGCTGCCCGGTCGAATTGCTCTACGATCTGCCCGACGACCTCGTTGGCAAGATGTGGAACGGCAAATGGCGCGGCCAGCGCCAGACCTGGTTCCTGATGCGCTTCCTGGGCGAGGATGAAGACGTCAATCTCCAAACGCCCGAGCCCGAATTCCGCGCCTGGAAATGGGCCGATCCCGCCGAGCTGCCGGCGCTGATCGTGCCGTTCAAGCAGCGGCTGTACGAGGACGTGCTCGAGGCCTTCGCGGAGTGGCTTTAGCCCCGGACCCGCGCTAGAGCGCTCGCCATGCGGGACCTGACCCAGATCGAAGCGGCGGTGGTCGAGCGCGCTGCGGACGCGCCGATGCTCGACCAGGTGACCGAGTGGGCCGCGGTCAACAGCGGGTCGCGCAACCTCGCCGGCCTGGAGACCGTGGCGGGCCTGCTGGCGGACGCCTTTTCGGCGCTGCCCGGCACTGTCGCGCTGAAGGATGCCGCGCCGGTCGAGGCGATGGCGGCGGACGGGGCGCTCGACATGATCGCGCACGGCCGCAACCTGCACGTGACGGTCCGGCCCGACGCGCCCGTCCAGCTGCTCTTCACCGGCCATATGGATACCGTGTTCGGCGCCGATCACGATTTCCAGAAGGTGTTCTGGCGCGAGCCCGGCGTGCTCGGCGGGCCGGGCGTGGCCGACATGAAGAGCGGCATCGCGGTGATGCTCGCGGCCTTGCGCGCGGTGGAGGGCGTCGGCGCAATCGGGCTTGGCTACGAGGTGGTGATCAACAGCGACGAGGAGGTCGGCTCGCCCGGCTCGGCGGCGTTGATCGCGCGGGCGGCGCGCGGCAAGAAAGCGGCTTTGACCTACGAGCCCTCCGCTCTGCCCGACGGCACGCTGGCGGGCGCGCGGCCGGGGAGCGGCAATTTCTCCATCTCCATCGCGGGCCGCAGCGCCCACGCCGGCCGCAATCCCGAAGAAGGGCGCAACGCCTTGCTGGCGGCGGCCGATCTGGCGCTGCGCCTCGCCGCGGCCAGAAGAGACGGGCTGACCGTCAATCCCGCCAGGATCGACGGCGGCGGGCCGAACAACGTCGTACCCGACCAAGCGGTGCTGCGCGTCAACGTGCGGCCGCGCACGCCGGCGCTCCAGGCGGCGGCTGAGGCCGCGCTCGACGAAGCGGTGGCGGCGGTGGCGGCCAAGCACGACGTTCAGGTCCGCGTCCACGGCGGCTTCGCGCGGGCGCCCAAGCCGATCGACGCCGGGGCGCAAAAGCTGTTCGAGCTGGTCAAACGCGCCGGCGCCGATCTCGGCCAGGACATAGGCTGGCGCGACACCGGCGGCGTCTGCGACGGCAACAATATCGCCGCCTGCGGCGTCCCCGTCGTCGACACGATGGGCGCGCGCGGCGGCGCCATCCATTCGGACGAGGAATATCTGATCGTCGGGAGCCTCGCCGAGCGCGCGCGATTGTCGGCGCTGACGGTCATTCGTCTCGCCAGCGGGGAATCATTGTGAGCTTCAGGGTACGGCCGGCGCGGAACGAGGATTTCCAGGCGATCTACGAAATGGCCAAGCTGACCGGCGGCGGCTTCACCAACCTGCCCGCCGACAAAGGCACGCTCGTCGCCAAGCTGGCGCGCTCCGAGCAGGCCTTCGGCAATGACGAGGGCAATCCGGACGGCGACCTGTTCGTGTTCGTGCTGGAAAACGTCGAGACCGGCCAGATCCGCGGCACCTGCCAGGTGTTCAGCCGGGTCGGCATGACCGAGCCTTTCTATTCCTATCGCCTGAGCACGATGACGCAGACCTCGCCCGAGCTCGGCAAGACCTTCCGCGCCGAGATGCTGACCCTGACCACCGATTTCGAGGGCAGCTCGGAGGTCGGCGGCCTCTTCCTCCACCCGAACGAGCGCGCCGGCGGCCTCGGCGTGCTGCTCGCGCGCAGCCGCTATCTGTTCATCCGGCTGCATCGGAAGCGCTTCGCCGACCGCGTCCTGGCGGAGTTGCGCGGGGTCATCGACGAAGCCGGCGGCTCGCCCTTCTGGGACGCCATTGCCGGCCGCTTCTTCGGCATGAACTTCCAGGACGCGGACACGTTCAACGGCGCCCACGGCACCCGCTTCATCGCCGACCTCATGCCCAAGACGCCGATCTACACCGCCTTGCTGCCGGAAAGCGCGCGGGCGATCATGGCGATCCCGCACCCGACCGGCCGGGCGGCGATGCGGATGCTCGAGCAGGAGGGCTTCAGCGGCGGCGACTATATCGACATTTTCGACGGCGGGCCGACCATGGCGGCCGAGACGGACAACATCCGCACCATCCGCGAAGCCCAGGCGCTGACGCTCGCGCGCATCGACGACGAGGATGTCGGCAAAAGGATGATGCTGGCCGCCGGCGAGCGCGAGACCTTCGCCTCGGGCTACGGCCATGTGAACCTGCTCGGCGAGGGCCAGGCCACGCTCGACAGCCCCGCCGCTTCCTTGCTCGGCATCGCGCCGGGCGGCAGCTTCCTCGCCGTCGGGCGCTGAGCTCATGCCGCTCGTCGAGATCAATTTCGACGGCATCGTCGGGCCGAGCCACAATTATGCCGGGCTCAGCCTCGGCAATCTCGCCGCCACCCTCAATGCCGGCAGCACCGCTTTCCCGCGCGCCGCGGCGCTGCAGGGCATCGGCAAGATGCGGCACATTCTGGGGCTCGGTCTCGCGCAGGGGATCTTCCTGCCGCATCGAAGGCCGAACCGTGCCTGGCTGGAAGCGCTCGGCACGAGCAGCGAGGAGGCGTCCGAGACGCTGCGCGCCGCCGCTTTGTCCGCCTCGGCGATGTGGGCGGCCAATGCTGCAACCGTTTCGCCCGCCCCGGACACAAGAGACGGCCGCTGCCACCTCACCGTCGCCAACCTCAATACGATGGCGCATCGCAGCCACGAATGGCCGGGGACGCTGAGCCAGCTCAGGCTCGCCTTCGCCGACGCCACCTCTTTCGCGGTCCACGCGCCGGTGCCCGCCACGTTCGGCGACGAGGGCGCGGCCAACCATATGCGCCTCTGCGCCGGCCATGGCGCGGCGGGGGTGGAGGTCTTCGTCTACGGCGTGCGCGGCGGCGCCTTCCCGGCGCGCCAGCATGCCGAGGCGTCGCGCGCGGTCGCTCGTCTGAACCGGCTCGCTCCGACCCGGACCCTATTTGTCCAGCAGTCCGAGGAGGCGATCGCGGCCGGTGCCTTCCACAACGACGTCGTCGCAGTCGCCAACGAGCATGTCCTGTTCGCCCATGAGCAGGCATTCGCCGACAAAGCGGGTTTCTACGCGGACCTGAGGCGGCTGCTGCCGGAGACGGAGATCGTCGAGGTCCCCGCAGCAATCCTCAGCCTCGCCGACGCGATCAAATCCTATCTGTTCAACGCCCAGCTGGTGACTCTGCCCGAAGGCGGCATGGCGCTGATTCTGCCCGGGGAGGCGCGCGAGACGCCGGCGGTCTGGCAATGGCTCGAGACGCTGGTCGCCGGCAACGGCCCGATCCGGCGGCTCGACCTGGTCGACGTGCGCCAGTCCATGGCCAATGGCGGCGGCCCGGCCTGCCTCAGGCTGCGCGTCGTCGCCGATCCCGCCACAATCGATCCCCGCTTCCTGGTCGACGAGACGAAGCTCGACCGGATCGCCGCCTGCATCGAGGCGCATTGGCCGGAAGAGATCGCGCCCGCCGACCTCGCCGGTCGCGCCCTGCCGCAGGAGATCGAAGCGGCGCGGCACGCGCTCCACGCGCTGCTCGACCTGGAAACCTTGCTCTGAGCAATGTGTTTTTCCCGCGAAGGAGAAATATCATGCCCGCCAAGTCAGCCGCCCAGCAGAAAGCCGCCGGCGCCGCTCTGTCGGCCAAGCGCGGCGACACGCCCAAGAACAAGCTCAAGGGCGCCTCGAAGCAGATGGCCGAATCGATGACCGAGAAGCAGCTCGAGGAATTCGCCTCGACCAAGCGCAAGGGGAAGCCCGAGCACGTCGGAGGCTAGCGCGGACCGCCGTCGCCAGCCATTGCGCCAGCCGCCCGAATCCTCTGATATGGCCGGCGGCAGGGAGGGGCTGCGATGAGACGGGGAACAAGTCTGGCACTGCTGTGCGCGCTTGCGGTTCCGGTCGGAACGGCGGCGGCGCAGCAGAGGCAAACGGTGCAGCAGCAGTTCGACGCCGCCCAGGCGGCGATCGACGCGCGCAATTGGGCGGAAGCCCTGCGCCTGCTCGACGCGCTCGAGATACGCGCCGGGAGCAACGCCCGCACCGTCGGCCTGGTGCGCGTCCGCCGCGGCGGCGTCCTCATCGGCCTGGGCAGGCTCGACGACGCGGCCGCGGCAATCCGCCTCGGCCTGCCCGCCCTGCCCGCCGACGACGCGACGCTAACCGCGGATCGGTTCACCGGCCTGCTGAACCTCGGCCTGATCGCCGAGCACGACCTCGATTACTCCGAGGCGCTCCGCAACTACCGGATTGCCGACGCCCTGACCGTTTCGAGCGCCGATCGGCTGCTGCTGCGGCGGGGCATCATCCAGACGCAATTGTTTACCAATGTCGAGGCGGCGCTCGCCGACGCCGATGCCGCCCTGCGGCTCGCCGCCGAGGTCGCCCCTGACAATCGGGCGCTTGCCGGCGAAGTCCACACGCTGAAGGGCCGCGCCTTGCTCAACCTCGGCCGCTTCGCGGAGGCGCGGAGCGAGCTCGAGACGGCGATGCGGCTGCTCGGCAATTTGACGACGCGGGTCGACCGCGCCGATCTGCTCGTCCGATCGGACCTCGCCATCGCCGCATTGCGCGCCGGCGATCCCGACGCCGCCCGGCGCTATCTCGCCCATACCGGCGCCGGCCTGTTCCCGCGCGGACGCTTCGTGCTGAACGATTGGCGGGGGCTTCCGCAATGCAGCGCCGCGCTCGGCCCCGACGATGTGGTGGTGGTCGAGGCCGTGCTCGGCGAGGATGGGGCCGTCGCCGACGCCAAGCCGATCTATGCGTCGCGGCAGGGGCCGGGCGCGATCGCGCTGGCCCACGCGGTGCGCCGCTGGTCGTTCGACGCCGACGCGCTGAAATCCATCCCGGCCCTGTTCCGAACCGTCGTCCGGCTCGAAGTCCGCTGCCGCCAGGGCGTCCCGCCGGACCGTTATGCCGAGGACAATGCCGTCCTGGGCCGGCTCGCCGCGGCGGATCCGGAATGGGAACGTGCGCTCGCGCTGCGGGCCGACCGACCGGCAGCCGCGGTTTCGGCGGAGCTCGCGGCGCTGGAGGCCGCGCCCGGCCCGCAGCCCCGCGCGATGCTGCCTTTGCTCCTGATCCTCGCCGATCGGCCGCAACTCCCCAAGACCGCGCGCGACGATTACCGCCGCCGCGGCCTGCAAATGGCTGCGGCGCTATCGGCGCCGGCGCCCGTTCTCGCCAGCATCGCCCTCGACATCGGCAAGGCGCAATTGCCGATGGGCCCGCCGGGCGGACGCAACCCGGATCGGGATTTCGCCGCGCTCCTGGCGATGCCCGAAATCGCCGGCTCGCCCGAGGCCGGCGCGCTCGTGCGCCTGGCGCAGGCGCGCGCCCATTATCGCCACGACGAGCCCGATCAGGCGCTCGCTCTGGCGCGCGAGATCCGCGCCCTGCCGGAGGCGCGCGCTGGCTCCGGCATCGCCACCGAAGCGCTGGAGATAGACTCGGCGGTCCATGCGCTTCGCGGCCAGCTCCCCGCCGCCCGCGCGGCGCACGAGGCGATCGGCGCCGGCGCCGACCGCTGCGGCCTGCCGGCGACGCCGAAGCCGCTGCGGACCACCTACCGCGATTTCCCCAATGACGCGCTGCGCTGGGGCTTCGAAGGATGGGCGGTCAACGAAATGTCGATCGCCCCCGACGGCGTCGTGGCGGGGTCGCGCACGATCGTCGCCTATCCCCCCTTCATCTTCGGCGACGCCACCGCCGAGGTCAGCCGACGCGCACGCTACCAGCCGGTCTATGTGCCGGACGGCCGCCCCTGCGTCGGCGACATCTACAGGGTCACGTTCCTGCTGCCGGCGCGCTAGCGCTTCGGCGGCCGTGGCGTCCGCCTTTTCCCGCCCTCCTCGCCGGCCGGCGCGGTCTGGACATGGACCGGCGCCTGTCGCGCCTGCGGCATGGCGGCGCCCGCGGCCGAGGCGAGCCGCACCACCACGTCGTCGACATGGATGCCGCCGCGCTCGACCAGCAGATTCTGGTAATTCTGCGCGTCCTCGCGAGTCTGCGCCGGGATGTCGCCCTCGCGGCGGAAGCGGCGGCGGACATAGGTGGAAAGCTCGCCGGCGGTGACGATGCGGTCGCCGTCCTCGTCGGCCCCGCCCGACAGGCCGCCGCGCAGAAAATAGGAGAGGAAGCCGCCCGCCTTGAACCGGTCGGCGACGAGGCTGGTCAGATCCTCCTCCGAGCTGAACAGGCCCATGACGCCCGGCCGGTCGATCAGGCTGCGGAAGCCGCCGGCGAAGCAGGCGTCGATGACCAGCATCGACATCCGCCCGCGCACGTTGCGGAATAGCGGCGCGAGCTGGGCGTCGGACAGAGCCGCGTCGTAAAGCTCGATCGTTTCGGCGCGCCCGTCGAGCTCGGCCGCGCTGACCGGGACGTCGACCTGGGCGCCGTGGCCCGAGAAGAAGAAGAGGAAGAGATCGTCGGGCCCCGCGGCCGCCGCCGCGCGCTCGAAGGCCTGGGCGACGTTCTTGGTCGTCGCCTGCTCGTTGACGAGGAGCTGGCTGGCGGGATGGAGCAGGCCGGCGCCGCGCAAGGAATTGTAGAGCTCGCGCGCGTCGGCGTCGGTGTTGGACAGCGGGTTGATCCGCTCGCCATAATCGGAAACGCCGACCAGCAAGGCGACGACGCGCGGCCCGCCGCGGACGCCGATCTGGCGCGGCAGGCCCGGGCTGCGTTCAAGGCTCAGCCGATAGTCGCCGGTCGTGTTCGGCCGGTAGGTCGTGGCGACGATGACATAGTCGCCATCCTCGGCGAGCACCGTGTCGAGACGGCTGTTGAGCGAGGGCTGGCCGTTCTCCTCGCTGTCGTCATTGGCGTCCTGGGAGCCGTCCGGCCGCTGGAGCATCAGATAGGTGTCCATGTCCTCACCGCCGGTGAGCGAGATCCGAACCCGCTCGCCGCGGCGCGCGGTGAAGCGGTAATGGTCGCTATATTCGCCCGACGCGCGGCGGCCGTCGCCCTCGGCCAGCCGGCCGTTGACGCTCTGGCCGATGCGGATCGGCACGGCGCGCTGGGGGGCGTTGACCGCGACGTTCGCGGCGGGCCTTTCCGCCTGCAGCCGGTAGCTCCCGGTTTCGCCGGAGCGGAAGCTGGAGACGCCGACGCGATAGGCGCCGTCGGCGGGGAATTCGATGACCAGCCGGCTGTTGGTCGATTCCTCCTGGCCGTCCTCGTCGTCGTTGGTGAGGCTGAAGCCGCCCGGCCCGCTCACCACCAGCAGCGGGTCGAAGTCGCTGGAGATGAGCCTCAAGTCGATGCGCTCGCCGCGCCGGCCCTGGACGGTGAAGACGTCCTCATATTTCCCCGAGCGGCGCTGCGCGTCGTTGGCGCTCAATTCGCCGGTCAGGCTCTGGCCCGCCGCGAGCGGGCGCGCCGCCGGCGCCGCATTGTCCTGGCCGATCGCCGAAGGGGGCATTGCGAAGGCCGCCGCCAGCACGAGAGCAATCCCGAGACCTTTCATCCTAACCTCTCATCACCCTGTCGCGGCACCGCAACAGCGCGGCGTCGAACGGTGGGCCTGTCGGCGAATCGTGCTGAAGCAGGGATGAATGGAGTAGCGGCGCACGACGAAAGTCCAGGCGGCCGCGACGAAGCCGCCTCGCTTCGGACCGTATCGAGGGGAAAAGCGCTAAACGGGGCCAAGAAAGGGAATCACCACCGCATAGAGCGCCAGCCCGATCATGACCGGCGCGGTGCAGATCATCCCCGCGGTGCGCCCGAAGCGCCAGCCGTCCATCCCCAAGCCATGGAGAACGCGGCCGACGATGAAGACCCCCGCGACGATCCACAGCCACAAATGGGTCCCCCTCGTCGCCTCGACCAGCGCGACCAGGATCAGCACCACCGGCGCATATTCGGCGAAGTTGAGTTGCGCGCGCATCCGCGCGAGCAGCCGCGGATTGCCGCCGTCGCCGACCGATATCTTCTCGGCTTCGCGTATCTGCGCAATGCGCCACGAGAGCCAGAAGTTGACCAGACCGGCGGCGCCGGCGGCCGTCAAAGCGATCGGCAGCATCATCATGGCAGCCCCCTCCCGAAGCGCGACATCTCGCACGCCACCCCCGGCCTTGCAACATCGGGCGACGAATGCCGCGCGCGCCGAAGGGGCCGGTCGAGGCTTTTGTTTTGCCGCGATTTCCGAGTCGCCGGATGATCCCCGCGACGGGGAACGCGGGAAGCTCGGCGTGGCCTGAGGATGCGTGGGAAGTCCGGCTATCGCTTGCCGGGCGGAATGAACGATGCTTCTGATGATCCGATGACGATCAAGGCGATCATGGTCGATGTGGATGGCGTGCTTATTGTCCATCCGGACGAGCGCGGGTGGAGCGCCAATCTGGAGCGCGATCTCGGCATTCCAGCAGCGGCGCTTCAGACCGCCTTTTTCAAGCCGCACTGGGACGACGTGATGCACGGGCGCGCGTCGCTGCGTGAGCGTCTCGCACCGGTGCTGCAAGACATATCGCCTCAAATGACCTGCGATGCGCTGATCGACTATTGGTTCAGCAACGATGCTCACCTGAACGACTCTTTGCTGGCTGAGCTGACATCGATCCGGGCAGCCGGGATCGAGGTTCATCTCGCGACGGTGCAAGAGCATGAGCGCGCTCGCTATCTATGGGAAGACCTCGACTTTCGCAGCAGCTTCGATGGCCTGCACTACGCGGCCGAACTCGGCTGCTCGAAACCTGCCGCAAGCTTTTACAAGAGCATCGAGGCCCGTACCGGCTTCCGGCCTGAAGACCTGTTCCTTATCGACGACATGGTCGCGAACGTCGAAGGCGCGATCATGAGCGGCTGGGCCGCTGCCCTCTGGACAGGGAAAGACACCCTTCGATCCCTCGTTCCTGGCCGACCGTGCTGAATGGCGGCGAATGGTGGCTAGCTGCTGTTCGCGACGATCAAGAAAGCGCCGTAGACGTCGGAGTTCGACGACTTCTTCGGGAGCGCAGCCACGCCTTTGTCGCGCGCCAGATCAGCCCCGCGCCAAGCACGAGAAGAAACGTAACGGCTGCCTGATACGGCGCAGCCCTCTGCCGCGCGCGCGCGCGCTGCTCGGCGGACGCCTGTGCGATGCGGAACTCGCTCGTGCCAGGGTCCGGCCCGTGCCCTTCCCATTCATGAACCCATTCCGGGACTGAAAATGAGCGGGCCTGGTGACGATAGACAAGGCCGCCCAGCAACATTGCAATTGCCACGATGGTGAGCCAGCGACGCCCCATAGCCCGACGATCACACGAATCCTGAACGCCCGCAACTCGGTCGCTTCCTAAGGTTGCCACTTTTTTGGCAGTCCGTCAGGCGAGTCGCGCGATCAGGCAGGAACGTACGTCAACCTGATCACATCCTCGCATATCCGATCATGAGCCATCAGGCGGAGCGGCGGCCGGGGTCCGGCGAAATATGGCTTGCCGTGACCAAGCACGACGGGGTGCAGGTAGATCCGATACTCATCGATCAGGCCAAGGTCGGTGAGGCTTTGCGCCAGGTCCGGGCCGGCGACTTCGATCTCGCCGCCGCGCTCGGCCTTCAGCGCGCGGATCGCGCCCTCGAGATCATCCTCGATTAGCCTGGCGTTGGGGCCGACCGACTTCAACGAGCGCGAGACGACCCATTTCGGCTGCTTGCGCCACGCCGCCGCGAAGGCCTGTTCCTCTGCATCCCATTCAGGATGATCGTCGTCCCAGTAACGCATGACCTCATACATGCGGCGGCCGTACACGCTGCCCGCCTGCGCCCGGGCCTCCTCGATGAAGTGGCGGAAGAGCGTTGGGCCCGGCGCAAACGCCATATGGTCGACATAGCCGTCCAGCGACTGGTTCATTCCGAAGACGAGCTTCGCCATGCTGCAAAATCTCCCCTCAAGGCCCTTCGGAATAGCTTGAGCCGAGTTTGCGCTGAAGTGGGGCTCGGCACAATCTGCGCGCTGCTTTGTCGGTGTGGCCAATAACCAGAAGTCCGCTTTCCACCAAATTCCGCCGCCCCAACTTGCCAGCCGGGGCCTCGACTGTTCCGGGGCGCCGCTCGGCAAGTAGCGGCGCCGAGCCGTTGCTCCCGGACTCGCCCCACCAGGTCCGTAGCCCCATGACTGCTCCCCTCGCCATTAGCGGCCTTGGCAGGCCGCCACTGAAAGCGGGGATCGGCTATAAATGCGCTACACGAGGTCCTCGACCCCACCGCTCACGCTTTTCGTCAGGAGCGTATGGACTCTGATCATTGGGGAAAATGGCGCGCCCGGAAGGATTCGAACCTCCGGCCCCCAGATTCGTAGTCTGGTGCTCTATCCAGCTGAGCTACGGGCGCGCGGGAGGGTGCGACATAGGGGGAAGGGCAAGGGCGCGCAAGCCCCGCCTGCGCCGGTTGCGGCCGCTATTGCGGGCGCGGTTGCGGGGCCGCGGCCGGGCGCATAGGGAGGTGCGGATGACCAAGCGTGCCGCCCTCCTCGCCGCTCTCACCGGCGCCCTGCTCGCAGGCTGCGTGACCGAAGGCCCCTTCCCGTCGCTGGCGCCACGGCCGGACGAACGGCTGACGATCGAGGAGCCGGTGCGCGAGGCGCCGATCGTCGCCGACGACCCGGCCGTGCGGGCGCGAATCGCGGATTTGCTCGCCGAGGCGCGGCAGGGGAACCGGACGTTCGAGGCCGATTATGGCGCCGCGGCGCGGGCGGCGCGGGGCGGCCTGGTCGGCTCCAACGTCTGGATCGAGGCGCAGCAGGCGCTCTCGCGCGTCGAGGCGGCGCGCGGCCGGACCGCGGCCGCGGCCGCCGAGCTCCACCAGCTCGCGCTTGAGCGAGCCGACCAGCCGATGAGCGCCGCCGACCGGGAAGGCCTCGACGAGGCGGTCGCCGAAGCCGACCGCCTGCTCGCCGCCCAGCAGGCGCGGATCGACCGGCTGCCGCACTGACCCGGGCAACCCCGCCCTCCCCGCTCATCCTGAGTAGCCGTTGAGCTTGTCGAAACGGCGTATCGAAGGACGCAGGGAGTATCCGCGCGGTCCTTCGATACGGGCCCCTTCGATTGCCTGCCAAGGCAGGCGCTCAGGACATGCTTCGCCAAGCTCAGTTCCTACTCGGGATGGGCGGGTGGAGGGGATGCTGGTCTTCGCTTGCCGTGATCGCCGCCGCGTGGAGCTTTCCCAGCGCGACATAATGGGCGACGCCGAGCGCCATGCCGGCCAGGTCGGCCTCGCCGAGGTCGCGGACATATTTGGCGGGGCGGCCGGCCCAGAGCTGGCCCGAGGGGATGCGCTTGCCTTGGGTCAGCAGGGCGCCGGCGGCGAGCATGGCGTCGCTCTCGATCTCGCAGCCGTCCATGACGATCGACCCCAGGCCGACGAAAGCGCGGTCGTGCAGCAGGCAGCCATGGACCATCGCCATATGGCCGATCAGCACCTCGTCGCCGATCAGGGTCGGATGGCCCGCTTCATGGCCCGGGCGCGGCGAATCGACGTGGAGGACGGAGCCGTCCTGGATGTTGCTGCGCGCGCCGATGCGGATGCGATTGACGTCGCCGCGCAGCACGCAATTGTACCAGATGCTCGACTCCGCGCCGATCTCGACGTCGCCGATCAGCCGGACGCCGGGCGCGACGAAGGCGGCGGGATCCACGCGCGGTTGATGTCCACCCAAGCTGATCAGGTTCATCGGCGAAGCTCCCCTGGCCTGATGTCGTAGACGATGGTCGGATTGAGATCGGGAAAGCGCGGATCGTCATAGTCGCATTCGGGCCGCCGGGTCATGCCGAGCCGCTCCATCAGCCCCCAGCTTGGCACATTGCCCTGGAAAGTGATGGCGACGACGCGGCCGGCGCCGAGCGTATCGAAGGCAAAATCGAGCGACGCGATCGCCGCCTCTTTGGCATAGCCCCGCCCCCACGCATCCTCGCGCAGGCGCCAGCCGACCTCGTGCACGCCCTCGATCGGGCTGCCGGCCGTGTCGGCGATCTTGATCCCGCAAAAGCCGAGCAATTCGCCGTCCGCCTTGCGCTCGACCACCCAGAAAGTGAAGCCGCGCTCCTCCTGCCAGCGCATCATCCGCTCGCGGATTGCTTCGGTGAGCGCAGCCTTCGTCTGGACCCCGCCCAGCCAGCGCATCACCGCGGGCCTATTGGTGTGGCGGATGAACGGGGCGATATCCGCTTCGCCCCAGTCGCGAAGGATCAGCCGGGGCGTCTCGATCGCCACCGCCGGCTCAACGGCCGAACCGCAGGAGCGAGCGGAAGTTGATGATCGGCAGGATCGAGGCATGGTCGTCGGTCCAGCCCGAAAAGCCCGGTTGCGGCTCGATCGCCAGCCACGCCCCGGCGCGCTCGCCGCTCGCCGCCGTCAGCCGCGCGATCGTCCCGGGCGAGCGCGACAGAGCGATCCAGACCGAAAGCGTGGCGTTGGCCGCCTTCTCCGCTTCGGTCGGCGAATATTCCATCATCGCTGCGGTCCAGCCGCCGCGCGCGGCGAGATCGGCGATCACCGGCTGCAGGTCGAGATAGCGGTTGGAGATGTGAAAGAGGACGATGCCGTCCGGGCGGAGCGCCCTGCGATAGACTTCGAGCGCCTCGCTGGTGAGCAGGTGCATCGGCACTGCGTCGGACGAGAAGGCGTCGACGGCGAGGATGTCGATCGCGCCGGCGGGCTGGCGGGCGACGCTCAGCCGGGCGTCGCCGAGCACGATCCTCGCCTGGGGCGCGCAGCTGGAGAGGAAGGTGAAACGGTTGCGCGCGACCTCGACCATCGCCGGGTCGATCTCGAAGAAGGTCCAGCTCTGGCCCGGTCGCGCATAGCAGGACAGGGTGCCGCTGCCGAGGCCGATCACCCCGATCCGCGCCGGCCTGCCGGGAAACAAGGCGTTGGCATTGGCCAGCGCGAGGCCGACGCCCGAATTGGGCGCGTAATAAGAGGTCTGCTCGAGCTCGCGGCCCGGCACCATGGACTGGATGCCGTGCAGGGTGGTGCCGTGGGTGAGGACGCGGACCGGGCCGGCCTCGTAATAGCGCTCGCGGACCTCGTAGATGCCGAAATAGGAGCGGGTGCGGGCGCCTTCGATGAAGCTGGTCTGCAATATGCCCCTGTCGTCGTAGCTCAGCATCAGCGCGGCGAGCGCCAGCATGAAGACGACGCGGCGGCCCAGGCAGGCGAGCGCGAGCAGCGAGATCAGGATCGAGCCGGCCATGGCCATTCCAGCGCTGTTCTCAAGAACCGATTCGCGGATAAGATAGACGGCATAAGCGAGCAGGAAGGCGGCGATCGGCAAGGCGACGCTCAGCAGCAGCCGATGGGCCTTGGGCCAGGGCACGAGCGGGGTCTGCGGCACCAGCACGGCGGCGGCGAGGATCAGCAGCGGATGCTCATAGGCCCAGTCGAACACGAACGGCGCGACGATCGCGCAGAAGACCCCGCCAAGCATCCCCCCGATCGACATGACCAGATAGAAGCGGGTGAGATGGCCGACCGCGGGCCGCAGCCGGAACAATTCGGTGTGGAGCGCGACCGCGATGGCGAGCAGCAGCAGGAGGCCCAGCGTAACCGAGAAGAGCGGGCTCTGGGTGCCGCTGTTGAAGGCGAGGCCGCCGGCGATCAGGATGATGAGCGGCGCCAGCATGGTGATGAAATCGGCTGGGGCGCGGCGGTGGGCGAAGGCGATGACGAAGCTCAGCAGATAGAGGCCGAGCGGCAGCACCCAGAGCATCGGCACGGCGACGATGTCGGTGGTGAGGTGCGTCGTCGTCGACAGCATCAGTCCCGACGGGACCGCGGCGAGCACGATCCAATGCAGGGTCCGCTTCATCGTCGGCGGCGGCGCGGTTTCTTCGGGCAGCTCCTCCACCGCCCGCGCCGGCACGGTCAGCGCACAGGCAGCGACGAGCAGGACGAGCGCGGCATAGAGGCTCGTCCACAGCCAGCTTTGCTGCTGCAGGCTCATCAGCGGCTCGACGATCAGCGGATAGGAGATGAGGCCGGCGAAGCTGCCGAGATTGGAGGCGGCGTAAAGCGGATAGGGATCGCCGCGGCTCGTCTCCAGCGCGTACCAGCGCTGCATCAGCGGCGCCTGGGCCGACACGACGAAGAAGAGAAGACCGATCGAGCTGATCAGGAACCAGGGCACCCAAAAAGCCGGCTGGACGTCCGCGGACGGCACCGCCGAGATCAGCCCGATCGGCAGGAAGAGTGCGCCCAGAGCGAAGATTGCGAGATGGATTCCGCTCTGCAGCCGAGGCCGCAAATAGGACAGGCCATGGGCATAAGCATAGCCGGCGAGGAGCAGCAGCTGGTAGACCAGCATCGCGCTGTTCCAGATCGACGGCGAGCCGCCGACCCGGGGCAGGGCCATGCGCGCGATCATCGGCTGGGTGAGAAATAAAAGGAACGAGCCGGTGACGATGGTGAGGATGAAGAGCGGCCGGGCATAACGCTCGTTCACCCGGGCGCCGGGTACGGGCTCGGGGGGTGCGGGCGATGCGGCAGCCCCGGCGGTCCGGACCTTCTCCTTCGCCATCAGCGGGCCAGCAGCCGCGCGGCGAGCGGCGCATGATAAGTGAGCACGCCCGATGCCCCGGCCCGCTTGAACGCCATCAAGGTCTCCAGCACCATCGCGTCGCGCTGCCCCGCCCCAGCCGCGGCGCCGGCCTCGATCATCGCATATTCTCCCGAGACCTGATAAGCGAAAACAGGCACTTCGAACCTGTCTTTCACGCGTCTTATGATGTCGAGATAAGGAAGGCCGGGCTTCACCATCACCGTGTCGGCGCCCTCTTCGAGATCGAGCGCGACCTCGCGCAGCGCCTCGAGCGCATTGGCCGGATCCATCTGGTAGCCCTTCTTGTCGCCCTTCAAGAGGCCGCGCGAGCCGACGGCATCGCGGAAGGGCCCGTAGAAAGCGGAGGCATATTTCGCGGCATAGGCCATGATCTGGACGTTGACATGGCCCGCCTGCTCCAAAGCTGAACGGATTGCGCCGACGCGGCCGTCCATCATGTCCGACGGCGCGATGATGTCGGCCCCCGCCTGGGCCTGGACCAGCGCCTGGTCGGCGAGGATGGCCCTGGTCGCGTCGTTGAGCACATTGCCCGCCCGATCGACGATCCCGTCATGGCCGTGCGACGTATAGGGATCGAGCGCGACGTCGGTCAGGACACCGACCTCGGGCGCCGCTTCCTTGGCCGCCTTGACGGCGCGGCAGATGAGGTTGCCCGGGTTGAGCGCCTCGCTGGCGTCGTCGCTTCGCAAATTGCCGGGCGTGTTGGGGAACAAGGCGATGCAGGGGATGCCGAGGTCGCGCGCCTCCCGCGCCCGCGCGCCGATCCGGTCGACCGACCAGCGCGATACGCCCGGCAGGGTCGCGATCGGCTCCTCCACACCTTCCCCCTCGGTGACGAACAAGGGCCAGATCAGGTCCGCCGGAGTCAGCACCGTCTCCGCGACCAGCGCCCGGCTCCAGGCGGAGGAGCGGGTGCGGCGCAGGCGAAGGGCGGGAAAGGAGGCGAGTGACGACATCGCGGCAGGGCTTAGCGCGCGCCACCCCGCCTGCAAAGCGGCGAAAAAACCAATGCCCGTCCCGCGGCGGCGCGCGTCCCGGCTTCCTTGAAATGAGGATGGATCGATGGCACTATGCCGGGGCCGAAACGACCATCGGCACGGGGAGCCAAGAAAACCCGTCCTTCACTCTGGGATGAAAGGACGATCGATGACCAGGATCAAGACTCACGCGATGTTCGCCGCGCTGTTGCTGACGGGGGTGACCGGCGCCGGCGCCGCTCAGGCGCAGCCCAACCCGATCCTCTACCTGCTCGGCCAGGAACATTATACGGCCAACGGCCAGGCTTTCGTGCGCTACAATTACGACGTGTTCAACAAGGACCAATATCCGGCGGCGATGTTCGCGCCCGCGCCGGCCCTGCCGCCCTGCGGCAACAACGCCAATTCGTCGCGGTCCTGGGTCGATTTCTTCACCTCGCGGGGACAGCGGCTCTATGGCTTCTGCGCGCTCGGCAGCCCGAACAGCCTGGGCGGGATCTGGTTCGCGCTGCCCGAGGGGCAAATTCCGCCAAGCTACGTCTACATCGAGATCAACGACCGGCAGACCAACACCAAATACCGCTCGAACCTCGCCGACACCACGAACTGAGAAAATAGGACAGTCTATATTTATCGGCTTCCGGCGCAGCTCTCCGGGAGAGCCGCGGACGCGATAAATATAGACTGTCCCTATTTACGCCGATGGGTTGATCCGTCCGCCGGGCTCGCCATCGGCCTGCGCCTCCTCGATCAGCGCCTGGCGTGATGGCGGCATCTCCATGCGCGCGTTCCGCCAGCCGCCGTGGAGATAGAAGGCGATCGCCATCATCATGATCACGAGCGAACCGACCGGGAAGCTCAGCCAGAGCGAGTCGGCGCCGAGCCAGGGATAGGCGCCAAGCGCGAAGCCCAAGCGGACCGGCAAGAGGCCGATGGCGAAGATGATCAGCGGCCCCAGCACCGACCCGTTGGCGCGCACCGTGCCGAACAGGATGATGGTAACCCCGAACAACAGGAAGCTCCAGGTCGCCAGCAGCTGGATATGCTGGGCGATCGGCAAGGCCGGGCTGGCGCCGCCGAGGAACAGGGCCAGCGCGGGTCGGTCGGCAATGGCGAGCAGGACCACGAGCAGGCCGGTGATCAGCAAATTGTAAAGGATGCCGGAGCGGGTGATCGCGCCGACCCGCTCCCATTTGCCGGCGCCGATATTCTGCGCCGCCATGGCGCTCACCGCCGCGCCCAGCGCCATGGCGGGCATTTGCAAATAGGTCCATAATTGCATGGCGACGCCGAAGGCGGCGGTGGTGTCGACGCCTTCGCGGTTAACCAGGCCCAAAGTGGCGAGCCCCGCGCCGGAGATGACGATCATCTGCAATCCCATCGGCAGGCCCTTGACGATCATGTTGCGCACCAGCGCGCGGTCGGGGATCAGATATTTGAGCTCGGGCCCGCGCAGCCGGATCGGCAGGTCGCGGCGGTAGATATAGATGAGGAGGCCGATCAAAGCGGCGTAATTGGCGATGACGGTGGCGGTCGCCGAGCCGGCGATGCCGAGCGCCGGGGCCGGACCGAGGCCGAGGATGAAGACCGGGTTGAGCCCCGAATCGAGCAAGACCGCGAGCAGCATGAACCAGAGCGGCGTCATCGAATCGCCGGTGCCGCGCAGGCCCATGGTCAGCACGATGGCGATCAGGATCGGCGGCATGGCGAGGAAGATGACGCGCAGATAGGCCAGCGCGAGCGGCGCCGAATCGGGCGGCGTGCCGAGCAGGTCGAGCAAGGCCGGCGCGCCGAACCAGCCGAGGATGGCGATCGCCGCCGCCACCGGCACGAAACCGCCGATCGCGGTGCCGATCACCCGCCTGACCCCGCCGATGTCGCCCCGCCCGAACGCCTGGCCGATCAGCACCGTCGCCGCCATGCCGAAGCCGAAGACGAAGGCCATGAGCAGGAACATGATCATATTGGCGTTGGAGGTCGCCGCCAGCGCGCTCTCGCCGAGGAAGCGGCCGACCCAGATGGCGTTGATCGACCCGTTCAGCGACTGCAGGACCGAGGACAGCAGCGTCGGAACGGCAAACGCCAGCAGGGTCCTGCCGATCGGTCCGGACGTGAGATCACGCCGCCCGGGCCGCGACGCCATCAGCCGAGCCTGGCGAGCGCGGCGCGATATTTCTCGGCGTCGGAGGCCTTCTCGTCATGGTCCGCCCGCGCCTTCTCCACCGCCTCCGGCTTGGCGCGCTCGACGAAGCTCGGATTGGCGAGGCGGGCGGCGAGCGAATCACGCTCCTTCTCGGCGGCTTCCGCGGCCCTGGCGAGGCGGGCCTTCTCGGCGGCGATGTCGATGACGCCTTCGAGCGGCAGGACGAAGGTCGCCTCGTCGACGACGATCTGGGCGCCGCCGCCCTGCGCCGTCTCGGTGCTGATCCTCTCGATCCGGGCCAGCCTCGCGAGCGCACCGGCGTGGCGTTCGAGCCGCGTCGCCGTAACCGTGCCGGCATCGTGGACGAGCAGCGGCAGCCTGGCGCCGGGGGGCACGTTCAATTCGGCGCGCGCGGCGCGGATCCCCCCGACCAGGCGGATCAGCCAGTCGATTTCCGGCCCCGCCTCGGGATCGAGCGCGCGCGCATCGGGCACAGGCCATTTGGCGAGGATCAGGGGATAAGGCCGCGCGCCCATTGCGTTCCACAATTCCTCGGTGACGAAGGGCATGAACGGGTGGAGCATGACGAAGATCTGGTCGAGCACCCAGCCGGCGACCTCGCGGGACTCGGCGTCGATCTCGCCGCGCTCCTCGCCGGAGAAAGCGGGTTTGATCAGCTCGAGATACCAGTCGCAGAACGTCGCCCAGACGAAATGGTAGATGGTGTTGGCGCTCTCGTCGTAGCGCAATTCGGCGAGCGCGAGGTCGAGCGCCTGGACGGTCTTGACCGTTTCGCCGATGATCCAGCGATTGACCGGGAGCGTGGCCGCGGGGGGCCCGATCGCCTGCGAGGCGCCGATGCCGTTGGCCTGGCAGAAGCGGGCGGCGTTCCACAATTTGGTGGCGAAGTTGCGATAGCCCTCGACGCGCTTCTCATCCAATTTGATGTCGCGGCCCTGGCTCTCCATCGTCGCCAAGGTGAAGCGCAAAGCGTCGGCGCCGTAGCGGTCGATCAGACCCAGTGGGTCGACCGTATTGCCCTTGGACTTGGACATCTTCTGGCCCTTGGCGTCGCGGACCAGGCCGTGGAGATAGAGCGTCTTCCAGGGCTTCTCGCCCATGAAGTGGAAGCCCATCATCGCCATCCGCGCGTCCCAGAAGAAGATGATGTCGAAGCCCGAGATCAGGATGTCGTTGGGGTAATGGCGGCGGAGCTCCTCCGTCTGCTCGGGCCAGCCCAAAGTCGCGAACGGCCAGAGCGCCGAGGAGAACCAGGTATCGAGCACGTCGGGATCGCGGCGCAGCTTGGCGCTCTCCCCGGCCTGCGCCTGCGCTTCGGCCTCGCACTCGGCGACATAGACATTGCCGTCATCGTCATACCAGGCGGGGATCTGGTGGCCCCACCAGAGCTGGCGCGAGACGCACCAGGGCTGGATGTTCTCGAGCCAATTGAACCACGTCTTCTTCCACGTGTCCGGCACGACCCGGATATCGCCAGCGCGGACCCCCTCGATTGCCGGCCTGGCCAGCGTCTCGGCGTCGACATACCATTGGTCGGTCAGCCACGGCTCGATGATCACGCCCGAGCGGTCGCCATAAGGCGTGGCGACGACGCGATCCTCGACCTTCTCCAGCCGCCCTTCGGCTTCGAGCATCTCGACCACCCGCGTGCGGGCCTCGAAGCGGTCGAGGCCGATCAGCGCCGCCGGGATCAGGCCATCGGCGGTCTGGATCAGGCGCGCCTCGCCGTCGAGCATGTTGAGCATCCCGGCGGGCTTGAACCCGACCCTTTTGCCGACTTCGAAATCGTTGAAATCGTGTCCGGGCGTGATCTTGACCGCGCCCGAGCCCAAAGCCGGATCGGCGTGCGGATCGGCGATGATCGGCACCAGCCGGCCGGTAATCGGCAGGCGGACCTGGCGGCCGACCAGAGCGGCGTAGCGTTCGTCCTCGGGATGGACCGCGACCGCCATGTCGGCGAGCATCGTCTCGGGCCGGGTGGTGGCCACCGAGATCGCGTCCGAGCCGTCCTCCAGCGGGTAGGAGAGATGCCAGAATTTGCCCGCCACTTCGTTGGTCTCGACCTCGAGGTCGGAGATGGCGGTCTTGAGGCCCGGATCCCAGTTCACCAGGCGCTTGTCGCGATAGAGCAGGCCCTGATCGTGGAGGTCGACGAAGACCTTGCGCACGGCGCGGCTGAAGCCCTCGTCCATCGTGAAGCGCTCGTTCGCCCAGTCGCACGAGGCGCCGAGCCGGCGCAGCTGGCGGGTGATCGCGCCGCCGCTCTCTGCCTTCCACTCCCAGACCCTGGCGACGAATTCGTCGCGGGTGAAATCGGTGCGCTTTTGCTGGCGCTCGGCGAGCTGGCGCTCGACCACCATCTGCGTCGCGATGCCGGCATGATCCATGCCCGCCACCCAGAGCGCGTCCTTGCCCTGGAGGCGGGCGTGGCGGGTGAGAATGTCCTGCGTGGTCACGTCGAGCGCGTGGCCGATATGCAGGCTGCCGGTGACGTTGGGCGGCGGCATCACGATCGTCCACGGCTCGGCGTCGGGCCGCTCGGGCCGGAACAAGCCCTCTTCTTCCCAGCGCGCATACCAGCGCGCCTCGATCTCGGCGGGGTCGAACGTCTTGGCCAGCTCGGTCATGCGAGGGCCTTAGCGGCTGGCTTCACGGATTGTGAAGCCCGCCATTCACCTCCAGCGGTCTGGATCGCGGAATTCGTCAAACAGCTCCTCGATCATCTCTCCACTGAACTCCGCTAGGTGTTCCGTTTCCTTCCATCCTACGAGCTTTGGCTCGGCTCCCGAGTTGTCAAAAATCCAAGCTTGATGCGCTTGCCAGAAGAACCAGGGACATTCCCGAAACGAGCGCCCGCGCCGAGCGGCAACTTTGTCTGCCGGCACATCATGTCCACCTTTGACCACGCGAAAACGGATGCGTTCCAGCTGCCGCTCCAAGGTGTCGACATAAACATAGACGAAGCGAATCTCGAAGCCGCGTTGCTTCGCCTTATTCACAAGGTTCCGATATTTCGGCGTAGACAGGACGGTCCACGCCAATGGTTTGGTGCACGTCGATCGAAGCCTCCAGCCACGCTTCGATTCTTGTCACCGCGGCGAGATTCGCCTCCGTAAGCTCCAACCCCTCCTCCGCGCGGAGGCGGCCCGTCAGCAAGTCCGGGTTGATGATCCATACTGAGCCATCGAATTCGGCAACGTCGCTGCGGGAATAAATCGTGCTCTTCCCGCACCCATTGGGGCCCGCCACGATCCATAGGCGTGGCGCCGACTCGCCCTTGCCGGTCAATCCTTGTCTAGGGCGCGGTTTTCGTCGCGCGCGTGCCGAACGTTCGCAGCGAACGTGGCATGCAGATCGGCCGTGAAGCGGGGACCGTCGGCGTCAACCACCCGCAGTCTGACCCGCTTTCCGTCACGCTCAGCGGTGCGGTACTTCGCCCTGCTCGGCTTGCCGGGATCAAGCGGTCCGTCCACCAGAACCACCGTTGTCTTTCGAGGACTCTTCGCCATGCCATCCATATAGGCGAACAGCCTAGCGTTGACCATCCGGCCGCAGCCACCGGTCCAGCCAGCCATGGACCTCGCGATACCATTGGATCGAGTTTTGGGGCTTCAGGATCCAGTGATTCTCGTCGGGGAAGACGACCAGGCGTGAGGGGATGCCGCGGCGCTGGAGCGCGTTGAACACGCCAAGGGACTGGCTGTAGGGGATGCGGAAATCGCGTTCGCCGTGGATGACGAGCATCGGCGTGCGCCAGTTCTGGACGAAATTGACCGGGTTGTTGCGCTCGTAATTGGCAGCTGCCGCGGGCTCGTAATAGGGGCCGCCGAACTCCCATTCGCTGAACCACAATTCCTCGGTCTCATAGGCCATGGCGCGCTGGTCGAAGACGCCGGAATGGCTGACCAGGCATTTGAAGCCGTCGGGCCAATTGCCCGCGATCCAGTTCGCCATGAAGCCGCCATAGGAGCCGCCGAGCGCGCAGGCGTTGGCGGTGTCGAGCATCGGATCGGTGCGGCCGGCGGCGGCGAGGCCGAGGCGCAAATCCTCGAGCGGGGCGCCGCCCCAGTCGCGGTTGATCGCATCGGTGAAGGCCTGGCCGTAACCGGTCGAGCCGTGGAAATCGACGGTGACCGCGCCATAGCCCGGCGCGGCGAACACCCAGGGGTTCCAGCGATAGGACCAGCCATTGCCGAACGAGCCTTGCGGGCCGCCGTGGATCAGCAGCAGGGTCGGCATCGGCCCGCGCCTGTCGACGGCGTCGGGCCGGACGATCTGGCCCCAGACCGTGTCGCCATGCGCCCCGGGAAAGCTGAAGCGCTGGACGCTGACCGGATCGAGGCCGGCCATTTTGTCGGCGTTGACCCTGGTGAGCCGGGTGACGGTGCCGCGGCCGTCGCGCCGGTAGAGGTCGTCGGGCGCCTGCAGGCTGTTCAGCGTGTAGAGGATGGAGCCGCCGCGCAGCGGAACGACATTGCCCGCGGTTCCGGCCTGGGTGAGGCGCGTGACCTGCCCGCTGCGGACGTCGACTCGGAAGACCGGCGTGTCGAGCGTGTCGCCGGCGGTGACGTAAAGCGAGCGGCCGTCGGGCGCCCAGGCGATCGAGCCCACCGACCGGTCCCAGGCGGCGGTCAGGGCGCGCGTGGCGCCGGTGCGAAGGTCGCGCAGCTGCACGACTTGGCGATCGGCTTCGTAGGTCGCGCGCGCCATCGCGGTGTAAGCGAGCCAGCGGCCGTCGGGCGAGACGGCCGGGCCGGTGTCCTGGCCCCGGTTGGCGGTGGTCAGGTTGGTCGGCGCGGCGCTGCCGTCGGCCGGGACGGCGTAAATGTCCATATTGGTCGAGTTAGGCTCGCCTCGGCCGCCCTCGCGCAAAGTGAAATAAAAGGTGCGGCCGTCCGGGCTGAAGGCGAGCTCCTCGGCCCCGCCGAACGGCTTGGAGGGTGAATCGCCGACCAGGTCCCGCGCGACGTTCGTGCCGCGGCCCTGCGGACGGCCGTCGACCACCGGGAAGGTGAAGATGCGCGAGCGGATGCCGGGCTCGGCCCAGGCGTCCCAATGGCGCACGAAGGTCTCGTCATAGACGCGGCCGCTGCCTCCGGGCCGCCCGGGCGGGGGCGCGTTTGTGCAGTTGATGTCGGTGCAGACGACATCGCGGTCCGCCCACATCGCGATCCGCGAATCGTTGGGCGCGAGCAGATAGCCGGCGACGTCGGTGTTGAAATCGCTGACCCGCTCGGGCGTGCCGCCGGGAAGCGCGACCCGCCAGAGCTGGTCGCTGCCCGAGGCGTTGCTCAGATAATAAAGCCAGCGGCCGTCGGCGGAAAAGCGCGGGTCATGCTCATTATGCTCGGGCGCCGAGGCGATCCTGACCGGCACCGCGCCGGACGCGCGCAGATCGAGCAGCCACAGATCGGTGCGGCCGCGATTGGCCTCGAGGTCGGTTTCGCGCAGCTGGTAGACCGCCCAGTTTCCATCGGGCGAGACGGCCGGCGCCGTCAGCCGCCGCAGGGTGGCGAGATCGGTGGCGGTGATCGGGCGGGCGGAAGCGGCGGGAGCCTGGGCGAATGCGAGCGCGGCGAGGCTCGCGAGCATGAGCTTTTTCATGAGCGGGGCGATTAGACCACCCCCATCCCTCCCGCAAGCGGGGTGAGTAGGCGCCCGACCTCTCGCCATCGTCATCCCGGACTTGATCCGGGATCCCTCTTCTTAGGGCCGGCGCGAACAGGAAGGGGGATGTCGGATCAAGTCCGGCATGACGACTATTGGGCCGAAGCCGAAAACGTTTAGAGATTGCGCCCGGTCAGGCGGGCGATCTCGCGGGTGACGAGATCCTCGACGATCTCGGGCAGGCGCTGGTCGAGCCAGTCCTTGAGCATCGGCTTCAGCATCTCGCGGACCACGGCCTCGAGCGCGCCGGGATCGGGCGGGCTCTCGCCGCGCTGGCGCAGCGCCGAGAGGCTAGCGAGTCGCTTGCTGCTCGCCGCCGCGGCGTCCTCGGACAGCAGGCTCGGCCCTTCGGTTACGGGCTCGTCCAGCTCGAGCACGTCTTCGTCGGAGGGGGGCTCGGGGGCGCGGGCGATGCGCCGCGCCGGGCGCGCCGTTGCGGTCGAGGCGACGGCGCGGCCGTCCTCGGCGATCACGCGCTTGATGGAAGCGAGGATCTCCTCCATCGACGGGTCTTGCTGAATATCCCCCATGATGAGGCGCTTATCGCTTATTGCGGCGCCTGTGTCACGGGGGGTTCTGTGACGGGGCTGCTCGAATTGGGCGGCGCGGTCCGCGTCGACACCGGATGGATGGTCGGCCCGTCGTCCCAGTCATTCCAGCTGCGCGAATAGCGGTTGTAATTGACCACCGGGTCGTAAAGCGGGCCGCCGTCGAGGTTGAGGTCCTCGGCCTCGGCCGCGCCCATTGTGTTGAGCAGCTGGAAGCCGGCGACATAGGCGTCGCG
The DNA here is from genome assembly GCA_035543935.1 of Allosphingosinicella sp. Classification (GTDB taxonomy): domain Bacteria; phylum Pseudomonadota; class Alphaproteobacteria; order Sphingomonadales; family Sphingomonadaceae; genus Allosphingosinicella. The sequence continues at coordinate 90,981 of DATKIV010000050.1, forward strand.
GCGCGCGGTGACGAGCAGCACCTGGCTGTTCAGGAGCTCCTGCTCGGCGTTGAGCACGTCGAGCACGTTGCGGGTGCCGACCGTCTGCTCGGCGCGCGTGCCCTCGAGCGCGAGCGTGTTGGCCGCGACCGCGATCTCGTTCGAATCGATCGCCTCGAGCGCGGCCCGGTAATTGGCGAAGGCGGCGCGGGTGTTGGAGATGACCAGCCGCTCGATCGCGACCGATTGCTCGAGCAGCTGGCCGCGCACCGCCTCGGCCCGGCGGACGCGGGCGCCGGCGGCGCCGCCCTGGTAGAGCGGCATGCTCAGCGACAGGCCGATGCCGCTCGTCATCGTCGAATTGGGCAAGGTGCCTTCCGCCACGCCGGCGGCCTCGTCGGCACGGCCGAGCGAATTGAAATAGCGGGTCGAATTGACCGCCGAGATGGTCGGCAGCCGCTCGCCGCGGACCGAGCGGACGTCATAGCCGGCGGCGCGGGTCTGGTGGGCGATCGAGGCGAGATCGGCATTGTTGCCGAGCGCGATCTCGGTCGCCTGGTCGGCGGTGCCGGGCAAGGTCGGCAGCGGCGGCGGCGGCTGCAGATCCTCGGGACTCTCGCCGATCACGCGACGGTAATTCTCCTCGCTGGTCTGCAGGCGCCCTTCGGCGAGCGCCAATTGGCTGCGCGCCAGCGCGAGCCGCGCGTCGGACTGGGCGACGTCGGTGCGGGTGAGATCGCCGACCTCGAAGCGGTCGCGAGTCGCCTGGAGGTTGGTCTGGAGAACGCGAACCTGATTCTGGTTGAGCTGCACGATCGAGCGGTCGCGGATCACGTCCATGTAGGCGGCGACCGCCTCGGTGAAGATGTCGCCCTCGGTGGCGCGCAGATCGGCGCGACCGGCGTCGACGCGGGTGTTGGCGGCGCGGACGCCGTTCCTGACCCGTCCGCCCGAATAAAGCGGCATGCTGATGTTGGTGCCGACGCTGAAATCGCGGCCGTTGCTGCCCGGGATGTTGGTGGTGAGGAGATCCTGGTTGAGCCCCATCGTCGCCGAGGCCTGGGGCCGGCCGGCGGCGCGGGCGATATCGACAGTCTCGTCGAGCTGCCGGAGCGACTGCCGCTCCGCCATGATCGTCGGATTGGTCTGGTAGGTGCGCACCAGAGCGTCGCGCAGCGATTGCTCCCGGCCATGATCGACGGGCGCCGGCGGCGCGGGCACGGGCACCGGCCTGGCCATCGGCGCCGCCGTCTGCGCCAGGACGCCGCCACCGCTCAAGGCGATGGCCGCCACCCCGGCTGCCGCCAGCAAACTTCCCCGCATCAAAACCACTCCGTCCTCAAAATGTGAAACCGCGCGACTTTTCGAAGCCGGGCAGCACCGCCGCTTCCGCGTCGGCATAGACATTCATTCCGAACGCGCCGGCGACGACGCGCCCGAGCGCGAGCCGGGTCACGCCGCGATCGAGCAAAGCGAGCGAAATCCGACCGCCATCGGCCGCCTGGCCGATAATCGCCGCCGGCAGATGCTCGACCGCGCCATCGATCAGGATGAAATCATAAGGCGCGTTCCTGGCATAGCCTTTGGCAAGCGGCCCCTTGACCGAAGCGACGCCGGTTCCCGCCAGCGCCGTCTTGGCGAAGGCGGCGAGCGCGTCCTCCTCCTCGAGCGCGGTCACCGATCCGGCAAGCCGCGCCAGCAAGGCGGCCGAATAGCCGGTCGCGGCGCCGATGACGAGCACGCTTTCATCGCCCTTCAACTGCGCCTCGGTCAGCATCCGGCCGAGCGCCATCGGCGGATTGAGCGCGCGGCCGCCGCCAAGCGGCACCAGGGCGTCGGCATAAGCGAGCGCGGCGCGATCTGCCGGAACGAAGCGCTCGCGCGCGACCTCGCCCATCGCGGCGATCACGCGGGGATCGTTGACCCCCGTGGTGCGCAGCTGGCTCGCGACCATCGCGCGGCGCATCGGTTCGAAAACATGCTCGGTCATCGTCGCTTCGCTACTCGCACAACTGTTTTAGTGATGCAACACACTTGTTCGTCTTCGGGGCTTTTATCGGGCAAGGCCGGGAAGGCCAAGCGTAAGTCTTGAATGGGCGTCGCAAGGCCAAGCAGCAAGAGGCGTGCCAGCGCCGGCAGAATGGGGACAGTCACTTTTTCCGCACTGCGGCGTCAGGTTTCCACCGCCGTGCGGAAAAGTGACTGTCCCCGCCAACGTCCGAATCCGAACATATTGCCCGCGAGCGGACAGTCGAGGCTGGCGGAACGGCGCGGCGCCGGCTTTGCCGTATCGGACCGAAAGGATGCCGCGGTCCGTCGTTACGCGATGAAGAATCAGGTTGTCACCGAAACCTCGGCTTCGCTAGACCAGGACACGACAGTAATGGGGAGGTCATGTCATGAACAAGATTCGCGCGATCGGCACTATTGCCCTGGCCCTCACCGCCGTTGCACCGGCATTTGCCCAAAATGCAGATGCGGTGCGCAACCAATGCTTGCAAAGCGCCGCGACGTATCGCAGCCAGAGCATTGGGCAATGCCGTCCGCATCCGCGCGATCCCCGGGTCCTTCAAGCCTGCCATACCCGCGCGAATGGGGCTTACGAGCGCGCCGTCGCGCGATGCGAGCAGAACTACCAGCAATCGCTCCAGCGCCGGCGCTGATCGCGAGATTTAGGCCGGGGGCGCAGATTCTCGCGGGATTCGGAAGAACGCCGAGACGATCGATCATGGAAAGGAGGCCGATGCGCCGCCTGTCCCGCATGCCCAGGCTTGCGGCTCTGCTTCCCGGCAAAGAGAAGGCGCGACGGGGCGCAACGCCTCAGGCGGCGGCGCTGTCCGCCTGCATCAGCCCCAATATATTGCCTTCGCTGTCCTTGACATAAGCGAGCCAGCCGACCCCCGGCACCGCCATCTTTGGCAGCGCCACCGACCCGCCATTGGCGCCGGCTTTGGCGACATAAGCGTCGACATCGTCGACATCGACCGTGCACACCCAGCTGTTGACCGGCTCGCCCCCTTGCGGCGGGGCGCCGTGGCGGCGCATCATGCCGCCGTCTATGCCGGGCCCTTCGCCGGTCAGGACCAGGCAATACGAGCCGTCGCCCCAGCTTTGGAACGTCCAGCCGAACGTGGTTTCGTAGAAAGCCTGGGCGCGGTCCATGTCGTCGGCGTGGATTTCGAAGTGAATCGGGCGTGGCATCCTTCCCCTCCCCTTGGCGGCGTCGGGCCCGTATAGCGCAATCGTGTCGCACCCGAACCAGCCATTCGATCCACGCCTCGGTCTGCTCCGCCGCGGCCGCGCGGCGCGCAGCGGACGCGACGCCGCCTTTCTCCACCGCCGCGCCGCCGAAGAGCTGCTCGAGCGGCTGGCGCTGGTCGCGCGCCCCTTCGCGAGCGCGCTCGACGTCAGCGCGCATCCCGCGCTCGCCGAAGCGCTGCGCGGCCGCGGCCTCGCCGTGGCCGAGGCCGGCGAAGAGGACCTCCCCGCCATCGACGGGCCGTTCGACCTCGTCACCTCGCTCGGCCTGCTCGACACGATCAACGATTTGCCCGGCGCGCTCGCCTTGATCCGGCGCGCGCTCAGGCCCGACGGCCTGTTCCTCGCCGCCTTCGCCGGCGCCGGCAGCCTGCCGCGGCTGCGGCGGGCGATGCGCGCGGCCGAGAAAGCCGAGGGCCTCGCCCCCTCCCCGCGCATCCACCCGCAGATCGACGTGCGCGCGGCCGGCGACCTCCTCGTCCGCGCCGGCTTCGCTTTGCCGGTGGTCGACCGCGACGTCGTCGAGGTGCGCTATGGCGCGCTCGACAAGCTGATCGCGGACCTGCGCGCGATGGGCGCGACCAACGCTCTCGCATTGCGCTCGCGCCGGCCCCTGACCAGGATCGGCCTTGCCGCGGCAGCGGCCGATTTCGGGACGGCAACGCTGGAGCGGTTCGAGATCGTCTATCTGAGCGGCTGGGCGCCGGCGCCCGATCAGCCGGCCCCGGCGCGGCGCGGCAGCGCCACCGCCTCGCTCGCCGACGCGCTCAAGCCGCCGTCGCGCTGATCGCGGCGCAGCTCGAAAACGACCAGGCCGAGCAGGACGATCGGCGCGAGCGGCGCCAGGTTCGGGCCGGCGCTCCAGCCCAGCGCCTGCAGCAGCCCGAGCAGCAGCACCGCCCAGCAGGCCGTCGCCGGCACAAGGTGGCGGCCGCGCGCGATCAGCCAGGCGAAGGGCGCGACCAGGATCAGCGTGTCGTAGCCGAACATATAGGGACTCGCGAGGACGGTCGCGGCGGCGAGCGCGGCGATGCGCGCGCCCCAGTCGGCGTGGCGGTGCCAGACCCAGAGCGCGGCGGCGAGCGCGGCCAGCGCGACGAGGCCGTGCAGAATCCAGGCCGGGCCGGCGTCGAGGCCGGCGAAGCGCGCCGCCGCATAGACGCTCGCCATGCGGTGCCAGCCGGCCAGCCCCTCGCTCGCGACCGACGCGAACAGGCCGGCCTGGCCGATCCAGGCCTCGTAGGTCCGCCAGCCGAAGGCGATCAGGCCGATGAGGAGGAGGCCGACCGAGGAGACGGCCGCCCCGGCGATCGCCCGCCATTGCCGGCCGGCGAGCAGGGCCAGCGGCAATATGAGGCCGAGCTGCGGCTTGATCACCAGCAGCCCGAGCAGCAAGCCGCCGGCGAACGGGCGCCTGGGCAGCAAGGCGGCGCCGCCGAGGAACATAGCGGCGGTGAGGAAGCCGGCCTGCCCGGTGATCGCGTTGATCAGGACCGGCGGCATCGCCAGCGCCGGCCACAGCAAGTCCGGCCGCCACCAGCGCACCGCCAAAGCGTAAAGCGCGAAGGTCACGACCACCCAGCCGACCGCCCCGATCGGATAGGAAAAAAGGGCGAACGGCGCCACCAGCAGCATGAAGCTGGGCGGGTAGCCGAAGGGCAGCCCGCCGACCATCGTCGCCTGGAGCTCGACCGCGCGGTGCGTGGCGAAATCGTAGGCGGCGGCCGGATTGCCCTCGAGGCCGAGCCGGGCCGCCGCCCAGTAAGAGATGAAGTCCATCTGATAGGGGTCGCGCAGCACCGTCACGAGCGCCAGCACGGCAACGAACAGGAAAAGCAGCGCCACCGCCATCATCGGCAGCCTGAGCCGCTCCTGGGGCGCGCGGGTCATGACGCCGCGCCTTGGGCGATCAGCGCCGCGAGCAGGGCAATGAGGGGCTGATCGGCGGGCGGCATCTCCTCGGCGGCCATCTCCGCGGGCAGCAGCCATTTGAGCGCGCTCGCGTCGAGCGGCCGCGGCTCTCCGCGCCAGCGCCGGCACGAATAGAGGAGCAGGATCATGTGGCGACGGCCGACCGGCGCGGAGGCGAAGCAGGCGGGCGCCAGCGCCGCCGCATCCGTCTCGATGCCGAGCTCTTCGGCAAGCTCGCGGACCAGCGCTCCTTCGGGCAGCTCGCCTTCCTCGACCTTGCCGCCCGGAAATTCCCACAGGCCCGCCATCGCCCGCCCGGGCGCGCGCCGCTGCAGCAGCACCCGCCCGTCGGCGTCGATCAGCGCCGCCGCGACCACGGTCATTGTCGGAATTTTTTCCACAATCGCCTTTCCTGGAAAGAGTCCGTTAACGGTATGCCCGCTATCGCCGCGCGGTCAAAGTCAAGGATGCGGGCGATGCGGCGACTGAGGGAAATTTCCCGGGACCAAAAGGGAGCGACGGCGGTCGAATATGGCCTGATCGTGGCGCTCGTCTTCCTCGCCATCGTGAGCGGCGTCGCTTTGCTCGCCGCGACCACCACCGGCATGTGGAACAACGTCTCCTCCGAGGTGCGCGACGCCCAGTCGTGACCCAGGCCGGGCCGGGCCGCCCCTGCCGGCGGCAATTGCGCAAGCCGCTCTTAACGCTTTTTTAAGGCCGAGTCCCGAAGTCTGAGGCCGCTGATTCAAGGCGCTAAATACGAGGAATTCGAAATGCAGTATCTCCGCAGGATTATCAGGAACACAAAGGGCGCCACGGCGATCGAATATGGTTTGATCGCGGCGCTGATCGCGGTCGCGGCGATCGCGGCCATGCAGGGCCTCGGCACCAGCATCGTGACGACCTTCAACAACGCGTCCTCGGCCATGAACGGCTGATCGGACGGCCAGGTAGGACGGAGGGCGGCGGGAGCGATTCCGCCGCCTTTCGCATGGGCGCCGCACGGGGATATGCGTCCGGCGCACCTGCGCATTAAATATTTGGCAAGGTCCGTCCCATAAGGAGGGCGTAGCTGACCCACAGAGCCAGAAGCGGGCGGCCAGGAAGTGTGGACTTCCGCAAGGAACGTGGAACCAAGGAGACCGGAAATGCAGTTCATTCGCAAGTTCATCAAGAACAACAAAGGCGCCACCGCCATCGAGTACGGCCTCATCGCCGCTCTCATCGCCGTCGCCGCCATCACCGCCATGCAGGGCCTCGGCACCAGCATCCGGACGACCTTCAACAACGCTTCCTCGGCGATGAACGGCTAATCCCGCTCAACCGAAGACGTTACGAAGGGCGGCGGAAGCAATTCCGCCGCCCTTTTCGTTTTGGGGACAGTCACTTTTCCGCACGGCAGAGCAAGGGTGGACGCCGTCGTGCGGAAAAGTGACTGTCCCTAAGCGACGTCGAGAAACTTCTGACGCCGATCGGCCCGGACCTGGTCGCGGGAGAGCGGCGCCAGCGCGTCGAGCTCCTCGCCGATCGCAGCGCCGAGCTCGCCGACCATCGCTTCGGGATGGCGGTGGGCGCCGCCGGTCGGCTCGGGCACGATCCGCTCGATCACCCCCAATTGCTTGAGGTCGGCGGCGGTCACCCGCATCGCCTCGGCGGCGTCGGCGGCCTTGTCGGCGGTGCGCCACAGGATCGATGCGCAGCCTTCGGGCGAGATCACCGCATAAATGGCATGTTCGAGCATCAGCACCTTGTTGGCGGCGGCGATCCCGATCGCGCCGCCCGACATGCCCTCGCCGGTGATCGCGGTGACCAGGGGAACGCCGATCGCCAGGCATTTTTCGGTCGCGCGCGCGATCGCCTCGGCCTGGCCGCGCTCTTCCGCCTGGACGCCGGGAAAGGCGCCGGGCGTGTCGACCAGGGTCACCACGGGCAGACCGAAACGGTCGGCCAGGTCCATCAGCCGGATCGCCTTGCGATAGCCTTCGGGCCTGGCCATGCCGAAATTATGCTCGAGGCGGCTCTTGGTGTCGTCGCCTTTCTCCTGGCCGATCACGACGATGCGGCGCCCGTCCAGCCGCCCGAGGCCGCCGACGATCGCGGAATCGTCGGCGAAGTTGCGGTCGCCGGCGAGCGGCACGAAATCCTCGATGAGGCCGGCGACATAATCCTTGAAGTGCGGGCGCTCTGGGTGGCGGGCGACCTGCGTCTTCTGCCAGGGCGTGAGCTTGGCATAAGTGTCGCGCAGAAGCCGCTGCGCCCGCTCCTCGAGACGGGCGATCTCGGCCTCGATATTGGGCTCGGCGGCAGACGCGGTGTCGCGCAGCTCGGCGATCCGGGCTTCGAGCTCGGCGATCGGCTTTTCGAAATCGAGAAAGGTGGCCATGCGGCGCCGGGGGTTAAGCGCGCCGGGGCTTAACGTCAACGCGCGGCCGGTCGGCGAGCGGATGACGGCTGTTGACCAGATCGATCAGGCGCCGCGAATCGACGTGGGTGTAGATTTGCGTGGTGGCGATATCGGCGTGGCCGAGCAGCATCTGAACGGCGCGCAGATCGGCCCCGCCCTCGAGCAAATGGGTGGCGAAGGCGTGGCGAAGCACGTGCGGGCTGACCCGCTCCGGCGGGATGCCGGCGGCGGCGGCGAGCTCGCGGACGAGCTGGTGGAGACGCACCCGGCTGAGATGCTTCCCGCCAGACTGGAACAGGAAAGGCACGTCGCGCGGCAGGTGCGCCGCATAAGCCGCCACCGCCGCCCGGGCCCGGTCGGAGATCGGCACCAGCCGCTCGCGTCCGCCTTTGCCCCTGAGGATCAGAAACGGCTTGTCGGGCGAGACCGCGTTTCGCGGCAGCGACACCAATTCGGTGGCGCGCAGGCCCGAGCCGTAGAGCAGCTCGATCAAGGCGGCGAGGCGAAGCGCCGGCACGCCGCCGCCTTCGAGCCTGCGCTCGATCTCGGCGAACAGGGCGTCGACCGCCCGATGATCGAGGATTCTCGGCAGCGGCCGCTCGGCGCCCGGGCGGGGCAGCGCCGGCGAGGGATCGTCGGCGCGCATCCCTTCGTCCTGGAGGAAGCCGTAGAAGCGCCTGAGCGCCGCCGCCTTGCGGGCGACGGTGGCGCGCTTGAGCGGCATCCAGGCCGCGGCGAGCCCGCGCAATGCCTCGGCCCCGGCGTCGGCGAGCCGGCCTTCGAGCAGCGCGGACGCGCCCCGAAGGTCGCGCTCGTAGGCGAGCAAGGTGTTGCGGGCGGCGCCGGCCTCGGCGGCCATCATCTCGAGAAAGGCGGCGATGAGCTGGCGGTCCTCGCCGGAACCGAGGGAATCGCGCTCCGCGCGGGGAATCACAGCCGCGCCACCGCCTCGGCGGCGATCATCCGCGCCTCGAAATCGAGGCCGACCGCGCGCAATGCCCTGCAGATATGGAACAGATATTTGGGCGGCACGCCCGACCAGTCGGCGGTCTGCATGCCGATCCCGGCGAGCAATGCGACCGTGGCCGGCGCCCGCTCGCGCGCCGCCTGGTCGATCGCCTGGGTCCAGACGTCCTCGCCGTCGGCGCGAAGGCCGGCGGACGCGGCCTGATCGGCGCTGATCCGGCCGAGGCCGGCGAGCGCGGCGACCAGCATCGGCCCGCGCCAGCGGCCCGGGCTGTCGTCGCCGTCGACGAACGCCTGAATGCGGGCGGCGTCGAGCGAGACGGCCGGGCGCGCCGCGCCGACCGCGAGCATCGCCCAGGCACGGCCGGACTGGCCGCTCTGCTCGACCACGGACGTCCAGCGCGCGGCCGCGACGTCGTGGCCGGCGCTCAGCATCGAAGCGACGAGATTGTCGACATCGCCGGCAAGCGCGTCGGAGACCGGGATGCGCGCCGCGGCGCCGGCGGTGAGGATCAGCCGCGCCCGGCGCTCGATCACGGCCTCGCTCTCGCTCCACAGGCTGCGCAGCGCCTCCATCCGGCGGCCGGCGTCGCGCTCCACCCAGGCGGTCCGGAGTCGCGCCCCGACCGTCTCGGCCGCCTCGGCCGGGTCGGTCTGGTCGAGGATCAGGCTGTGGATCTCGACCAGAGCGTTGGAGGAGAAGACGCCGAGCGCCGCGGCAGTGGAGGCGGCGGCAAGGCGCTGCTCGAGCGGCACCATCGGCGCGCGCGCGAGCCAAGCCTGGACCCTCGGCCCGGCGCCGTCCAGCAGCGGCGGCGGGATGACGACCCCGGTGGCGCTGGCGAGGCCGAAGCGCCACGGCGTGATCCGGCTCACCCCCTCCCATTCGACCTGGATCGCGCGGCGCGTCTCGGCGCCGGCGCCGACTACTTTCTCGGCGAGCTGGAGGTCGATGCTGGTGCCGTTGCGGTCGCGGACCTGGTCGATGATCGCGCTGGCCCGCGCCGATTCGCCCTCGAGCGCCGCGCACATGCCGTCGGCGAGCGTCCAGACCTGGGCGTCGGAGAGGCTGCGCGCCGGCGCCACCAAAGGGCAGAGCGCGGCCGGATCGGCGGTGGCGAGCGCGGTTTCCGACGCCGCCTCGATCATCCGCGGCGTGTAGAGCTCGACATCGACGGCCTGGACCAGCATCCGGGCCGCGTCCGCCTCGCCCATGTTGAGCAGCAAGGAGGCGCGCTCGGCGACCCAATCGACCGGCTGCAGGCCGGCGGGGACGGGCACGCGCGACAGCAAGGCGCGGCGGAGCAGGATCGAGGTCCAGCGCGACGGCAAAGGCGCGTCGAGCCGGCGCATCAGGGCGCGCAGCAGCAGGCCGTTGGTGCGGCCGAACGCCTCGGCGCCAAGGCCGGTATTGCCGGGCTCCAGCGGCCCGATTTGGTCGGTGGGGCGCGCGCTGCCCGCCGGCACCGTGAAATAATTGCTCGGCCGCGGCAGCGCGCTGGTGGTGAGCGGCACCTCCTCGACGGCGCCGCCCTCCTCGGCGGCGGCGCCATTTTCGGTGGCGGCGGGACCGGGCTCGGCCGTGTTGGTCGGTTGGCCCTCGGGCTGGGGCTGGAGCTGAGGTCGCGGCTGCGGCGTCGCTTTCTCGACCGGCGGCGGCAGGCTCTTGGGATCGCCGAAGCCCGGCGGCAGCAGCGATTCGGGGCGATCCTGGCTCAACGCCGGGATCGCAACCAATAGCGCCGCGCTACCGGCAAGCAGGATATTCCTAGCGGGCGCGAATCTCATTGGTCACGTCCTGCTCGATCCGCTGGACCGGGACCTCGTCGCTGCGCACGCCGAGGTAGATGAGGAAGCCGATAAGCGCCGCGGCAAGCAGGAGCAGGATCATGCCGACGGGCGAGCGGCGGCGGCGCTGGGGCGGGAAGCTGGATCTGGTTCTGGGCATGGCGGGCCTTTTGCCCCAGCGGGGCGCGGCCTGTATAGCCCCCGCTTCATGCCCAACCCGCTTGCACAGCCGAAAAAGTCGATCGCGCTCGTCGGCCTGATGGGCGCGGGCAAGACCAGCGTCGGCCGGCGGCTGGCGAAACGGCTCGCTTTGCCCTTCGCCGACGCCGATGCCGAGATCGAGGCGGCGGCGGGCCTCAGCATCGCCGAGATTTTCGAGCGGTTCGGCGAGGCCCATTTCCGCGACGGCGAGCGGCGGGTGATGAAACGGCTGATCGAAGGCCCGCCCCGGGTAATCGCCACCGGCGGCGGCGCCTTCATGGACGAGGAAACCCGCGCGCTCATCCTGGCGCGCTGCACGGCGATCTGGCTCGACGGCGACCTCGATGCGCTGGCCGCCAGGGTCTCCCGCCGCGGCCACCGGCCGCTGCTCGCGGGCAAGCAGCCACGCGCTTTGCTGGCCGCGCTCGCCGAGACGCGCGGGCCGATCTACGCCGAGGCCCATTTCACCGTGCGCAGCGACGCCGAGACGCACGAGCGCACGGTCGACCGAATTCTTGCCTTGTTGCGCCCGGCATGATCCGGATCGACGCTCTGCCCTATCCAATCCTGATCGGCGCCGGGCTGATCGGCGCGGCGCCGCTCCCGCCTGGCCGGCTGTTCCTGGTCACCGACGAAAATGTCTCGCGCGCCGGCTGGCCGGAGCGGCTGGGCGGCGATTTCGCCGGCCGCTTCGTGGTGGCGCCCGGCGAGGCCAGCAAGAGCATGGCCGTGCTCGAGCCGCTGCTCGACGCGATGATCGAGGCGGGCCTCGGCCGCGGCGATCATGTCGTCGCGCTCGGCGGCGGCGTGGTCGGCGATCTCGCCGGCTTCGCGGCGGCTTTGCTGAAGCGCGGCTGCGCGTGGGTGGCGGTGCCGACGAGCCTGCTCGCCCAGGCCGATTCGGCGATCGGCGGCAAGACCGGGATCAATGCGCGCCAGGGCAAGAATCTGATCGGCGCCTTCCACCCGCCCGCTTTGGTCCTGATCGACCCCGACGCGCTCGGCACCTTGCCCGCCGCCGAGCTGCGCGCCGGCTATGCCGAAGTCGTCAAATACGGACTGATCGGCGATCCCGGCTTCTTCGCCTGGTGCGAGGCCAATGGCGCCGCTTTGCTCGGCGGCGATGAAGCGGCGCGGCTTCACGCCATCGAGGCCTGCGTGCGCGCCAAGGCCGGCTATGTAAGCGGCGACGAGGAGGACCGGACGGGGCGGCGCGCCTTGCTCAATTTCGGCCACAGCTTCGGCCATGCCATCGAGGCGGAGACGGGAATGCGCCACGGCGAGGCGGTGGCGATCGGCATGGCGATGGCGTTCCGAGCGTCGGTCGAGCGCGGCTTCTGCCCCGCGGGCGACGCCGAGCGGGCGATCGCCCATCTGGCCGCGGTGGGGCTGCCGACGAGCAGCGACGTCGAGCCGTCCCGCCTCGCCGCGCGCATGGCCCATGACAAGAAGGGCGCGGCTCTGGTCCTGACCCGCGGCATCGGCCGGGCGTTTCTTTCGGGCTGAAGCACCCGTCATTCCAGCGAAAGCTGGAATCTCTTTTCCTTCCGGCGCCTTCAAGAAGTGAGATTCCAGCTTTCGCTGGAATGACGATCCTATTCGCTGGAATGACGATGCCATCTGAATCGAATCGCTAGCCCGGCTCGTTCGCTTCCTCCGGGGTGATGATGACGCGGTCGATCTGGGCGCGGAGGTCGTTGGCGGCGAATTGCGCCTTCAATCGCTCGCGGTCGCGGGCGCGGTAGAGCGCCTCCGTGCGGTCGATCTCCTCCATGTCGACGCCGACATTCTCCATCGCCATCCGCGCCATCCTGGCCGCCGATTCGAGCACCTCGCGCACCACGCCCGCGACCGGTGCGTCCTTGAGCTTGAGCAGAGCGCGGCGATCGAAGGCGCGCACGAAGATGGCGGCGCCCGGGAAGGTCTCGTGCACCGCCTCGGCCAGATCGGGCCCGACCTGGTCGCCGTCGATGCAATAGAGGATCAGCTCGGCCTCTGCCGCGCCGGCCTGGCGGAGCAGGTCGATCCTGGTGCCGTCGCCATAATAGACCTTGGCGCCGAAGCTGCCGGCGACCTCGATCATCTCGATGTCGGTGTCGATCAGGGTGACGCCGATCCCCTGCGCGACCAGCATCTGCCCCACCGTCTGGCCGAACCGGCCATAGCCGACGATGATCGCGCTCGATCCGTCGGCGCTCGGCCCCTCGGGCTCTTCCTTGCCGACCGGCTCGGAACGGAAATTGCGGGTCGCCATCATCAGGAAGGGCGTCGTCGCCATCGACAAAGTGACGATCGCGCCGAACAGGCTGGCCGCTTCCGGCCTGATCAGCATCGCATTTTGCGCCTGGGCGAACAGGACGAAGCCGAACTCGCCGCCCTGGCTCAGCAGCAGGCCGAGCGCGAGCGCCCGGCGCCAGGCCATCCTGAACGCCAGCGCCAGGCCCATGATCGCCCCGGCCTTGATCGCGATCAAAGCGGCGGCCATGCCGATCACGAAGACGGGACGCTCGGCGATGGCGTGAAGATCGAGCAGCATGCCGACGGTGAGGAAGAACAGGCCGAGCAGGATCGAGCGGAACGGCTCGACGTCGGCCTGGAGCTCGTGCCGGTAGGGCGAATCGGCGAGCATCACGCCGGCGATGAAGGCGCCCAATGCGGTCGACAGGCCGAGCAGCTCCATCACCGCGGCGCTGGCGATCACCGTGAACAGGCCGGCGAAGACGAACATCTCGCGCTCGCCGAGATTGCCGATCAGCCGGAACAGAGGCCTCAGGAGGAAGCGGCCGGCGAGGACCAGCCCGACGATCGCCCCGGCCGTGTTCAGCGCCAGCAGCCAGCCGGGCGGGCCGCCGGCATCGGCCGGGTTGCGCGACATCGCCGCGATGATGGTGATCAGCGGCACGATCGACAGGTCCTGGAAGAGCAGGATCGAGAAAGCGCGCTCGCCGAACGGGGTGCGCAGCCGCCCCGCCGACTGCAGCAGCGGCAGCACCTGCGCGGTCGACGACAAAGCGAGCGGCAGGCCGAGCGCGAGAGACGCCGCCAGGGACGATCCGGTCGCCAGCCAGACCAGGGCCGAAGCGGCGATGCCGCAGATCACGACCTGGAGCAGGCCGAAGCCGAAAATATCGTGGCGCATCCGCCACAGCCGGCCGGGATTGAGCTCGAGCCCGACCAGGAAGAGCAGGAGGACGATGCCGATCTCGGCGACGTGCATCTTGCCCTCGGCGCCGCTGACCATGCCGAGCAATTGCGGCCCCACCGTCGCGCCCGCGACGAGATAGCCCAGGGTCGCGCCGAGGCCGAGCCGGCGGAACAGCAGGACGAAGATGAGCGCTGCGCCGAGCAGGATCACCGCGTCGTGGAGCATCGAGGCGCCCGCATCGTCGGCGCCGTTCATTGCGGAACCGCCGCGCGCGCGGCCAAGGACGCGGCCTCCGCCGCGGCCTCGAAGGCGAGCAGGATCGAGGCATGCCGCGCCGAATAGAGCCGCGCGTCGGCGAAGACGGCGAGGCCCGGCCAGCCGCCGGGATCGTCGCGGCTGCCGGAAAGATAGGCGGCCAGCGCGTCGCGCGCCTCGGCGAGCTCGGCGGCGCCGCGCCCGATCGCATGCGCGCCCATCAAGGAGGCCGAGGCCTGGCCGAGCGCGCAGGCCCGCACCTCCTGCCCGAGCATCTTTACCCTGCCCTCCTCGTCGAGGACGAGGTCGACGACCACCCGGCTGCCGCAGACCGGCGAGCTCTTTTCCACCGTGGCCTGGGCATGATCGAGCCGCCGCGCATGCGGGATCGAAGCGGCGAGGCGAAGGATGTCGCGAGTGTAGAGGGCCGACGTCATGACCCGGCCCCTATAGAGGGCGGCGGCGGCGACACAAACCGGCGGAACGTGACAAGAATGACGCCGGATGCAGGAATCTTCGCCGGAATTGTCACGTTCCGGCGGCGGACAGGCCGATGCGCATGGCGCGGCGCGAGGGTTACGGTTCCGGGAAGGGTGGCGGTCGGCAAGGTCCGTTCTCCTCCGGAATCAGGAGCGGACCAACTCCTACAAGTCAAGGTCGGGAGCCCCTTCCCCGTCACCCTGGGGGCGGGAGGTGGCGTCTAGGCCTGGGGCAAAAGCGCGCAAAAGGGGACAGTCACTGTGACTGTCCCCTTTAGAACTCAGGCTCGGCGCCAGGCCGTGCCTTCAGGCCCGTCCTCCAGCACAATCCCCTCCTCCGCCAGAGCGGCGCGAATCCGGTCGGCCTCGGCGAAGTCGCGCCGAGCCTTTGCTGCCGTGCGGGAGACGATCAGCCCATTGGGGACACGTACTTTTTCGCGAAAAAGTACGTGTCCCCTTTTGCAAAGCTTAGCCCGCTCGGTTGAGGTGCGTCCTTCGATACGCCGGTTCGACAGGCTCACCGGCTACTCAGGATGAGCGGGACTAATGGGGACACGTACTTTTTCGGGAAAAAGTACGTGTCCCTATTCACGAGTTTGAAGCTCAGGCCCGGCGCCAGACCGTGCCTTCTGGGCCATCCTCCAGCACGATACCCTCCCCCGCAAGTTCGTCGCGGATGCGATCGGCGTCGGCAAAATCACGGTTCCGTTTGGCCAGCGCCCGACGATCAACCATGAACTGGATCCGCTCGGAATCCACGCCGGCCTGAAACCAGTCTTCCGGACTTTCCGTAAGAAAGCCCATCAACTTTGCTCCCCTCAGAGCATGAACGATACCCTGATCGTCCAATCGAAGCGCTCCGCCTCCGAGCACAAAGGCCGCCGATAGATGATCCGAGACGATGGACATTGCCATCGGTGTGTTCAAGTCGTCCGCCAGCGCCTCGACGACCAGATTGTCGGTGCTGTACAACGGAAAGTCGACCGGCGCCTTGCGGCTGACGAAGGAATAAGCCCTATACCACCGATCCAAGGTCGCCTTGCTCTGCGCGATCAGCGCTTCCGACCATTCCAGCGGCTGACGGTAATGGGCTGACAGAAGCGCGAAGCGCAGCACCTCGCCCTTGTGCCCCTGCCCCAGCAATTCCTCCACCGTCACCACATTGCCGAGGCTCTTCGACATCTTCTCGGAGCCCGTCATCGACAGGAAGCCGTTGTGGACCCAGTAACGCGCCAGCGGCGCCCCTTCATGCGCGCAACGGCTCTGGGCGATCTCATTCTCGTGGTGGGGGAAGATGAGGTCGAGGCCGCCGCCGTGGATGTCGATGGTCTCGCCGAGATGCGCGGCGATCATCGCCGAGCATTCGATGTGCCAGCCGGGACGGCCGCGGCCCCAGGGCGACTCCCAGCCGATCATCTCCGGCGGCGAAGGCTTCCACAGCACGAAATCGGCCGGGTCCTTCTTGTAGCTCGCCACCTCGACTCGGGCGCCGGCGATCATCGCGTCGCGGTCGCGGCGGCCGAGCGCGCCGTAATCCGGGTCGGAGGGGACGTGGAAGAGGACGTGGCCGTCCGCCTCATAGGCGTTGTCGGTCTCGATCAGCCGCGTGATCATCGCGACCATCTCGGCGATATTGTGGGTGGCGTGGGGGGCGATCGTGGGGAGCTGGACGCCGAGCGCGCCCATATCCTCGTTGTAAAAGCGCTCGTAGCGCTCGGTGATCGCTTTGGGATCGACGCCCTCCGCGCGGGCGGAGTCGATGATCTTGTCGTCGACGTCGGTGACGTTGCGCGCATAAACGAGGCTGTCGGCGCCGTAGACGTGGCGAAGCAAACGGGCGAGCACGTCGAAGACCACGGCGGGCCGGGCGTTGCCGATATGGGCGCGGTTGTAGACCGTGGGGCCGCACACATACATGGTGACGCGTGCCGGATCGGCGGGGATGAAGACGCGCTTCTCCCGCGCCATCGTGTCGTGCAGCCTTATCTCGGTCACTGGCCGTTCCCGGCGCTCTCATTGCCCTCGGCAGCCGGCCCGCGCTGCGCCTCGACCAGGTCGACGACGGTGGTGCCGCTCGACTTGAGCAGGCTGTAGGTCATCGAATCGCGGACCCATTCGGGCCGCGCCGCCCGGCGCCCGTAGATCGTGTCGTAGACGAGGTTGAAGGCCAGGAAGAGCAGGGTGATTCCGATCAGCCCCTTGAGCGCGCCGAAAGCCGCGCCGAGCACGCGGTCGAGCGGGCCAACCACGGACTTGCGCACCTGCGCGCCGACCCGGCGCGAGGCGAGCTTGCCGGCGAAGAAGACCAGGCCGAAGACGAGGACGAAGGCGAGCACGGCGGCGCCCGAGGCCGTTCCGACCACGCCTTCCAGCAGGCTCGCGACCGGCGCGTGCAGCAATCTGAGCGCCAGGATGGCCAGAAACCATGCGAACAGCGACAGCATCTCGGCGACGAAGCCGCGCAGCCAGCCGAACACCAGGCCGGTTCCGACAAGCAGGATGACGAGGATATCGAGGGCGGTGAAGTGCATCGGGCTTGCCTAATGCGAGTTTCGGGAGATGGGAAGCACCCCCACCCGTTCGGGCTGAGCATGTCGAAGCCCTCCCTTCTCTTCCCGAGCAAAGGAAGAAAAGCCCTTCGACAGGCTCAGGGCGAACGGTGTTGGGGGTCTCTACCGCCCGAGCAAATGATCGACCAATTGCCCCAGCGTGGCGAAACCGGAGACCCGCATCGCGCCGCTCCCGTCCGCCACCGCCGCCGGGACCAAGGCGCGCTCGAAGCCAAGCTTAGCGCTCTCCTTGAGCCGCAGACTGGCATGGGCTACGGGCCTCAGCTCCCCGGAAAGCGCCACTTCCCCGAACGCCACCGTCTCGGGCGCCACCGGGCGCTCTGCCAGCGCCGAAACCAAAGCCGCCGCTACCGCCAGGTCCGCCGCCGGATCGGTGACTCGATAGCCGCCGGCGACGTTGAGATAGACCTCGCAGGTCGAGAAGCTCAATCCGCAGCGCGCCTCGAGCACGGCGAGGATCATCGCAAGCCTTCCCGAATCCCAGCCCACCGCGGCGCGGCGCGGGGTGGCGCCGCTGGCGAGGCGGACGGTCAGCGCCTGGATCTCCACCAGGACCGGCCGCGTCCCCTCCAGCGCCGGAAAGACGACCGCGCCGG
Organism: Allosphingosinicella sp.; assembly: GCA_035543935.1. Classification (GTDB taxonomy): domain Bacteria; phylum Pseudomonadota; class Alphaproteobacteria; order Sphingomonadales; family Sphingomonadaceae; genus Allosphingosinicella. The sequence goes on from DATKIV010000050.1 coordinate 108,533, forward strand.
GCACCGCCTCGCCGCGGTCGGTGAGGAACAGGGCCGAGGGGTTGGCGACCTCGGCCAGCCCCTCGTCGCCCATCGCGAAGACGCCGATCTCGTCGGTGCCGCCATAGCGGTTCTTGGTCGCGCGCAGGATGCGATATTGATGGCTGCGCTCGCCTTCGAACGAGAGCACCGTATCGACCATATGCTCGAGCACCCTGGGCCCGGCGATGGCGCCGTCCTTGGTGACATGGCCGACCAGCACGATCGCGGCGCCGCTTTCCTTGGCGAAGCGGATCAATTCATGGGCGGCGGCGCGGACCTGGCTGACCGTGCCGGGGGCGCCCTCGATCAGGTCCGAATACATCGTCTGGATCGAATCGATGACGACCAGAGCGGGCGGATGGGGACAGTCACTCGCCTCCCCAGCCTTGCCGTCCGTCCTCGACCATGGGGGCGAGTAACTGTCCCCTTGGAGCGTGGTCAAGATGTCGCGGACCGAGGTCGCCGCCGCGAGCCGGAGCGGCGCCGCGCCGAGCCCGAGCCGGCGCGCCCGCAGCCGCACCTGGTCCGCCGCCTCCTCGCCGGAAATATAAGCCACGGCAAGGCCTTGCGCGGCGACCTTCGCGGCGGCCTGCAGCAACAGGGTCGACTTGCCGATGCCGGGATCGCCGCCGATCAGGCTCGCCGAGCCGGCGACGAGGCCGCCGCCCAGCGCCCGATCGAACTCGGCGATGCCGGTGCGCACCCGCTCGGGGAGGAGCACTTCGGCGTCGAGCCCGACCAGGTCGACGCGGCGGCCGCCGGTCCTGAGATTGTGCCGCGCCGAGAAAGGCGTGACCACGCCGTCGGCATCCTCGACAAGGCTGTTCCACTCCGCGCAATCGGCGCATTGGCCGGTCCAGCGGCTGCCGATCGACCCGCAGGCCTGGCAGACATAGCGCTTCTTCGGCTTGGCCATGGCCCCGCCGTAGCGGAACAGGACAGGAACATCCAGCTTAAATTTCGCCGCTCAGGAACGTCCATGCCCCGCCCGGCATTAACCTGTGTGGGTATCACCGCGTGGAGGCAGGCATGTTCGTACAGATCCGCACCGACAACCATATCAAGAGCGACGCCGGGGCCAATGCCCGGCTCGAGGAGAAGGTGCGGGCCAAGCTTCGCCGCTTCGATCAGCGGATTACCGGCGTCGAGGTCCACGTCGCCGACATGAACGGGGCCAAGGGCGGCGACGGCGACAAGCGCGTCAGCCTCGAGGTCCGCGTCAACGGCTACGACCCGGTCGGCGTCCATGCCGATGCCGCGCGGGTCGACAATGCGGTGGCGCTGGCGGCGGACAAGGCGGTGCGGGCGCTCGATCACGCGCTCGGCAAGCTCAAGAGCCATTGAGGTTGGATGGGGACAGCGGAAAAATGGGGACAGTTACTTTTTTCCGCCTAGGCTTTTGTCCATGAGGACAGGCGGGCCGGAAAAAAGTAACTGTCCCCACCCATGAGTCCCCCCGCCATGAACTGTCCCCTCCGATGATCCGGGTCGCGTCCTACAATATGCGCAAGGCGATCGGCACCGACCGGCGGCGGCGGCCGGAGCGGACGATCGAGGTGCTGAACGAGATCGACGCCGACGTCATCGCGCTGCAGGAGGCCGACCGGCGCTTCGGCTCGCGGGCGAGCGCGATCCCGATTGCCCTGCTCGAGGCGCATAGCGACTATAAGGCGGTCGAGCTCGACATCCGCGCCGGCTCGATGGGATGGCATGGCAATGCCCTGCTCGTGCGCAAGGAGATCGAGGTGCTCGAGCACCATCTCTTCGACCTGCCCTCGCTCGAGCCGCGCGGCGCGGTGCTCGCCGACGTGCGCATCGACGGCACCCTGCTGCGCTGCGTCGGCATGCATCTCGATCTTTCCGGGCTGTGGCGGCGGCGGCAGGCGCGGGCGATCCTCGATCACCTCGGCGAGCGCGGGGGCGAGCCCTCGGTGGTGCTGATGGGCGACCTCAACGAATGGAGCTCGCGCGGCGGCTCGTTGCGCGAATTCGCCGCCGACCATGATTTCGCGCCGTGCGGCAGGAGCTTCCACGCGCGCCGGCCGATCGCCTCGCTGGACCGGATCATGGTCAGCCGCGACCTCAAGGTCGTCGACAGCGGCGCCCACAAGACGGCCTGCTCGCGCCGCGCCTCCGATCATCTGCCGATCTGGGCCGACCTCGCGCCGCGGATCAGGGCGCTCGGCGCTCGCTAGCAGCGCCGGGGCGCCGCCGCTGGCGGGGCTCGCCGACCGGCAGCCGCCGCTCCACCCGGCGCCCCTCCGACCGTGCCGTCTCGGCCTCCACCTCTTCGTCCAGCGACCCGGGCGCCTCGCGGCTGTCGAGATTGAGCCAGTCGTGAAAGGGGAGGCCGAAGACCATGTCCATGACTTCATATTCGATGCCGTTGGGGCGGGAGCTGGCGGAGTTCCACAGGGCGACGACGCCGGCGCGGCGCTCGGGATCGAACAGGATCATCGAGCGATAGCCCCTTACCCCGCCATGATGGCCGATGACGCGGTGGCCGGCATAATCGAGGATCCGCCAGCCGAGGCCATATTGCGAGGTCGCGGTGCGCTCGCGGAAGCGGGCGCGGCGGCGCGTCTCGCCCGGCGTGTTGACCCGCGCCTGCTGGACCGCGTTGAGCACGGCCGGCGGCAGCACGTCGGGCGCCAGACCCATTTGCGCCAGCATCCAGATGGCAAGGTCCTGGATCGAGCCGTTGACCCCGCCCGCGGCCGGCACCCGGTAATAAGCCTCGCTGATCTCGAACGTCTGCGGATTGCCGCCGACATGGCCGCGCGCCCAGCTCGGCGCGGCCATCAATTCGGCCCGGCTGGCGCTCGCCCCGGTCATCCCCAAAGGCGCGAAGAAGCGCTCGCGCAGCACCTGGCCGTAAGGCAAACCGGTGACCCGCTCGACGATCTCCGAGGCGGCATCGTAAGCGACGTTCTGATAAGCATGGCAGGCGCCGGGCGCGCAGGTATTGTGGGCCAGAGCGAGCATGCCGCGCAGGATATGCGGATCAATGCCGTCCTCGAGCCGGGGATCCTCGGCATGGGCGTAGAGGCCGAGCGTGTGCGACAGCAAATTGGCGACCGTCGCCCTTTGCTCATAGCCGTCGGGCAGGCGCAGCGAGGCGGCATAGCGGCCGACCGGATCGTCGAGCGACAGCCGGCCGTCGGCGGCGAGGCGCGCGACCATGTCGGCGGCGACGCCCTTGGACAAGGAGGCCCAGCGGAACACCGTCCCCGGCGTCACCGGCTCGCTGCCCCCGGCCTGGGTGACGCCATAGCCCTGAAGGAAACGGATCTGCCCGTCCTCGACGACGCCGACCGCCAGGCCGACCATGGCGCGATCCCGCATCAGCCGCTTCAGCCGCTCGTCGAGCCGGGCATAATCGACCGCGCCGCGGGGATGGGCGGCGGCGGCGCCGACGGGAATGGTGAAGCGCGCGGTGCCCGTCCTGGCGGCGGGCTCGGACGGCACGCGCGACAAGCGACCGCTCAATCCCCAGGCGAGGATCACGGCAATGAGGCCGATGACGACGAAAGTGACGATACGGCCCCGGGACACGGGCGACGCCCTAGCCCGCGCGCCCGGCGAAGGAAAGCAGCGAAAACGGGTGCTTGCGCACGCGCTCGACAGCCGGTCGCCTTCCTGCCACCCTGCGTCCCATGCGTGAGAAGGAACTGCGGATCGCCCTGGTCTGCTATGGCGGCGTCAGCCTCGCCGTCTACATGCACGGCATCACCAAGGAGATCTGGCGCCTCGCCCGGGCGAGCCAGAGAGTCCATTCGAGCGCGTTGCGAGAATCGGATGCTCCACAGATTGACGATATCTATTCCACGCTCCTCGACGCAATTTCCACCCAGGCCGACACCGATATCCGAATCATCGTCGACATATTGGCGGGCGCCAGCGCGGGCGGCATCAACGCGGTCTTCCTCGGCCACGCCATCGCCACCGGCGACGCGCTCGATCCGCTCACCGATCTGTGGCTCGATTCGGCCGACGTCGATTCGCTGCTCGCGCCCGGCGGCAATGCGATGTCGCGCCTCGCCAAGCTCGCCGCCGTTCCAATCGCCTGGGCGCTGACCCAGCGTTCGGGCACGATCGACAAGACCGTCGAACCGGGCCATCGCGCCGAGATCAAGGCCAAGCTCGCCAAGCTCGTTCGAGCGCCCTGGTTCGCGCCGCCCTTCGGGGGGCCCGAGCTCACCAATCTCCTGCTCGGCGCCTTCGATGCGATGCAGGCCGGGCCGAAGGGCGCGCCGCTGCTGCCCGATTACCAGCCGCTCGACCTGTTCGTCACGGTCACCGACTTTCACGGCTATCCCGAGCGGCTCCGCCTCAATTCGCCGCCCGAGGTGGTCGAAACCGAGCATCGGCTGACCCTCGCCTTCCAGGATCCGGGCGGCGAGGCGCGCCGGCTCGCCGACCCCGCCGAGCTCGTCTTCGCGGCGCGCGCGACTGCGAGCTTCCCCGGCGCCTTCCCCCCATTTCGTGTGGACGAGCTCGACCAATGCCTTGAAAAGAGAGGGCAGAAATGGCCCGGCCGGGCCGCATTCCTGGCCGGGACCCTGCCCCGCCGCTTCGCCATGGGCGACGCCGAGGAGGCCGTGCTGATCGACGGCTCGGTGCTCCACAACGCGCCGTTCCGGCCGGCCGTGGCTGCGCTCGAGAAAAGGCCGGCCCGGCGCGAGGTCGACCGGCGCTTCGTCTATATCGACCCCAAGCCCGGCATGAAGAGCGTGCGGCTGACCGGCACCGGCGAAACCGAGCCGCCGGGCTTCTTCGCCACCTTGTTCGGCGCGCTGTCCGACATTCCGCGGGAGCAGCCGATCCGCGACAATCTCGAGGGGATCGAGCGGATCTCGGCGCGGATCCGGCGGCTCAGGCGAATCACCGAATCGATCCGCCCCGAGGTCGAGGCCGCGATCGAGCGCGCGATCGGCTCCAGCTTCTTCCTTGCGAGCCCGACGCCGGCGCGGCTCGCCGGCTGGCGCGCCAGGGCCAACAAGCTCAGCGCGCGCGAGGCCGGCTATGCTTATGCCGCCTACGGCCAGCTTAAGATCGCGACCGTGGTCGAGGAGATGGCCGCCACCATCTTCCGCCTCGGCGGCGGCGGCGACACGGCGCGCCGATCGGCGGTGCGCGAGGCCATGTGGGACCATGTCCGCGCCGTCGGCCTCACCGATCCGGAAGCGGTCACGGCGACGGGCGCGAGCGACGACGTCGTCGCTTTCCTGATCGCTTTCGACCTCACCTTCCGCACCCGCCGGCTGCGCTTCGTCGCCCGGCGCATCACCGATACCACCGGGACGATGGAGGCGCCGCGCGAGGAGCAGGAAGCGGTGCTGCGCATCCTCCACGCTTCGATCGCCCGCTATCGCGCGCAGGAGCCCGACCGGGCGGAGGAAGCGGCGCGGCGCGCCTTCGCCGCGGCCGCCGAGGAGCCGGCCGCCGCGGCGGCGGCGCTGGCCGATATGCTCGGCCTCGGGGCGCTGGACATGGAGACGGACGAGGCGCTGGCCGCGGCCTTGCTGACCCTGCCCAAGGCGGACCGGCGCGCGCTCATCCTCGCTTATCTCGGCTACCCTTATTACGACATCGCCACTCTGCCTTTGCTCCAGGGCGAGGGGCTGGACGAGTTCGACCCGATCAAGGTCGACCGGATCTCGCCCAACGACGCGGTCGCGATCCGAAAAGGGGGGCCGCAGGCGACGCTGAAGGGGCTCCAGTTCAACAGCTTCGGCGCCTTCTTCAGCCGCGCCTATCGCGAGAATGATTATCTGTGGGGCCGATTGCACGGCGCCGAGCGGCTGATCGACATCCTCGTCTCGGCGCTTCCCGAAGGCGCTCACCTCCATCCGGGCGCGGTCATGTCGCTGAAGCGAGACGCCTTTCGCGCGATCGTCGCCGAGGAACGCGACCGTCTCGGCGCGATCGGGCCGCTCTTCGAGTCCCTCGATCGGGAGATCGGCTGAAATCCCGAGGCCCTCCTCGGGTTGCGCCCCTGCCGCGCGCGCCATAATGCAGAGGGTGACGAGCCGGAGACGCGCGACATGCAATTCCTGAAGACTTTGTTCTGGGTCGTGGT